>CAYVBQ010000022.1:0-60245 GCA_964449775.1 uncultured Melioribacter sp. | reverse complement strand
AATGTCCGTTACATTTTGCTATAATTTACCCACTCGAAAGGGAGAAGAGCCATTTAAGATACCACTACGTTGCGGATTTGATTGGTGGATTAGTGTTTATGTTTTTTACGTTATGGAGCGGAAAGTATATTTACGAATGGTGGATGAGTAAAAAGGAACAAAAGTTTTTTCCGATTTAGTTCTTGCTCATGATCTTGATCGTAATCTTGATCTTTATTTAGAATGAGCAAGAGCAAGATCAGGAAATAAAACCAGCATCCACTCTTTGAATGGTTTCAACAATGAGAGAAAAATATCTGTCTAATGAGCAATTTGCGTCTTCGCGTAGATAGCAATTACCGCCTTGTTGAGTACGGCATTCAACACAAATAGTTTCTCGTAATTTATTTTGTAATTCTTGGATATTTTCAGAATCCGCATTGTGAACTAATTGGATAACTTGAGGAAGAAATAATTCGACTGCGCATGTCTCTTTTTCATTTAATGTACAGCCGCCCTCTTCGTTAGAATCAACGCAAATAGCACATACATTTTGTTTAATAGCTTTTAGATATTTATCCATAAATTGCCTTATCAGTTCGGGTGAAAAATTACCAATAAGTTTGATAAGATGGAAGACACAAATAAAAAATCGCAAGTGAGAAGAATCTTTGATTCAATCTCGCATCGTTATGATTTCTTAAATCATTTTCTTAGTGCCGGTGTTGATTTCTATTGGCGCAAGAAAGCCATTCAACTATCCGGCATGTCGGCACAAACAAAATTGCTTGATATCGCATGTGGAACAGGAGATTTTGCAATTAGCGCAAAGAAGTCCGGTGTAGAGAAGATTTTTGGCGCGGATCTTTCTTTCAACATGCTATCGCTCTTCAATAAAAAAGTTGATTGGATAAATGGCAAAGTTGTAGAGTCAGTTGCCGAACATCTGCCGTTCAAGGATGAATCTTTTACAAATATTACCGTGGCATTTGGTGTGCGTAACTTTTATGATATCCTTCAAGCATTCAAATCATTCAATCGAATTCTTTCTGCTAATGGTAAAGTGACTGTTTTGGAATTCCGACTTCCGACCAATCCACTTGTTAGAAATTTTTATCTCTTTTACTTTAACAAAGTTTTACCGTTTATCGGAAGGTTAATTTCTAAAGACAAAGAAGCATATACTTATCTACCGGAATCTGTGGGTGAGTTTGATATGAAGGTAGATTTGGTTGCACTGTTTAAACAATGTGGTTTCTCCAAAGTAGAAAAGCACTCCCTAACATTTGGGTTAACACAAGTAGTAATTGCAGAAAAATAGATTCATTCACATTTTTAATAAATGAATCTATTTTTCATTCGACGACTAATAATATTAGGGCATCTCTAATAACTTCAATAATAATCTGTGAAAATCGGTTTTAATCCGTTTTATCCGCGTTCTATTTTAAAAAAAATAGTTTTTAGAGATGCCCATTATTCTATTTATACTTTCTTTCTATCTCCTCAACTTTATGGCGACTGTAATCTGATACGCCAACCATGAGACCGGTGGTTACGATTACTGCTCCAATAATCTGAAAGAGAGTAACATCTTTTCCAAAGAGCAGCATGATTAATGGAAGAAAAGCCAGCCAGACATTAGTGTATGGAACCCAGAAATGTGCGGCAAATTTTGATAATTTGAAAAATCCGAAGCTATATACATAACCGGTTAATCCCGCAGCTATTACGAATAAAATCGGCCACCAGTTTTTAGGAATTATACTTCCATCGAACAATGCAAAAAATCTATTATAATCTACGGAAGAAAAGGCAGTTTTTATATTTGTTTCCACTTCTTCCGGTAAATTGCTTTTTAAAACATACCCGTCTTTAGTTTTATCGTAAGATTCAAGCAGAAGAGTTTTTTTACTTTCATCAACTTTTGCCAAGACTCTAGTTTCAAATGTGGCTATTGGAACCTGATCTGGAATATTTACACGAATCATATTGCCTACTATTGGGAAAATAAATAATGCGGAAGTAATAAAAAGCATCTTCCATATTTCCCGCCATAGAACTAATGCGTTAGGTCCCACACCTGCTTTTGCGGTCTGAACGGTTTTGTTGTTTAAAATCTGTTGGGAACAAAGACAAGCGTTAATTATGAGGATCCAAATGATTGCCGTAAAATCGAGAGCATTATCAGCATCAGTATTTATACCTATCAACCAGGGAATATGCGGCGCAGCAAGCCCTATCACTACAAGCGAAATACCTATCCAATGTTCTTTTCTAATTGCAGCGTCGAAGAGAAATTTTCCAAAAAACGGCAGCAAGATTAGATACACATTCACGTATGGCGCATATAGGTGAGGAGAATAAAATCTAGGCAAATAAAAGAAACCGATATTTTCTATGACTCCTGTGAAAGCACAAATAGCAATAGTAGCCATTGAAATGGCACCAGGCCATAAGTACTTTACCTTCTTTCCGCGCACCACTTCTGTAATTACCGCAATTACAGCCCATGTAAGCTTTGATAATTCTCTCCACCAGGTCATCACGCCTGCTGAAACACCTACCGGTTGGTTTCCAACATACTTTGGCTGATTACCCATCCAGTTAAGAATGTATTGACCACCCAATCCGCCATTAATTATTAAGATCCATAATATTAGTATTAACCATTCCATAGAATACTTGCCTCTATTTACATTATAAAATTACAATCCAAATCTTAATTATGAATATATAAATCTATACTCATACTTAGAATACTATTCGGATGGCATCAACTTTTTTTTAAGAACATCGAAAGACTTAGCGCGGTGGCTAATCCTATTTTTCAGATCGAAGTCCAATTCCGAAATTGTTTTTTCAAACCCATCCGGAATGAAGATCGGATCGTAGCCAAAACCATTCCTACCGCGCTGTTCTTTTATGATGTGTCCCGGCAATTCGCCAATAGCTTCTATTTCATTTTTACCATCGTAATAAACGGCATAACTTATAAATTTTGCCGTATGGGGTTCCGGAAAATCTTTTAACTCATCAATCACTTTGAGATTATTGTCCTCGAAAGAACAAATTTCTCCAGCATAGCGCGCCGAGTAAACGCCCGGTCTTCCATTAAGATGCTCAACTTCTAATCCGGAATCATCAGCAACTACCGGTACTTTATAAATATCATAAACTGCTCTCGCTTTGATAAATGCGTTCTCGCGGAAGGTTGTTCCATATTCTTCGATATCAATGTTGTTGCCAAGATCGTAAAGAGAGAATATTTCGATTGATGAATTAGCAAAGATTGCTTTTACCTCTTTCGCTTTACCGGTGTTTTGTGTGGCAAATATTATTTTCAAGTTAACTCCATTTCGTCCTTCTGAACATATTCACTCCTGCCTACAATAGTGTGTTGCAGAAGTCGGTAAGCAACCTTCGAGGTTATAATACCGCCAACGATGTGTCAACCTCGAAGGTTTTGTTTTATAGAATTTGTGTTGTGCAACAGACTCGGCAGGCAGGTCGTTCAATGTAAACTTCATGAAGAATCGCTAATCCATTATTTGGAGATTCTTCGTCGCTGCGCTCCTCAGAATGACTACACTATTTTCATTAATTCTTCTTTTCCTTTTTGAACAAGCTCTTCTTCATCATACATCAAACATCTTCCATCATCCATCACTAATTCCCCATCAATCATAACTGCTTTCACATTTTCTTTTGAAGCCGAATAAACAATGCTGGAATAAATTTGCTCATCGCTGAGGTGAATTGGTTGATCTGCCTTCTCAAGATCGAGTAATACAAGATCAGCTTTCTTGCCGACTTCAATACTTCCGACTTCATTTTCAATATGGAGTGCTTTAGCTCCTTCAATTGTAGCGAGGCGAAAGACGGTTATTGCATCCATGGCGGTTGGACCGTGAATCGGTTTTTGAATCAATGCTGCAAGACGCATTTCGTTAAACGCGCTTAAGCCATTGTTACAAGGCGCACCATCTGCCCCCAATGAAACTGAAATCCCTTCTTTAATATATCGAGGAATATTGGCAATACCCGAACCGAGTTTGAGATTCGAGGAAGGACAATGAGAAATCCGTGTTGAATTTTTCTTAAGTGTTTTCACTTCTTTGTCATTTAAATGTATGCAATGGGCAAGAACCGTGTGTGAGTCCAGAATTCCGATCGAGTCGAAGTACTCAACATTCTCTTTTCCGGTCATCTTTCTAACAGTTTCAACTTCCGATTTATTTTCCGAAGAGTGCGTATGGAAGATCGAACCGGCAAAATCTTTCATCATCTCTTTAGTTTCTTTCAACAATTTTTCTGTACATGATAGAACGAATCGCGGGGCAAAACCAAATTTTATTTTTCCACCGTTGGAATTATGAAATGTTTTTGCCCAATCGTAAGTTGATTTAAGATTCCAATCTGTCGTCTCACAAAAAGAAGGATACAACTCATTTTGATCCATCATACAGTTGCCGGCAAAAGCTCTCATTCCGGATGATATCAACTCTTCGAAGACAACTTCCTCGTTTCGGAGTGTTCCCATATCCAAAATTGTTGTGGTACCTCCGGTAATAAGATCAATCAATCCAAGCCGAACCGAAGCTCGTAATGAATTTTTGGTATGAGCGTTTTCAAAAGGAAATATTTTCTTCTGAAGCCAATCCAACAATTCAAGATCATCCGCTAATCCTCTAAACAAAGTTTGACAAAGATGAACATGCGTTTGAATGAATCCCGGAATCAAAGTGAAGTTTGAGTAATCTAAAACTTCACCCTCATATCCCAATCTCTTTACATCTTTGAGTGAAACGATTCTTTCAATCTTTCCTCCGACAATTTCAATCGCATGATGGCGAAGAACCGCGTTACTTTGGTTTGCAGTTACAATCTGATTCGGTATTAGTAACTTATTTTTCATTTTTATTTTTCTCTGCAAATATTTCATCCATTTTTTCTACTGCATACCGCAAATGAGGAATTACAATCGAACCCCCGACTATAAGAGCGATATTAAATGTTTCGTAAAGCTCCTGTTGAGAAGCACCTTCTTGAATGGCACGGTCAATATGATATAGTATGCAATCATTACACCGAAGCACCATCGATGAGGAAAGTCCTATTAGTTCTTTCGTCTTAGCGTTCAACGCGCCGTCAATGTATGCTTTATTATCTAGTGCAAAAAATTTATTGAAATCTCTAAAGCCGGAGTTTAGAATTCTGTCATTCATCTCCGCGCGATATGCTCTAAATTCATCCACATTGGATTTCATCTGATCTCCTAATTCTATTGAGTTCTTTCTTTAAAAATTTTCCGGTCAAACTTTTTTTATTATCGGCAATTTCTTCAGGTGTTCCAATCGCAATAATTTCACCTCCATATTCTCCGCCGCCGGGACCAAGATCAACTACAAAATCTGCCACTTTAATTACATCCAGGTTATGTTCAATAACAATAACTGTATTTCCTTTATCAACTAGTTTGTTCAGAACTTTCAACAAAATGCTTACGTCTTCAAAATGAAGTCCCGTTGTCGGCTCATCTAAAATATAAATTGTTTTACCCGTTTGCACTTTGCTTAACTCTGTCGCCAATTTCACTCGTTGCGCTTCTCCGCCGGAAAGAGTTGTTGCTTGCTGTCCGAGTTTGATATAACCAAGTCCAACATCATATAATGCTTTTATTTTTCTATTAAGAGCAGGCATATCCTCAAAGAAACCAAGCGCGTCTTCAACTGTCATATCCAAAATTTCAGAAATTGATTTTGTCTTATAAAGAATTTCCAGAGTTTCTCTATTATATCTTTTGCCGTTACAAACTTCGCAAAGCACATAAACATTAGGGAGAAAATTCATCTCAATCTTTTTAAGACCGTCTCCTTGACAGTCCTCGCATCTACCGCCGGAAACATTGAAGCTAAATCGCCCCGGTTTGTATCCACGCATTTTAGATTCCGGAAGCTGTGCGAATAGATCACGGATATGAGTGAACAATCCCGTGTATGTTGCCGGATTTGAACGCGGTGTTCTGCCTATTGGCGATTGATCAATCTCAATTACTTTGTCAATGTGTTCAAGTCCCTTGATCTCTTTAAATGGCAGTGGAACCACTTTCGAATCGTAAATCTTCTTCATCAATATTTTAACAAGAGTCTCGTTTATGATCGAAGATTTCCCGGAACCGCTTACTCCGGTAACTGCAGTAAAAACTCCAAGTGGAATTTTGAGATCAACATTTTTTAAGTTGTTTCCGCTCGATCCGATCAACTCGATAAATTTTCCATTCCCCCCTCTTCGCTCCTCTGCAATCTCAATTTGCTTTTTATCTTTAAGGTAATCGAGCGTTAATGATTTGTATTCTTTTTTTGATTTCAAAAATTTACTCGTATCCCCTTGTAAACAAACTTCTCCTCCGTGAATACCTGCGCGCGGACCAAGATCAACAATGTAATCTGAGCTTTCAATTGTCTCGCGGTCATGCTCAACAACGATGACTGTATTTCCAAGGTCGCGCAAATCTTTCAGTGAGTTTATGAGTTTAATATTATCTGCTTGATGCAGACCGATACTCGGTTCATCTAATACATAAAGCACTCCGGCAAGTTGTGAACCTATTTGTGTTGCTAATCTTATTCTTTGTGATTCACCGCCGGACAGTGTTCTGGCGGAGCGATCCAGCGTGAGATAATCGAGACCAACATTCAGTAAGAATTCAAGGCGCGAGTTAATCTCTTTCAATATTTGTACAGCAATTATTCCTTCTCGTGAAGTCAGTTTTAAGTTAGTGAAAAACTTCTTTGCTTTCTCAATTGAAAGTGCCGTGGATTGTGAAATGTTCAAATCGTTTAGTGTTACCGAAAGCGATTCTTTTTTAAGTCTGCCCCCATTGCATGATGAACAAGTAGCGGTATTCATGAATGATTCCGCCCACTCACGTATTTTATTTGACGAAGTATTATCATAATAATGTTTTATATAGCTAATAACACCATTAAACTTGTGAGTATAAGTTACCGTTCTTCCGCCGCCGTAAGTGTAAGTGAATGGAATTTTCTCTTTCGTTCCATTCAACAATACATCCAATTGTTCTTTGGATAAATTTATTAGAGGTGTATCGTAATTGAATCCGAACTTTTGTGCAATAATTTCGAGTTGATTGAAGAACCATACCGTTCGTGGTCTTCCAAGTGGAGCAATCGCTTCTTCGTTAATCGTTTTATCCCAATCAGGAATAATAAGATTGATATCCAGTTCCTTCTTTTCACCAAGTCCCTCACAATCCGGACACGAACCATACGGAGAGTTGAAAGAAAACGAATTCGGTGCGAGGTCCGGGAATCCAATTCCGCAGTGAGCACACGCTAAATTACGACTGTAGATGTGATCTTCTGTACCATCATTAACAATTACGCTTCCGTTTGCATAATTAAATGCTACTTGAATTGATTCGGCAATCCGATTTCTTGATTTCTCATTTACTTTTATCCGATCAACAACAATTTCGATATCGTGAACTTTGTAACGATCCACTTTGAAAGATTCAGTTACTTCATGAGTTTCACCGTCAACTCGAACGCGTACAAAACCATCAGCCAATATTTCAGCAAACAATTCGCGGTAATGTCCTTTTCGTCCCCGAACAACAGGCGCCAGAATTATTGCACGCTTTTCGATAAATTTTTCTAACACCGTTTCAATAATCTGGTCGGAAGATTGCTTCTCAACGGGTCTGCCGCAATTGGAACAATGGGGTGTTCCAACACGCGCGTAAAGTAACCTTAAGTAATCGTAAATTTCCGTCACAGTTCCAACTGTAGAACGCGGATTACCATGGGTTGATTTTTGCTCGATAGAAATTGCCGGACTCAATCCCTCGATAAGATCCACATCCGGTTTTTCAAGTACTCCAAGGAATTGACGGGCATAAGCTGATAATGATTCTATATATCGCCGCTGCCCTTCCGCATAAATTGTGTTGAAGGCGAGAGTTGATTTCCCCGAACCGGAAAGCCCTGTAATTACTACAAAAGAATCTCGTGGTATCTCTAAATCGATGTTTTTGAGATTATGCTCGCGCGCGCCTTTTATTATTATTTTATTTATAGACTGCAATTAGATAAATTTCCGTAGTTCAAAATGTTATTGTAAACAAAGCACTTTAGAAAATCAATTTTTACCGAGATAAAAAATTATGAATAAACTTCCGGAAAAGATAAAAACTATCGCCTCAGAGAGTGAATTCAGATTAAAGGAGAAAGGTTCTTCATTTGTTTCTTTTTCAAAACCGGTAAAAAATGTTGAGGAGGCAGTATCGTTTTTATCTTCATTGAGAAAAAAATATTATGATGCCACACATCACTGCTATTCTTATCAATTTGTTGACGGCTCATTCAAATATTCCGATGATGGAGAGCCAAGCGGAACTGCAGGTAAAAGAATTTACAATGCCCAACTCCATTTTGAGTTGACAAATTTAGTAACCGTAGTTGTACGATATTATGGCGGTGTAAAACTCGGCGTGGGTCCACTCGGCAAAGCATACTACGAGGCAGCATTCCAATGTTTAGAATCATCAAAAATTGAAATCCTGATCTTACACCAAAGAATTCAGATTCAATATGAATTCGAATTCTCCAATTTTATTCATCATCTAATCTCAAAATACTCACTCATAATCGAAAAAAATATTTTTGAACCGCAACCTCTTCTAATTTGTTCAATTCGTAATTCAATTATTGATCAATTTTCATCGGAACTATCCGCTTTACCAAGTAACAAGATTTTTCCTAAGAGATTAGATGAGTGGTATTATTTAGAAAAGTGAAGAATTCATCTTTTTTCAACGTCTATTCATTGACAAAGGGTACCTATTTACTTAATTTGATTTTAAGATAAGAAGCACCTTTAAGTCCCCTTAATAAAATTTTATTTTAATAAAAATTGAGGCGTTTATGATTTACACAAAGACTGGAGAATACGCAATAAGGGCAATATTGTTCTTAGCCAGACAATCCAAAGACATCTTAATAATGTCTGCTGCTATCGCAAAAAATGAAGACATTCCAGCCCATTACCTTGCCAAAATCTTACAAAGGATGGCAAAATACGGTTACGTTGATTCATTCAAAGGCAGAGGCGGTGGTTTTAAAATTACTGAACTCGCCAAAAAGAGCTCTATTCTCGAAATTGTGGAAAGAGTTGAAGGACCGGTTATCAACTTAAAATGTGTTACCGGATTGAAAGAATGCTCTGATGAATATCCTTGTCCTCTGCACGATGAATGGGCAGATTTGAGAAACAAAATTTATACTCTTATCTCAAGTAAATCGGTACAAGAAGTTGCAGAAAAATATGCGGAGACTTTGAGAAAAGCTAAGTAGTAAACTAATTGTGGTTTTGGAGGACTTAAGAATTTTTTCTTTAAGTCCTTTTTTTATATTGAACGAATCTCAATTACTTTTACTCTTAAGATCATTGAAAAATAGTTTCAGAAAACTTAAATCCGAGCATAATGAGTTTAGATTTGCTAAACCAGCTTGTGACGGTTGAAGATATTTTTCTTTTAGAATTGACTTAATAAAATCAGTCTCACCATCTAATAATTCATTCAAAATTGCAATTACTTTTTCGACGCTACTTTGAAATTCATCAACTGCCTTTTGAAAATATTCTTCGTTGATTGCGTTATCCTTTCTTTGTATCACACGTAACAAGCCATCCGAAAATTTTGCATGAAAAGAGAGTTCTTCTAAAAGTTGAATTTTATCTTGTTTAATCGCCGTATCAATCAACAGTTTTAAATCCTCGCTTTGCTTAAGTTGATTTCCCGCAAACTCCGCAACTTTAATTAATATATCTCTTGAATTAAGATTGAGTTTTGAATTCACCTCTAAATTTTCACTCCTAATCCGATACCATCGCCGATGGGTAAGATAGTAGTCTTCAGCGATGACTGATTCGTAAACAATTTATTAAACTCACGGATTATCTTTGTCGACCTAGTATAAGATGCAGGTACTGTCTTAGCAGCAGGATAGCCATACCATAAAAGATTATCTATGAAGAGAATTCCCCGTTTTCTTAGGAGCATTAGAGAGTAATAAAAAAGTTTCTCGTAATCCTCTTTATCCGCGTCAAGAAAGATCAGGTCATATTTTTTTTCGAGTTGAGGCATTAACTCAAGCGCATCGCCTTCAAGAACATTGATAGCTGAATTCAATTTTGCCCGCTTAATAAAATCCGCTGACAGTGCAATATTGTCTTTACTTTTTTCGATTGTATCTAATACCGCTTTTTTGCGTAATTGTCTTGCGATTCGAATTGATGAATACGCAATTGCTGTTCCTATTTCCAAAACTCTTTTAGGGCGATGGATCAAAATAAGCTGCTCAAGAAACTCGGCAGCTTTCCAATCAAGTATCGGAACTTTTTTCTCTAATGCAAATTCTTCCATCTTTTTTAATAACGCATCCGGTGGATTTCTTAATGACGATAAATATGCGAGCTGTTTTTCATAGACAATTTTTGACATTTTCGATCCCACAAAATTATTTGATCAGAACCATCTTCTTAGTTGCGGTGTAATTATTTGTTTGCAATCTATAAAAGTAAACACCGCTTGAGAGTGCAGAGTGCAGAATGGAGAATGTAGAGTTATAAGTTCCGGGTAGTTGAAACTCATTCACCAGAGTTGTGATTTCTCTACCGAGCACGTCATAAATTTTCAGTGTTGCAAAACCAGCAACCGATAACTGATAACTTATAATTGTTGAAGGATTGAAGGGATTCGGGTAGTTTTGTTCCAGATAAAACTGTGTAGGAATTTCTTTCACAGGTGTAGCTTCTCCAATGCCAATCAGCATACTTCCAAAGGCAAATATATAATTAGTATTACCAGCAGGTTCACGTACTGTGACACCACCGGCAGTCTGGTATGTGAAGTATAATTCAATAGTTGTTCCGTTTGTAGCTACCGGAAACGAATAATTGTATTTAGAAGTACTGTTATAAACACTAGGATTCATGGGAACTGTTTGAAATGTGCCTGTCCCAATTTTATAATTCATCCTAATAGTGGCTGAGTTGACGCCATTAGCATCAATAAAAATTTTGTTAAGAACATTATAAATATTATTTGATTGGCTAAGGTTAGGATATGAAACAACTCGCTTTGAGGAGATTAGCCCATAACCGTAGTTATTATCAGGTGCGGTTGCTCTGTCACCACACTCAAGAAAAATTTTTCTAATCTGTAAATTAGTTAAATGAGGCCATGCAGATTTTAACAGTGCTGCTATGCCCGCTGCTATAGGTGTAGCATAAGAAGTTCCGCTGCCGCTACCGTAAGTTGAACCAGCTATCGCATGACGGTCGCTGACACCCATAGCCATGATTTCAGGTTTAATTCTTCCGTCAGAAGTTGGTCCACGACTGCTGAAGCTGGCAATTATTTTATTACTATCAACTGCTCCAACTGTAATCATATTTGGTGCATCACCAGGGGAATTAATACCACCTTTTCCAATTCCCCAGATACTTCCTTCATTACCAGCAACAGTGAAAGTTGAAACACCTCTATCGAACGCAAGGTTTGCTGCCTTTGCAACAATTGTTGTTTTACCATCCATGTTTGTATAGGTATAAGAAGTAGTGGGATCATCGAAAGTTGTATAACCAAGTGAACTGCTTGTAATCTGAACACCTTGAGCTTCCATCCATTCAAGCGCTGCTGCGTAGTTATCCTCTTCAGCGCGTGTTTCTGTTGGAACATATTCTGTTTTTGCCAATAGAAATTGTGCTCCATATGCGGGTCCAACAATATTACCCTGATCAAAACCCGCCATGATTGAAAAAACTGCAGTACCGTGAGAATCCTGATTAGAAGCATCACCGGGTTGATTTTCAGTAATAAGGTCATTTTGAATAAAATCTTTTTCATTGACCACTAATAGATTTTTCAAAGAATTGTGTGTCTTCCAACGAAAACCGGTATCGAGAATACCAATAAGAACTCCAGTTCCTTTTATTCCCAAATCATGCACTGCCGGAATATCCGAAAGCGCATTCTGAGTAATAGACCGTCCGTAGTTGAGTCCTGTTGGTGATGATATTTTTTTGAGAGACTGGGAAGAGGAATTAACGTCCGAGTTATTCAAATTATTTTCATCTATTCTCGTTTTAGAGATCCGGACAGTTTCAATTTTTTCTACACAAGAGAGATCTTTAATGCGGCTGAGTTGCTCATCCGTTAAGTAAGCGCTAACGGCATTAAACCATTTTAGTTTGTTTGCAATTTTTACACCGAGTACTTCAACTTGATGAATATAATTTTCGTTAAGCGGAATATCTTCATAAGCGATATAATTATCTTCACCCATAACTTGCTTTCTTCTTTCAATAGCTTGGGGAGAGAGTTGCTGCTCGGCTGCTTTGTATAATGAGGAAGTTTTTTGAAGAGATGAAGTTGGAGCTACGCCCTTATCTTTGAAATAGATCATGTATTTTGTTTGGGCTGTTGAAAACGAGATAGTAATCAGTGAAAGAAGTAGGATGATGCTTTTCATTTTATCCTCAATAAAGTAATTCTTTGTTGATTAAACATGGAATCAATAAAAAAGTGCGGATTGGAAAATATTTTTTCTATCCGCACTTCTAATTAGAGATTTTTCAACTCAATCTCAATGGACTAATTTTGCAATCCTATTCAACCTAACAGTACTTATTAGGTTAAGGAAATCTGAAAATGGAATGCTTGGATCCCAAGACCAATAAATCATAAGTGCTTCACCAACAATTTTCTCACGCGGAACAAATCCCCAGAATCGGCTATCCAAACTGTCGTCGCGATTATCACCCATCATGAAAAAATAATCTTGTTTCAGTGTATATGATTGAACAGGTTTGCCTTCAATCATGATCTGATTCCCTTCAACTGTAACTACACGTTTTCCAAATTCGCGATCGATTATAGTACGCCATTGCTCAATGTTATTGAGCGATAGAATAATTACATCTCCCTTTCTGGGGATTACGACCGGACCATAGTTATCTTCATTAAAAGCGCTTCCTTGCGGGAAGATGCGCGGGTTGGCAATTCCTTTTGGAGTAACATAATTATTCATGTATTGAATTTGAGAAGCTCGCGGTGCCTCTTTACCGTTCACAAATACAACCTTGTCAACCACAGCGACCGTATCTCCGGGAACAGCAATGCATCGTTTAACATAGTTGCTGATCTCAACGGGAGTCAATTCATCTTTATCACCTGGAAACTCGAAAACTACAATATCGCCGCGCCTGGGTTCCCGGATCGCGGGCATTTGAAAATAGGGCAACGCGATATTTGTTAATGGAATATTCCTTGGCGAAGATGAACCATAAATAAATTTATTTACAAAAAGAAAGTCTCCAACCCAAATTGTTTTTTCCATAGAACCTGTTGGTACACGGGATGTCTCAATAAGAAACGTTTTAATTATGAGAGCGGCAATAGCTGCAAATAATAAATTCTTCCAAAACTCCCAGAATTTTTGCTGGACCGTTTTCACTACCGGTGACTTTTTCTCTTCAGATTTTTTTTTCAGTTCTTCTTCTTTTTTGAATAATGACATATCAGACTAGCTCATTTATGATTTACGATTTATGATTTAAAGTTTATTGTTGACGTTTTGAACTTTGGATTCCGAATTTTGTGCTTATTTTTTTAATCATCAATTTGTAAAACGGCTAAAAAAGCTTCTTGCGGAATTTCCACGTTGCCAACTTGCTTCATCCGCTTCTTTCCCTCTTTCTGTTTCTCAAGAAGTTTTCTCTTTCTTGTAATATCACCGCCGTAACATTTTGCCAAAACATTTTTACGCATCGCTTTCACAGTCGTTCTTGATACAACTTTTGAACCGATAGCGGCTTGTATTGCAATCTCGAACATCTGTCTTGGAATTAAGTCTTTAAGTTTGGAACAGACTTTCATTCCCCAAGTGTGCGATTTTTTTTCATGGCAGATTATAGAAAGCGCATCAACTTTTTCTCCGTTCAGCAGAATATCAATCTTCACTAAGTCAGATTCACGGTATCCTATATATTCATAATCAAAGGAAGCATAACCACGCGAAATAGATTTCAACTTATCATAAAAATCAAAAATGATTTCAGCAAGCGGAAATTCAAATTCAATATCAGCCCGCGTTGGATCAATATACGTTGTGTTCTTATAAAGTCCCCTTTTTTCAATCGCAAGCTGCATTAAGTTCCCAACATATTCGCTTGGAGTAACAATTTGCGCTTTCACATATGGTTCTTCAACATGCTCGATGTCCGCAACAGACGGCATATCGGAAGGATTATCCACAATTACTTTCTCACCATTCTTCTTGAAGACCCAATACTCGACGTTTGGAAGCGTTGTTACTATTGACTGATCGTACTCACGTTCCAATCTTTCCTGAACGATTTCCATGTGAAGCATACCAAGAAATCCGCAGCGGAAACCGAAACCAAGTGCTGCAGAAGTTTCCGGTGAATAGCTTAATGCAGAGTCGTTGAGTCGAAATTTTTCTAATGCTTCGCGAAGGTTTTCATAATCATCGGAACTTGTTGGATAGAGTCCGCTGAATACCATCGGTTTAATTTCTTTATAACCGGGGAGAGCAATCTCAGCTCCGTTGCGAAGATGAGTAACTGTATCTCCAACTTTTGTATCGTGGACATATTTTACGCCGGCTATTAAATACCCAACATTTCCAGCGCGTAACTCACCGGTTCTTATTCTGCCAAGACGCAAAGTTCCAACTTCTTCGGCAAGATATTTTTTATCATTAATAAAAAACTTTATTTCATCTTTTTCTTTGAGGACACCGTTGAAAACGCGGATATAAGCAACAGCACCACGGTATGAGTCAAAGATCGAATCGAAGACAAGGGCTTGAAGCGGGGCATCTTCATCACCTTTCGGTGAAGGAATTCTACTCACAATAGCTTCAAGCATCTCCTCAATACCAATTCTCTCCTTGGCACTAACAAGGATTATATCATTACCTTTACAACCGATCAAATCAATAATTTGTTTCTTAACAACATCCACCATAGCGCTGGGCAGATCAATTTTGTTGATAGCGGGAATTATTTCGAGTCCGGCATCAATTGCCATATATAGATTGCTTATAGTTTGAGCTTCAACACCTTGTGCCGCATCAACAACAAGTATAGCACCTTCGCAAGCTGCCAGTGAACGCGAAACTTCATAAGAAAAATCGACATGCCCCGGTGTGTCAATTAAATTGAGAGTATAATCTATTCCATCATGCGCAGTATATTTCATCTGTATCGCATGAGACTTAATAGTAATGCCGCGTTCTCTTTCTAAGTCGAGACTATCTAATAATTGTTCTTTTGCTTCACGCTTGGAAACTGTATGCGTGGATTCAAGAAGACAATCTGCGATTGTTGATTTACCGTGGTCTATGTGAGCAATTATGCAAAAATTGCGGATGTTATTCATGGTACTCATTTTTTGGTGCGCAAATATAACGAGATTGCCGCGCAGTTACAATTGAATGCCACCAAGAGTAAGTGACTCTTCTTTTTCTTAATTTTGTTCTGAAAATTAAATGAAAGAGTATGAAAAAAAATTTGATGATACTTTTATTAATTCTTGGATTTGCTAATCCGGCAGCTCAGAATTCGATTTCTTCAATAGATTCTACAACTTCCAAAATATTTCCGGTTGAAATTCTAACGCAGATTGAGCTGAAATCGTCGCTAGCAGCTGCTCCAATATTTGCCGCTAACAAGATTTACACCTCTGAAAAATCCGGTCTCGTTTCATGTTTTGATTCAACCGGAGTCATGTTCTGGAATCGACAACTCTCGTCAGAGATATTCTCTGAACCTATAGTTTCAGACGGCCAATTGGCAGCCGGAACGAGTAATGGCGATATAGTTTCGATTATTGCCTTTACCGGCGACCAAATCCAATCGATTGGTATTGATGATTCCATAACAACCAATTTAGTGGCTCTTGAATATAAAGGCGACAAGGAATTATTCCTACCCAAGCAATCCGACTCAAAAACCGCAATAATATTCGGCACTAAATCCGGTACTATTTATTGCTTGGATCTCGAGACTCTTCAAGAATATTGGCGAAACAATGACTCTCGCGGTTCAGTTATTTCCCAACCGGTAATAGTAGAAAACAAAATTTTATTCTCCGGGACGGATGGATATTTATATTCAATAGATGCCCGCAACGGATTACTAAATTGGCGGTGGAAGGAAACAGCTGAAACGGATTTCTCAAATGCTCTAATTGTCTGCGATGGTAAAAAAGTATTTCTGGTCTCGAAAGATTTACAACTTTATTGCATCGATTTTTTACTCGGTAAACTAAATTGGAAGGTTGATAAAATAAAAATTCTCCCGGCAATTGGACTTTCGCACAATGGGAAAGATTTATTTACGAAAACCCTGGATAAGAGATTTTTTATAATATCTGCCGAAAAAGGGTCTGTCCTGAGACAGACAAAACGTGAAGATGAATTTGATTCTACACTCATCTCTCCGTTTGAGAGCGATGGGAAAATATATTTTACAAATAAGAATTCAATTTTCGCTCTAGATAAAAAATTCAAGGAAGAAGTGATTTTAGAGCTTGGCGAAAATTTAATCCACTCATTCCAACTTATCGGGGATAACAAGTTTCTAGTATCAACCACTGGGGGAACAATTCTCATTTTTAAACCAAGGAAATAATTTGAGCAACTTCGAAGGAATCATTTTCGATATTGACGGAACACTCACATCAACAAACGAACTTATCTTTGCTACTTTCAGACACGTGGTAGAGAAACATCTGAATAAAAAAGTAACCGACCAGGAGATAATTGCTCTCTTTGGTCCGACTGAAGATGTTATCCTTAAAGAATGGCTAAATGAAAATTATCAAGAAGCGCGAAAAGATTACTATCATTTTTATGAATCTCAACATCACCTAATGGCTGATGTTTACCCCGGAATAATTGAAGCGCTCATGTTTATCAAATCGAAAAAGATTCCTCTTTCAATTTATACGGGCAAGGGAAGAGACTCGTCCATCATCACTTTACAAAAGATCGGTGTGTTTGATCTATTCGATATGATTGTTACCGGTGATGACGTTGAAGACCACAAACCATCTCCCGAAGGGATTGATCAGTTTGTAGAAAAATTTAAGTTGAACAGAGAGAAAGTTTTAATGATCGGCGATGCACCGGCTGATATTCTCGCAGCAAGAAGCGCTGGGGTTAAAATTGCGTCGGTAGTTTGGGATGCCTATGCAAAGGAACAGGTCTTGGAAATGGAAAGTGACTATGTTCTTGAGACAGTTGATGAACTGATGAAGTTTTTGAGAAAGAGTTTAGGGTAGAATCTTTCTTTCCCTAAAATTTAATTCCCAGATTCAAACCCAAACTTGAAGGGTTAAACCCTCTACTTGTTAATGGACCTAAGGAATATTTGAAATATGGTTCAATGATAATTACTTGCTGGTTATTTCTGAATGGTAATTCTATTCCAAAGGAAAAATTAAAAATCTTAACTGGAAAAAAGATATTTAATAATTCGGGTTTTCCAATCTCACGTTCATAACTATTTGCAACAGTTGTTAAAATGATCGGATTACCGAATTCATCGGGAGTTAAGGATATTAAGGGTTTACCAACCTGGTATGTGATCTCTATCTTTTCCTTGAAATTGATTATTGAAGAAAAACCTGCAGTAATAAATAGTTTGGTATTTAGCATTGAGAAATTGTATTTCAGATTTATCGGGATATCGAATGAATATAAGATTGCTTCTTTTGATTTAAGTTGTCTTCCTACTAATATGGATTCCAGTTGATTCTCCTGAAAATTTATGTTTTGATTAGACAAAAAAATTCCTGAATAAAACTCTAAGTCATTCTTTATAGGAATTTCAATGAAAACACCCGCACCCAAACCTATCCGTGCTTTTTTATCCGCTTGGTCATAATTTACTATCGAAGAAAAAGTGATTCCGAATTTTATCTGATTATTAGAAAAATTAATATTTGTCTGATTTTCAATGCGAGAATATATATTGCTGACTAATTGTGAATCAGATGATAATTTTCGTGTTACCGGCGAAATCCTACTAAAAGTTAAATCACTTTCTAACGATTTATTTTCACCATTTTGTAATAAATCTACATTTTTTGATTTAATCTCATCTTTAAGAAAATCAAAATCCTTTTTCAAAACGAATAATTCCTTTGATTGAATGGATCCATCATTCCTACCAGTAGACTTTTTAGAATGTTCAGCTAAGCGTAGGGTTTCTCCAAAATATTCTTTTTCTATATTAGTAGCCGTTTTTCCGTTTTGATACTCAATATTTTTTTGGACTACTTTTTTAATATTTTTATTATCTAATATATTATAAATATATATTCCCGAAAGACCTCCTATAATGAATAATAGAATTACTGCCTTAATTGATCTTGAAAAACGCCAAGAGGAGGTAACTTCATTCTTCCCGGACATTTTCACAATTAGCTTTTCCAGGTTTTGGGGGTCATAGGTCTCCTGGTCATTTTCAATGATATATTTAATTCTTTCACTTAATTTTTTATCGAGATCATCATTCATCTTGACTATACTCTATAAATAGTTTGATTTAAGTAAACTTCTCAGTCTTTTCTTAGCTCGCATTAAATAAACCCTTGATGAACTTATACTTATTTTGAGTTTTGATGCAATTTCCTCATGGCTGTAATTTTCAATCTCATAAAGATTGAACACTAAGCGGTATATTGATGGGAGATTATTTAATAAATTAATAATTTCTTCTGCCGACAGCTTACTAATCACATCCTCATTTATATCACATGGCTCGGTATCTATTATATCCAGGTGAAAATAATGTTTTTTGTTTTTGCGAAAATTATCAATAGCTGTGTTAATAATTGTTTTTCGCAACCATCCCTTCAATGAAAGCTGAGTATCAATCACAGGAATTGAAAGAAATAACTTAATAAAACTATCGTTCATCACTTCTATCGCTTCCTCCCTAGAATAAGTAAACTGTTTGCTGATATTCAAGGCGTATCCATAAAAATGTTTGTAAAGCATTCCCTGCCCCTTTCTGCTATCCTTATTATATTCTTCAATAAGGGTTTTTTCATATTCTCCTTGTTTGCTGTCATTGTTAAAATTCATTAAGCAAAACCAGTATAATTGGGAATTGGTTATATAATGTTAGCAAAATAAATCAAAAATATTTTATCTGTTCACTTATTCTAAGAACTACATGAAATGTTTGGTAGCACCAAACAAATCATGTAGTTCATATGGGATCATGGATTATAAATGGGAGGCCCAGGCCCATCTGGATAATGCGTGGAATTCAACATACTAAATACATTAAAGACGATAAATGAAACTTCATCAGAATAGTGATCTCCGAAC
The DNA here is from genome assembly GCA_964449775.1 of uncultured Melioribacter sp. Lineage (GTDB taxonomy): Bacteria > Bacteroidota > Ignavibacteria > Ignavibacteriales > Melioribacteraceae > Fen-1258. The sequence continues at coordinate 40,809 of CAYVBQ010000022.1, read as the reverse complement.
AATTTTTTAATATTTATTTTAAGTATTTCGGTAATTTTCTGGTAGCAAGGATCTTCGTTTGCATAATGCTTAAGAAGTAAATTAGCCTGCAATGGATATGTCTGAAGAATGGATCCATTCCACACAATGTCAAATGAGTGTTCTTTACAACCGCCACTATATGAAACAGTTATATATAAAGAATCCGCCTTCCGTTCAACTTTTTTAATTTCGAAAGGATCACTTACACCTTTTCCTTGTAAACGTGCTTCATCCATGCTTTTAAATTTATTCTGATCTATCAGAATGTTTAACTTTACATTTCCCGGGTTTGTTATTGGCTCAGAAATATTTTCATTATTACAACCAATTACAGTTAATAATGAGATTAAAGCTACCGAATAAAAAATATGTTTTAACATTTTTTTCTCCTTTATTTATGAATGGATTAATTATGTATTTATTTTAACTAAATTATCCACGTCAACATGACAAATAATTACTTTTTTGCGTAAGGTGACTTAACTAATATCTTCTCTACTACCTATACGTAAACCATAATAAAAACGCTACAAGTGATTTTTCGATTAGTGAACAACAACTACCAAAGACGTTGGTTTTTCATTTTAAAAAAGTTACAAATGGAAAGATCGTTTCTCTTTTCGGACAGACTGAAGATGTTATCCATAAAGAATGGACAAATAAAAATTATCAAGAAGCACGAAAAGATTATCTCGCTTTCTATGAAGCCAAACATCCTGTGATGGTATATGTTACCCTGGAAATGAACCCCCTCGCCGCAATTCGCCGAGGCGAAGCGGGGAATTCAACCCGAAGAGATTAAAGAAGTACTGAAGTTCATCAAATCGAAGAAGATTCCTCTTTCAATTTATACGGGCAAGGGAAGAGACTCGTCCATCATCACTTTACAAAAGATCGGTGTGTTTGATCTATTCGATATGATTGTTACCGGTGATGACGTTGAAGACCACAAACCATCTCCCGAAGGGATTGATCAGTTTGTAGAAAAATTTAAGTTGAACAGAGAGAAAGTTTTAATGATCGGCGATGCACCGGCTGATATTCTCGCAGCAAGAAGTGCGGGGGTTAAAATTGCTTCTGTAGTTTGGGATGCCTATGCAAGAGAACAAGTCATGAAAATGGAAAGTGATTATCTCTTTGAAACTGTTGATGAGCTGATGAAATTTCTAAAAGAAAATTTAGAATAGAATTTATCTTGCCGTATCGAAGAGAGCCTGCCCCGATGTATTTTATCGGGGTCTATCCCGCTAGGTGGGGTCTTTACCTACCGGAGGTAGGTTGAGCGGCGTGATATAGCATTTACTGCTTCAGTTTAGTTTTCCAAGTTTTAATAAACTCTTCTGCCGTTGATATATTAATTTTACTTCTTTTATAATCTACTTTGTTTCTTGTAAGAATAAGAGTTATTCCATTATTGACTGCTGTGAAATATTGAATTGCATCTTCAAAGTCATTAAACTCAGAATTTAGTGATTGCTCAATAACTCTTTCATCAATTGGCAAAATATTTATTAAAGTTTTCAATTTTCTTAAGCTTTTTAATGCGGAAGAATTGGATGTTAATTTTTTTAGAAGATAGTGAAGGTTAGCAAATATGAGAGGGGATGTAAAAGCTATTATTTCTTGTCGGTCAATTAATGTAAATAATTTTGCAGCGTGAATATAGTGAGGCTCTCGTTGTGTAAGTAGATCTAAAATAATATCAGAATCAATGAACAGTTTCATCATTTAGAGTATTTCTCCTCAAGATGTTTACCGTAAACTTCTTTTAAGTTAATATCTGCAGATAATTTGATAATTCCGGAAAGCTCAAGCACATTTGGAGAAATACTAATTTCTGTCTGACTTTCTTTATCTGAAATTAAATTAAAATAATTCTCAACCATAACCGAGAGACTCTGCTTATTTTTTTGTGCATACCTTTTAGCGCGATCTATAGCTCTTTTATTGAGTTTTAAAGTTAGTTTTGTATTCATACTACTCGCTCCTAATGATACGTCATTATTTACTTGAAAAGATACGTATCCTCGGTAGTATATTCAAGAAAATTTTAATGATCGGCGATGCACCGGCTGATATTCTCGCAGCTAGAAGCGCTGGAGTTAAAATTGCATCCGTAGTTTGGGATGCCTATGCAAAAGAACAAGTCATGAAAATGGAAAGTGATTATCTCTTTGAAACTGTGGATGAGCTGATGAAGTTTTTGAAAGAGAATCTATGAGTTCACTCTAATAACATCAATTTGTCATTCAGATGACAGCATTCTTTATCTGTCATTCTGGGTATAATAGTCATTTTGTGTTGCTGTTTTAACATTGAATATTACTACAAAAACAATTTTAGTTGTTATACAGCTATCATAATTTATTCAACAACTTAAAAAGTATTGTAGTGTTTTTCTCAAGTTGTTTTTCCGCATTGCTTTTAACAGCATGTTATAAGGATGAAAGTCATCTTCATTATTTTAATGATTATATTTTGTGTGGTTGCATTAAAAAATTATATGTTATAAAATAAAGACGCCACGAAAAAGCAAGGAGTAAAACTAAAAATTAAATGAAAGATAATTCAGAAACTCATTTGTTTTAAGTTTACTCCTTGTAATTATTTGTGATATAATAGGTTACTGTAATTTTAGCAACACTTTTTGACTATTATACCCATTCTGAGCGGTAGCGAAGAATCTGGTTTTTGTTATTAGATTCTTCGGTCGTTAGACTCCTTCAGAATGACAGCACGGTTATTTGTCAGAATGACATCTATCATTATTTAGACTTTTTAGAGTTGACTCAAGAATATTTTATTACCTATTGACTTAGCATGTCCCGCGTTTTTTGCGGGGACTTTTTACTTACTTGTCCGGCTCTGACGGATTAAAGAAGTTATATGGCGTTTAATTATTCTCGTATTAATCTTTCTTGCAATAATTTTTGCATATCTCTTCGACCATCTAAGATACAATGGACAAAAACTACTTTCTCAATAATTTGATAAATAATACGATACGGTTTATAGTTTAGTTCTAGAAAATCATCTATTCCAAGCAGACTTAATTCTGGAGGGACGTGACCACGATTTGGATATTCTTGAAGGGATAAACATTTCTCATACAATTTTGAGTATAATTTCTCAGCTTTTTCTTCTGAGTCATTGAAAAAAACATATTGATAGGTTTCATATAAATCTTCTTCAGCAGAAGAGACGATATTAACTTTGAACTTCACGCTGTCCCCGTTTAAAACCTTCTATACGATTTCGAACATTGCCAAACGATTTTTCTAAAGTTTTATAATTACCTTTTTTAACTTCCCTTCCACTCAATGCAAGGATTTTAAGAAGAGCAATGCTCTCTTGTGTCTTTTCATATACTTTAACATCTTGAAGAATGACTTTTGCTTCACCGTTAAGTGTAATAATTAATGTTTTCTGATTTTCTGCAACATCTCGGACTACTTCAGAAGCGTGGGTTTTTAAATAACTTATTGGTTTTACCGCTTCACTGAATTTCATTTTGTTTCCTTTCATTTTACGACTACAATATAGACCTTTAACTAGTCTAATTCAATCTACATGTCGAATCAACCCTTAAGCTTTTAACGCAGTTGCCGCTAACCAGCTTGCCCCGCTTTAGGGTGGCCTGTCCCGCATTTTTTGCGAGGACTTTTTCCTAATTAAAGATGTTAGATGCACTTTTGTCTTTTTTAAGAACTATAAGGTATTAGCAAATTTTATTATTTTATTATCAGTGGTTCCTTTTGCGTAACCGGTAAAAACCTTTTGAATGATTCCCTTTTTATTCACAATAAAGAATATTGGTGTGCCTAAGATTTTATAATTTTCGTTTAATTTTTTGTTAGCCATCAAATACTCGTATTCAAATTTTTGTGACCTTTTATATTCAATTAATTGATCTTTTGTAAAAGGATAGGTTTCAATACTAATTACCTTAAATCCCTTGTCTTTATAAGTATTCGAAAAGTTTATTAGGAAAGGTATTGCTAGCTTACATGCACCGCACGATTTGGAGGTAAATTCAATAAGTAAATTATTTTTTAGTGTGGCCAAATTGATTTGTTTACCTTCTATACTTTCAAGGTTAAGATCAATAATCTTTGTACCCACAAAATTATTGTTCTCATCTATCAGATTATGACTGTTATTATCGACCAACTTATAGCCTTCAGGAAGATAAATATCTTTTTGTTTGTCGAGAACCTCCGAAGCTCTAATTTGGGGTAAATATTTAATTTCTTCGATAACAGAAGAATTTGGTAAATGTTGCTCAAGTCTATATGGAAGGAATTCTTTATTTATCCATAAAACATATTTTGAAATGATATTACTTTGGATAATAATATCAGGCTTTAGACTTCCGAAGAAAACGTCTTTGTTCTTAATTGTAAAAATGCATTTACTGGAGTCGCCATAATCTGAATATTGCATACCAACGCTGTCTTTATTTCTCATGTAGTAGTTTAATAATGAAAGCGCTTGTATTGGCATTGGTGAGATAAGGCTTGGGCGATCAGGATTAATTGTATCAATTTTGGCAGTCTTATTTTGGGGAAAATAAGAAGTACAAATATAATTATGATAGTTTGTCATAATATTAGATGTGTCTTTATCATAACGAAGAAATCTTGCACCAATAATTGTATCGGTAGGATCATTGATTGCTTTCATATAAAGAGAAAATACAGCCATCCATTCTTGAGTAATAGCGTTACCGGATTTTGCACTGGAATGATAAAAATAATTTTCTAGTGAATTTATTTTCCCAATTGTCTTCGAAAGTTTATCTTCAATAGATTGAGTACAAGATAAAATAAGTGCAGATAAAATTATTACTTTGAAACAAGTAAGTGTTTTCATTTAATACCTTCTACATATAAGTAAATAATTTAACAATATCTAATCTCATGGCTGTTGTTACGGCGGTGGATGTGGTGTGTTTTCTTAGAAGAATCTAACAGCTTAACTTTTTTTCTACTTGCTTCCCTTTCAAAAAACATTTACGAACATCCCCTTGTTCTTAATTAAAAATAAAGAGATAAATGGAAGTAAGCAACAGTTGGCAGTAAGCAGTTGGCAGTTTGCGGTAGCTAAAAGCTAATGGCTAAATGCTAACAGCTATTTCCTTGCTAACCAAATTTCCGGATTCTGATAATTCCGTTCGTTCCAGATTTCGAAATGAAGAATATTTCCTTCAAGACTTTCATTCACCTTACCAATTGGATTTCCCCCTTTAACTCTTTCACCTTCTTTAACAGTGATACCGGAAACGTGCCCGTACACAGTCCTGAATTCATCACGGTGAGTTATAATTACAATACTGCCGTAACCCGGAATCCAATCGATTGCAGAAACCACACCTTCGGCAACAGAAAGAACATTCTCTTCACCTTTGACGGCGATATCAATTCCATAATTCAGAGTGATAGTGTTAAGCCGTTCATTTTTGTTTTCACCAAATGTACGTACAATATTACCTTCTCTTATTGGCCAGCCGAGTCTGCCCCGCAGTTCCGCAAAATTCTCGAACGCGCTGTAATCGAATAATTGAATATTCTTTTTATAATCCGGAGAATTTTTATTTGTCGCTTTACTCTCATGCATCTTTGCTCTTCTCTCGCGGTCAACCTCAATAAGTTTGGCAATCATATTTTTGATTGTGTTTTCCGCTCTTCTCTTTAATCCAATTTCTTCCGTGATAAGTTTCTGATCTCTCTTCAATCTTGAAAGCAATTCTTTCTTTTCGGATTCTTTCTTGCTCAAATTTTCTTGTTCGTTCATTTTTTGTTTAGCCAGCCGTTCTTTTTCGCTTCTTTCATCTTCTAAATTATTTCTCAATTGACTTAACTGAAATTTGCTTGTGCTTAACTGATTCAAAGTTTTTTTGTTTTGGCCCGAGATATATCTAAGGTAGCGGTAGCGTTTAATTGCCTGGTTGAAAGATTCGGCATCAAGAATAAAGCGCCACATTGAAAGACCCCGATTTTTATATACCCACACAATGTAGCGCGCGTATTTTTCTTTTAATTCAGCAGTCCGGTTTTCAACTTTAGTGATCTCGTTCTCAGTCTGTTCAATTGCTTCCCCTTTTCCTTTTTCTTCGGCAAGCAGATTATTCACCAGTTTATTCAATAGAAGATTCTGCTGATTAATATTTTCCAGAGCTTTTAGAGATTCTCTCTCTTTTCTGGTTTTTGTTTGAAGTACATGCTCAAGCGCGGAAATATCTTTTTTGATTTTATCGAGCTCTTGATTTTTTAAACGAATAGTATCAGTGGTCTGTCCGGAAAGGAGAGAAACCACGATGAAGAAAAAAACGAATATGTAATTACCAGACAATGATTTTTGCATCACTTGGTATTTCTAATTTGAGATTACCAATATCATTATTTATTTCAAATTTCCGGTACTCAATCCGAATCTTTTGATCGTTTACAAAATCATTGAATACAATCTCCATAGGAATTGGAATCTCATCAATGCGGTTGAAATTTGAGAACTTTGTATCGATCAGATTTTTCCCTTTGATGGAATTTTGAAGAAACTGCCGGACTTCCAACTTATCGTTTTGGATTATGTATGAATTAGTTTTTTGGCTTAATGAATCATTATATGTGAGTTTTAATAGATCATCTATTGATTCGAACGAGTTAGGCTCGCTTCTTAGCTTATTCGTAAGATTTACCGAACCGGTTATCAAATTCAACAAATCATCATAAGAGATATTTACTTTCATAATCTCTTTCATCACACCGGGTCTTTGCTTGCCTTTGTAGAGCGTGTTGTTGATAACATCATAAAACTGGAAATCATATTGAGTGATAAGAGCATAAGCTAAGTCAATTCCGAAAGGACCAAAGAAAGAAACTTTTACGGAATCCGGTTTTTTAATTTCAACCTGGAAACTGCTTTTAGTATCGAGCTCGGAAGTTTTTATGCTGATCGTTCCAGTTCCGGAAAAATTTTTAATTTTCCTTCTGTTAGCTTCAAGTCGTTTAATCAATCTATCCGGTGCAATCGTTCGCTCTAATTGAATTGGTTTTGAAGGTGCGCATCCTTCAAAATAGATAAGCGAACAAAACGTTAATAGGTAAAGAACTACAAAACTTTTTCTCACAATTCTCCTTTTTCAATTTTTTTCTTTATCTCGTTTTTTGTAGAGTCAATCTTGTAAGCTTTATTCCAATTTTCTAATGCTTTGGTTTTATTACCGAGTTTGAAATATACATCGCCAAGGTGATCCAACAATGTAGCGTTGTTATCTTCAATCTTAGTAGCCTCTTCGATATTGAGCTTTGCTTTTTTATACTCTCCAAGTTTAAAATAGATCCAACCGATTGTATCCAGATATGATGAATTCTTGGGTTCCTTCTCTATTGCTCTTTCAGCCATTGATAATGCTTCTTGCAATTTAATCCCCCGTTCAGCAAGCGAGTAAGCAAAATTATTGAGAATCAGAACGTTCGTCGAATCAATCTTGATTGCTGAAGCATAGAGCGAATCTGAAACCGCATAATTTTTTCTTGTTTCATGAATCAATGCAATTATACTTATCACCTGAAGATTTTTGGGCTCATGCAATAGTGCTTTGTCAAGATGGACTAAAGCAGCGTCATCTTCTTTTAATTGATTTAATGTATAACCGATAGCAGAAAGAGCGGTAACATCATCCGAATTAATATTCAATGCTCTTTGTAAAGCATCTTTAGCTTTCAGATGTTCATTAACGGATGAGAGCGAAAGTCCGTAGATTAGATTAACTGCAAAATCATTCGGAAATTTTTCCGCAGCTTTGCCCATGTACCGGATTGCCTCTTTATACCTTTTTGTGTCGAATAATAATCCGCCGAGGCGAACCCAAATTTGTGCATTCCATTCGGCAAGATTGGTGGCGACTTTAAAATATTCTACAGCGGTAGAATCATTTTTCTTACGAACATCAATTTCACCAAGGTAGGCGTTCACCTGCCAATCTAATGTGTCTTTATTGATCTCCTGAAAGATTTCTTTTGCGAGATCATAAGTGACAGAATCTTTTTCTCCTTGAAGATAAAATGCAGTTCCGATTCTAATTTTATTCTCAAAATTAATTTCCGGATTTTTCACCAGCTTCAGATATTCCGTTGAAGCATCTTTCCAAAGACCTTTTTGTATAAGAACATTTCCTTTCATCTCAAGCAGTGTCGGATCATCGGGAAAACTTATTTGCGCTTCGTTGAGGAGTGCAATCGCTTTCTCAAAATTCTTTGTTTTAATGTATGATTCAATGAGTAGTTTTTGAAGGTTAAGCTCGGATGGATTCAATTTAAGAAGTTCTTCCACGGTCTTTATCGTTTCATCAACGTTACCTAGTCTTTCGTTAAGATCGGCAATCTTTATTAAGACAATCCATTCCGGTCCCATTAAATCAATAGCTTTTTTATAATAAGAGAGAGCTAAACCCGGTTTCTTCGATTCGCTTATCTGTGCCAAATTAAAATATGCCGTAACATTGTTACTATCCTGCGTAATTATTTTATGGTAGATTGTTGCAGCTGAATCTTCCAAATGAGACGCAGAATAGATAGTTGCGTGCAGCATTAAAAACTCTGTATTGGAGGAATCTTTTTCAACCGCTTTTTTAGAATAATTCAATGCCGAAGAGAGTTTATTTATACGATAATAATTTTTTGCAATAATATAACACAACCCTGGCTGTGAATCATATTTCAGAGCTTCAAGGTATTGCGCTATTGCTTCATTATACTGCCCTTTCAATTCGAAGACAGAGCCATCAATAAATAGCGCCTGCGCTGCCTTATTATTGGTCGCGACATTTTGCTTCATTAAAGCAGTTTCTTTTACAACGTCAGATACACACGAAGATAGTAGAAAAGCTATGATTACAATTACAATTTTATTATTCATAATGCTCGTTTATTTGGAACAAAAAATAGTTTTTAGTGCTTTGATTAACAAGGGCAAAGATTGATGCGGTTTCTCTCCATTTGTCTATCTTTGTAGAAAATTTTACGGACAAAATGCAAATTTTTGATTTAGCAATAGCATATAATTGGAAGTATGATGAAGAATTTATCGAACTAATCGAACGTAATTTTCAACGAGAGGGTTTGCGTACGTTTATCATCGGCAAATTCAATCTCTCCGAAGTAGCAGATAATCTCAAAAAGAAAAAAATATATTTCAAAGCCTATCTTGATCGCGCATCCGATGAAGACCCCGACTTTCTTACGATATCAAAACTCCTTGCCCGTAAAAAGAGCTGTATTATAAATCCACACAATAAAATTATAAAATCGATTGATAAAGTTTTGATGCATAGAAAACTTGTAAAAAAACAGTTCCGATTGCCGAAAACTTTACTTCTTCCATCATTCGATTATGATAATAATCTTAGAATCAATGATGATCACTTAAATGAACTCGGAATACCTTTTGTGATTAAACCCTCTCTTCTTTCCGGAGGTGGTGAAGGCGTGATTAAAAACGCCGAATCCCTTGCTCAAATTCATGAAGAGAGAAGAAAAAATCATACTGAAAAATATTTAGTTCAAGAAAAAATTTACCCTCGTAACATTCAGGGTAAGCGTGCCTGGTTCAGGGTTATTTGGGCTTTTGATAAAGTCATTCCTACTTGGTGGAATGATCATACGCATATATATCAAAGGGTAACAAAAGCCGATGTGAAGCGCCATAATCTTTTGCCTCTTTATAGAATTACAAAGCGTTTGGCAAGGTTAACACAGCTCGATTATTTCTCAACCGAAATTGCACTTACGAAAGATCACAAATTCGTTTTGATTGATTACATTAATGATCAATGCGACTTGCGGCTCAAATCGAATCATGTTGATGGTGTTCCGGATGAAGTTGTAAACGAATTTATCGAAAGAATGAAACGAAAAGTATTATCTCTCTAAAAATTCATATCATCTTCAATCGTTTCCAGAATATTTAAATAACTCTGATATCGTTCATGATGGATAAGTTCGTTTTGAACGGCTGTGACAACGGCACAATCCGGTTCATGATAATGTGTGCAAGTGTTGAATCTGCAGCTATCGGCAAATGGGAGAAATTCTTTGAAGTAATGACCAAGGTCTTCTTTTCTAATTCCATATGGGTCAATCTCACGCATGCCTGGTGTGTCTATTACAAATGTATTCTCATCCACCTTTTTAATAATACTCGTAACGGTAGTATGTTTACCTTTTGAAGTAGAATCGCTGACTGCTCCAACTTTCAATTTAAGCGATGGATAAATGATATTAAGTAGAGATGATTTTCCTACCCCGGACTGTCCCCATATCAAATTTATTTTTCCGCTCATCGAATTTTTAAGTTCTTCAATACCCTTCTGTTCAGTAACGCTTGTCTCAAAAAGTTGATAACCAATTTTTGTATAAAGCTCACTCCATTGGCGAGTGTATTGGGATGGATCCAGATCAATTTTATTAATGACAATAATTAAATTGATATGTGAACTCTCACCGGCAACGATGAGACGATCTATTAAACGATTGTTGAATTTGGGAGATTTAGCACTGCTCACAATTACAAGATTATCTATGTTTGATGCAACTATCTGCTCGAGCCGTTCTCCACGTGTTCCGGCGCCTTTGATGCGAGGTGCTTTACGAGAGATATAATTTTTTCGTGGATGAATTTCATTAATAACTCCCGTACCGTCTTGATTCAATTTATAGTCAACAACATCGCCCACAGCAACAATGTCCATCGCAAAAAGTTTATCTTTTTTTAATGCAAACTCTTTCTGGAATTTACCGCGTAATGAACAGCGTATTTCTTTGCCGTAAGTGTCATACAAATAATAATCTTTGCTTTCGATTTTATAAATCGTTCCTAGAATTGCAACCTCCAGAATAAATTAAGAGCGTCTTAAAAATAAGGCGCTCTTAAAGGGATGTCAATTGAATATAAATAAGAAAGGGTTATAAATTGAACTTAACTGAAGTTACAAAATTGTTGAATTTTACATCTTGAAATGTACGTGATATGTTGGAACCATAATTATCGCCGACATCTTGCCACCAGCCGTAAACGTACGCAAAATTTATAGACGATGATTTTGAAAAATTATAACCGACACCCGCCGTAACGTATTTTTTATCGAAATCGCTTGGATCATCTTTGAATGGAGAAGGCATCATCATAAATCCACCTCGTAGAGCGATTCTAGAATTTCTGAGAGTATATTCAAAACCTGCATTAAGATTTATTACTGATCGCATGAGATCTATAATGTCGGCATTTTTTTCAGGCGCTGAACCATAATTTCCAAATTTCATTTTAGCATAATCAATCATAGTAGCATTTCCACTCAGAGTAAGATTGTTCCGGTTATAAGAAGCTCCAACAGAATATTCAGCTGGGGAAGAAATTTCATATTCAAATCTTTCCATATTGGGGGAATAATTGAATCTATCTCCACCGAAAATGCTCACCGTACTTAAGGAATATGTTTCCTTTATCGTGAAGATTGTAGGCAACTTGATTGTAGCTCCCAAGTTGATATTCTCTTCCATTTTTAGAAGAGCTCCAATTTTAAAACCTGTACCGGAGATATCCCAATCAATTATATCACGATAATTGAAGGATTTAAAATCGGCAGAACTCGGTTCTGAGGGATCCAGTAATACCGATGCCGGGTAAACGTTGTTCAAATCTTCTTCAAAATAATCTCTGGTCTTATTGAATGTGCCACTATAGATATTGATAGTGGCTCCTATAAACAAATCTTGTTGAATTTCCACGGCACCGGAAAATGACCAGCTATTAAGTCCGCCATCCTGCAAAACATTACCACGTTGATTAAGTCGCCCGTTGATCAATGTAACGTCATTAAGATACTTCTTGTTCGCATCGTAAATCGGATAACTCAAAGCAAGTTTGTAAGCTATGTCGTCGTTATACGAGGTTAGCTCTTGAATGTAAGAATTATTCCCTCCATTATATCCGCTAAAACCAAGCACCTTATTGAAATCTTTTACCTGATTATACCCTAGAGCTACTACAAAACTGCCTTGGCTTGTTGGGAAAGGCAATACAACACCGACCTGACCAAATTTCTTTATATCACTCGAAAGACTAGTTTTTTGATTGAAGAATGTTGTATTGTTATTAAACAAATTATAATTCAACCCGCCTGCCAGCTCCATATTTTTGATCAATCCAAAACCAGCCGGGTTGAATAAGGATGCAGAGAAGTCATCACTTAACGCTATGTAAGCATTGCCCATAGCAAGAGAACGAGCTCCTGAAATAATTCCGGGTTCGCTTAAGCGAAGAGCATCGTTGAAATTTTGTGAGTAAACATTTACACTTAAAAATAGACTGAAAATCAATCCTAAAATTATCTTCTGAAAATTTTTCATTGCTGCCCCTCTAGTTAAATGAGAGTAATTTAGTTTTTTCATAAAAGTTATCTCTTTCTATCAGAACCGCTGGAGCTGCTCGAACCTCTATCCGATCCACCGGAGCTGCTCGAACCTCTATCCGATCCACTTGAACTGCTTCCCCTATCCGAGCCAGATGATGATGGCGGCGGACTGTATGACGGTGCTCTGCTAGGCTCACTTTTTGGCGTGTAAGATGGTGCTTCTCTTTCCCTTCTTGAATTATCCGAACTAGATGAACCTCTTTCGCTACGATCTCTCGTTCCACTACGAGTAGAGGAATTGTCAGTAGCCCGCGATTCGTCTCTATTCCGGGTTCTTGTATTGCTATCACGAGCGGAGTTATTAGAACTGCGTGAAGTTTCTTTTGATACACGTGTTCCATCACTTTTACTGTTTGCATCACGGGATACTCGGGACCTCCCAAGATCGACATCTGAACTTTTCTCTGATCCATTACGATTGGAATATGAACTTGAGGACCTACTACGATCACCGCTATCACGATTGTTACGATTTCCGGTTCCCCGTTCACCATCATTTTCACGAGTTCTTAATGTCGAATAGGTTCGGTACTTATATCCAGAAGAAGCATAGTTATTATACCAGTAAGGATAATAATTATAATAGGGATTATAGTAAGTGTTGTACCACGGATTATAATAATAGCCATAGCCCCAGAATGGATTCCAAGAATAATAACTTAGATAGTATGGATAATAGCCATATCCGAAAGAGAACATTAATGATGGATAATAATTCCCCAAATAACGCCTATAACTACTATTAATAGATCCATAATCATCGTAATACTCTTCATCTCTATTATTATAAGTATCATTTGAATCGGCTTGTTCATCTTCGTAAGCATATTCATCTTTTTCTTCATATTGGCGACTGCGGCTGTCATAATCTCTTAGTGCCAATTGAGTATAGCATCCACCCAAACTTAAGAGTGGAAGTATTACTAATAAACGAATTATAGTTTTCATGATTTCACCTTTGAACGTTTTAATTATCTACTCAAAAATTATACCTAATTAAAGTCAAAAAGAAATGCAAAAAGAAGTAGAGAAATTGTAAAATGTATATTACTGTAAACAATTATGTAGCTGAATTAATACAAATGTACGTTTAAAAGAGAGCTTTTACGTATTCCACAAAAATACCTCGATCGGCACTGTTCCCAATAAGTCGTCTGTTCTGCAGCAAGTCTCGTAAATCAACACCCAAAGTCAGCCCTTCTCCGACAGACCAGCGAATTCCGAGATTCAAATAACCATTACCTTTTCCAAGAGAAGCACCGGTATTATCATTAATTGCAACATCATATTCACCTACGAGGGAAACCATTCCACCAATTGTTTTTTCGAATCCGATTCCCAGATTCAAATCTTTATCTCCATCCTGTCTTTCTAAAGAATAGTTGACAATTCCGTGAATACTCAAATATCCGAAGAATACAAAATTTTTAGACGCCGTTGCAAAAAATCCCGGAGATTTTATTTCATATCTCTCTCGATCTTCATCATATCTGCCTTTTCCTTGTGAATCAAAACCTAAAGCAAAGGCGGGAAATGTTTCGGACTCGTCAATAATGCGAGCGCGGATATTAATAGCCGGAAGTTTATACCAATCAATAGTACCGGTACCAATAATATTGCTGCCACCATATGAAATACCGAAACTAAATCCATCAAAAACACCAACCTCAATTTTTGTGATAACAACTCCAAACGGCATTATATCAAGAGAAATCCCGGCAAATCCTTTTGATAGTACCCCGGCGGTCGGTAAATCAATTAAACTGCGGTACTCAAATTTTGCGTTGGTCCCTCCGGTGCCTTGGGCAGTCAAAAGAGTTGTTAAAATTAAGAATGATAGAAGTAGAATTGATTTTTTCATTTTATTCTCACTAGGCTGAATTCTAAAAGTAAATTACAAATTAAATTCATTTTTTATAAAAGTATCTCGAACTGCTTAATCAAGATCGTTTGAAAGTCACTCCCGTTTTAGTGTCTTTCAAATTCACACCCATCTTAGCCAACTGATTACGTATCTCGTCTGCAAGAGCGAATTGTTTTTCAATTTTCAAAGTATCTCTAACTTTAATAAGTAATTCGATCAAATCGTTTTCCAGTGACTTATTAGAACCTCTACTCGAATCATCTAAGTCAATAATACCCAATATTTCGTGCGCAAGTTCTTTTAATAATTTCATAACTTCTTGGAAAAATTCGACATTTATCCTCTCATTCTCAGCAACAACTATATTTATCGATTTTATGAAGTCAAAAATTACAGCCACGGCTTGAGGTGTATTAAAATCATCATCCATTACATTAATAAAGTCATCCCGGTATTTTTGAAAATCAAAAACAGGATTAATTCCTACCGTGGAGTTTTTCTTGATTTCATTTTCAGCAACCTCAATCAAATTCGAAATTTTTTCACAACCCTTCTGGGAAGCATTTAATAATTCATCACTGAAATTGAGCGGGCCTCCATAATGTGTCTGAGCAAAGAATAATCGAATTGTTTCTGCCGAATATTTTGTTAAAACATCCCTAGCAGTAAAGAAATTACCGAGCGACTTAGACATCTTTTCGTTTTGAATATTTAGAAAACCAAAATGCATCCAGTATTTAACAAACTTTTTATCAAAGCAAGCTTCGCTTTGTGCAATTTCATTTTCGTGGTGAGGGAAGATTAGATCATTTCCTCCGGCATGAATATCAATCGAGCTACCCAAATGTTTTGTGCTCATAGCAGTGCATTCAATATGCCAGCCGGGTCTCCCCTTTCCCCATGGACTATCCCAACTTGGTTCACCTTCTTTGGCTTTTTTCCACAAAGAAAAGTCGAGAGGATTTTTTTTCTCTTCATTAATATCCACTCTGGCACCGGATTCCAAATCATCAATTTTTTTACCGCTAAGTTTTCCATAAGCTGGAAATTTCGATATGTTATAAAAAACATTACCATCAACATTATATGCAATCCCCTTTTTCTCCAATTCAACAATTACATCAATCATCTCCTGAATATGCATAGTTGCTTTGGGATAAACAGTTGCCGGTTTGATTTTTAATTTTTTGATGTCATCAAAAAAAGCTTTAGAGTAAAACTCAGAGACTTCATTAGCTGGCCGTTTCTCTTCAATCGACTTTTTAATAATATTATCATCAACGTCAGTTAGGTTCATGATAAACTGAACACTGAAACCCCGGTACTCAAGATATCTTCTTACAATATCTGCCATTATAAATGAGCGTGCATTACCTATATGGAAATAGTTATACACTGTAGGTCCGCACATATACATACTCACAGAATGTGGGTTGAAAGGTTCAAACTCTTCTTTTTTTCGTGAAAAAGTGTTATAAATCTGCATCTTCAATTCTTATAATTTGGATGAAAATATACGAATTGAGTAAGGATTATTCAACTTTTTATGATATAGTTCGATTCTTACATAACGGTTCTAAAAAAAAGTATTAAAGACTTTGACATCTTTATTATTATTTTTATATTGACAAGTGAAAATAGAATAAAAAAGATAAAACTCTTTTTATCTATCGAATTAAAAACAGAAAAATAATACTTAATCAACGGAGGAAGTTTATGTTCAGAAGATCAACAATTTTTCTTTTTATCTCGATCCTTCTTGCTTCATCACTATGGGCTCAGACAACTACTGTAAGTCTCTCTATGGATGTTTTTGGTGTGTCGCCAAGAGATGTAGCAAAATCAACAACTGACATTTATACCTTTGCTTCAACAGGATTAAAAAATGTTGGTATTGGATCAATTATGTATTTCAAAGCAACAATCACAGGGCAAGCATTTGTTGCCCCTACCTGGACAATTACAAGAAGACCTTCCGGTTCAACAACTGCTGTTGGTGCAACCAAACACGTCATTGACGTAAACAACCAAATAGTATTTTTAACTCCTGATAAACTTGGAGCTTATGAAGTAACAATCACCGACGGTTCATTCACAAAAACCGTTACCTTCAATGCTTCAAAATATTTAGGATACGAAAATACAGTTGTTAATGGTGTGGATACAAAATTAAGTTGTAATACTTGTCACTCATCTGTAGTTACAAAATGGAAAGGCACAGCACATGCAACAATGTTCACAAGAGCTATGAACGGAACAGTAAGTAGTAGCTATTCTCAAAGCTGTATCGGTTGCCATACAACCGGTTATGATAATAACACAACAGCAAAAAATGATGGCTTTGATGATCTTACATTCACTTTCCCAACAGTACTTGGAACCGGCGGTGCTGATAAATTAGTTGCTGCTTTCCCGGATGCAATGAAAAGAGCTAACATTCAATGCGAAAGTTGCCATGGACCTGCAGGCAGTCACATTGGTGTGACATCTGATTCAAGAATGCAAGCTACTTTTGATGCTGATGTTTGTGCATATTGCCATGATGCCGGAACAAAACATATCTTCCCGGAACAATGGGATGCTTCTCTACATTCGGGGGCTACATCATATCCAACCGGTGCTGGTCGTGAATCATGCGTTAGATGCCATACCGGTGCAGGCTTCGCACAGTATACAAAAGGTATTTCAAGCACCGACCCTTATTTTGATGTTTCTTATTCACCAATTACATGTTCAGGTTGTCACGATCCTCACAATGCAACAAATACAAAACAGTTAAGAAAGATCACAGCCGAGATAGTTACACCTAACACAGCTGATCCTAAAACTACAATTTATAAAAATGCTACCGGTGCCGGCATGGGAACAATGTGTATGAACTGTCATCAATCCAGAGCCGAAGCAAATGCATCATTACTGGCAACTTCTATCAGCACCCGATTCGGTCCGCATTATGGACCACAAGGTGATATTGTATCATCAAGCAACATGTTAGCTTTAGGTGGAGTTACTTTATCAACATCGAACCACTTAGGCGCTACAGTAGATGCATGTGTTAAATGTCATATGGATACTAAAAATGCTGTTAGTGGTACCACTGTTAACCAATTTGGTGGACATTCATTCAGCATGTCTACATTTAAAAAAGATGCCAATGGTAATTTCCTATTAGGGGCAGATCATAGAAGAATTAAAGATATAGACAACATGGGCGCTTGCCAAGATTGTCATGGTGGAACTTTCGGGCTGTCGTTCGAAGATGTGAAATTCTTCTGGAACGGCACAGGTGATCATGATAACGATTTCGTTACTGAAGGATTGCAGGATGAAGTTTGGGGTATGATTAATAAAGTCATGTCAGAATTAGGAAAAATTCCTGCATCTACTTTCAGCCCAGAATATGGACAATATGATAAAGCAGGAAAATTTATTCCTTTCCCTGTCCCCAAAACAGCTTGGACAAAAACTCAATTGAGCGCTTATTGGAATGCTAACACCGCTCACTTGGATAAAAGCGGCGGCATTCATAATCCTAAATATGTAACTTCAGCTCTAAGAGGAGCTATGGCTTCTTTAGGTATTAAGACAGCAGTAGAAAATGAAGAAGCGGTTCCAACTACATATACTCTTTATCAAAACTATCCAAACCCATTCAACCCGACAACAAACATTAAATTCTCTTTACCAACAAGCGGACAAGTTAGATTAACAATCTACGATGCGGTTGGAAGAGAAGTTGCAACTTTAGTGAATAATGAATTATCAGCAGGTTCACACAATATCGAATGGAGAGCTCAAGGTATGGCTTCAGGTATCTATCTCTATAGAATCGTAGCTGGTAACTTTGTAAAAGTTAACAAGATGCTGCTGGTTAAATAAGTAATTAGCTATAAGCTTTTAGCTATTAGTAAACAAGACCCCGCTTAAAGCGGGGTTTTGTTTTTTTAAAGATTGTAGAACAGATTTTTAATCTGTTAACTTGTGTTCACTTGCAAAAACGCCGACCCGCCTGCGGAACGGGCAGGTTGAAAATCTGCGCTACACAAAAATCTGCATTACTAAAATCTTTGCCAATGGCACAGTATGATTGTAGATTTCTCAGTCGCTTTCCCGAAGGGATTCCTTCGGAACACTCCATCGAAATGACATTTTCTGATTTTCACACAAGCTCTAAAGGTGGTGGAATTCAAAGAAAAACATTCTGACATTCTGTGCTTGACACGACCTTTAATGATTGTTTGAATATTATAGGCAAAGTAAAGACTCGCCGCGGCGAGTCTCTACAACCACCAAAGCGAAAACCTGACTGCCGAGCGTGTTGCACAACTTTTTTCTTCGTTTAAGAAAAAGAAACTTCTGAAAAGTTAAATTGACCAGCTGTACATCATCCCCGCCAAACGCGGTGGGTTTCTATGTCTGACTGAAATTCATTTTTGGTATATTTGTTTTGTGAAATAAAGTTGAGTTAGTTGTGAGAGTTGAAAAAGATTCATTAGGCGAATTAGCTATTCCGGATGAGGCACTTTATGGAGTACATTCATTAAGAAGTCTCAACAATTTTCCAAAATCGGGCGAACGAATCAATCCATATTTAATCAAAGCATTTTTCCAGGTTAAACTTGCCGCCGCAGAAACAAACTATAAATGCGGTTTACTTTTCAAAGAGAAATTTGATGCGATTGATGAAGCCATACGTGAACTCATTATTGAAACAGATGAATTCATCAAAGGGAATTTTGATTCAATCTATGAAAAGATAATTGTAGACCCCTATCAAGGCGGCGCCGGTACATCATTAAACATGAATGTGAATGAAGTAATTGCTAACACCGCATTGAAAATAATGGGAAAAGAATACGGAGATTATTCATCCCTTAATCCACTGGATGATGTGAATTTAAGCCAATCTACCAATGATACATTTCCTACTGCGTTGCGAATAGCAGCGATATTTCTTTTACGTGAACTTGCAGATTCTTTCGCCCGTTTACAGAATGCTTTTCAAAAAAAGGAAAAGGAATTTAGAAGTGTTTTGAAACTGGGTAGAACACAATTTCAGGACGCGGTTCCAATTACGTTAGGGCAAGAATTTGGCGCGTATGCGCAAGCTTTTGCACGCGACAGATGGCGGTTGTATAATGCCGAAGAGCGCCTACGCTCGGTCAATCTTGGCGGCACTGCCGTTGGAAATTCTGTTTGCGCAACAAAAGA
Source organism: uncultured Melioribacter sp. (assembly GCA_964449775.1). Taxonomy (GTDB): domain Bacteria; phylum Bacteroidota; class Ignavibacteria; order Ignavibacteriales; family Melioribacteraceae; genus Fen-1258. Next base: position 21,241 of record CAYVBQ010000022.1, on the reverse strand, counting down.
ATATGTTCAAAACGTTAACAGCATTCTCAAAAAAATTACGAAACTTCCAATTGCAAAGGGAGAAGATTTAATAGATGTAACGCAAAATTTAGATGTGTTTGTTGAAGTACACGGTCTGGTGAAAGCCGGTGCAACATCAATAATAAAGATAAGCAATGATTTAAGATTTATGTCAAGTGGTCCAAATGGCGGAATCGGTGAGATCAATCTTCCTCCTAAACAATCCGGTTCGAGTATTATGCCGGGAAAAGTAAACCCGGTAATTTTCGAAAACGCAATCCAAATTGCAGAACTTATAAAAGGTAACGATGTTATCATCTCCAATCTTGTCTCAGCAGGTAATCTTGAATTAAATGCCTTCGTTCCAATGATAGCCCATACATTTTTGAAATCATTGACTATGCTTCGTGATTCGAATATCAGTCTGGCAGAGAATTGTATTGAAGGAATTACAGCCAATGTTGAGCACTGCAAATTGAATTTGCTTAATTCATCAGCTATAGCAGCATCGCTCATCACTACATTTGGTTACGAAACGATTCAAGAATTGGTAAAGTATTCATATGAAAATAAAATTCCTTTCGTTAAGGCACTTATGAAAAGTAAATTGCTGGACGAGAAGGAACTCTTCAACATTATATCAACAGATTTGGGAATTAATATTGAGTAAAATCGCCCAATCCGAAAGGATACACATCGCTTTCGTTGGCAAACGAAATGTTGGCAAATCTTCCCTGGTCAATAAATTCATCGGACAAGATTTAGTAATCGTCAGTGAAACTCCCGGAACAACAACGGATCCGGTAAAGAAAGCAATGGAACTGTTACCGTTCGGTCCGGTTGTCTTAATTGATACAGCCGGCATTGATGATGTTGGTGAACTTGGCGAAAAAAGAATCAGTAAAACAGTTAAAATAATTTCTGAGGCAGACTTCGCCCTGCTCGTGTTAGACTCTCAAGAAAAACTTTCGGTACAAGAAAGAAATCTTATCGATCATCTGCAAAAATTGGAACTCCCATTTCTTGCAGTTATCAACAAGTCAGAGCTCGGCATTAACTACGATTTGATTGAGGAGCTAAATTCCTCCGGCATTAATCACATTTCAGTTTCTTGCATAACGGATGAAGGGATTTTCGATCTCAAGGAAAAAGTATCAAAATTACTTCCATCGGATGAAGAGCAAACTCTTGTGGGCGATTTGATTAAGCAGCACGATGTTATTGTGCTTGTTGTGCCAATGGATCTTGGCGCACCAAAAGGAAGATTGATTTTGCCTCAAGTGCAAACTATTCGGGAAGCATTAGATGAAGATGCGATTGTAGTAGTAACAAAGGATAAAGAATTACGCGCGGCATTAGGTAAGCTATCTCACCCGCCAAAATTAGTAGTAACAGACAGTCAAGCGATCATGAGAGTTGTTGCAGATGTACCGGACGAAATTCCACTTACAACTTTTTCAATTATGATGGCGCGTTACAAAGGAGATTTACCGGAGTATGTTCGCGGATTGAAGCGGATTGAAGAATTGAATAACGGGGATAGAGTATTAGTTGCCGAAGCATGTTCACATCATGCTCAAGAAGATGACATCGGAAAAGTAAAAATTCCTCGCTGGCTGCGGCTTCATACAAAAAAGAATTTGGAAATTGACGTTGTGAACGGACATGATTACCCGGAAAATCTTTCTGATTATAGATTGATAATCCATTGTGGGGGATGCATGTTAACACGAAAAGCTATGCAAGTTAGAATTAAGCAGGCTAAACTTGTTGGAGTACCAATTGTAAATTACGGAGTTGCAATTTCTTACATGCACGGTGCGATCCCTCGTGCGCTAATGCCGTTCAGTGAGGCTATAGCCGCGTGGGAAAAATTGTAGCGCAGATTCGTAATCTGCGCCGCACAGAATACGATTCTGTGCTACAAGCGTAATTTTTTTAAAAGTATTTCGAAATCTTCCGGTAATTCTGAATCCAAAAAAAATTTGCTTACTAATGCGCAGAAAGGATTTCTGCGCTACTCGTAGAACAAATTTCAAATCTGTTCATCTGAGCATAATTCGATTCTGCTAATTTGCTCAGATTAAAAATCTGAGCTACTGTAAAACAGACCCGCCAAAAAGCTCCGTCAAAAAACTGCCGGACAAGCCGGCGGGCAGGTTTGTAATCTGTTCTACTGCTCAGATTAAAAATCTGAGTTACAGATAGAATAGTTTCTAAAACTGTCCAGCGGAGCGCAAATGAACCTACTCGCCGCAAGCAGCGGGGAATTCAACCCGAAGAGATTAAAAATCTGCAATACAATTGTAGAACAGACCCGCCAAAAAGCTCCGTCAAAAAAAACTGCCGGACAAGCCGGCGGGCAGGTTTGTAATCTGTTCATGTACTCAGATTAAAAATCTGAGCTACTGTTTTAACTTTTCTAACAACAGTTTATAATCTTGCGGCAATTCTGAGTCCAAAAAAATCTTTTCTTTTGTATGCGGATGGATAAATCCGAGGGTTTTGGCATGAAGTGCCTGACGCTGCATGATCTCCAGCAAATTATCTATACGTGATTTCATTTTTGGAAGAGCAGATCCGTAAACAATCACTCTTCCACCGTAAGTCGGATCTCCAAAGATTGGGTGTTTAATGTAAGCCATATGTACACGTATCTGATGTGTGCGCCCGGTTTTTAATTTTAGTCTTAGAAGAGATGCAAACTCAAACTCTTCAATCACTTCATAAAATGTATGGGCGTTTCTTCCTTCAGTTTCACTCACCGTAAATATTTTTCTATCTTTGGTGGAACGAGCAATATTTCCGATCACTTCGCCTGAACTTTGTTTGAATATTCCCCAGCAAACAGCCCAATATTCACGTTCAATTGTGTGATCAAAAAATTGTTTAGCAAGCTTAGCGTGCGTCCATTCATCTTTTGCGACAATTAATAATCCGCTTGTCTCTTTATCAATACGGTGAACAATTCCCGGTCGTCCCGGCTCACCCGATGCACTTAATTTACTTGTATGATGCATGAGCGCATTCACAAGCGTACCTGTATAATTACCAAATGATGGATGCGCAACCATTCCGGCTGCTTTGTTAACAACTAAGAGAAATTCATCTTCGTAAACAATATTGAGTGGAATGTCTTCGGCTTCGGTTTCCTCAGGACGTGGTGATGTCGGAATTGTTAAATCAATAATATCGTTAGGACAAATAATGTAATTCTGTTTTACAATTTTACCATTTACTGTAACACAATTTGCTTTGATAAGTTTTTGGATTCGAGACCGGGTGGCATTCTCAACAGAGTTGGCAAGAAAAATATCTATCCGTTCTTTTTTCTTTCCCTCAGAAACTTCAACTCTTATTTTCTTCTCTGTTACTAGCTTTGCCATCATCACTCAAAGAAGAATTGGAAGTTACTGTTTCTCTAACTTCGGTTTTTTCTACTTCGCTTATATTAGTTGAATTAACTGATAGGGTTTCGGTTTCTGTATCTTCCTTTTTCTCCTCAGAAGGTGATCTGTGGAAGATAAGCAGAAGTAAAACACCAACTGTGACTGATGCATCGGCAATATTAAAAATTGGCCACCGTTCGTATGTTCTGCCGAAAATTGTAAAATCGAAAAAATCTACATTAAAAAAATCAACAACATGACCATAGAAAATCTTCTCGTAACCGTAAAACACACCATAAAAAGTTCTATCAATTAAGTTTCCAATCGCACCGCCAAGTATGAACGCAAGTGCCAACCTAACAATTAATTTCTGGTCGCGCGATTTCCACAAATAATATAGAATTCCAATACTGGCAAAAAGTGTAAAGATGGATAATAGTAATTTTGAAGTTTCATTAACATCAATCCCGAAAGCAATCCCGGGATTTTCCACAAATGTAAGTTTAAAAAAATCTCCTAAAATATTTTTACTTTGTCCATAGCTCATTCCTTCAACTTTAAGATTAAGTAAGGGAATTGTTCCCCCTTTCACTAATAATTTTGTGACTTGATCTGTGATTACAAGGAACAGTGTTGCGAATAATACTCTCAAAATTTTTCTCTCTAATCTGAAAAAGAACTTTTAATTATTTCATATTTTGTTTTATTTGTAAACAATGCTGAGTATGCGGCACTGCTGCAAGGCGGTCTTTAGGAACTAAGGGGCATGTAGGACAAAGGTTCTGTGGTTCATCAATACATTCAATGCAAATGCCATACGTTCCATTATCAATGCGTTGTAGTGCATCATCAAGATAACCTAGAAATTTGTTTTCACGTTGAGCCCATAAATATAGTTTCTCTCGTTCCATTGCATCTGTACCCTGCTCTGCCATATGCAATGAATAAGGTGAACTCTCATTTACATACTGTCCCGTAGTTGGATCCATCATCTGATCTTTTAGATTTTGGAGTTGTTCGATGATTTCATTTCTCTTATCAAAAATTATTTTCTTGAATTCGTCTAATTCTTTTTTAGAATAACCTTTAATTTTTTTTACTTTCTTAGTTGGAGAAATGACTTCAACATGTTTCCGGGATTTTGATATTTTCTTTACTTTCACATTTTTCTTTGCGGCGATTTTCAATTTCGGTTTTACAACCTTAGCTTTTGTTGCTTTAATCGGCTTACGCACTACCTTTTTAGCTTTTTTACTCTTGGTAGTGGTTTTCTTCACAGTTTTTTTAATAACTTTTTTAGCCATTTGTGCCTCCGTTATCAGATTTAATTCTTTGCCTTCACTATTACGATTGTGCAATCGTAATCGCCAATTTTAAATTCTTGTTTAAATCCTTGTATATCTTGTTCCGGCTTGAGAGAATCGGCAAGAACCTCTCTTGAAATATAGTCAGAAAACTTGGAAACAAATTCAATCATTTTAGCTTCGCTGGCGTACGAAACATTAATACGGTCAATAACATCGAATCCTGCATCTTTCCTCATGTTTTGAACGCGGTTAACAAATTCGCGTGCGTAACCTTCGGCAATTAAATCTTCGTTTAGTTCAGTATCAATGGCAACCGTAATACCTTCTTCAGTTTCAACGATCCATCCTTCAATTTCGTGACTAACAATCTCCACATCTTCACGTGAGATTTTTATTAATTGCCCTTCAATAGTGAGTTCATATTCGCCAGTTTTTTCAAGGGTGATAATTGCATTCTTATCCAATTCCTTGATAGCGTTTGTAAGAGCTTTTACCAGCTTCCCATATTTTGGTCCAACCACTTTAAAATTCGGCTTAGCGGATTTATTCACTATGGCAGAATCATCTTCCAATACAATCAATTCTTTTATATTCACTTCTTCTAAAATCACTTCACTCATTTTTTGAAGTGCTTCTCTTCTACTCTTATCAACTGCAACCATCATTTTTAATAGAGGTTGGCGCACCTTCAAATTATTTTTTGCGCGGATGGAGCGGGTAAGAAATACAACGCGCTGAGCAACATCCATCTTTTCTTCAAGTTCCGTTTCGAAATATGTTGTATCCGGATAATCCGAAAGATGAATTGATTCATACTTTTCTTTTTTTGTTGCAAGATTCAAATTCTGATACAACTCTTCGGCAATGAAAGGCGCAAACGGTGAAGTTAATTTTGCAATAGTAACCAAACATTCATATAATGTTTGATATGCTGAGAGTTTATTGCTATTCATTTCAGATTTCCAGAAGCGTCTTCTGCTTCTGCGTACATACCAATTAGAAAGTTGATCAATCGTAAAACTGGAAACCAAACGGGCAGCTTTTGTTACATCATAAGCTGACATCAATTCATCGTATTCTTTTACCAATGTGTTGAGCTTTGAAATGATCCATCTATCAATTTCAGGTCGCTCCTTGTATGGAACCGGTTCCTCTGCAAAATTAAACTTATCAATGTTAGCATAAAGGACAAAGAAATTATATGTATTAACCAATGTGCCGAAGAATTTTCTCTGTACTTCAACAATTCCTTCTTCATCGAACAATGTTGGTTTCCATGGCGGACTTGTTGTAACTAAATACCAACGTGTTGCATCAACTCCATATTTATCGAATAAAATAAATGGATCAACCGTATTGCCGCGGCTCTTGGACATCTTGAGACCTTTTTTATCAAGAATCAATTCATTCACAATCAGATTCTTGAATGCCACTTGATCGAACAACATTGAGCCAATTGCGTGGAGAGTGTAGAACCATCCGCGTGTCTGGTCAATTCCCTCGCAGATAAAATCTGCCGGATAATTTTCTTTAAAGTATTCCTGGTTCTCGAACGGATAATGATATTGAGCGAACGGCATTGCGCCGCTATCAAACCAAACATCTATCAATTCGGGAGTGCGGGTGAATATTTTCCCATCACGTTCAAACTTCACATCATCAACAAATGGCTTGTGCAAATCAATTTCTTCTGCCGGTAAATTTTTTACTGAAATTCTTTTCCCGCCCCGTTCAACAAATCCATCTTTTAATTCTGCAATTGAACCAACAGCGATAATATCACCCTCATCATTCAACCACAATGGAAGCGGAGTTCCCCAATAACGATCACGTGAAAGAGACCAATCTTTATTTTCCTCAAGCCAATTTCCAAACCGACCGGAACCAACTTCAGGCGGACACCAATTGATCGTGTTGTTTAGCTCAATCATTCTCTTTGCAACATCAGTAGTACGAATATACCAGCTATCTCGTGCATAATAGATTAGAGGATTGTCGCAGCGCCAGCAATGAGGATAAGAGTGAAGATAATCGTTCCCGGCTCTATAAATCAGATTACGTTCTTTTAGATTGCGAATGATATCGGGGTCCACACCTTTCTCTTCACGATCTTCAAATTTTATTGTCTTAACAAGACGCCCGGCAAAATCTATTACTTCATCAGTAAATCTTCCGCTCTTTGTAACAGGCTGAACGAATGGCAAATTAAATTTCTTAGAAACCTCATAATCATCTGCGCCGAATGCTGGGGCAATATGAACAACACCGGATCCATCCGCCGTGCTTACAAATTCACCGGGAATTATATACCAAGCACGCTTATCAACAGGAACGAATGAGTAAAGCGGTTCATAATCTTTATCAAGAATATCCACACCTTTCAAGTTTGCTAACAACTCGTATTCTTCTTTTATAATTGACAGTCTGGCTTCAGCGAGATACATCACGCCGTGTTTTTCAGTTTTAATTTTTACATAGTCAATATCAGAACCTACCGCGAGAGCAACATTTGAAATCAAAGTCCAAGGAGTAGTTGTCCAAACAAGAATTGAAGCGTCTTCATTTTTCAACTTGAACTTCACATACACATTCGGATCTTGAACATCGGCATAACCAAGAGCAAGTTCATGAGATGAAAGAGGAGTTTCGCAATGAGGACATTGCGGAACAATTTTAAACCCTTTATAGATAAGTCCTTTTTTGAAATATTCTGAAAGTGCCCACCAAACAGATTCAATGTAATCGTTTGTACAAGTGATGTAAGGATCATCAAGATTGATCCAGTAACCCATTCGTTCTGTAAGAGTGCGCCAACCTTCTTTCATTTCAATGTGGTGATATACTAAGTCTTTCGCTTTCTTGTTGAAAGCCCCGGTGCCATACTTTTCGATATCAGACTTTTGAGTAAATCCGAGTTCCTTTTCAAGCGCAATTTCAACCGGCAATCCGTGAGTATCCCATCCGGCTTTACGATGAACTTGATAACCTTTCATTGTTTTGTAACGGCAGACTAAATCTTTGAGAGTTCTTGCCATTACATGATGAATGCCCGGACGACCGTTTACTGTTGGCGGTCCTTCATAAAAAGTAAATGTTTTTGATTTCGGACGTGACGAAATACTTTTTTCAAAAATCTTTTTTTCTTCCCAGAACTTAAGAACTTCTTCTTCGATCTTCGGATAATTTATTTTTTCATCAAATTGTTTGAACATGCTGTAACTCTATAATTAAATTGTGTAACCGGCTTTTATTCTTCTTCCGATTCATATTTCTTAATTAATTCTTTTTCAGCGGCAATGAATTCTTTGAGTCTTCTCTCGATCTGATTTTTTCTATCAACCATGTCATTGACACCTTGCTGAACTTGATAGATCATCTTATCAGCTTTCAACTTAGCCTCTTCCACAAGAAGATGAGCCTCTTTTTGAGCATTTACTAAAACTCTTTTAGAGTCGTCTTCTTTAATTTTTGTTGGAACACCGTCTCTTTGCAGAATAATAACTTCAGAAAGTGCCATTCCAAAAAACGCCATCGAACCAAGCATAATATTTCTTAAGATATAGAGGATTAAATTTTCTACAAGCAGATCGCTCAATCCAAAATAGTCGCTGAAAAAAGATAAAAGCAGAACGCTGATAAAAGTTGAGGCGACAATAACAGAAAATACAACTTTACCCCCATGGTTATAACCAAGTGTTTTGTTGATTAACCATCCGCATGCAAAGGAGAATACGGACAGTACAAACCAAACAGAAAAATTTTGATACCCTGCTTTGAACACTTCGGTGCTCAAGAAATCGGAAGCGAATATTATTACGGCAAGCAATGCCGGTGTTGAATAATATATTGGTCTTTTTTCCATCATAATTTCTTTATCACTTCTTTCATGATTAATGTCATTTTGGGTTCGGTTTTCATAGCTGTTTCAATGATCTCTTCAACCTTAGCGGGTTTAAGAGAATCCGGAAAACATTCATCTGTAATAATACTTACACCAAGAACTTTAATACCCATATGGTTTGCAACAATATTTTCCGGAACGGTTGACATACCAACGACGTCTGCACCAATAGCTCTTAGAAATCTGTATTCAGCTTTAGTTTCGAGATTTGGACCGGGGACAGCAACATAAACTCCTTTTTGAACCTTCACTTTATTATCGAGAGCAACATCTTCGGCAATTTTAATAAGTTCTAAATCGTAAGGTTCACTCATATCGGGAAATCGTGGACCTAATTCATCCTCATTCTTTCCGATGAGCGGATTATCGCCGAGTAAGTTAATATGATCAACCATCAACATAATATCGCCGCGTTGATATATCGGATTCATTCCTCCACATGCGTTGGAAACAAGTAAAGTTTTCACACCAAGAAATTTCATCAATCGAACCGGATACGTAATTTGCTGCATTGTGTATCCTTCGTAATAATGAAATCTTCCTTGCATAGCAACAACATCTTTACCATTGATCTTTCCAAAAATTAATTTACCATGATGAGATTCTACTGTTGAAAGGGGAAAGTGCGGTAAGTCTGCGTAATCAATTTCATGTTCAATTGAAATTTCTTTTACCAATCCGCCTAATCCGGTACCTAAAATAATTCCAACTTCATAATTCTTCTTCGTTTTCTTTTGTATAACGGCAAGAGTTTCATTAATCATTTCAGTAAGTGTGCTCATAAAAGTTTCTCCAGGATATCATCAATATTTATTTCATTTTGTTCATCTTGATTTGACTCTTCTTTCACAATTTCTTTTTTCTTGGGACGGGTTTCAATGTTCTGCATATTCATCTCGAGGAAACTAGATTGCGTATTAATCATCGCTTTAATTCGGGCAATAAGCAATTTTTTTTCTTCGCGTAATTTAAGAACAGAATCCCGGATAGAATTGGCAGTTTCTTTAGCTTTTTCAATTATCTGGGCGGATTTCAATTCCGCTTCTTTAATCATCAATGCAGTTTGTTTTTTCGCAGATTCAACTGTCTTTCCTGTAGATTCAGTTTGATTCAACATTGCCTGTTGAAGACTTTTTTCGATCCGTTTGAATTCTTTCAATTGATCTTCTTGCCGATCGAGATCAATCTTCAATTTTTCATTTTCATTCTGAAGTTTTTCGAATTCGTCCGATAATCTTTCTAAGAAAGCTTTAACTTCATCACGATCGAACCCGCGTACGGTTCGGTTGAATTCTTGATTCTTAATGCCAAACGGAGTGAACTTCATTTCTTACCGCGTTTATTAATAATTTTTCTCTCCAAAGATTGCCGTTCCAATTCTCAACATGGTTGCACCTTCTTCAATTGCCAAATCGTAATCGTTAGTCATTCCCATTGAAAGATCAGTCAATCCGTATCCAAATTTATTAATTCTATCTTTGAGCTCTCTAAGTTTAATAAAACAATTTCGGATAATCTTACGATCATCTGTGAAAGCTGCCATTGTCATCAATCCGACCAAACTCAAATTGTGACTGTTCTTACAAAACTCTGAGACTTTGAAAATTTCTTCTTCGTTTTCAAGTCCAAACTTTGTTTCTTCGTCCGAAGTTTTTATCTCTAAAAGAACATTCTGCGTTTTACCAATCTGTTCGGCTTTTCGATTGATCTCTTCGGCTAATTTTATCGAATCAACTGCATGAATATAATCCGCAGTATTTATTACATATTTCACTTTGTTCGTCTGAAGATGCCCGATGAAATGCCACCGGAAATCTCCGGTTATCAGTTCCGATTTATCCCGAAGCTCTTGCGCTTTGTTCTCCCCCAGATCCCTAATACCAGCCTCAATTGCCTTATTGATTATCTGAGCCGACTGGGTCTTACTCACTGCAATCAGTTTAATTTCAGAACTATTCCTTCCGCATTTAGCGCAAGTTTCTGCAATCTTCTCTTCAACTTTTTTAAGATTTTCTGAAATCATCTTCAAAAATTAGGGTGAAAATGTATCCTATTGGGTTATAAAAGTCAACGAATTATCTATCTAAATATAATGAAAAAGGGACTAAGCTTTAGTCCCTTTCTCAAATAGAGAATCAATGAAAGGCATACTAAGCTTTAATTTTACGCTTCATTTTTCGGGTTTTTCTTTTCGAGATAAATTCTTCTAATGTAATAGAATTACCGGATTTCAAATCCAATTCGTTTTCTTTTTTTGCATGGTCGTAACCTAATGCACAATTTAAATCATCAATTTCATCTATTAATTTCTCATAGATTTTCAAGTCTAAGATTACTGCCGTTTTTTTACCATTCGCGTCTGTTACAAATTTCTTTTTTATCAGTTCCGTCATTGGTTTGCCTTATAGATTTTATTACTCTCTGTTAAAAGATAAGAAGTTTTTTATTGTGTTCCTCAGAGTTATTAAAGTCAACGAATTCTCAATCCAAATATAATAAAGAAATAAGAATGAAGGATAGGATTATTCTTGAGTATTATAATAAAAAATGCTGGTTTTGAATAATGAATTTCAGATTCAAGAAAGTTGACTAGTGTCATATCCCTCGATTAGAAATATAACTTAGCTCAAAAAACATTATATTTTAAAGAGAGAATCGAAAGGAGTACTAAAATGATTGTAACACTACCAGCTAAAGCATTAAAATATCTGGATAGTAAGATAGTTCAGGTAGAAATAGATGACCACCTCTTAAAGAGAGAAATCAACTATGAAGCAGTAGAGAAAGCAAAAGGACTTTTGAAAAAATATAACATTGATGGTTTAGACTACCAAAAACGAACAAGAACTGAATGGGAAAGAAAAATTGCCCTCTAATAATTTTTTGTTTGACACAAATATCTTCATCTACCACTTAAATGCTGAACCTTCAGTTGAGAAATTATTCTTAAAAGATTTTCTCTCGGCTAATAATATATTCTATTCAGTGATAACAGAGATCGAACTACTCTCTTTTCCAGATCTTAAAGAAAGTGAAAGAAATACAACTCATTAATCCTTTCACATAATCCACTTAATTTGAAAAATCCTTGATGAATCCAACCGTTGCAGAAATGTAATAATCATAAATCTAACTTTCATAACTCAAGCGTCTTTGACCTTTCAAATTCTTGACATTCTGGATCTTTTAATATTTTCTCTATCTCCTTTTGTTCTTCATTATCAACGTATGGGAGATCATTCTTTTCTTCATCCTTAATAACTATTTGTACTGATTCTTTTGGTAAAAGTTCAAGGAAAGATAATATTTTATTGTAAACCGCTTCAGAGATTCTTAATTCAATTTTTTGCATAAGCTTCATTTTCTTTTTGGTTTTAATATAACCGTCTTTTTATGATTAATCAATTATCAAGAAAAATGGATTTATGATTTTAAAAGTTCTCTTTCGCCGTTCTTTAATCCATGCCTGCCGGTAGGCAAGTTCTTAAATCGAAAATCATCTTTTATTAACTACACCCCGTCGTTGCGCCGCATGTTGTACATTTTAAGCAAGTGCCGTTGCGAACCATAGTCATACTTTGGCACTCGGGACAAATATCGCCCGTATAACCACGCTCACGCGCTTTCATTACACTTTGGTGAAGAGTAATTGCCTTTGCTCTCTGATCTCTCTGTTTATCACCCGGTGATCTTTCAACAAAATTATTTGAGTTATCCAACTCGATCATTCTTTCACTTATAATCTCTTCACTCTCAAAATCCGGTTCTACTACAGATCTATGATCGATCTTTTTGATGATCTCTGCTTCTTCAACGTGGGATAAATCATTTCTTCCAAGATAAGTCACTGCGAGTTCTCTAAAGATATAATCAATAACGGAAGTTGCCATCTTAATTCTGCTATGACCCGAAACAACACCACTCGGCTCGAATCGTGTGAAGACGAAAGCGTCAACAAACTCATCGAGAGGAACTCCATGCTGCAATCCAAGTGAAATAGAAATAGCGAAACAGTTTAACAAACTTCTAAATGCCGCACCTTCTTTGTGCATGTCAATAAACACTTCGCCGATCTGACCGTTATCATATTCACCGGTTCGGACATAAACAGTTTGACCATTGATCTTAACTTTTTGTGTATAACCTGTTCTTCTGTCAGGCAATCTTCTTCTCTTGGCAATATATCTGTGAATGATTCTCTCTGCTATTTTTACAATATCATTTTCTTCTTTCTTCTCCATCAAGTCTTCTACTTCCTCGTCTGTCATTGTATTGAGTGGCTGAGAAAGTTTTGAACCATCGCGATAAAGCGCATTGGCTTTTGTTCCCAGTTTCCATGATTGCAAGTATGCATATTTAATATCATCAATAGATGCATTGTTTGGCAAGTTAATGGTTTTGGATATCGCACCAGAAATAAATGGTTGGGCTGAAGCCATCATATTTATATGCGCATCTGCTTTGATATAACGCGAGCCTTTCTTTCCACATTTGTTAGCGCAATCAAAAATAGGATAGTGTTCGTGTTTCAAGAATGGTGCACCTTCAATGGTCATTGTTCCGCAAACGTAATCATTTGCAGAAGCGATTTCTTCTTTTGAATATCCGAGTTCGGTGAGAACGTCAAAATTAAAATCGTTGATCTGTTCTTCTGTGAATCCGAGATTGTTCTTTAAGAATTTATCACCCAAAGTATATTTATTGAAAGCAAAACTTAATTCGAAGACAGCCGGAAGAATTATCTCCAGTTTGTTCAGCACTTCATCATTAAATCCTTTTACCTTCAGCGATTCATGATTAATGTGCGGACAACCGATAAGTGTTCCACCACCTTTAGCATATTTAATTATTTCGCGGCTTTGATCCTCATTGTAGCCCAATCTTTTAAGAGCAGGAGGAATAGATTGATTTATTATTTTGAAGTAACCGCCGCCTGCAAGTTTTTTAAATTTCACAAGAGCAAAGTCAGGTTCAATTCCGGTTGTATCGCAATCCATTACAAGTCCAATTGTACCCGTCGGAGCGATTACGGTAACCTGTGCGTTTCGGAAACCATATTTTTCGCCCAACTCAAGAGCAATATCTGCATCTTCACGTGCTGCCTTTAATAAATCGGAAGGACAAAATTCAGGATTAATTCCAACCGGATAAATTGATAATCCTTCATACTCTTCCTTAGGAACGTTGTAAGACGCACGCTTGTGATTGCGGATTACCCGCAACATATGCTCTGCATTATCTTTATAACGAGGAAAGGAACCAAATTCCTTTGACATTTCAGAAGATGTAGCGTAGGATCGCATGTGCATAATTCCTGTAAGTGCACCGCAAATTGCATATGCATCCTTACTCTCATATGGAATGCCTTGACGCATTAACAATGAACCGAGATTAGCATAACCAAGACCCAGAGTTCTGTACTCATAACTTTTTTGTGCAATCTCTTTGCTCGGATATTGAGCCATAAGAACACTGATCTCTAGAACGATAGTCCATAATCTTGTAGCATGGCGGTAGGCTTCAATGCTAAATTCTTGTGAATCGTCATTATAAAATTTTACAAGATTAAGTGAAGCCAAATTACAAGCAGTGTCATCAAGAAACATATATTCGCTGCATGGGTTGGATGCGCGAATAGTTCCGTCTGCCAGGCAGGTATGCCATTCATTAATTGTTGTATCATATTGAAGTCCCGGATCTGCACTTGACCATGCTGCATATGCGATGTCATCCCAAAGGTCTTTAGCTTGAAGCGTTTTGCAAGCCTTCGGTGCTCTTCCCTCTTTCTTAGCTTTTTTCCTCTCTGTTCTCCAATACAAATTCCAACTACTGTCATTAATGACGGCTTGCATGAAATCGTTTGTAACACGAACTGAGTTATTTGAATTTTGACCTGAGACCGTTAGATACGCTTCGGAATTCCAATCTTCATTATAAACAGGAACTTCTATTGAATGAAAACCGAGTTTTGCGAGTTTGATAACACGATCAATATAATTTTCCGGAACATTCATCTTTCTGGCTTCAATGATCGCCTTACGCAATCTCAAATTTGTTTTTTTATTGAAGCGTTCATTTTCCGGATGTTCATCATAACATGCTTTGATAATATTGTTGAGATGGAAATTTAAAATCTTCGATCCGGCAACAAGTGCCGCAACCTTTTGTTCTTCTAAAACTTTCCAATTGATATATTCTTCAATATCGGGATGATCAATATCGAGTGTTACCATTTTAGCAGCGCGACGTGTTGTACCACCGGATTTGATAGCTCCTGCAGAACGATCCCCAATTTTCAAGAATGACATTAAACCTGATGATTTTCCACCGCCGCTTAATGGTTCGTTTATTCCACGAAGTTCAGAAAAGTTAGAACCTGTTCCTGAACCATACTTAAAAAGGCGTGCTTCACGAACCCATAGATCCATGATACCACCTTCATTGACAAGATCATCTCGAACCGATTGAATAAAACAATTGTGAACCACTACGCCGTTTGCTAAAAACTTTGATGACTCTGTTTGTATATCATATACTAGATCTTCACCCACATAATCTATCGCAATAACGGTTTCCTCAGAAAGAATTTCCTTAACTTTTCCGGAGATCAATTGATTTAATTTTTGTAGTTTTTCTTTTTTATCGGATGATATAAAATTAATCAGCGATTCAAATTTTTTCCTTTCGGAATAATAAGAAATGCTTACTTGATATAATCTTTTTCTGTTCTCTCTGGAATCTTCGGCAGACGATACATTTGAATAAATGCCCAAACTTAAAAGAAGAACCTGCACATCGTGAGCAAGTTTTTCAGAAATGGTAGATAAAACGACGTCACCAGAGTTCCGTTCTCTCGTTCTAATTCGAACAGAACCATCGGCTTGAAAAAGACTTCTCAAAAAAGTAATTTTTTCTTTTCCGCTTCCTTTAAAAATTAATTCAGGAATTCTGGCTGTATAAGAATTTGTATCTAATTCATAATCATACACAAATTCATCTACTATTTTTGAATCAAGTTTTACAATCCTATAAAGTTCATTAACATTTTTACGGGTTACTGTTTTATATTGACCAAATATTGATTGGAAAAGATTTGTAACGTAATTGTATTCATCATCATTAATAGTTATGGCTCCAAACATGGTTGTCTTTTTATTTCGATTATATTTACCGTAATAACCATCGCCGATAATCCATCCTGCTAAAGCTGCTTTAGAAATAAGTGAGAGATCTTTCTCTTCGCTTTCATAACTATCATCATACCTTCCAAAAGAATCTAATCCGGTACTGTTCAGATTTTTTTGAAATTCATTGTTGTCAATTTTGTATAGAGAAATCGCTTCCGCATCAGACTTGTAAAATTCTTCTACTAAAGAAAATAACTCATTTCTTACAGAATATTGCTGGACTTTCTTACCTAAGATAGTTTTTAATTCATGCCAGTTATAAACACCGCCGTCTTTTAAGCGTTTATCGGATGAATAAATTAAATGATCATCGGTAAATTCAAAATAATTCCCGTTCTTCAACGTTGCACGATATATGTCTTTAATACCATTATTTTTAACAGCAATAATTTTTACGAACTTTTCTCCATCAAAAACTTTCAGGTCGGTCAAATTCTTATCAACAATTTCTTGAATTTCAAAAATTCCTTTATCGGTAATAAGTTTAGTATCGCCTTTGGCACACGCATGTGGCTGCGGATGAGTATAGGCATCTTCAGAAAATGTTAATTGACCTGATAGATAATCTACGTAGTAATGACCTTGTGAAGGACCATTGATTCCGTATGCCCAATTTAATCCCGTGTTAAACCACTGAGGAGAATTGGGTGCCGCAAATTGTGAAGCAAGCATGTAAACATGTTCATCAAAAAAAGATTTTGCATCTTCCTCGGTATCAAAATATTTTGCTTTCCATCCCCAATAAGTCCATGTTCCGGCAAGACGATAAAATACTTGACGGGCGTCTGTCTCTGAACCGTATCTTTCTTTCTCTGAAAGTTTTTCTAATTTTTTATCTGCTGCAGACGGCTGGAGCCAAGCCGGAACACCGGTTTCTTCAACTTTATTTAAAAGTTTTGGAACACCTGCTTTGCGAAAATATTTTTGTGCAAGGACATCGGTTGCAACTTGCGACCATTCTTTTGGAACATACACGTCTTCCATCCTGAATACAATTGAGCCATCTGGATTTTTTATTTCAGATGTTCTTTTAACAAATTCAATTGATTCGAGTGGGTCTTTTCCAGCCGAAGTGAAAAGACGATTAATTTTCATTCAAAACTCCTATCTTGAAAAGCATTTTGAAAAACTTTATTTAGAAATTGTATTTGATTTTATTTTTGAGAAATTTTTCATTTCTCTTTGAAGGTAAAACAACATAAGTAAAAATTTTTGTTTAAGCAATCAGTTCAATATTATTTTTATAATTGCTCAATTGATTTATATTTTATCTGTGTGCAAGTTAACTAATAATTGTTTTAAGAAAATATTGTTTTTTTGTTTTATTTTTTTATAGGCGATTTAAATCACAATTACTTAGAGGAATAAATGAAAATTGAACGCTCTGCCGGAATTCTACTCCATCCAACTTCCCTACCCGGAAAATTTGGAATTGGAGATCTTGGACCTAACGCATTTGGATTTATTGAGTTTCTAAAAAGTGCCGGACAAACTTTATGGCAAATATTTCCGCTTGGACCCACCGGTTACGGCGATTCACCTTATCAATGTTTCTCCGCATTCGCCGGAAATCCATTATTGATCAGCCCTGAATTATTACAAAAAGATGGTTTGTTGAACAATAGTGATTTACAAAACATACCAAATTATAATCCTACACAAATTGACTTTGGAAATATTATTAATTACAAATACAAATTATTACGTAAAGCCTTCCAGAATTTTAAAAAGAAACAAGTACAATTTGATGATGAATGCGGTGACTTCTGCGAAAAAAATAATTATTGGTTAGATGATTATTCTCTATTCATGGCTGCTAAACAATTTCATGGCGGAGTGCAATGGACTCAATGGGACCCAACTATTGCGTTTAGACAAAATATTCCTGAATGGAAAAACAAATTAAAAGATGAAATTGAGTTTCAAAAATTTCTTCAATTCATTTTCGATCGGCAATGGACAGATGTTAGATTATTTGCAAACCAAAATGGAATTAGAATTATTGGTGATATTCCAATCTTCATTGCATATGATAGCGCCGACCTTTGGGCAAATAGAGAATTATTCACAGTGAGAGAAGACGGCACGTTGGAATTTGTTGCAGGTGTTCCACCCGATTATTTTAGTGTAACAGGACAGCTTTGGGGCAACCCGCTTTACAAATGGAAAGAGATGGAGAAAGATAATTTTACATGGTGGAGAAAAAGAATTTCCAAACTTTTTGAGATGGCAGATATTTTAAGAATAGATCACTTCCGCGGTTTCGATGCATACTGGGAGATACCGGGTAATGCAAAAACAGCAATGGATGGTCGTTGGGTAAAAGCGCCTGGCGAGAAACTATTCAATTCAATTAAGAAAGCTTTGGGCGATCTTCCTATCATCGCTGAAGATCTTGGTGTGATTACAGATTCCGTAGTAGCGCTTCGTGATCATTTTGATTTCCCCGGAATAAAAATATTACAGTTCGGTTTGGGCATTGACGGCGATAAAAAATTCCTACCGCATAATCACGTTAAAAATTGTATCGTCCATACCGGTTCTCATGATAATGAAACGACACGTGGATTTCTTGAATCAGAGAGAAATAAAAAATCCGGCATCTACGAATGGACACAAAAATATTTCAACTACTACGGCGACAACATGACATATGAACTGATCCGCACTGCATATGCTTCTGTTGCTAACATCTGTGTGATACCGATGCAGGATGTGCTAAATCTGGGGAATGAAGCCCGAATGAACTTACCGGGTACACTGGGAGGTAATTGGATATGGAGATTTACATGGGATCAAATTTCTGATGGTTTAGCTAATCATTATAAAGAAATGTGTGTAATGTTTGAACGTCCGCCATTAAAGAAAAATCAAAATGCAGATATTGATGTTGATGAGGAATGAGCTCCATCCTAACCTTCCCCTATGGGGAAGGAATTTTTAAATTTCCCTTCCCTTTGGGAAGGGTTAGGGATGGGCTAATTCCTTTTCAATCGCTTTTGTAATCTCTTCACTTTCCGGCTTAACTTTACTTCTAAAACGGGAGACAATGTTTCCCTCTTTATCAATCAAGAACTTTTCGAAGTTCCATTTTACATCACCTTTCTCGGTTACATCATTGTTAATTAATAGCGTGTAAAGAGGTGATCTTTCATCGCTCAGAACTTTTACTTTATCAAAAAGTGGGAAAGTTACATCATATTTTGTACTGCAAAAATCTTTTATCTCCTCGTTTGAACCGGGTTCTTGTCCACCGAAATCGTTACAAGGAAATGCGAGTATCTCAAATCCATTCTCTTTGTATTTTTTATAGAGTGCTTCCAAACCGGTGTATTGCGGTGTGTACCCGCACTTACTAGCTACATTTACAATCAATAAAACTTTCCCTCTGTAATCGGCAAGTTTCACTTCTTTACCACCCATATCCTTCACAACAATGCCTTTTATATTATCAGTCATTTTATCTCCCTTATCGTTTTTTGCGAAAATTGTTAAACTGAAGATGAACAGAAACAAAAAAGTAAGAGTTGAATAATTCTTAAGTCCTTTCATGACAATACCTTTCATTTTATCTCTCAAACACTCTAATCAATAAATTAGTTCGCAAAAGAAAATTATTTTGTCGGTACATATAAATTCAAATTTTTTCTTTGAACCATAGTTGAAGGTAAAAACGAAGCGCTTGAGAGATTAGTCCTTGTTAAAATCAAATAATATTTGCTCTTTGACCTATTTGCAGCCAAAGAGCTAAAATCTACGGACTCAAATTATTTTAGAACTTCAGCATCAATGAACCTCCTCGCGGCAATCCGCACGAAGGCGAAGCGAGGTATCTTATCATGCCCGAATGTTTTTTTCGGGCATCCCCACTAATGGGTTCCCGCCAAAGGCATGCGGGAATGACGCCGCAATTCGCCGAGGCGAAGCGTGGAATTCAACCCGAAGAGATTAAATAATTCGTAACTGCAAATTCATGAGTGTCTTTCACTCCCGTCCTTTTGTTTGAGGTTCAGTATTTTTTTCAAACCCGGTTGAAAATACTCTTTGTGACGAAGCTCCGCCTGCGGTGGATTCAATTGCTTTTATTGCAATTGTCTGAACTTGCTGCCCGGATTCATTGACTTTTAATACAAGCTGCTTTATTTGTTCGGTTTGTTCTTTAATTTTATTCTCAAGCGATTGGACAAGCTGTTTATGAAGATTACGTTCCCCTTCTATTTCTTTCTGGCTAAGTTCGGATTGATGTCTAAACTTAAACTCAATTTTTTCTACAACAGATTTTTCAGTTTCTTTAACAGCATTTTCCAATTCCTTAGGAAAGTTTTCAACTTTAGCTTTAAGCTCGGCTAATTCTTTTTCTTTTAATGCAACTGTTTTCTCTCGTTCGGTTAATTCTTTTTCAACGGCGGTCCTTTTATCAACAAGCTCTTTTTCAAGAAGCTCTTTCTGCTCGGAATATGCGTCTGAATCCTTTTTCCTTTTAAGCTGAAGATTATAATTATATTCCTCTTCTTCCCTCTGCCGTTCCTTTTTTAACAGAACATCTCTTTCTTTTTTGGAGTTCTCATAATTATCTTGTTCTTGCTTCCATTGTAATTTCTTCTGAAACATTTCTTCTTCGAACGATGTTTTTTTATTCTCAATTTCTGTCTTAAAATTCGCGTCCTTTTCTTTCTGTGCTAAAATCATGGCAAAAAGAGTATCCGCATTAACTTTTATTTCGTATATATCTTCAAGATATTTTTGTTCAATCTCAATTGCCGACTTTATCTCTTCTAACTTTTCGTATTCCGAAGAAAGACTATCGCCTACCTCATCCAGCGCATTTATTATTTCGATTTTCGTCCGTCCAACGCTGTTAACAATTTTTTCAAGTGAATTCTCGGAAGCCTGTTTAACAATTTTTTGTTCATCTTCTTTTTTCTTCTCAGATTTTCTGTCCTCATGTTTCTGCTCTTTTAGCTTTGCAAGAGTTTCCTCATATGCTTGTAAGATTTGACTCTTAGTGCTTTTTTCAGTTACCTGCGCTAACATATTTTACCTCTCAAAATTTTTATAACTAACTTTAACTAAAACAGTTATCGAATAACAATGAGTATGTGTTTGGAAGATGAAATACATCTCCTTATACCTTCAATCCCTTATAGTATTATACTTGTCATACTGCTACTTGGATTGAGAGTATTAATTATCTATCAACTAACTTTCAAAATTTCAACATGAATACTATAACCGAGCGAGTTAAGGATCGATTCATAATCTTCCAAAAACAATTCAAAATTTTTAACGTTAGCAGAGCCAATTTTGGCGACGGCTGCATTTATTTGTTCAAAATATTCTTCTTCATAAACAGCTTCCATAAGAGCATTTTCAGCCCAATCTATTAGCTCTTCCCGGCTGATTTTATGAGTTAAATAATCGTTAATCTTTACGGCTATTATATGTCTTGTGATCATA
>CAYVBQ010000021.1:0-67676 GCA_964449775.1 uncultured Melioribacter sp. | reverse complement strand
TATCTGTGTACGATCTTATGCTTTTTTTCTGTTACCGATGTTCTGCTTATTGTCATTTAGCTGTTAGCTTATTTCTATACAATAATAAGGAAAGGGACATGAGAGACTTTAAGAAATTAAACGTCTGGGAAAGATCCCACAAATTTGTACTGAACCTTTATAAGGTTACAAAATCTTTTCCTAAAGAAGAACTTTACGGAATAACCTCACAATTAAGAAGAGCGGTTGTATCAATTCCAACAAACATTGCAGAAGGAAGCGGAAAACAGACCGAAAAAGAATTTGCTAGATATTTATGTATTGCAGCTGGTTCTACTAGTGAAACTGAATATTTACTAATCCTATCCAAAGACTTAGAGTTTATTAAAGAATCAGCTGCAACCGATTTAATTACAGAAATAAATGAGTCTACTCTAAAAAGCTATTTGTAATGTTTGTCATTGCGAACGGAGTGAAGCAATCTTTAGAATTCGTCTCGAAATCGCAAGATTGCTTCGGCAAAAAACGCCTCGCAATGACAATAATGACCTTTTTAGATACGCCTCATAAATGAAATCAAGAAAATGCTAAACGCATTTTTGATTAAAATTGCTAATAGCTAAAAGCCAATAGCTAACGGCTGGAGATTCACGATGCCCAACAAAATCTCACTTAACAACGATTACCCAACAATCACAAAATCAGACGAGTTCTACAACCGGGCTGTCGGATTAATTCCATCAGTCACTCAAACGCTCGCAAAAGGTCCGTCTCAGTGGATCAAAGGCGTTGCACCAAAATATTTGGTAAAAGGAAAAGGATCTCACGTTTGGGATGTTGATGGTAACGAATACATTGATTACCTGATGGGTGTTGGTCCGCTTTCACTTGGCTATGCTTATCCGAAAGTTGATGAAGCAATAAAAAAACAATTAGAAGACGGCATAACATTTTCGATGATGCATCCGCTTGAAGTAGAAGTCGCGGAGATGATTCGCGAAATTATTCCAAACGCTGAAGCAGTTCGGTACAGCAAGACCGGAGCTGACGCAACAAGTGCGGCAGTTCGTCTTGCCCGCGCATATACAGGGAAAAATAAAATTCTTTGCTGCGGTTATCACGGCTGGCATGATTGGTATATCGCAGTCACTGCACGCAATCACGGAATTCCGGAAGCAGTTCAAGCAATCTCTTTTACATTTAATTATAATGATCTCGAATCGGTAAAAAAATCTATTGACGATGACGTTGCCGCAATTATTCTTGAGCCGGTAGTTTTTAACGAACCAAAAGATAATTTCTTACATAAGCTTGCCGAATTATCTGAACAAAAAGGAATAGTCCTTATCTTCGACGAGATGTGGACGGGATTTAGAATGGCGCTTGGCGGCGCTCAGGAATATTTTGGAATTACTCCCGATCTTGCAACATATTCCAAAGCAGTTGCCAACGGAATGCCGATTTCAATTCTTACAGGCAAAAGAAAGATTATGGATCTTGCCGATGAAGATATATTTTTCTACACAACATTTGGCGGTGAAGCTTTATCTCTTGCGGCTGCTAAAGCGACAATAGAAGAATTACGTGATAAGAATGTACCAAAGTTCTTAAATGATCAAGGGAAAAAATTAAAAGACGGATATAATTCTATTGTTAATAAATTGGGATTGGATTTCACAAAAACAATCGGCTATAATTGGCGTTCAATGGCAGCGTTTGATGAGAAAGCCGGTGATCCGCTAATTCAAAAATCTTTGATGCAGCAGGAAATGATTAAACGCGGGATTCTATGGCAGGGATTTCATAATATGTCCTTCTCTCATAGCAATGCTGATGTTGATTATACTTTGCAAGCACTGGAAGAATCTCTTTCAATTTTGAAAAAAGCGGTACGTGAAAATAAATTAAAAGAAATGCTTCGTGGCGAGCCGGTGCAACCTGTCTTTAGAAAAGTTGATAACTTCAACATGAAACCGGTGAAGAAATAGTTATGAGTAAAGAACGAAGAGTGTAGAGTGAAGAATAAAAAGGATTTTTAATGGAAATGTTTAGTTTGAAAAATAGAACAGCAATTGTAACCGGCGCACTTGGTTTAATTGGCAAAGAACATTGCAAAGCATTAAGCGAAGCAGGCGCAAATGTTATTGTTTCAGATTTGGATGAATCGAAATGCATCGAGTTTGCCAGGTCACTCTCAACGGAATCATTCGGTATTGTATTGGATGTAACTGATCCAGACTCAATTAAAAGATTGCGGGACAAAGTTCTCGAAAAGTTCTCACATATAGATATTCTGGTGAATAACGCAGCAATAAATGATATGTTCGAAAATCCCAAGGCGGCTGCCGAGCAATCAAAATTTGAAAACTATCCACTTGAGTTGTGGCAAAAATCAGTTGATGTGAATTTGACCGGTGTATTTTTGTGTTCGCAAATTCTTGGAACTGAAATGGCAAAACAAAAATTCGGGAGTATTATAAACATTGCTTCTACTTATGGAGTAACTGCTCCGGATCAATCGCTTTATATCAAAGAAGACGGAACGCAATCATTTTTTAAACCGCCCGCATATTCGGCAACAAAAGGAGCCGTTATTGCTTTTACAAAATATCTTGCAGCGTATTGGGGAAAAGATGGTGTGCGTGTCAATACCTTAACCCCGGGTGGTGTAGAGAATTTTCAGGATAATTTTTTTATTGAAAAATACTCGGCAAAAACTCCTTTGGGAAGAATGGCAAGACCAACTGACTATAAAGGCGCGTTAATCTTCCTTGCAAGCGATGCATCGAATTATATGACCGGTGCGAATCTCGTTGTTGACGGCGGATGGACGTGTTGGTAAATAAAAGCCCATCCCAACCCTTCCCAAAGGGAAGGACTTTTTTAAAAACTATATCGAGGCGTTTAATCCTCGAGATTAATTATAAAAGTATAACTTCGAAACAAGTTTCGAGGAACTTTTTCGATTAAATATATACTTAGGAACTTAAAATGACAAAGAAAAAACTTACCAAGAAACAACTTTTGAAACGTGCGGCAAAAATAAAATTGCTTCTAACAGATGTTGACGGTGTTCTAACAGACACCGGCGTTTATTATTCTGCCAAAGGCGAAGAGATGAAACGCTTTTCAATCCGCGACGGAATGGGAATTGAACGTTTAAGAGAATTGGTTGGTGTTGAAACAGGAATTATAACACGGGAAAACTCCGGGATCGTAAAAAGTCGCGCTCAGAAATTGAAAATTGAAGAACTCCATCTTGGTGTTTTCGAAAAAGAGAAAACATTGGAAGAAATTCTTTCTAGAAGAAATCTATCGGCAGATGAAGTTGCATATATTGGCGATGATACAAACGACATTGAGATCATGCTGAAAGCAGGATTAAGTGCTTGTCCGAATGATGCGACTCACTTCGCGAAAAATGTTTCCGATATAATCGTTAATAGTAAAGGTGGTTTTGGCGCAGTTAGAGATTTGGCGGAAATTATCATCGCAGCTAAACAAATGAAAACAAATAAAATGAAAACGAATAAAAAGAAAGGAACGCATGAATAATAAAATTCAAATCGGAAAAAGATTTATTGGAGAAGGCGAACCCGTATACATAATAGCAGAGATCGGTATAAATCACAACGGTTCATTAGAACTAGCTAAGAAATTAATTGATGGCGCTCTCTTTGCCGGATGCGATGCTGTAAAATTTCAAAAACGAACACCGGAATTTTGTGTTCCTAAAGATCAATGGTATGTTGAACGCGAAACTCCATGGGGAAGAATTCCATACATTGAATACCGCCGTAAGGTTGAATTTGGTTTTGAGGAATATTTAGAGATTGATTTTTACTGTAAAGAAAAAGGTGTTGATTGGTTCGCATCACCATGGGATGAAACAGCGGTTGAGTTTTTAGAGAAGTTCAAACCGGTCATCTACAAACTTTCTTCTGCCTCTTTAACCGATCATCCTCTTTTGAAAAAAGTTAGAGCTACCGGCAAACCAATGATCCTATCAACAGGAATGTCAACAATTGAAGAAATTGAAGAAACCGTTCAGCTGATTGGAAAAGAGAATTTACTAATCGCACAATCAACATCTACTTATCCATGCGCTGTTGAAGAACTTAACATCAATGTGATAAAAACATACAAAGAAAAATTTCCGGGTGTTCAGATCGGCTATTCCGGACACGAGACAGGGTTAGCGCCAACTCTTGCTGCGGTTACGCTCGGTGCATCTTTTGTAGAAAGGCATATTACGCTCGATCGCGCAATGTGGGGAACCGATCAAGCGGCTTCCGTTGAAGTAAATGGAATGTTGAAACTTGTTCAGGATATTCGGGATATCGAAAAAGCTTTGGGTGACGGAATCAAAAGAGTTTATGAAAGCGAATATAAAAGCATTGAGAAATTGAGAAGAGTTAAATCGAATATTACTATATAAGGAACAACTTACTTGACAGGGGAACGTGCAAATGAATATGAATTAAAAACTTTCTTCCCGAAAAATTTTTTCGAACAATTTGTTTTCGCATTCAGAAGTTTCAAGAAAAATTTATAATTCATTCTGAATGAAGTGTCCGAAGGACTCCTTTGGAGAAGAATCTCAATCTCAACGAGACCCTTCGCTCATGCCTGCAAGCAGCCAGGTCATTCAGTTTAATAGGTTAAACAAGTTCGTTCTCTTCAAGCCAATGTTGTGCATCAATAGCCGCCATGCAGCCACTACCCGCAGCAGTGATAGCTTGACGATATTTTTTATCAGCAACATCACCCGCAGCAAATACACCTTCGATGTTTGTGTGAGTTGAACCCGGATGAACTAGCAAATATCCCGTTTCGTCCATATCTAACATTCCTTTGAAGAGTGAAGTGTTCGGCTGATGACCGATCGCCATAAAAATTCCATCGGCTGGAACTTTCCATGTTAAACCATCTTTTGTGTTTTGAAGAAGCGCTCCGGTCACAAATTTTTTCCCGTTCTCTTCTTTACCAAGAATTTCTTTAATCACCGCATTAGTAATGAATTTCACTTTCGGGTTCTTCCTAGCACGTTCTTCCATAATTTTTGAAGAGCGGAATTCATCACGACGATGAATCAACGTTACTTCAGATGCGAACTTAGTTAGATAAATTGCCTCTTCCATGGCAGTATCTCCGCCACCAATTACGAGTACTTTCAGACCTTTGAAGAAAAATCCATCGCATGTTGCGCATGCGGAAACGCCATAACCCATATATTTTTTTTCACTTTCCATATTGAGAAGTTTTGCCGAAGCGCCTGTTGAGATAATAACAGAGTCCGCAGTGAAAGTTTCATTTTCTGTCTTGATTATGAACGGGCGTTTTGAAAAATCAACTTCAGTTACATTTTTGAAAAAGCATTGTGCGCCAAACCGTTGCACTTGTTTCCGCATTATGTCCATCAGCTCCGGCCCTTGAACTCCATGTTCGAAACCGGGAAAATTTTCTACTTCGGTTGTGATTGTTAATTGACCACCCGGCTGCATTCCTTCTAAAACAACTGGACTAAGATTTGCACGTGATGTGTAAAGAGCGGCTGTTAATCCCGCAGGACCTGACCCAATAATTATTACTTTGTGATGATTATCTGACATTAGTTATCTCCAAAATTTTTCTGAACAAAATTACCTAAACGCCATGAAATTTAATAATGAATAAGATGGAATTATTGTCGATTGGATTCACTTTCTGTTTTCTGCGGTGAAAGAAAGTTCGCATTTCTTTTCAACCCCCACAACTTTGCACGTTTGATGGGGCTCGTCTCAAATCTTTGTTTGAAAACGTCTATAGTCATCTCCAGAACTTCATTAATAAGAATTCCTTTATTTCCCATCGGTTCAAAATTCTTTTCACGTGTTGGCAAACTCAATTTGTAATTCCAAGGACAAACATCCTGGCACACATCGCAACCAAATAGCCAATTATCAAATTGATCTTTAAATTCGATTGGAATTTCTCCTCTGCTCTCGATCGTTAAAAACGAAATGCATTTGTTTGCATCAACAACATACTCAGTCACTATTGCTTTTGTGGGGCAAGCATCAATACAAGCTGTGCATGAGCCGCAGTAATCCGCTATCGGTTTGCCGTATTCAAATTCATGATTCGTTATGACGGTTGCGAGAAAAACCCAGCTTCCCATTTCACGTGAGATAATATTTGTATGCTTGCCTACCCACCCTATTCCGGCACGTTTAGCCCAAACTTTATCCATTACCGGACCAGTATCAACATAACTTAAACACTCAAATGCCGGATCAATCTTTTTTAATTCCTCCTCCAACAATTCGAGTTTTTCCCAAATAATAAGATGATAATCTTTTCCCCAAGCGTAGCGTGAGACCTTACCAAATTTATTTAAAGAAGAATGGTCATTTTTATCTCTGTGGTGATGATCTGTATAGTAATTCATTGCAAGAGAGATTACACTGCGGGCATTTGGTAAAACATTTTTTACATCTAAACGCTTTTCAACGTTGCGGCTCATATACTTCATCGATGAATGATAACCAAGAGTAAGCCATTCTTTCAATCGCTCGTTTTCATCTTGTAATAAATCTGCCTGTGCAAACCCCACAAGATCAAAACCAAGTTCTTTCGCTTTTTCGATTACTATTTGATTACTTAATTTCATTCGGGTTATACAAATTTGGAATAAATTTAAGTCTACAGCTTAGGGACCTCATTATATTTTCTTTCCTTCATTTCTTTTTTCCTTCTTTCCTTCATCACTTCTTTCCATCCTTCATCACCATCTCAATTTTTTCTGATACACTTTGATATAAACATCATCACCAATAATTTTCACTTCGTAAGAATCCAATCCTTTTATGCCGTTAGGGACTCTCCCTGTTTTTAGATCAAACTGCCAACCGTGCGCTGGACAGGCAACTTTATTATCTTCAATGAAACCATCATAGATGATAGCAGCTTTCTGATGAATGCACATATTTGCAAGTGCGTAAATATAACCGTCAACTTTGAACACCGCAACATCAACATCATTAACAAAAAATCTTTTTCCAATTTTCTCTGTAAGATCAGAGTATCTGCAAATTTTGAAGAAGCCGTCTAGTTCTTTCATCAAATCATCTCGGTAAAGACTTCATTGATTGAAAATCCCGTTGGAGATTGTGATACAGTAGCCATTAATACTTCGGGATCGTGCTCAAAAAACAATTTCCAATTTCCTTCAATTGCCTGAGGAAGGATTTTTTTCTTTTCTTGAACAGTGATAAGCGGCTGAAGATCATATCCCATTACATAAGGAAGTGGAATATGAGAAGTGAATGGGAATAGATCGCCGCAATACAGAACGGTGTTGGATGAATCGTGAATCTTGATCATCTGGTGAAAAAAAGTATGACCATTGGTTAGCAGAAAATCAATTTCATCATCAAATGGAACTTCCCCATCGATAAAATAAAGTAATCCTTCTTTGTGAAGCGGCATAAAACGATTCTGAATAAAACTTCCCCGGTCCCGGTCGGATGAATTTAATGCCCAATCAAAATGTTTTTTCTGCACATAGTACTTTGCGTTTGGATAGGTCGGAACCCATTCCCCGTTGTTTAATGTTGTTGAGCCGCCTGTATGATCGAAATGAAGATGAGTTAAGAGAACATCTGTAATATCTTCAGGTTTAAGCCCAAGTTTATCAAGAGATTTTTGAGATGTGTTCACGCTCAGATTCAGCCGATATATCTTCACAAATTTTTCATCCCAGTCATCACCAATGCCTGTATCGATTAAAATTTTTCTCGATTCACTAACCAATAATAGATTTCGGGCGTGGAGTGTAACACGGTTTAGTTCGTCCGCAGGATTGAATTTACTCCACAATGGCTTCGGTATAATGCCGAACATTGCACCGCCATCCAATCCGAACGAACCCGTTTCTATGACGTGTAATTCATATTTACCGATTTTCATCTTCAGACTTTATGATTATTTTACAAATGAGATTTATGAATTAAAGTTACAAATAAGTAAGGATATTTTTATGAACAACAATATGAAGCAAAAATACGTTCATCATTTTATTTGGGTTTTAGAGTACATGTTTACTATTGTTCTATTGCTCAATTATTTGACTGCATATCCGCTGCTAGCGCAATCTAACCTCAAAAACGAGATTAAAGTAATGACTTTTAATATCCGTTACGGAGCGGCAAATGACGGAGAGAATAGTTGGCAATTTAGAAAAGATAATGTGGTAAAGACAATTCAAGCATTCAAACCGGATCTACTTGGTTTACAAGAAGCTCTGCAGCCTCAGATTGATGAATTATTAATGCAGATGCCCGATTATGCTTGCGTTGGTGTTGGTCGTGATGATGGAAAGAGCGAAGGTGAACAATCATGTATATTCTACTTGAAATATCGCTTCATCGTTGATTCCGCCGAAACATTTTGGTTTTCTGAAACACCAAATATTGTCGCATCAAAAAGTTGGGGTAATAACATCCTACGAATTTGCACATGGGCACGTCTGCACGATAAATTTTCAGGCAAAGATTTTTATCTCTTCAATGTCCATCTTGACCATGAATCGCAGATATCACGTGAGAAAAGCACTGAACTACTTGTGAAAACAATTAATGAAAAAACTTCACCCGTTGTTCTCACAGGCGATTTTAATTGCGGTGATGAAAATAGAGCAATCAAGACAATTCTTTCCAGCGACTTAATTGATACTTACCGCAAGCTTCATGTGAAGCAGCCAAACGAAGGAACGTTTAATTCATTTAAGGGAGAGACGAGCGGAGATAAAATTGATTTCATTTTTGTTACAAGTGATTTTTTGGTAAAGCAATCGGAGATCATAAGAACGAGCTATGATGGTAAATATCCGTCAGATCATTTTCCTGTAACAGCGGTAATTAAATTTTTAGAATAGACCCCGATTACATCCGGATTATAAAAAAGAAAAGAGGTTGTCATCAAATCAGAATAATCCAATATTTTGCTTAAACAACTTTTGCCACCAAATAATCCGGTGAGCCTTGATAGCCAGTACTATTACATGCCTATATAATTATTGCCAGTAACTTCTTTTCCTTTTAAGATGAATTGTCTCATCATTCCCTCTAAACTTACCAACAAGTTCTTTCTTACTGATTTTACCTTTAAAAGTACGATTCGTTTGTTTATCTGGAATTGTAAATTCAATCTCATCTTTGTTCACCGTCACTTGTGTGAGCACTGGCGAACTTGGTTGTCCTTGTGCTTCTTGAAAAAGAGCGTAATGCTGACCTTTTGTTCCGTCTGTTGAATATACAATGATAACTTCCATTCCAACGACATCACCACTTTCTTTGAAATATTCCAAGTTAGTGTAGATGCCTGTAATTTGTTCTTGCTTCTGACTGAACGCCAAAGAAAATGAAATTACAAGTAATAGAAGAAGCAAAATATATTTTTGTTTTAGCATTGAGGTAAACCTCCTTCTGTGATGGCTAATTATCTTCCTAATCCGTCCAAATAATCTTTTCTTTTAAGAAGTGTATCTTTATCCTCAACATGTTTTGGATCCGGTACGCAACAATCAACGGGACAAACTGCAGCGCATTGCGGTTCATCGTGAAATCCTACGCATTCGGTACATTTATCCGGAACAATATAGAAGAAATCCTTAGAGAAAAAATCTGTTGCACCAGAAGGCGCCGTACTGTCTTCAGCATAACTGGCGCCGGCTAACTTCCATTCCGCACCACCTTCGTAAATAGCTGTGTTCGGGCATTCTGGTTCACATGCACCGCAATTAATACATTCGTCTGTTATCATTATTGCCATAGCTGGCCTCCTTATTTATTAAATAAACTGATACCTTTAGAAATATCTCTCAATGTGGGCGAAATAATACTAAAACAAGGTTAGAACTTCAAGACAAATAAGACATTAATGATAGGAAATTACCAACTTCCGCTAGAGCCACCACCTCCAAAAGAGCCTCCACCCCCCGAAAAACCGCCAAAACCGCCACTTCCTCCAAATCCGCCTCCTCTGCTTCTTCCTCCCCCGGTCATTGAGCCTAAAATAATCCATGGTAAAATTCCACCGCCGTCGCCTCTTCCACCTTTTCTGAAAATTAACGTGATGAAAATAATCAGCATTATTATAAAAATGAACGGGAAACCGCTCCCTTTTTCACTTTTATCTTTTCTTTCACCTTTGTACTCGCCACGTGTAGCTGCCATGATCGCATTCAGTCCCGCTGCAATTCCTGAATAATAATCACCCTGCTTAAAGTAGGGGCGGACTTCATTACGTTGTATTGAACTTGTAAGAGCGTCCGGTAGAACGCCTTCTAATCCATAGCCGACTTCGATCCTCATCTTGCGGTTATCTTTGGAAACGAAGAATAGAACACCATTGTTATTTTTCTTCGAACCGATCTGATTCTTTGTCGCAGTTTCATAAGTATAACTCTCAAGTGAGTAACCGTCAAGACTCTGAATCATCAGAAATACAATCTGGTTTGAGGTAGAGTCATCAAAGTTCTTGAGTGTAGAGTTTAGAGTGTAGAGTTCGGAGCTCGATATAGTATTGGTCAAATCAGTAGCATAATTCTTTAGAACCGGAAACTCTATCTGAGCTTTCAGAAATAATACCGGTAATAAAAAGAAGAAAATTATTTTTTTCATGAGTCTCCTCTAAAAAGGTACCTATGCTAAGAAAAAGTTTTGATTATAGTTAAAATTCACAATTCAAAAAATCGAAATTGACCTTTTTAGATACGCCTCATTCATCAATTGTCCACTCTATA
The DNA here is from genome assembly GCA_964449775.1 of uncultured Melioribacter sp. Lineage (GTDB taxonomy): Bacteria > Bacteroidota > Ignavibacteria > Ignavibacteriales > Melioribacteraceae > Fen-1258. The sequence goes on along the minus strand of CAYVBQ010000021.1, from coordinate 56,911 downwards.
TTCTAAACTCTTCACTCTACGTTCTTAAAACTGAACTTTAGGAGCCTGATCTGCTCCAGTAGCTGCTTTGAAATATTCTTTTTCTTTGAAACCGCCAAAATTTGCAACGATTACTCCCGGAATTCTTTTGATTGCGGTATTATATTCTGTTGCAACTGTATTGTACTTTTGTCTCTCAACTGTAATTCTATTTTCTGTTCCTTCTAATTGTGCTTGTAGCTGTAAGAAATTTTCATTCGCTTTTAATTGCGGATAATTTTCCGAAACCACGAGCAGACGTGATAGAGCGCTTCCTAAACCATCTTGCGCCGCCTGGAATTTCTGAATCATCGCAGGATCGCTAAGCTGGTCGGCTGTAAGTTTAATTTGTCCGACCTTTGCGCGCGCTTCCGTTACTGCCGTATAGGTTTCTTTTTCGAAGTTAGCAACACCTTTAACAGTAGCAACTAAATTTGGGACGAGATCAGATCTACGTTGGTATACGTTTTCAACTTGGCTCCAACCGGATTTTACATTTTCATTCAATCCAACAAAGCTATTATATTTTCTAGTCGCCCATGATGCGGTAAGAATAATAAAAACAATTATCAAACCAAGAATCCCCAAACCGATCTTTAAACCTTTGCTCATTTGTCCTCCTTTTTAAAAAAGTATACCGTTTACACTCCACAGTATATAGTATATAGTACTTTATTTTTTTCCTGATCTCTGCATCTGACAGTTAATTCGTAAAACTTCCTTCAATTAAAGCTTTCTCTAACAAATCTAAAACATCTAATTCTTTCGCCCATCGTTTCATGTATTCCAATTCTAAGGAATCACCTTGAACTTTGATTACACCCAACACATCAAGCCATTGCCGCTCGGAAACTTGATTTCCGGCTTTATACCATTCAAGTTTGTTGAGAATAATGTCTTCGGGTGAACAAAGATACATTTTAATTGAGTCGGCTTCATCATCAAGAGTATCAATTCTTTTCCTTTCAAATGCTTTTTGCGGATATGGTTTGTCTATCAGAATAAAAAAATCAATCTTCATCATTGAATCAAGATGAATGATGTTGAATGAAGACCCTGTTTTTATCGCATCAAGAATCATCTTGCTATCAATAAAGTAAGCCGGTTTCAATTTTTCTACAAGAAGGTTGACTTGATGAGATTGTAAATTAGATACCAAATCAACATCTAACGTTGCTCTTGCAATACCATATGCAGAACTTGCAACCGAGCCGCCTACATAATACAACACTCCTAATTCTTCAAACGTTTTTACAACGGGTTCTAAGATTGTTGATATATCAGATTTATTCATAACCGTTTCGGATTAAATAATCGCGAAGTTGTTCAGCCAGCTTATTGCCATAATGATATTTAACATAAAGTAGATCCAATTCTCTTTTGCTCAATCCCGGGTTAGCTCGTGCAATCGCTCTTTTAGAAAGTAGGATTGTTGTTGAAGTCAACGATTGCATCAGTGCGAATCTTTTTGCAATACTCGCTTTTCTAAGAAGAGAAATTTGAAATTTTTCTACTTCCGGATTTGTATCAACAGATTGAGTTACCATAAAACTTTTTCGATTCCTAATTTGTTAAGCTTCTCATCGGTGCAGGAATTTTTCCGCCACGACCGACAAAACCGGCGCAGCTAATTGTACGCACTTCCATAACCGGTGCTTTGCCAAGCAATCCGCCATAATCGACCATATCGCCGACTTTTTTTCCGTAAGCAGGAATGATTCTAACGGCTGTGGTTTTATCATTAATGATTCCTATCGCGGCTTCATCGGCAATAATGCCTGCAATTGTTGTAGCAGGTGTATCACCCGGAATCGCAATCATATCAAGACCAACAGAACAAACGGCTGTCATAGCTTCTAGTTTTTCCAAAGAAAGATTACCTGCTTGAACCGCACGAATCATTGCCATGTCTTCACTAACCGGAATAAATGCGCCGCTCATTCCGCCGACGGAAGAGCTTGCCATCAATCCAGCTTTCTTCACTGAGTCATTCAACATAGCGAGTGCGGCGGTTGTTCCGGGAGCGCCAACGTCTTCAACTCCCATCGCAATTAAGATATCACCGATACTATCTCCCTCGGCGGGAGTGGGGGCTAAAGAAATATCAACTATTCCGAAAGGTATTCCGTGCTTTTCTGCAACCTTTCTACCAATAAGCTCACCCGCACGTGTAATTTTGAAAATTGTTTTTTTGATGATTTCCGAAAGTTGTTGCAAATCAACATTCCCCGCTTCGCGAATCGCTTCGAGAACAACACCTGGACCACTGATACCAACATTAAGAACAATTTCAGGTTCCGATACACCATGAAAGGCACCGGCAACAAAAGGATTATCTTCAACAGCATTTGCGAAAACAACAAGTTTGGCACACCCGATTGAATCTCTATCTTTCGTCAATTCTGCTGTAAGTTTAATTGCCTGGCTCATCATATTTACCGCATCCATATTAATGCCTGCTTTCGTTGATGCGATATTAACGCTTGAACAAACTCGTTTTGTCTGTGAAAGAGCATACGGGATTGCTTTGATCAACTCACGTTCACCGTTAGTCATTCCTTTCTGTACGAGAGCTGAAAATCCCGCTATGTAATCTATTCCAATTTCTTCTGCTGCTTGATCTAATGTTTTTGCTATTTCAATAAATTCTTCCATATTACATGCATCAAATGGAATTGATATCGGTGTAACAGATATACGTTTGTTAGCAATCGAAATTCCGTACTGAGCTTCCACTTCTTTTGCAAATTTTACGTGCTGCTTTCCGTAGCGGAGAATTTTATCATATATTTTTTGTTTTGTCACTTCGATGTTACGATCGTGACAATCACGTAAGCTAATTCCCATCGTGACAGTTCTGATATCGAAATGTTCGATCTCGGTCATTCGGATGGTTTCTAGTATTTCTTCAAATTCGTATGGCATATTATTTTGTCAGTTGTTGGTTGTTAGTAGTTAGTTGTTTTTTCTTATTGAATTTCTATTTTCGTGCTCGTGATTGTGTTCTTGCTCGGTTTTGGAGCGATCATGATTAAGATCATGAGTATGATCACGATAATATTATGGATTATATTCTTCTCCAGGTTCGTATGTCCGATCTGAATTACTCTTAATCAATCCCATCAACATATTAACAATATCTTTTGATATAATTTTGCCTTCCCTTCGAACTACGTTATCTATTAATTGACAACTAACAACAGACCACCGACGACTTTCATATTCTGTGCATGTATCTAAATACATCTTCGTGTTGCAAATAAATTTTTATTCTTAACGCTTCGGCGATTTTGTTCATCTCCTCTTGTATTACTTTCAAATCTTTTTGCGAGGAAGTAATATCAATCACCATAATCATAGTAAAGAAATCACCAAGAAGTTTTTGGCTTAAGTCTTGTATATCGCAGTTCGCGTCACCGAGCGCTTTTGTAACACCTGCAACAATTCCGGGGTGATTCAATCCAAATGAAGTTAATATTACACGTCCCGAGGAGGCATCGCCTTTCTCGAACTTATAATCGCCACCCATATTTTCAACACGTTTGCGGACAAGTTCTTTTACCGCTTCGGGAGTGGCTTTATCTCCCAATTCGCTAATTGCTTCGAATGTAATTTTCCTAATTTCATCTTCTGAAAGCTTCACGGTTCAATGCCCTTATATTCGTTCTGTAGAAATCGTAAAGATTTATTTGCTATCTCTAAATTTTTTTCAACCGCAAAATCTTCTGCGTTCTGAATAGCGCCTCTGTAAAAACGGAGCCATAAAAGTTCTCCAACAACAATTCCATCGAAAGCTCTTTTTTCGATGAATGAATTGATCGTCCAATATCCGGTAAGAGTATTCCATCCTAAAGACATTAATCCAGATAAAAACTTTCCCGAATAGATTGCACCTGCGCCGGGCAAAATATATGAAATTACCTTTGCAAATGTTACAGAAACTTTGGCTTTTTCGGTACTTTCAGCCAATAATTTCAGCTCATGATAGGGATTTATTAATGCAAAGATTTTAGCAGCACTTTTCCAATCATCGGCAAACATAAAAGCCCAGCCACGCCAATAATTTATTGTATCTCTCTTATATTTGAAACGCTCATCCTTTTCCAACTCATCGCATAACTGAAGAGCCCTGCCGGTAGTCCGCCGAAGAATATTTGTCCGGATGATCTGCGTTTTTGATTCAAAGAGTTCATCTTCGTTGCGAGCGTTAATTTCCGCAAATGAAAAATATCTAATTGCGTCATCGAATTTTGCACCGGCTTTGTAACTTTCGCCTATTTTAAAGTTGGCTTCATACTGATATGATTTGGTTGAATCGAAAAAGAGTAAGCGCTTGAATTCAGTGACGGCATCAAAGTATCGTTTTTGGTTGAATAGATTACTTGCGTGATCAAATTGTAAAGACAAATAATCCTGTCCTTTAAGAACAAAAGCAAAAAAGAACAGAAACGATATGTATATTAATCGAATCTTCATCTCAGAAATCAATCTTTGGTAAAAAATAGTCCCTCTGTTCGAAGTATAGCTTTACTTCGCTATCAAAATTGAAGCGGATACGCGTATTATAAATTTGTGCTGAGGTAGCAGATCCATAAATGCTGCCACCATAGAAAAATGCGGTAAGACCTGTGAACAACCAGGCTCTAAATTGATGATCGGCTTTAAAGTTTGTATATGCTAAGTATGCAGATAATGCTGTTGTAATTAATGCCGTTATCCCATCACCAATTTCTCCGGTGTAAATTTTTCCCGCACCGGGTATAAGAGTTGATAACAAAGCTGCCGTAGTTAGACTTTTTTTCTGCGGAAATTTTTTCTGATAATAAAACTGAAACAATTGTGATTGAACCGAATCCGGGAAATGTTTAAGCAAGACATTTTCATTGGGAAGAACGGCATCGTCAAAAAAGTATGTTGTGGATTTTAACCGTTCGATTTCATCCTGGTACTTGAGTGTCTGATAATTAGTTTGTTCAGTAAGCTGGCGAAAAGTCTTGAAATCGTTTTTGAAAAAATTCGATTCATAAAACATCAATCGAGCTTCTTCCGAGAGCGATGAACTAAAAAACAATCCCTTAAAATTATCGGCGGCTTCAGTGAATCGGCCAATCTTATAAAGACTGTTGGCAAACTTGAATTGAACGGTATCGTTACTGCTGACTTTTAGATATTCTTTGAACTCGTTAGCGGCACGCAAGTAGTCTTTTTCCTTAAATAGATAGTCACCAAATTTCAATCGGTGATAAGGAGAGAAATAGTTATTGTCAGTTGTTAGTTGACAGTTGTTAGTTGTCAGTGGAATTATCAAAAAAATTAGTAAGATAAAGTATGAGTTACTTTTCACAGAAAATGATTTTTGAGCGTTTGATAGTATCACGGTCGGGTTAGAATTTTATTTTTTCGAAATGAAGAGTGTAGTTAGATGCCGGATCAAAAAATTTGTTTGAAGACAATAAAGGATAATGATTTGATCCTTTGAAAAAATTTATATCGCGGGTGAATCTGTCGGCAAACATCAATGTACCTTTAATTATGCTTGTTTCCTTAATTGCTTGAAGATAGAATGATGAACATGACGGCGAAAACGCACAGTTGTTGCCATCCAGATCAGAAATAAAAAAGTAATACGCATTTCGTACAACTGAAAGTATTGTCAAACCAAAACCCGATTTATCAACTGTGTAATTGTTCTGTTGATGAGTGGGGATCTCATAAGAGATTTGCTTAGACTCCCACTTCACCCAGTCAGTTTGGGCATATGAGATTTCAGTTATGAACAAAAAAGAAATTAACAGTCGAGCAATCATTTTATTATTTGATCAATCAATTCAAAAACTTCTTCTGCAATTTTAATCACAGTTTTATATTCATTCTCAGTTACTGGTTCAAGATCCGCAGGATACCTAGTTTCAACAGCGTAATCAGTTAACCTCTTGGCGTTTTTAATTCTGTCAGAAACTTCTATCTCATTTTTCTCAAGAAGGGAGATTAAAAAAGAAATATCGTGTGTTTTGGGAAATGAAATTTGATTGTATATGCAAAGTGCTTTCAAAGCTTTTTCAACAGACTGCTGAGCTTCGAAGCATAAGTCTTCATAGAAAATACACTCATCAGCTTTGCCCAATTTTGCAACCGAAAGATTGCTCTTGGCTCTGTCTAACCATTCCTTAGCTTTCTTAATTTCTTTCATACACAACCTTACCGCTTTCAGCTATTTCTTTATAGATAAGAAAAGGATCTTTCTTTTTTATTTCAAACTCTACAGGGTCTTCAACAATAACATCAACAGGGGCACCAATATCAGTGAAATTCATATAAATTTTTTGAGCTAATTCTCTTCGGTTTTTAACTCCTCTTTTCAAAACAAGCAAGTCTATATCACTATCAAAATTTGATTTCCCTTTAGCATGCGAACCAAACAAAATTATTTTGTCGGGATCGGCAATCTCTTTAATAGCCTCGATCGCCTTATTCAATTCCTTATTCATAAATCTCATCCTCCTTAGTCTTTCAATAATTCTCTGGCAATTACGATTCTCTGAATCTCCGATGTTCCTTCGTAAATCTCTGTAATTTTTGCGTCGCGCAAATATCTCTCAACCAGGTATTCTCTCACATAACCGTATCCGCCGTGAATTTGTATAGCTTCGAGGGCGCATTCAACTGAAATTTTAGATGCATACAATTTCGCCATTGCTGATTCTTTAATGTGTTTTTTGCCTGCATCTTTTAATGCCGCCGCCTGAAGAGTTAAAAGTTTTGCAGCTTCAACCTTAGTTGACATATCCGCAAGTTTGAATTGAATAGCTTGATGATGAGCAATCTCAGTTCCGAATGCTTTCCTGATCTTTGCATATTTCGTTGAAACCTCAAGTGCGCCTTCTGCAATTCCAACAGCTTGAGAAGCAATTCCAATTCTTCCGCCATTTAGAGTATTCATTGCAAAATTAAATCCTTTACCAACTTCCCAAATAACATTTTCTTCAGGCACTCTGCAATTTTCAAAAGTCAACGAGCAAGTATCACTGCTGCGGATTCCAAGTTTATCTTCTTTAACACCATGTCCAAAACCGGGTGTTCCTTTTTCAACTAAAAAGGTTGTTATACCGTGATGGGCTTTCTCTTTATCGGTCTGAGTTACAACCAAATAATAATCAGCAGATGTCCCGTTGGTGATCCAGTTTTTCATTCCGTTAATAACCCAATGATCTCCATCTTTAACCGCAGAAGTTTGTTGATGTGTAGCATCGCTTCCGGCTTCGGGTTCTGAAAGAGCAAACGCTCCAAGTTTTTCACCGCGCGCAAGTGGTTTCAAATATTTTTCTTTAATGAAATCACTTCCCCACTTTTCCAATCCGTAACAGACAAGAGAATTGTTCACAGACATAATTACACCGAGACTCGCATCCACTTTGGAAATTTCAATCATTGCTAAAACATAACTCACAGTGTCGAGTCCGGCGCCATCATACTGCGGTGAAACCATCATTCCCATAAATCCGAGTTCACCGAGTTTTTTAACAATTTCGGTAGGATACTTTGCTTCTATATCGCGCTTTACAGCAGAGGGTGCAATTTCAGATTCCGCAAACTCACGTGCTGTCTGTTGAATCATCAATTGCTCTTCGGTTAATTCAAAATTCATATGATCTCCAAAATCTGATTTATTTTTATCAACTTGTGTGCAAACTAAAGAATGCCTTTCCAAATTTCAAACTTTCTCTTTAATCAACGAGACACACACTGCTTTTGTAGCTAGGCGAAAAGGTTCATAATATTTGAGATATTCTTTGCCCATTCAATCAGTCACTTTGTCTCTTTGTAACTTCATGCCTATATTTGTAACGGATGAACACAAAAGAAAAAAAGATACAGTTAAAGGGCTTAACTCTACCCGAACTTCAAGATTATTTTGTTTCGATTGAGGAGCCTAAATTCCGTGCGCAACAAGTTTTCAATTGGATGTATAACCATCTCTCTACAGATTTTTCAGAGATGGGGAATCTTTCTAAAGAGCTTCGTCAAAAACTTACTGCCAACTGTGAACTGCAAACTCTAAACTTAGTTACTACACAAGATTCGCAATCAACCGGTACAAAAAAATATTTATTCGCTACATACGATAACCGGAAAATCGAATCTGTTGTTATACCCGAGAAAAATAGAAATACACTCTGTATCTCAACCCAGGTTGGCTGCCCACTTGATTGTAAATTCTGTGCGACTGGATTAATGGGCTACAAGAGAAATCTTTCTGCAGGAGAAGTCGTTGACCAATATCTGCTCGCTGCAAAAGAATACGGTAAAGAGAATATTACTAACATCGTTTTCATGGGAATGGGCGAACCGCTATTGAATTATGAAACAACCTTAAAGAGCATTGAAATTTTTACGCATGAATTGACAAAAGGATTAAGCCGAAAACGCATTACAGTTTCAACTGCGGGAATTGCACCAAAAATATTGGATCTTGCTGATAAAAACTTGCGGGTTAAACTTGCATTCTCGCTTCACTCTGCTTTCGAAGAGATCCGTACTCAAATAATGCCGATCAACAAAAAATATCCACTTAAAGAAAATGTGGAAGCGTTGAAATATTATGCGAAGAAGACCAAAACACGTATCACTTTTGAGTACACAATGTTGAAAGATCTAAACGACCGCGTTAAAGACGTGAAAGCACTAACCGCTCTTTGCAGTTCTCTCCCGTCTAAGATTAATATTATTCCATTTAACAGCATTAACCATATGAATCCCGGCGGAATTTCTGCCGAGCTTGAACCGACACCTCTTGATGAGATTCATCTCTTTGCAGATAAACTCCGTAATAATAATATCACAGTTATGATTCGAGAAACACAGGGCGATGATATTGCTGCCGCGTGCGGACAATTGGCAATTAAAACTTTGTAGATTTTTTTGTACTTGTTTTTACTGAAATTTATTCTAAGTTAAATACCATAATATGAGGTATGTATGAAGAACCTTGCTGAACATAAATTGTTTATGCTGATTCTTTTCCTCACACTCTCCTCACTAACCTTTTCGCAAGAAAATTCTACCTCTTCCCAAAAACAATTAAAAATTATCGTAATGCCATTCGTTGAAATGGAATATTATCCGTATAGAATGGATTTAATTAGAGAAGCGTTTCAATTAGGATTTCTACAAGAAGGTTACAATTTGATAGAAGATGATCTAATATGGTCAAAGATTCTTGAGAAAGAATATAATTTGGCAAATTTATCAAACGATATGGTTGACACTCTATCTACCTTAATTGATGTTGATTTTATAGTTTATGGTAGAGTAACAAATTTTTCTAATGTAAGATCAAACGGTTTATACACTTATCAGAATGTTTATAAACCCATTCTCTTCAAAGTATATGACACAAAGAATAAAACGATTACTTTGCATGAAAGAATTAATTTTAACGAGAACTGGGGCTTATTCGGTAAAACAAATTCTTTGAATGAAATTGGTGTAATTATGGCGCGTAAGTTAAGGCAGATTACTCATTAAATATAAAGAGAAAACTTTTATTTAGGGTTCTCCTATTAGGATACGCACTTTTTCTTGTCATAGAGCTTTCATCAACTGAAATTTTGCCTTGTTTTTTGAAACTGCTAACATTATAACCAATAAGAATCAAGAAGAATTTTATTAATATTAAGGAGGAATCATGAAAACAAAATCTGTTTTCTTCTCAACAATGTTTCTCATTCTTTTTGTGTCAATCTCTTTTGCACAAGAAACTACTACAGATACAAAGCCAACTTCTGTTTTTATTATGCCGTTAAGACCGGCCGAGAACTATAACTTCATACTTGATAAAGAGAGACTACGATTAGTATCTATGTTTGAGTCTTTGGGATTTAACGTTGTGCAGGATGAAACGACTTGGGATAAAATAACTAAATTCGATTATGATCTTGCAAACTTATCTACGAAGATGTTAAATAAACTTTCCGATGCTGTTGATGTTGATCTGATTGTTTATAAAAATCTAAAACACATAAGAGTTTTTGACTACAAAAAAAAATCGTTTGTTAATTTTGAAATGAGGCAACCATATACTCTATCTCAATATGTTGCTCAGAAACTTAAACAGCTCGGTTATTGATTTTCACTGAATTTCTCAAAATCTTCTTTTGTATCAAAATCTTTTAATATTTGTGAATAACTACACTCCCATTTTTTTTTCTTTGTCAAACCGTCATCTCTTATTAATCTCAGTATGTGATTCTCCGGACTTGTGATAATTTTTTCGAAGACAGTTTTCTTAAACATTACGGGATGACCTTCCTTGCCATCGTACATCGGTTGAATCCAGTCGTAATTCTCATCTATTTGAGAAATAAATTCTTTATAAAATTTTTCTTTATGAAAGGGCTGATCTACAAAGTGGAATAACACCCAATTAGAATCAGTAAGTTCTTTCAAACCGGTTTGAAGTGAAGTGAACATCCCTTTTTCATAATCAGGATTAACTACAATTCTAACACGCGGAAATAAATTATTTTCAATGAAGGCAAACTTGATTGTATTCTCGACTTCAATACTTTTGTGGCCTGTAACAATGATTACGTTTTCGCAAACATCAAGAAGCTTTTTAGTGATAAGGACAATGAATGGATTGTTATTGTAATCCATCAAGGGCTTAAAATCACCCATCCTTTTAGAAAAGCCAGCAGCAATCAATAGCCCGTTTATTTTCTTTTTAACCATATCAGAATAATTTTTCAATAGTACCGGGGCATTTTTAGGTAATTGCCGTCAGCATGATTTAGCTAAAAATAGACCACCCCCTTGAATTATTTTCGCCGGTTCTATCCAGCGCCAAACTAAAAATTACTTTTTAAGAAACATTTTTTTCAAATCTTCAGTTCTAACCGGTTCAATTTCTTTATTCCATATTCTTAACGCCGACATATCCTTCAATCCATTCCCGGTAAAAAGAAGCAATACTGATTCATCGCTAATTTTTTTGGAGTTAATATATTTCTTAAAAGCCGCAAATGTGGAAGATGAAGATGGCTCTAATAATATACCGAATTTTTGAGCTACAATTTTTTGAGCATCTAATATTTCTTCGTCACTCACTTCAACTGCATCGCCGTCAGATTTCACAATTGCATTGTACGCCATGTACAAACATCTTGGTGCACCAGCACAAATTGAATCGGCAACGCTCGAAGCAGACTTGTATTCAAATTTTTGATTGGATGTATATCGCACCACAGCATTCCCTCCTTCGGCCTGAACACAGATTAACTTTGGTATTTTTTCAATCCAGCCAAGTTCTTTCAACTCCCACAAACCTTTGTAAAGTCCGGAGAGTATTACACCGTCACCGGTCGGGACAAAAATAATATCGGGCATATTTCCGTTTGTGGATAGAAAAATATCGAACGCGGCAGATTTTTTCCCTTCAATTGTGAGCGGATTGTAAGCAGTGTTTCTGTTGTACCATTTTTTTTCTGTAGAGATTTCAAGACATGTATCAAAAGCTAAATCATAGTCACCGTCAACTAAATAAATTTCCGCACCGTAAGATTGAATTTGTATTCTTTTCGCCTCTGGAATGTTTCTGGGAACGAATATAACCGAACTCAATCCGAGCCGCGAACAAATACCCGCAAGTGAAGATCCTGCATTTCCGGTGGATGCAGCGGCAATCTTTTTTATTCCAAGTTGTATTGCTTTAATTGCCACCAGACTTGAAGCCCGGTCTTTGAAAGATAAAGTTGGATTGCGTGTGTCATCAAGAACAAGAAATTTATTTCCTTCGAATGAATACTCTAACAAACCGTTTGTCGGAAGGGAAATCTTACCGAGTTGATTTTGAGTGATTCCAGAAGGGACAAAGGAAGATTTTTTTTCTTTATTGATCTGAGATTCTTCGTCACTCCGTTCCTCAGAATGACAAGGCTCAAAATTGAGAGGCCATAGAAAACCATACTGCCAAAATTTTCCAGGTGACAATTTTAGGAATTCTTCTTTTGTATGATTTTTTTTAATTGATTCATAATCATATTCGATAAGGAGAACTCCGCGCAACGGCTGGTTCTTTTCAACGGAACCGCAAGCCGGACAAAGATAGATCAAATGACTTTCAACCTCATCTTTATCGAAAGTCTTTCCGCAGTCGAAACATTTGTAAAAATATTTTTTCATTTATAATCCTGAGGAGTCATACTGAGCCTGTCGAAGCAGACGACGAAGGATCTCTTACAACTTTATCTTAGGAGATTCTTCCTCACTTCGTTCGTCAGAATGACATACTCACATTGTTAATCCCATGATTGCCTTTGCCGTATGAAGACGATTCTCAGCTTCATCAAACACAATTGAAATATTTGGATCATCGAGAATGGCGTCAGTAACTTCATTATTTCTATCCGCCGGAAGAGCGTGCATTAGTTTTACATTCTTGTCTGCCAGTTTAATTCTCTTATCGTCGCAAATCCAACTCTTATATTTTTCAAGATTACTTTTCATCTCTTTTTTGCATTCATCTTCGTTAGAGAGATAATGCTCTTCATCATAATAGCCAAAGCCGCCCCAGTTTTTGGGGATAACAATGTGAGCGCCTTCAAAAGCCTCATCCATATTATTTGTGAAGCATAAACTACCCCCGCCCTCAATTGCGTTCTTTTGAGCTTTTTCTACAATGTTTTTACTTAACGGAAATTCTTTTGGGTGAGCTACGGTAACGTCAATTCCGTAACGAGGGAAAAGAAGAATTTGTGTTTGCGGAACGCTGAGAGGTTTTGAATGCGTTGTTGCGTATGCCCACGAGACAGTTACTTTTAATCTTTCGGTATTTCTACCCATGTGCTCAAAGATCGTCATCAAATCTGCAAGTCCTTGGAACGGATGATATACATCATCTTGAAGCGACATAACAGGTTTGTGCGAATATTGAGCGAGTTCATTTAAATATTTATTACCAACTCCGTAGAAACAATTTCTACATGCAATGCCGTGACCCATGCGGCTGAGAATTATTGCAGTGTCTTTTGCAACTTCACCGTGCGTGATCTGCATTTTATCCGGAGTTAAATCGTGAGCGTGCCCGCCTAGTTGAGTCATTCCGGCTTCCATCGAGTTTCTCGTTCGGGTTGATTGTTCAAAGAACATCATAAATAATGTTTTATACGGCAACCAGAGAGTTTGCTCTTCAGCATAGAATTTTTTCTTCAAGTCGAACGCTGTTTCAAAAACTATATCCAGTTCTTCTTTCGTCCAGTTGTCCTCTGTTATAAAATGTCTTCCTTTAAATCTTGTTTCCATTTTTGCTCCTTTTTATGTAATAGAACGCAGATAACACAGATGACGTTGGTTTTCACGGATTCAATCAGCGGGAATCTGTAAAATCTGTGTCATCCGTGTGCTATTTCTTTTAAATATTTTCAACCAACTTGAACGGGAAAAGCGAATAAAATTTTGTTACTTTCAAGAGTAAAGAGCTTCAAAACCCAATTTTACGTTTTGGTTTTTCATCTTCTCTCATTAATTCTTTTATTGCCTCAAATACTATTTGAAAATGTTTATCATATTTCTTTTCCATTTGTTCAATACGAACAAGAAGTTCTTTATTGGCATCAATCAACCTTCGAAGCTCTACAAAAGCTCTCATGATTTCTATGTTTACTTTTATAGCTTTGGAAGAGTTAAGAACACTCGAAAGCATAGAGACACCTTGTTCAGTAAAAGCAAATGGTAAGTATTTCGAATGCTGCCCCCTTTTTAAGGACGCAATTTGCGACCTTAAAGAAGCGTATTCTTCACTGCTAAGTTTAAACATAAAGTCCAGTGGAAACCTTTCAATATTTCTTCTTACTGCTTCTTTAAGTCGTTTCGTCTCCACTCCGTAAAGTAGAGCAATATCACTATCAAGTATAACTTTTTGACCTCGAAAATATCGAATAAGAGATACTACACGATTTCTAATTAGCTCGGTCATTCGATCTCACTTTCGTATTTTTTTTGACTTATTTACATGTGAAAACGTTAAGATCCTCTTTCGCATGGTGCCCCAACTTGAAGTCACAAATTGTGACTTCAAATTTTGATTCTCCACTCTATTGCTTTCCTGTAATCATAAACGGGAACAGTGAATAAAACTTTGTCGCTTTCAAAAGATCGTTAAGCACAAGTTCTTCTTTTGAAGAATGAGCAAGTTCCTCTTTACCCGGCGCAAAACCAATTGTCGGAATTCCGAAATGTCCCGCTGTTGCAACACCGTTAGTGGAAAAACTCCAGACACCGCTCTTCGCTTTTCCCATAGCCGCTTTGGAAGTTTTCATCGCCGCATCAACTAACGGATGCTTTTCGTCATAAACCCACGTAGGGAAATATGCTTCTTGAGAAAAGTTTGTTCCCTTCCAGCTAACACCTTCAACATTTGGAATGGAAACTTTTGCATCACTCTTAAATTTCTTTATGATGGCTTTCAATTCCTTTACCACAGAATTTTTGTTTTCACCAATTGTCATTCTTCTATCAAGATGAATCTGACAGAAATCCGAAACCGAACACATCGAAGGTGCTTTGGAAGTTATGTTGCTGACAGTAATTGATCCTTTGCCGAGAGGATTTTTCGGTTTCAATTTTTTATCGAGTTTCTCAATTTCTGCAACAATTGGCATCATCTTATAGATAGCGTTAATACCTTTCTGGTTATGCGCACCGTGAGCGGATTTGCCGGTAGCTGTAATTTTCACTTCCATTCTTCCACGCTGTCCGCGGTAAACTTTTAGATCGGTAGGTTCGCCCAGCACAACGTAATCCGGTTTGATTCCTTCGTTGGCGATAATATGATAAAGCGGATAACCGTCGGCATCTTCTTCAAGAACTGAACCGACAACATAAAGAGTGAATGGAAAATTATCTCCATAAATTTGTTTCAACACTTTACCGGCGATCATAAATCCAGCCATAGCCGGCTTCTCATCAACTGCGCCGCGGCCATACATTTTTCCGTTTACAATTTCTCCGCCGAATGGCGGGTGCGTCCAAGTTTCAGTTTCGGTTACTTTCACTGTGTCAATGTGCGCATCAAACATAATTTTGATCGGACCATTTCCAATTCTTCCAATTGCATTTCCAAACGCATCATGGTATGCTTCATCAAATCCGTATTCTTTCATCTTCGATACAATGAACTCAACGATTTCTTTCTCTTCACCGCTGTAACTTCTGATTTGAATCAGTTTTTGAATTAGTGAAAATAGGTTTTCTTTTTCAGCCTCAACTGCGCCGAATAATTTTTCGTTTAATGAGTTTTCCATGTTAGTACCATTTATTTAAGATAATTAATTTCTTGCTTTGTCCTTTCGAATTGCACTTCTGCGAAATAAAGAATCTTAAACCAAAGAAGTGATTTAGACTCTTCCCCGCCAAAGATGGTTCAAAGTAACAAATTATTTTGATCGGAAATTACAAAATTGCTTTCATACTTAATACCGTTATATCTTATATTTATATTTAACAAGAACAATTTTGGGATTTATTATGTCGGATAAGATGCAGCCAATTCCTTTTCGAAATTTGATCAACTGGATTATTTCCGAATATGCCAATCAAAAGACAATATTCGGAATTCCTTCAGCAAAATTTCACTATACAAAAATAAGAGGTGATGAAAAGATCTTTGGTGAGACTCTTGATACACCATTTGGACCCGCAGCCGGACCCCATACTCAGATGACACAAAATATTATCAGCGCTTATCTGGTTGGCGGAAGGTTTTTTGAACTCAAGACAGTTCAGAAGTTAGACAACTTAAAGATTGATAAACCATGCATAGATGCACAAGATGAAGGCTATAACGTGGAATGGTCTCAAGAACTTTCTCTGGATGAATCCTACTCGGAATATGTCAAAGCGTGGATTTTACTTCATCTCTTGAAAAACATATTTCAACTTTCGCAATCCGAGAGAGGATTTGTTTTTAACATGAGCGTTGGTTACGATCTGGATGGGATAAAAACGGAAAGAATGGATAGATTCATAGAAGAGTTGAAAGATGCATCGAAGAATGAATTGTTCGCTTTATACAAATCCCAATTAATCAATCAACTCCGGAATAAATTTACGATTCAATTACTCGAGGAGAATTTTTCTATTAACCAGGATAAGATTGAAGAGACCATCAAAAAGATAGAAAAGATTTCGCCACAAATTTCCACTTCGGTTACTCTTTCAACTATGCATGGTTGTCCGCCACAAGAAATCGAAGCAATTGCCAAATATCTGATTCAAGAAAAAAATCTGCATACTTATGTCAAGTTAAATCCAACACTTTTAGGATACGATTTTGTACACAATACACTTCATAAACTTGGATACAAATATATTAGCCTCGATAAGAGTTCATTCGACCATGATTTGCAATATAAAGACGCAATACCAATGATTAACCGTCTGCGTGCGTTTGCCGCAGCAAACAATAGAGTTTTTGGGATAAAACTTTCAAACACACTGGGAGTAAAAAACACAATTCAAGTATTGCCAGGCAATGATATGTATATGTCCGGCAGATCAATCTTCCCATTAACAATAAATTTGGCGAACAAACTTGCAACCGAGTTTAATGGAGAGATAAATATTTCTTATTCCGGCGGTGCAACCAATCATAACATTCAAGAAATTCTTCAGACAGGAATTTCACCAATTACATTTGTTACCGACTTGTTGAAACCTGGCGGATATTTGCGTTTATCACAAATTACTGAAACAGCAGAGAATAATTATCTAAAGAATAAACGGGGCAATAAAATTAATTTGTCTGTTCTAAAAACTGTAGCTGAAGAGTCCCTTTCCGAAAGAAATTATTCGAAGGAGAAACGGGAAATAAATTCTATCAAGATTCCGAAGAGTTTGCCCATGTTGGATTGTTTCATTGCGCCGTGTCAGGAAGCTTGCCCGATACATCAAGATGTTGCTGCTTACATTAGATTAGTGGAGCAGAAGAGATATGAAGAAGCTTTTGAACTTATCATTTCTAAAAATCCTTTACCTCATATAACCGGGTACATTTGCGATCATCAGTGTATGTACCATTGCACCAGATGGGATTATGATGATCCCGTATTAATTAGAGATCTCAAGAAAGAAGCTGCCGAGAAGGGATACAAGTCTTACCTCAAAAAATTTAAAACTGATTTTTTGGAAAATCAGAACAATACCAAAATTGCGATAATTGGTGCGGGTCCCTCAGGTTTATCTGCCGCATACTTTTTAGCCAAAGCCGGATTTGATGTTACTATTTTCGAGCGGGAGATGAATGCCGGCGGAATTGTGAAAAATGTTTTGCCAAAATTCCGTTTGCCTCAAGATGCAATTGAGAAAGACATTGAATTTATAGAGAAGCATGGAATCAGATTTATTTTTGGAATGGATCCAAATTTTTCAACAGAAAAACTGAAGAATGAAGGATTTAAATACATTTATATCGCAATCGGCGCCGAGGTATCAAATAAAATTCAGTTAATAAGCGATGATGAAAATATTTTGGGTGCGATAGAATTTTTGAAGGATCATCACAATGCGCAAATTTTTACTCTTGGAAAATCTGTAGCCGTCATAGGTGGCGGTAATTCTGCTATGGATAGCGCCCGTGCAGCAAAACGGTATGATGGTGTTGAAAAAGTGTATTTGATTTATCGTAGGACAAAAGAACAGATGCCCGCCGATAAAGAGGAATTTCAATCTGCGTTAAAAGATGGAGTGGAATTCAGAGAGCTATTACTTCCCGCGAAATTCCTGAACGGAGTTCTTACTTGTCAAAAGATGAAGCTTGACGATGTTGGTCCGGATGGACGGAAAAATGTTGTACCGGTTGAGGGGGAGTTTGTAGAAATTCAGGTTGATACCGTTATCTCTGCCATCGGCGAACGTGTTGATACAATGTCTTTATTGGAAAACCGAATTCCTTTAGAGAAAGATAGAGTGAAAGTTTCTAGCTCAAACGAAACGATGATCGAAAATGTTTTTATCGGTGGTGACGCATTAAGAGGACCATCCACAGTAGTTGAGTCAATTGCTGACGGAAAAACTGCGGCAGATGCAATTATCCGGAAAGAAAATCTTGAGCATTTAATCCAGCCGGTTAAAAATTATTTAGTTGATAATCAAGAGCATCTTAATGATATAAGAAGTAGAAAAGGCCAGATTAACAGCCAGAATCATTCAGATTTTATATCTGAAGCCGGAAGATGTTTAGGATGTAATTTCATCTGTAACAAATGCGTGGAAGTTTGCCCAAACCGTGCTAATGTATCGATCGAAATTAATTCAACTTCGTTTAGAGATAAATACCAGATCATTCATCTAGATGCTTTGTGCAATGAGTGCGGTAACTGCGAAACTTTCTGTCCTCACCAGGGTGCGCCGTATAAAGAAAAAATTACTTTGTATTGGAGCGAGGAAGAATTTAAGAATGGAAGCAATGATGGATTCTTCTTTAGAACGGGAACAGATCAAAATCAAACTATGTTAGATGTACGATGGAAAATGGAAGATGGAATTATTGTTTTAGCAGAAAATGGAGAAGTTGTTGAAACTTCATTTAAGCTGAACACCGAACGCGATGAATTTGAAAAGCTAACTGAACTAATCAATTCTGTCCGAAAAAGTTATTCGTATTTATTTTAAGTGGTGTGAAATTCCAAGAACCAAAAGACAATCAACAAATAAATACCAACTCTCAAATTCCAAAAAATGGAGATTGGTAATTGAAAATTATTTGAAATTTGGAAATTGTTATTTGGAATTGTGTGTTAGGTCTTTCGCTGTTGCTTTTACAGCGTCAATGATTTGTTTGTAGCCGGTACTATTTAGAACCTCGAAGTTTCTTGTGCGTCCGATGAACTTGTTGAATGAAAATTTCGATCTTGGATTGAATGATCTGCGGAAATATATTTCCATCTGTTTCAACAGCTAAGAAAGGTAGGTTTTCGATCTCAAGTCCTTGATATATCGAATTGTTTTTTTCAGATTCTCTTTTACCTTTTAAATTCATCTCTACACTTAAAATACTCTCGGCTAATCGTGAAGGCATACATCCAAACGGTCCTAACGCAACAACACCGGAAACGTGATCCAATATTTCATAAAATGCCGAACCGACAGTCAATATCGCTTCTCCTTCCACATCTTTTTCGATCAAATGCTCTGCACGGCTAAGCAATTTTTCTATATTAATCATTTCAAATTCATAAAAGCCGGATTTTGAAAGTACTTTCTTGATATTGTGCTCAATCCTATGTTGAACATACTCTCTTATTTTGAATTTAACTTTTTCCTTGAGAGAAGCTTTATCTTTCTTCATATCTCGTTTGTAAGTGTAATTCGAATAATGCACATATTCGGTAATTGGTGTCACCTTGACCAATATTCCGTTTTCGATTAGTCTTTCGACTAATTCCATCCTTGAGAATTCTTCGTTGCGTACAAAAATCTCGCCAATAAGTGCGACCTTAACAGCATCATTAAGTTCAATTCTTCTCTCAAGAGTTCTTAGTCGTTTTGCAAGTTCATCCAGTCGATCGTAAAGTTCTTTAAGCGAGCCTTTTTCTAAAACTAATAGAATTTTTTTCCACACTTCATCAAGCATCGCCTTTGCATATTTGGGTTCTTTCGCTATCGTAAGCATAGCAAAAAAGATCTGCTGCATCACATCGGCAGTTACAAGCGCAGCCCACCCTCGTTTTGTAAACTCATCATCCAATCCACCGTAAGAATTTTTTTCGGTCAAAGTATAAATTCCAACATTTGGAATTTCTTTTTTGTTGATAAGTTCTTTCAGGAAGACGTTATACTGTCCAAAACGACATGGACCCGTACCGTCTGCCATGAAATACAATATTTTTTCACTCTCGTTACTTCTATGCTTGCCTAAATATTCAAGAAATGAGCCGGTGTTTAAAATAAGCGGAAGACATTCTTTGCACGTGGTATTTCCTCTTCCCATAGAAAGTGTCTGATAATCATAAACCGGGAGTGGAATTGCATTCACGTTAATATGTCTAAATGCTGCTGCAAATGCTTCTGTCCCGAAACGCCCCATGCTCGGTATCAACATCTTTACATCTTTATCTTTGATAGAATATTTTTTACCATCTGAACAAACAAAATTGTATGCATCAACAAATTCGAGTGGCTTGAAGTTCTTCTTCTCTTCTTTGATAATTCCCTTCTTTGAAAGCTCGCGATATCGTTTGATGATATCCAAAGCAGCTTCGATCCTTGTATTGATACCGGCGTCGGCTGAATGACTGTCAAGTTCCAATGTCAGCGATGGTTTATTCCCCATTATGTTTCTGAAGAAAGTGATGAGGAATGAATCTGGTCCGCAGCTAAAATTTGTTATGTAGACACCGAAAAGTTGAGGATGATCTTTCACAAACTTAGCAGAGCGAAGAATTTGTTTCCCGGCAGCCCAGTACATTGTATCAAATGTGCCGAGATTTTCACTTGGAAGAAAATCATGTGGAATTATAGTCATCCCACGAGAAGCAAACTTTTGTGGAATGCCCAAGTTTGCTTCATCAGCAAAAGAATTATATGATCTTCCGAAAAGTACCACAGCAAAATCATCCGGATTTTGTTCAAGATTATCTAATGTTCTTTTCCCGATCTCCTTAAATTCATTCAACATCAGTTTGAATTCTTTGAGCGCAAGATCGAAAGCTTCGGATGATTTTTTTTCAGTTTGCCCAAGTTCTACTGCTAAATTTATAAAATCATCTTTCGATGACTCATATCCTTTCGAAAAATTAATTACGGGATTTAGAATTTTGATCTTTCCAAGCGAATCTTTAAATGCGGTCTTCAAATAATATGATTCAGATTGAATAAAAACGCAGTTCTTAGTGTAGCCTGCACTATCCTTAACATAAGTTTCGATTATGTGTGGAAGAAAAATATAATGGGGTTGTTTGTCGATAAGATCCTGAAAAAATCCATGTGCCAATTCAACCGGATAACAGAAAGCTGCATTTTGTTTTTCGATTCCGGCTTTGACTGGTTCGCTCCCCAAAATAATTGTAAATCCAAGCCGGTTGAAAAAATTATGAAAGAGCGAATAGAATGTATTCGTTAAAAATGATTTAGAGATTCCAATCGTTTGTGCATTAACTTCAGGAATGAAAGCATGCACATATTTATCGAAGACAAGTTCCTGACGAAGTTTAACAATATTACGTTCTTTGATATTGAGAGCTCTGGTTTGCTGAAGCTCATAATATTTATTGCAAGCACCTCCAAATGGGAATTTTTTATTTTCGATTTCGATGATTGCGATGGAACATTTTCTGTCACACTTTTCAGCACCACCGGCACAGATAAACGATTTGCCGTATTCAACCTTTCGGTTTATCAATCCATCAAGATCAAAATTTTGTTCTTGTATAAAACCAAGCTCGATCCTCTTTTTAATTTCAAGAGCAACTCCAAATGCACCCATCAATCCCGGCTCGGGTGGAACAATGATCTCTTTGCCTGTAAGTGCCGCCATCGCGATCGGAACTGCTTTGTTGTAACAGACTCCTCCTTGCATAAAAACTTTTTCTCCAACAGGACGATTCCCTTTTACACGATTTGTGTAATTCAGACAAATCGAATAAACCAATCCTGCAATAATGTTCTCTTTTGATAATCCTTCATGAAGAGCGTTCTTGATATCGCTGCTGATAAAAGCCGAACATTGATCGTTGAAATTCGGTGGATGATCTGCCTGCAGTGCAATTTCTGCAATGCTTAGGTTATCAACATTCAATGATTCTTTCGCCGCTTCTTCGAGGAATGAGCCCGTTCCCGCTGAACAAGCTTCGTTCATTGCATAGTCACTCGGAACGCCTGCAGTGATGTAAGTGTACTTTGCATCCTGTCCGCCGATCTCAAAAATCGTATCGACATCTTTATCAAAATAAACGGTCGCATTTGCATGTGCAAGAATTTCGTTGACAATTCCTTTACTCTGAGCATGAAGTCCGGAAATGTGTCTGCCCGAACCTGTTACACCCAATCCAATAATTTTGATCGGAACGGATAATTGATTAACCAAACTTTTGTAACATTCAACAGAAGCCTGGATCGGATCGCCGTTCGTTCGCAAATATTCAGAAGCAAGGATCGCACAATCATCTTTTCTCATCAAAATGACTTTCGTAGTAGTTGAACCCACATCCAATCCAAGAATACAAACATCATTTGGATTTGCTGTGCCTCTCTCGAAATCTTTAAATGTAACTTTATGAACGAATTTCTTTAAGTCTTCATGAAAAGAAAATGCTGAATGCTCTGACCTGAAAATATTTTTTTTGTTGACCTTTGGAAGATTATTTTTCGATGCGAATATCGCCGCTCCAAGTGCTTCAATGTATGCCGATTCGGGTGGAATTATGATATCATTGATCTGTTCTTTAAGAAATCGAATGATGGATTCATTTCTCGATACGCCTCCGATGAGTATTATTCGATCGGCATGTGTTTTGGATATCAATTCAATTATCTTCTGCGCCATCATTCGGCTTAATCCGGCTACAACGTCTTTCTTGAGAACACCTTTATTTAATGCATGAGTGCAATCGGATTTACAGAAAACAGAACATCTTCCGGAAATGTTATAGGGTTCTCCATCACACCCGAGTTGAATGGCATCTTCAACGTCCAGATTCATCCGTCTGATTTGTTGAAGGAAGAACTCCCCTGTGCCTGAAGCACATTTATTCCCCGTTATACTTTTTGTGATCTTTCTGTTATTATCTAATTGGTAAGCAATAAAATTCTCTCCACCTGCACTAACGATGAGGTCTGCATCAAGCTTTAAATACTCCAATGCTAATTCGATTGCTTCTGGTTCAGAAATAGAAGGAACATTTAATAATCTACGGAACTTTCGTCCGGTTACGACTACCTTTTCCGGGATACCATTTTGAAAAATCTTTTCGACGATCAGTTTTGGATTTCCATGGTGCTGAATTATCTCAGTCGCAAGTGCCGCTTGAGTGTTACTCGATGGTAACAAATTCACCGACGAGACCGTCGATGCCCCGACACATATTCCGAGTGAATTATGCAGTAGCATGGTTTGATTTCAGATTATTATTAAATGACAAAACTTTTTTCGTCCAGCCAAACTTCTTAGTCATCTTGATATAGAATTCTCTTTTAAGATCATCTTTGCATCTATCTAATATCACTAAATTTTTTGCCCAGCTAATTTCTGCAACCAATGGTTGCAGTTTTGGTTTTTCAGAATAGAGAGCATAAAAATTTCACATATACCAAAAGTTTCTTCCGGAAAAGCCTCCAATACCAGGAAATTCGTTTTGAAGATCAGATGAGAGATTTTCAACAATAGATTTCCCCCATCCATGCAATTCTTGTCTTTCAACAATCTTTTTACCGATATCCCAATAGAGTTGAATCAATTCTTTATTGACAGCTCGGAGAGCTTCATATTGAGCTTTATGAATACGCTCCTTTATTTCAACAAAGAACTTTCTGTATTCGGTTTTATCAAGTTGTCTTGCCATCTTTAAATTGTTTTTGTGCTAAAGATATTTCTTTCACTGTTTCTTTAATTGCTTCAATAATTTGTTTGTAGCCGGTGCATCGACATAAGTTGCCGGCTATCGAATCTTTAATCTCTTCATCGGTTGGATTTGGTTTTTGATCTAGCAGTGCTGAAGCAGATAATACCATTCCGGGTGTGCAGAATCCACATTGAACTGCACCATGAACAAGGAAATTTTTCTGAAGTGAACTCAGTACTTCTCCTTCGGCAATTCCCTCAATAGTGACAATCTCAGAATCATTTGCCTGTGCAGCAAGTACCAAACATGAATTTACCGCGCGTCCATTCATAAGTACAGTACACGCACCACACTCACCAACACCGCATCCTTCTTTTGTTCCTGTTAAATCACATTTATCTCTCAATAAATCAATCAGACGAATGTGTGGTTCGGTGGTAATTGATACTTGTTTTCTGTTTAATATAAATTCTATTTTTATCATAATTACTCTTGGTCCTTCTGAGCCTAGCGAAGAATCTCCAACTCAGATGGTTGAGATTCTTCATCTCAACTTCGTCTCGATTCAGAATGACACTATTCTATTTAGTATTTGATAAAACATTTGTTGAACTACAGGCAATTTATATTTGCTGGACCAACGGAGTCCGGCGACTTGAATAATTTGTTCACCTAACTTTCTTGATAGTTCTTTAAGAAATTGATCTTCAACCGTCTGCCCTTTTGCAAATTTTTCGAGATCAAAAAACCTCGTACCGATCGGTGTAACAGCGCCGGAGGCAATTCTAATCTCATCAATCATATTATTATTTAGACTAATCAATAAAGCTAAAGTAATTCTACTGATGGCAACAGCTCTTCGCCTTCCGAGTTTATAAAAATCACCTGCAAATTTTTTCGACGGAATAGGAATGTTAATCCGAGTCACCATTTCATCTTTATTGAGTTTAGTTTTGTAGGGTGCGCTTAAAAAGTCATTCAAGGGAATTTCCCTTTTCGAATTGAGCGATTCAATTTCAACCGTAGCATTATAGACTAAAAGAACCGGAACTGAATCTGCACAAGGAGCGTTATTTACAAAATTGCCTGCAAGTGTTGCGCGGTTTCTTATCTGAACGCTTCCAATTGTACCGGCTGACTTCCAAAGCAGCGGTAATTTTTTTTGAACAATTTCATTCTGAAGAATATCCGAAAAAGTTTCTGCGGCGCCAATTGAAATTTTCTCTGTTCCAACATTAATCCCTTTCACTTCGGGCACTTTGTTTATATCAATCAGTAAGCGGGTATTCTTGAAACGATTTGATTCTTGATTCAATCCTGGAATTACATCTGTCCCGCCGGCAATGATATGAACATTTTCTTGATTTATTATTAAAGCGTTCAACGCTTCATTCAAATCTTGCGGAAATAATATTTCTAATGAAGGCATCATTGCAGACTCCCTCTTTTGGTGTCAGCCGGCCGAAGTTTTTTACTGAGCAAAACTTCTTCAAGATTTAGCGGTAAGTTGAAAAATCTTTTGCCAAGTGCGTTGCAAACCGCGTTTGATATTGCTGCTGCAGTTAATTCCAAAGTCGGTTCGCCTAAAGATTTTGCGCCCCATGGTCCGTAAGATTCTTTCCCTTCTACAAAGATTGGTTTAATCTCTGTTATATCCTTGCTGGTTGGAATTGTGTAAGTATCAAAATTTAATTCGCGTATAAATCCTTTGTCGGTAGTAACTTCTTCAAAAATTCCGTAACCGGCACCTTGAGTTACACCGCCGTAAACTTGTCCTTCTGCACCAAGGCGATTAATAATTTTTCCCGGATCGTGCACGGCAGTGACTTTATCAATGTAAACTTCTCCCGTTGCGATGTTAACACTCACTTCCGCAACTTGACATCCGTAAACATAAGTGAAATATGCATCGCCTTGACCAAACTCTTCGTCCCAATGAACACTTGGACTTTTGTACCAGCCAACGGCTGCTAAATTAATTCCACGTGCTGAAGCCAACTTGCAAATTTCCGGAAACTTTGCGATCAATCCTTTCTTTCTTGAAAAGACTAAGTTCTCACTAAATGAAACAACATCTTCTTCGTTTAATTTGTATTCATCCTTCACCAGTTGAATCAATCTATCCCGCAAAATTTCTGCTGTGTTCTTAACCGCACCGCCACCCATTATTGTTCCGCGTGATGCAACTGTTGGTCCGCTGTCGGGTGTAATTCCGGTATCAAGTTCGAGATAGATAATTTTATCAGTTGTAATTCCCAAAACTTCCGATGCAATGATGGAATATGTTGTACGGAGACCTTGCCCGTTCTCCGCCAAACCGCAATCAAGATATACACTGCCGTCATTCTGAATAGATATGTATGCTGCGGCTGCGTCAATTCCTTCGGCACCGAGAGAACATCCGCGGAAACTCACGGCTAAACCAATTCCTTTCTTGATTACATCTTTCGGTTGGATAAATTGGGAGTCGTTCAAAATTGGAGATGATGAATTGTAATTCACCACGATAGATTTTTTCTTTTTATTTTTTTCCCATTTTGTAATGAAGTCTGTACTGCCGCACGCAACATCAAGTACACGAACTAAATTTACTTCGTGATCTTTCAGAGTCTGTCCGGTAGCGGTTACAGAACCAACTTTCAATCCGTTAACTCTTCTGATTTCATCGGGTGTCAATCCAAGTCGTGAAGCAATTTCATCCATCAAAGATTCTTGCGCAAAGATCGGTTGTGGCGATCCAAATCCACGCATGGCGCCCGTGTAAGGATTGTTTGTGTAAACTGCCCGAACATCTGTCTGAACGTTTTCAATCTCGTATGGACCGGTGGCTTGAACTACAGTACGCCAGGTTACAAACGGACTCATCGAAACATACGCGCCGCCATCAGCAAGGATATCAATCTTCATTGCTTTAATCTTGCCGTTTTTTGCGTAGCCAACTTTATAATTCAGAACGTAGGGATGACGTTTGTAAGATTCAAGGATTGATTCTTCACGTGTGTAATGAATCTTGATCGGGCGATTTGTTTTCATTGCGGCAACAGCAGCACGTGCAGAGAGGATGCACATTGTATCATCTTTTCCACCGAACGATCCGCCGAGATGCGCTTGATGAACACGGACTTTTGTCAACGGCAGGTTCAAAACATTCGCTACAAATCTCCTCGTAGTAAAAGGATTTTGTATACTACCAATTATTTTAACACCTTGAGAAGCGCCGAGAGGAATAGCTATAACCGCTTCGGGCTCAATGTATGAGTGTTCGATAAGCTGTGTTGTGTAAGTTTGTTCTAGAATTTCATCACTCTCCGAAAAACCTTTTTCGATATCACCTTTGCGTAGCGGGTGATGGACGATAAGATTTGTTCCTGTCTCGGGATGAATTAAGATAGAGTCTTGGTCTAAAGATTTTTTGGGATCAGTTAATACCGGAAGCGGAGTATAATCTACTTTAATTTTTGAGAGAAGCGAACGCAATTGAGTTTCCGACTCGCCTATAAGCATCGCTAGAACATCACCGGGAGTTACAACTGTTTCATCACAGAAGATTGGCTGGTCATTCTTAATCATTCCAACTTTTTTTGTACCGGGAACATCTACGGAAGTAATTATTGAGAAAAGAGAATCACTTTTTTCAATTGCCGAAAAATCTATTGAATTAATCTTAGCGTGAGCTTCCGGAATTCTGACCATCACGGAATGCAGCATTCCATCAAACTTGTAATCATCGGCAAACTTCGCGCGACCGGTTACTTTATCAACCCCATCTTCACGGATAATTTTTTTGCCGACGACTGAAAATTCTTCGCTCATTCCTCTCTCGTGTTTTGCTATTCTGAATCCCGCATCAGCGGGATGAAGAATCCCTAAACTCAATAACTGTTAGAGATTCTTCGGTCGTTTCACTCCCTCAGAATGACGTGTTCATTTTATTAACCAATCTTTCACCTTGAAAGTAAATCTCATTTTTTATTTTATTTTCATCCGCTTTCATAAGCCGGAAATCTTTCATTAAAAATTCACCATTCTGTAAAACGCTGTGAACCGGATACTCCAAAATACCATAAATAAAATGTCCCCAGAAATTTTCTCTGCTTATCGGTGTAGGAGGAACATAATCCCATAAAATCATATCGGCTCTATCGCCTTGATTCAACGATGGAAAATCATGAAAATATCTTTTCACAAATGTAAGCTGATCAAAATAAATTTTCTTGATGATCGAAGTTGAATCATCGAAACTGTTTTCTTGTCCTCTTGAAAGAAGAAATAGTTGTTTCATTGAGCGGGCAATGTTCGAATGCATGCCATCTGTTCCTGCTAAGAAAGGAATATTATTAGGAATATCCCCAAATTGCGGCAGTCCGACAGAATTATTGAGATTTGAATCGGGGCAAAATGCAAGAGCTCCTTCAGTCTCACTAATTTTTATGAAATCCTTTCCGGTAAGATGAACACCATGCACAAGAATACTTTTTGAATTGATCAATTTGTATTGTGTTAACCTTCGTATGGGTCTTTTCCCTGTAAACTCAACACTCAATTTGTTATCACAGTCGTCCTCGGCAACATGAATATGGATACCAAGCTCATATTGTTTTTGTAAATCACGGGCTTCAGAAAGAAGATCATCTGAAAGAGTAAAAGAAGCGTGCAGTCCCAGCATTCCGTGGAAATCACCGTTGAGTTGTGAAGTGAAAAAGTTTTTATTCTCGTTCAATCCATTTAAAGCCAATTCAGAGCCGTTCCGATCAGTGCTCTCAAAACAAAGTACACCGCGAAGACCAAACTCGTGTAAAACATTTTTGATTGTAGAGAGGCTTCCGGAAATTTCATTTTGAGATGAGTGATGATCAAAAATATAAGTTACACCGTTTCGGATTGATTCTAATGCTGCCATTTGAGCACTCGCAACAATCATCTCGCTATCAAGCGCACGGTCAAGCTTCCACCATAAATTGTGCAATACGTTCTGGAAATTTCCAAAATCACCTTTCAGAGGTAATCCCTTCGCAAGCCGGGAGTAGATGTGATCATGAAAATTTACAAAAGGTAACATTACCACTCTTCCACAAGCATTGAATGAGCTTTTATTTACTTTTTCCGGATTTTTAAGAAACGTTTGAAAATTTTTTGGACGTACTTTTGAAATCACCCCATCAGAAATGGTTATGTCCCCAAATAAAGGCAATATCTCGCCTTCGATAACCGGACAAACCCAGGCATTCTCGATAGTTGTTATAATATTTTTCATTTCTCTTCCTGTCAAATTCTATTGAATTCCCCGACACCTAAATCATAAAATAATTTTTCTTTCGAGAATCATTTGTTCTGCTCTCAGTAAAAGTGCTACAGATCCAATCCAACTTGTTTATTAAAATTATCAATTAACTCATCCCATTGTGGTGCGATTGAAAGTCTCTCCGACCAATAATTTTCATCATACCACTGCGCGTTAAGTTCCTCAACGGTTTTACCTTGCTGTTCTACCCATGTAAAATATTTTAGATTGTGAATTCTCTTTTTATCATAGTAGCTAAGTTCTTGAAAGTAATCAATGCTTTGCTTCTTTACTACAGAGGTCCAATCTACTTCCGATTGATGTTCGGTATATTTTCCCCATGTTTGATTCATTTCATCCAAACGTGAATTGTACATTTCTCTTGAATCAGTGAAGATTGTAAATATTACATCGTTTTCATTCATCTCATAATACTTAGCAAGCTTGATGGAACTAAGCATATTGCTTATCGAAGATACTCCAAGCCACGGCAATTTAGAAATTACTTCATCACTTATTCCATTCTTGCTAAGCCATTCTTGTCCTGCAGGCTCATTAAATAATCGCATAATTCTCAACGGATCTTCATCATCAATCGCGCAGACAGCATCTGTGTTCTTAACATTATGAATCCACGGAATATGTTTATCGCCAATGCCTTCAATCCGATGAGCTCCGTAACCATTCATTAATAGTGTTGGGCATTGAAGCGCTTCTGTAGCTGTGATTTTTATATGTGGGAATTTTTCCCGTAGATAATCACCCGCACCAATTGTACCGGCAGAACCGGTAGCGCTTACGTATCCGCTCAATCTGCTATTAGAATCTTTAATTTGGTTGAAAAGTTTTTCGAGCGCCCCACCGGTAACTTCATAATGCCAAACAGGATTTCCAAATTGCTCGAACTGATTAAATATCAGGTACTCATCGCTCTTGGCAGTGAGCTCATGGCACTTATCATAAATTTCTTTTACGTTGCTTTCGCATCCGTAAGTAGCAAAAACTTCTGCGCCAATTTCTTTAAGCCACTCAAATCTTTCCTTGCTCATCTCTTCGGGAAGAATAGCGACTGCATGAACTGATAACAAAGCAGAGTTGAATGCGCCTCCTCTGCAAAAATTTCCTGTTGACGGCCATACAGCTTTATGATATTCCGGATTGAATCTGCCTGTCACTAAATACGGAGCGAGACAGCCGTATGTTGCGCCAACTTTGTGTGCGCCGGTTGGGAAAAACTTTCCAACCAGACCTATCACGCGGGCTTTGATGCCTGTAATCTCTTTCGGAATTTCCAAATAATTTATTCCGCCTATTCTTCCGGTATTTATATCATTCTGCCAATTAATTCTGAATAAGTTAAGCGGATTGATATCTTCCAATCCAACCTTCTCTAGTTTCTTTTGAACAGACTGCGGAATTAAATCCGGGTTTTTCAATTGACTGAATTTTGGTAAAATGATTTTTAACTCTTTGCATCGTTGAATCGTCTTTTTTAAATATTCTTCGTTTTCAATATGCCATGACCAGTTATACATTGATTCTCCTAATTGTTCTATTTGTTATAAAGAGTGAGTAAAACTTTTTCTGGTGTAAGAGGTGCTGAAAAATCTATTTCGAGATTTCGTTTGAATGCTTTCATGGCATTTGCCAGTGCAAAGTAAGCACCGATTCCGTACATAAAAGGCGGCTCTCCGATTGCTTTAGATCGAAGAGGACCGAAATCATTTGGCGAGTTTTCTAAGAAGTGAATTTTCATCTCTTTCGGCACAGCGTGAATATCCGGAATCTTGTATGTTGAAAGCGCATCGGTTAAAAGTTTTCCGTTGTTGTCCCATTTTAATTCCTCGCAAGTCATCCATCCTATACCTTGGACAATTCCACCTTCGGCCTGTCCAAGATCAATCACCTCATGAAAAGTTTCGCCGAAATCGTGAACAACTTTCACAGAATCAAACTCGTATGTTCCGCGCAGACAATCTAAAGTTACTTGAATGATCGCAGATCCGTAAACATGATATGCAAACGGATGACCTTTGTTTGTCTTTGTATCGAAATGTATCTCCGGTGTTGAATGATGCGCTTGTGCGGTTAGGCTTACTTTTGAAATATAAGCTTTTCTGATTAACTCACTGAAAGTTAACGTAGTTGGTTCACCTTCATAAAATACTTTCTCATTCTTGAATGAAATTGTTGACGGATCTTTTTCACCAAATTCTTTGGCAGCTACTTTTTGCAATCGTTTATTCAAAATATTGCATGCATCAATCACCGCGAATCCGTTCAGATCGGTTCCTTTACTAGCGGCTGTTGGCGATGTATTCGAAACGCGTGATGTGTTTGTTGATTCAACTTTTATTCGAGATTCATCAATAGAAAGAGTTCGTGCGGCAATTCGTTTCATCTTGGCGTTGACGCCCTGCCCCATCTCAACCGCTGCGGTACTGATGTTCACGCTTCCGTCTGTATAAATATGAACCAGCGCGGATGCTTGATTCAAAAAAGTTGTAGTGAATGAGATTCCAAAACAAATGGGAATTACCGCCGCACCTTTTTTAACTAAATTATTTTTAGAATTAAATTCATCTATCTCCTGGTAAATGTTTTCAAAAGGATATCGTTCATTTAATTCGTCATAACATTTTACCGCATTGCAGTTAAATGTTTTTTGCCCGAATGGAAATTCATCACCTTCCTTGAGCAAATTTGTCTTTTGAATTTCTGTCGGATCAATTCCCATCACTTGAGCTGCTTTGTAAATCGCAGATTCAATAACAAACATTCCCTGTGGTCCGCCAAATCCGCGAAACGCAGTATTGGGCGCGATATTGGTTCTGCAACACAATCCTGTCGCTCGTACGTTAGGAATAAAGTAAGTGTTTGTACAATGAAACAGTGTGCGGTCTAAAATTGCCGGTGAGAGATCTGCAGCAGCACCAGCATTTTGGTAGAAGGTTGCTTCGTATCCTAAAATTTTTCCTTCTTTGGTCAAACCGATTTTATAATCAGATGAATAAGGATGGCGTTTACCGGTAAGTCGAATATCATCTTGCCGATTAAGAATCAATTTTACCGGCGTTTTGAGTTTAAATGCAGCTAAAGAAGCCATGCAAGCCCATGCAGTTGCTTGATCTTCCTTTCCGCCGAATCCGCCGCCGAGGCGTTGAACATCTACTTCAATCTTATGCATTGGAATACCAAGTACATTCGAAATTGTTCTTTGAACAGCTGTAGGCGCTTGAGTTGCAGAAAAAATTTTTACTCCGCCATATTCAGTTGGCATTGCCAGCGAACCCTGAGTCTCAAGATACAAATGTTCTTGTCCGCCGCTATCAGCTCTCCCTTCGATTATATAATCACATTCATTCCATACAGAATCCACATTGCCGAGCTCAAACTTTCTTGGTGGAATTATCAATTCATTCTTAGCCGCTGCTTCACGCGGATCGAGAATTGAAGGAAGTTTTTCTAATACGCTTTTAATTTTTTTTGATGCATCGTGCGCATGCAAGTATGTATCTGCTACAACTATTGCTATCGGATGACCAATGAAGTGAATATGTTCATCTGCAAAAAGATTTTCATCCGGGATAATTCCGCCAATCTGATTTTGTCCCGGAATATCTTTCGCAGACAAAACAGTTTTCACACCCGTAGAATTCAATGCCTCGGTAAAATCGAGTTGTAAAATTTTGCCATGTGCAATAGGTGAATAGTAAACATATCCGTAAAGTGTTCCATCTAGATACGGAATGTCATCAATAAAATGAGATTCCCCTCGTACATGCCGGATCGAATCGTAATTTTTCATAGCACTTCCTCCTTGATTGCCCAACAGGCAAGATCATCAATCTGTTGAGGAAACAGAACTATGAAATGTGCGAATATCAACTGTCGCAGAAGCAATCGCTTGTATTCGGCAGAACCCCGTGCATCGCTGATGGGAGAAATTTCCTTCAATGCAATTTCTGCTGCTGATTTTACAACTGTGGTCGTTATTAATTTATCATTCAGATAATTACATGTTTCTTTTAGAAATAAGGGAATCGGTGCTACTCCGCCGGCAGACAAACCAATTGAAATGATTTTATTCTTCTTCGTTACGATGAGAATTGTTGAGTTCACACTGGCAATATCAAGATAAGTCCGCTTAGAAACTTTTTCATAATTGAAGTGAAATCCTTTTGGCGGTATAACAAATGTGATCCACTCGATGAACTCATCTATCTTCTTATCAACCGATTTGTAACCCTTATAGAAGTTGCGGATCGGAATAGACCGTTTAATTTTTCCGCGTTTCATTTGAATGTCAGCATCAAGGGCGATAAGAATATTGGAAATATCTCCAATCGGTGATGCGTTTACAATATTGCCTGCAATTGTCGCACGGTTTCGAATTGGAAGCGAGCCGAATAAATTGAGATCCTTTTGAAAAGTTGGAAAATATTTTTTGATAAGCGGCGATTCTAAAATTTGTTGAACAGTTACCGCACCGCCAATTTTTATTTTGTTCTTTGTCTGGATAATTTCATTTGGAATACTTTCATTCGAAGAAAAACCTGCATTCGACTGAACTACACTCTCCCATTGCTGAACATATAAATCCGTGCCGCCGCCTATAAAATATTTTGCGCCGGAAACTTTAGTGCTGCTTTTCTTAATTTTTACGAGTTGTTGTTTAATGGATTTGAAATATAAGGGAATGAACTTCTCTTCTATGAGTTTATCGAAATGAGTTTTTTTTGAAACTGTTTGTTCATAAGTAACAATTGATCGTTCAACCGCGCGGATAATTCCAGAATAACCGGTACAGCGACAAATATTTCCACCAATCGAATCAATTGCCTCATCTAAATTTTGGTTCTTATTATTCAAAAAATATCCGGTCATAGAAACAACAAAACCCGGAGTGCAGAAGCCGCACTGAGTTCCCCCTTCATCTACCATTGCCGATTGCACCGGCGATAATTCATCCTGGTTAAAAGCTTCCACGGTAACAACATGTTTGCCATGCACATCACCCAAAGGCATCAGACATGAATTGATGGATTTATATTTAATGCTTCCATCAATTAATTCACCGAGCAAAATTGTACATGCGCCGCAATCACCCTCACGGCATCCTTCTTTGGTTCCGGTTAGTTTTTTTTCTTTGCGGATGAAATCCAGTAGTGCCGTTGTTGGAAGAGCATCTGTCTTGACTTGATCATTATTAAGAATAAATTCTATCATTTTTCTCTCAGTTGATGTTTCAACTGTGGTTATAATTTCAACGTGCAATATGATATGATTAGAAACCACTGAAAAAAATATTTTGTCACTTCGACCCGGCGCAAGCCGGGGAGAAGTCTTTGAATCTAGAAAGATTTCTCAGTCGCTCCGCTCCATCGAAATGACATCTCAGAATTTTTCAGACGTCTCATTACTTATACTTGGCGATTGCGCATAAAAAATTTAACACTTTGGAATGCCGAAATCAAAAACTTAATTTCGTATATGAATAATATAGTGTAAGATGAAAACTCCCGATACCTGGAAAGTAAATTTAGCAGCACTCAGCACAAGTCAGTTTTTATATCGCGCCGGCACCAGAAGTTTAATTCCCTTCCTTCCATTTTTCATTCATGATTTGGGTAAAACAAATTTTGAAGACACAGCACTTTGGAGCGGATGGATCTTTGCAATACCATTTATTGTTTCATTTTTCACAACACCACTCTGGGGTAGTTTTGGAGATAAGTTCGGTCGCAAGTTAATAACTATGCTCGCTATACTCGGTTTTTCTGTCTCACAATTTTTGATGGGAACCTCTGCTAACCTTACCCAGTTACTTTTATTCGCCGCTCTACAAGAGGCAATAAATACGGAAAGCGATTGTAAAGCCGGAGTATTCGGTGTTGGTTCAAGTTTTCAAACCGCAGGTAATCTTCTAGGTTCCGCTTTTTCCGGAGTGATAGTTGCCAGTTTAGGAGTGAGTGCCCCATTCGTGGCAGCGGGATTAGTGTTTCTATTTGCCATTCCAATTTCTAAGTTAGGATTGAAAATGGAAAGAGCTTAACTCAAACATGATGCTTCCATAATTCCGGGGAATAAAATGAAGAGGATTTCATTTTTTGCTTTCTTTTGGTTTTTTATCTCTTCATCTATACACTGAGCGGTGAAATTTGGTAGTGAAGTTAATGAACTCATTCGGTATATTTTGCACAGTTAATATGGTTGGCTTTGCTTTTATGCCTGTACAACAATACATATTAAAGAATCATTCCCGGTCATTCTCTTTCCCGCTGTGTAACCTCAATAAATATAAGTTAATATGGAGCGAATAGTGAAGACAAGATTATTGTTTTTCGTTTCATTTTTATGCTGTTTGAATCTCGCAGCACAGGAAATTAATATCGATTTTTCGAATCCTGAAGAAGTTGCGCAAAAATTTCTCGAATTGTATTTCAAAGGTGATTGGTACGGAGCTTGTAAATTTTACGCTTGCGAAGGATGCGAGGATCAAATGTCTTTCATGATTAAAAAAATGGACGAGGAAGGAAATATCAACGACGAATCAAAGTGTACATTTACCTTGGATAAATTTGAGATTGAGAAGGACAATGCTGCCGCCAAATACTATTATACAAAAACATGTCCCGGACAGGATAAACCGAAAAAAAATCATCTTGATATGAAAAAGATTGGTGATAAATGGTTGGTGGAATACATCTATAGAAGGAATAAGTTTCTATAACGATTTATTTCGCTCTGTTTTGCTATGTATCATTTTATAAATCGCGATTAAGAGTACAGTTAGGAACCTGTATAGATGTATCTGCAAATATTTTATTCATGCGCGTTTTCAAGACTTAAACGGTGACCGCTATATTATCAAATGCGTTCAAGAGGAGTCTATTGATAAGAAAGTTCTTTATCTTAAAGAAGTAAATCGAGATTAAAATAAAAACCAATCAATATATAGACGTGAGTGAAAAAAAATAAAACACACTTTGCATTCGAACATAAAAACGAGCCTCTGCTTCCGCGTAATCTTTTCGTTAGACGGGCACTCAATCACCTTTTGTTAGGTATTTCTATAATTATTATATCACTTGCAATTGGCATTTTGGGATACCACTTCATTGGTAATTTCAGTTGGATTGATTCACTTCTCAATGCCTCGATGATACTTGGCGGAATGGGGCCTGTCGGTGAATTGAAAACCGATTGGGGCAAATTTTTCGCATCGATGTATGCGCTTTTTTCCGGAATTGTTTTTCTAGTTACAGTTGGAATTGTTATCGCTCCGGTTGTTCATCGTTTTCTACACACTATGCATATTGAAGAAAAAGATGAAAAGTAATCCCAAACTCTGCTGAATCCTGAACTTATGATAAAGCTATCTTTAAAATTTCTCTCAACTGTGTTTATTCTGATCTACTGTCAAATGTTCGCTCAACGCGGTGAAGCTACAATCAGCGGTTTTGTTTATGATGCTACAACACGAGAGACATTGATCGGTGCTAACGTCTTCATTAAAAATGTTAATCGCGGATCGAATACAAACGTAAGTGGTTATTTTGTTATCCCACAGTTGGAAACCGGAAACTATGAAATCAAAGCAAGCTATGTGGGTTATAAAAGTGCAGCTCGAAATATTTCTCTTAGAGACGGTGAGAATAAACGACTCGATATTTTACTTGACCCTCAAGATATTCTAGCCCGGGAAGTGGTTATAACCGCGGATTCTTCAAGAACAATAGATGCACTTTTTGCTAAACCGGTATCAAAAATTGAAATTACTCCGCTTCAACTTAGCCGGGTTCCACAAGTTATTGAGGCGGATCTTCTGCGTACACTGCAAACTCTTCCCGGTATAGTTCCAATTTCAGATTTTTCTTCAGCAATTTATGTACGCGGAGGAACTCCAGATCAAAATCTTTTCATGGTTGATGGTACCGATGTTTATAATCCCGAACATGCTTTCGGTCTTTTTTCTACTTTCAATACCGATGCGATAAAAAAAGTTGAAGTCTTTAAAGGTGGATTCGGTGCTGAATACGGTGGGCGTCTCTCTTCAGTTATAAACATCACAAACAATGACGGTAACAGAAATAAATTTGAAGGGAAAGTCTCGGTAAGTTTACTTGCGCTCAATACTACTTTGCAAACCCCACTGGGTTCATTCGGTTCATTATCGGGTTCAATTAGAAGAACATACATTGATCAAACTCTCGCAAAATGGATTGACGACGTTCCGGACTATTATTTCATTGATGGCAATTTGAAAGCATTTTTTGACCTCGGTGATTCGGATAAGTTGAGTGTGAGTTATTTTGGAAGCAAAGATGATCTCAATTTCGTACTGGACAAAAATCGTAGTGAATCCATAGGATTCGATTACATCTGGGGAAATCAAACAGGCAGCGTGAATTGGAAAACAATATTCACACCTAAAATTTTTGGAAACATTTGGTTAACCTTTAGTCATTTCTATTCCGATTTTAGTTTTGATGATGTACAGTTTCTTGAGCAGAATCGAATCAGCGACATAACTTTCAAAGGAAACATCGAATATTTTTACAGCGATCATCTGAATTTCAAATTTGGTTTCGAATATAAAAATGTTAATGGGGGATTAAAACAAAACTTTGCGGGCGGTAAAGTTGATGTTTGGAAATACAGAAAATTATATTCACTCTATTTTTCAACTATCTGGGCACCTTCAATTTTTTGGGATTTCGAGGCGGGAATACGCGGGGATTATTTTGTGTCTGATTTAGATTTTATGAACATTGATCCTCGATTAACAATAAAATATAGATTGACTGAGAACTCCAATCTTAAATTCTCTACGGGAATTTTTCATCAATACGCCAATAGAATTCCCAGATTATTCTTTGTCAGCATATGGACCACGGCAGATGAATATATTCAAGGTTCGTCGTCGAATCATTTTGTCCTGGGTTACCAACGCGTTCTTGCAGAAAAAATTGAATTTGAGATTGAAGCATATTATAAAGATTACAAAAATATTTATGCATATAATCCAACTTTTCTTGCCGATCTTTCACCGGAAGATTATGATGAGAATAATCTTCCGGTTTTTCGCAATTCAAAAGGTTTATTCAATCGAGGGGATGGAAATTCATACGGCATAGAGTTACTCATTCGAAAAGATAATGGGACAGTGACAGGCTGGGCAGGATATTCGTTTTCTAAAACTGAGTATACAGTTGACCGCATAAATCAAGAGGAGGCATTTCCACCACGTCATGATAGGACACATGCTATAAATCTTGTTGCGAATTTTGATCTCAATAATTTTCTAAGAGAACTTCGTGGCGACCAATTCATTAAGACGGATAAACAATGGACGCTTGGATTAAATCTTACATATTTTTCTGGGCAACCGATCACACTGCCCGGTTCGGTTTATCTCTCGAATAATCTCCCCGATTGGGATCTGAATAAAAATAGTCTCGCAGTCTATCCATCAACAATTAATGCATTTCGATTGCCATATTATGCCAGACTCGATTTTAGTCTAGCCTATACAATTCAATATGATGGGTGGTCACTTGCGCCGTACTTTCAAGTATTCAATGTACTCAACAGAAAGAATGTTTGGTTCATCAGGTACAAGAATACAATTGAAAACAATTCTGTTAATCAAGTGGTTGAAAACGTAAATATGTTTCCGATACTGCCAAGTATAGGTGTGCATATTAAATTTTAATTGAAATAATTCCTCGATCCGCAGCGGCGGATTGCTTCGAGTTATAATTTTAGAGCGAATGCCAAGGATTAAATACCTTGCCCGAGTTTTAATAAAGCCCTTCCCTTTGGGAAGGGTTGGGATAGGCTTTTATTTTGGAGTTTTTTAGTAATGAGAAATGGTAAAGCAAAATTTAATATTCTATTAATCGTCGTTATCGTTATTATTATTTGTTCGTGCGGAGAAGGATCTGTAGAGATAGGTCCAAATACCTATGAACCCAAAATTGTTATTGAAGGATATCTCTATCCCGGGCAAAAAGTTCAGAAGATTAAAATTACTCGTAACATTCCGCTCAATACAAAAGTTGATCCAATTGCTCTAGTACTTAACAGTTCAGATGTCAAACTCGTTGATCTTCAATCAAGCAAAGAATATAAACTAACATTCAATTCTCAAAAATTTTCTTTCGAATACAACGGAACCGACTTATCAATCGGGTTTGACAAGAGTTACCAATTAGTTGTAACTGCAATTGTTGATGGGAAAGTAATAACTGCAAATTCAACAACACACATTCCAAAAAGTGGTTTTAAAATAATAGATGAGCTCACTACAACTCAGCCGATATCCTACAGAGAACTAAATGATATTGGCGACATAAGAAATATCACTGTTGCATTTACACCATCATCCGGCACCAATTTTTACGTTATCTCGATAGTATCATTAAACGCAAGTGATTCCTCTTTCATTTACAACAATCCTTACGTTGAAGTAAAAACCGAAGATGTTAAGAAGGAATTGGACAGATATAAATATCAATTGAGATGGCTGCAAAATATAAACTCTTTAGGACCTTTAATTAAGTACAATTTAGATTGGAGAAATTTCTGGTTTTACGGTGATTATCGTATTATTATTTATGCTTGTGATGAAAATTTTAGACTTTACATTCAAACCTATAAAAATGTTCAGGAGTTCGACGGTAACTTTCACGAACCACGTATTAATATTCAAGGGGATGGAATTGGAATTTTCGGATCCGCGATTGCCGATACAGTCTTTCTAAAAGTAAAAAAATAATTTTTCTTTTCTTATTTTGCGATCCAATAAATGGATGAATAATAAAATGAATAAAAGCTATCTTTATAATAATCGATTTTATCCACAGTTCTAAGGAGATACAAGTTTCCGGTGAGATTCAAAACAATAAAGGAATTGAAAAATGATTAAAAGCATGAGAATATTTTTATTGATTTCACTTGTTTTGACTTCCTTCTTATTTTATAAATGCAGTAAAAAGGACACTGATGAGCCTAAAGAAATGACCGTTAACTTCTATATGGTTGCTCTGGAAGGTTCAACGCTTCAAGGAAAAACTATCGGCTGTAATGATATTCTGGTTCCTATTTCTAAGAATGTTCTGATTGAGAAGAATGAAGTTGAATCTGCCATGAATGAGTTGTTTGCCGCAAAGAGCACCGATAAACTAATAAATTTTATTAAAGGTCCGGGGTTATTTCTCTATCAGGTAACATTATCCAATGGAATTGCCGAAATCTATTTAAAAGGTGATTTTGCAATTTCTAATGTGTGCGACGTACCTCGCATTCAAGGACAATTATATGAAACCGCCAAACAATTTTCCGATGTACGAGAGGTGAAAATTTTTATTAATGCGCAATCATTGGAATCATATCTTTCACTCGCTAAACAAGGGTTCAATTGATGGCTTGGGTTTACATTTTGATCGCATCTGTGTTTTAAATTTCTTGGGCAGTTGGATTAAAATACTCAGAAGGATTCACCAAGCTCAGAGCCACAATCTTTACCGTCATTGCTATGATTTTAAGTTATGTTTTCCCCACACCTACAAAGCAAGCTGAGATGAAAAAACTTACTCACTACGAAATTTCGCAAAACCGCGCTACAATAGAAAAAATTGATACAGTAAAAAAACTTCCCGTATATGTTGTCCTCGACAGTATCCGCAGTAGTTACAATGTTGGTTCAATCTTCCGAACATCAGACGGCGCAATGATAGAAAAACTTTTTTTGTGCGGATACACGCCTCATCCACCAAAGAAAGAGGTATTAAAAACAGCACTTGGATCTCAAGAAAGCGTTTCTTGGGAATATGTAAAAGAAGCGAAGGAAGTAATTCTTGATTTTAAGAAGCGTGGAGTGAAAATTTGTGCTCTCGAGCTTACCGAAACAAGCACTCCTCATTATGAATTGAATAAAGAGATTTTTCCTATGGCGCTTCTTGTTGGGAATGAAATCACCGGTGTTGCGCAAGAACTTTTAGATTTGTGTGATATGTCAATCGAAATTCCCCAATTCGGAATTAAACAATCACTTAACGTAGCCGTTGCTTACGGTATTGCTGTTTTCGATTTAAGAAGAGTTTTTGACTCGTAGAGCAGAATCGTATTCTGCGCCAATACAAAAAACACAGATTAAGAATCTGAGCTATATCATTCGGGCATAAGTAAAATAACTTTCCCCATTATCCTTTTGATGGATTAACAGAAGATTTGCCCGTACAAGTTTTATTAAAGTTCTTGACGCCCGCCGCTCTGAAATGTTAGCATGTTTGCTTAATTCTTTTACAGTTACAGTTTCATTTTTATCGAGAAGATTAAAAACAATTCTTTCTTGATTGCCTACAACGTACTTCTCCAAAGATTTTCCGGTTGATTGACTTTGCAAAAGTTTAATCATCTCTTTACTGGCGAGAATACTTTTATCATTCACGCGAACGTAAACTTGAGCGGTGTTTAGACTGAAATTTTTTTTATAGTCTTGGATGCGGTGAGGTTTAAATTTGGATTCTAACACTTCTACAATTAACAAATCTTTTTTTTCTATCTCAAGCGTATCAACTTTAACATCAATTTTGGGTTCACAATATTTTTCGGCTGTCTCTGTCACAAGATTATAATCACTCTTCTCACTTTCGATTCCATAGATCGATTTATCATCATCTACACCGAACAGAATAAAACCGCCGCGCGTATTCGCAAAGGCTATCATCTCCTTCGCAATTTTTTCGTGAGAGGAAAAACGCTGCTTATACTCAACATTTAACCCTTCACCCTGCGCGATCAATTCCAATACTCTTCTGCGGTTGACCATTAAATGTGGAAATTGTTTTGTTACTCCATAATCGGAGCAGGTTTTATTTTAGTCGTGTCGTTTTTAGCTTTAAGACTATCGTCAAAAGATTCAAGGCGTTGCCTGACTTTTGTGGTGTCCTTCTTGAAAGTCGAATCTTTCCTTGCTGCAGGTTTGATTACTTCATCATCATTAATTGGTTCTCGCTTCTTTGGCTCTGCCTGTTCTGGTTGAGAGTCTGCTTTTTTTATCTCAGGAAGGTTTATTTCTTTTCCCTTTTGCTTTGCTTCCAATTCCTTACGTTTATCTTCTTCCAGCTTTCTAATAAGATCTTTCTCGTTTTTATACTCCGTGTACTTTGCAACGACAGTGCTTGCAAGTGGAGATTTTGAAAAATCCTTTGTAAGAACCAGGTAGGCAGATGCAGCGGAGTCATACATTTTCATCTCATTCTCATAAATCATACCCATGTAGTAAACCGATTTAGGTGCGAAAGATGATTCGGGGAATTTTTTATACAAATTTCGAAATGAGTCTATAGCCGCTTCATATTTTTTGCTGTAATAAAGTTGTTCTGCAACATCAAAATGTTTTTCGGCAGGGTCATCTACCTTCTTAAGATCAATTTTCTTATCCTCCTTTTTGATTAAGCCAAGTTTCTGTGCCGCAGCGTTTCTTAAAGGATCTTTTTCAAAATTATCGTAGATGTATTGAAAAATACTATCGGCTTTTACCGAATCGTTAAGAGTCTCATAGTAAGTAGCTAAAGCGTACATCGTTTGAACCTTGACCGGCTTATCTGAATAGTCGCTCAAGATTCTATTGAAATAGAAATATGCGGAATCAGGTACATCAAGTTCGGAATAGAAAAGACTGGCAAGATTATACAGATTTCGGGAAAGGATTGTCCTGATGGAGTCGGCAGATAATTTGGGCAGTTCTGGTTTTTTATACTTTCCAACCGCAATTAATTGTGAAGGAGTAGGAACCACACCTTTTTTAGGTTTTTGTAATAAAACCATTTGCTGTTGATTATATTGCTGTTGATAAAATATTGGATCGAGCTGGGATTGATTAATTAAATTAGGATCTGCTTTTTGGGTTTCGCTCATTGCCTTAACATCATCTAAATATTGTCTGTAAGCGATTTGGTACTCAATCGAATCACGTAAATAAGTGTCGGGATTATTCAAGTAATCTAAATCCTGCTTTAGTTCTCTCGCTTCATCTTTGAAACTGAAGTACTTATTAAAATCAGTCGCTCGTTTTCCCGACTCCAGTTTAATCTCTCTTGTAGCCATTGAGATGGAAGCTTTGTTGTAATAAGTATACGAACTATCATATTGTCTAAGCTTCTTATGATAAATTTCAGCGAGTTTCATTTCAGCCATACCCGATGTTGGAAGTTGCCGATAAGTAGTATCAACTTCGCGAAAGATATCAATAGCAAGATTTGTCCGATCTTTTTCGAGGTAAATTTGTCCGAGTTCAATCAATACTTGATCGAGATAATTTTTGAATTTTCCAAGGTATCGTAGATCATTAAAAGCAATTTCACTTTCATCAACTCTTTTAAGTGTCTTAAGAAGTTTTGCAGACTCAAATCGACTTTTAAAATCAATATCAACTGTCGGGGAATAATTGGAGACATTGGAGAATGCTTCAAGAGCGCTTTGTCCATCTTTCAAGTCCAGATTTATTTTACCCATCTGGTATGAAACAAGGGCGGAAATTTCATCATCCTTAGATTCTGATAAATAGTTTTTACATTCTGCAATAGCACCTCGCAGATCATCACGGAAGATTAAAAACGCAATTTTTGTTATGGATGCATCATTGAATAAATCATCATTACCATCATTTATAGCTTCTGTTTTTACTTCATTAATCAGTTTTATTCCTTCTTCAAAATTCCTCAACTGAAGATCAGTTTTTGCCAGCCATAATTTATTTTCAGAAG
This sequence comes from uncultured Melioribacter sp., assembly GCA_964449775.1. Classification (GTDB taxonomy): domain Bacteria; phylum Bacteroidota; class Ignavibacteria; order Ignavibacteriales; family Melioribacteraceae; genus Fen-1258. Next base: position 13,283 of record CAYVBQ010000021.1, on the reverse strand, counting down.
AATAGTTTTGATTACTCAGTCCAGCTAATTCGGTAAATTTTCTTTGAGCGCGTGCATATTCCTGTTGATAGTAGAGTGCTTTTCCCGTAATGAATAGAGCATCTGCAAAATATGATGAGCTCTTTTCGTATTGAAGAATTTTTGAACACTTCTCAATTACTTTCTTGAGATTCTCATTAAGCGAGCTGCTTAACTGAGTACCGGTTCTTGTGCCCCCATATTGAGTAGCGCTGGATTGAGTTCTCCCTTCTAAGTTTGATTGTTGGTTTCCATACTGTACGTTTGAAGATTGTACCGGGTATTGGGTTCCAATCTGATTGCCATATTGAGAGCTCGCTTGAAGATCTTCCCGGAAAATAAAAATATCTTTCTTTTGATTTTTAATCTCTTCTTCAACTTGATCGAAAAGAGTTTTGGCATTGTAATATGTGTTAAAGTAGGTTGTGAAATCTGTCCACACTCCGCAACTTGATAGGGCTATCAGAATTGAAAACAAAGATGCCAACACAAATAGTTTTTTTGCATTCTTGACAAACATATTTTTATCTCTTGGTTAGTGATAAAATTGTAAAAACTATTATACGGTCATCCTTCTTTTAGTGAGCAGATAATTAAAGCGCAGACGGACCGGATTCATCCGTTCTGATTCGAATTACATCTTCGATACTGGAAATAAATATTTTGCCGTCACCAACTTGTCCGGTTTTTGCAGTCCGCAAAATTGCTTCAACAGTTTTTTCTGCCATTGAATCATCAACAATAACTTCAATTTTTATTTTGGGAACGAATTCGATTTGATATTCGCTGCCACGGTATGTTTCTTTATGTCCCTTCTGTCTTCCGTACCCGCGTACTTCAGTAATAGTCATTCCTCTAACACCTTCTTCGAGAAGGGCTTCTTTAACATCGTCCAACTTAAACGGGCGAATGATTGCTTCTATTTTTTTCATAGCAACCTCTTATCAGGCACCTTTGCCGTGACAGTTTTTATATTTTTTCCCGCTGCCGCATGGACACGGTTCATTGCGTCCGGTTTTATGTTCCACCTTAACCGGCTGCAATTTAACTCTATTACCGCCATCTTCGCCACCTCCGGCTGAAGAGCGCAAACCCATATTATCTGCGGAGTCTTTAATAGTTTGCATTCGCTGAGCCTGAGCGGTTCTTCTACTTTGAACTTCCGATGGCGCTTGAGGCCAAAATTTGAAACAGAAGGCAACAACCTCGTTTCTAATTTGTTCAAGCAAACTTAAGAACAATCTATAAGATTCACCCTTATATTCCAACAGCGGATCTTTCTGTCCGTATGCCCGCAGACCAATACCTTCTTTCAGATCATCCATCTCTCGTAGATGCTCTTTCCATTTATCATCAATTACACTCAGAACCGCGTAACGTTCAAGACGTGCCATCAGATCGCTGCCCAACATTTCTTCTTTGCGGTGATAAAATTCTTTAGCAGCTTCTAAAAGTTTTTCTTTAACACCATCTTTACCTAAGTCTTCAAAAACTTTCGGCTCAAATTTCATATCAACCAAAAGGGCTTGTAAAATTTCGCCGTGAATACTTTCTATATCGCCGTCGTCATAATATTTATAAACAATACTTTGAACAACCTCTTCTAGATAATCGAACACTTCACCTTTGAGGCGTTCACCTTCCAAAGCTTGTCTTCTACGGGCATAAATGACTTCGCGCTGCTGATTCATTACGTTGTCGAATTCAAGCAAACGTTTTCTTATTGCAAAATTGTTCTCTTCAACTTTTTTCTGAGCGCGCTCTACAGAACGTGTGATAAGCGGATGCTGAATTGCTTCGCCCTCCTCCATACCAATACGGCTCATAATATTTGTAATCCGGTCGCTTCCGAAGATACGCATCAAATCATCTTCAAGAGAGATAAAAAACTTTGTTGTGCCGGGATCTCCTTGACGACCCGCACGGCCGCGTAACTGACGATCGATTCGGCGTGCTTCATGACGCTCTGTACCAAGAATGTAAAGACCACCGACATCCACTACACCTGCACCCAATTTAATATCGGTACCACGACCAGCCATGTTCGTAGCAATTGTTACTGCACCTGGTTGACCGGCAAACGCAACTATTTCAGCTTCACGCTGGTGCTGTTTCGCATTCAACACATTATGCGGAACGGCTTGACGCTTCAACATCCGGCTAAGAGTTTCAGAAACATCCACGCTTGTTGTTCCAACCAGCACCGGACGTTTTTCTTCCCGGAGTTCTTTTATTTTTTCAATTATTGCGTTGTACTTTTCTCGTCTTGTTTTATAGATAGAATCATCTTCATCATTTCTAATCATGGGGCGGTTTGTAGGAGCTACAATAACTTCCAGTTTGTAAATTTGGAAGAACTCACCTTCTTCAGTTTCCGCAGTACCGGTCATTCCGGCAAGTTTTTTATACAAGCGAAAATAATTCTGCAAGGTGATTGTTGCGAGAGTTTGAGTATCCCGTTCAACTTTCACATTCTCTTTAGCTTCGATTGCCTGATGTAAACCATCGGAATATCTTCTGCCAGGAAGAACACGACCGGTGAACTCATCAACGATTGCGATCTTTCCTTCTTCGGTGATTACATACTCAACATCTTTCTCGAAAAGTGTGTAAGCTTTTAGAAGTTGATTAAGCGTGTGAATTCGATCTGATCGTTCAGAGTACATATGATAAAGTTCATCTTTCCGTTTGAGTCTGTCTTCAGGAGTCATAGAAGAATCATTTTCGATTTTGCTTATCTCAGTACCAAGATCCGGTAGTACAAAAAACTCTTTCGGTTGGGCAGAACCTAACGCAAGTTCTTCTCTCCCTTTTTCAGTGAGATCCATCTGGTTGTTTCGCTCTTCAATAGCGAAGTAAAGTTCTTCGTCAATCTCAGGCATTCGTTTTGAATTCTCTCGTAAAAATTCAAGTTCGGTTTGCTGTAAAAGTTTTTTGTTCTCGGCTTCAGAAAAAAGTTTTAATAAAGCATTGTTTTTCGGAAAACCGCGATGAGCGCGTAGAAGCAGAACACCGGCTTTCTCTCTATTTTTTCCGTCTTCAGAATTTAAAAGTTGTTCAGCTTCTTTTACAATTGATGCTACAAAGTTGGATTGCTTCCTGAATAAACGTTCAACGCGTGGTTTCATTTCATCGAATTTGTGTTCGCTCGATCCAACGGGTCCTGAAATAATTAAAGGTGTTCTTGCCTCATCAACTAAAACAGAATCCACTTCATCAACAATGGCATAGTTATGACCGCGCTGTACACAGAAGCTCTTCTCGCTTGCCATATTATCGCGCAGATAATCAAATCCAAATTCGTTGTTGGTTCCGTAGGTAACATCGTTGTGGTACATCTTGCTGCGTTGTTCCGGCTCCATAGTATTGATGATACATCCGACAGTCATACCATGAAACTTGTAAATCTCTCCCATCCATTCGCTATCGCGCTTAGCTAAATAATCATTGACTGTAACTAGATGAACACCGCGACCGGTGAGCGCATTCAGGTAAATCGGAAGCGTAGCAACGAGTGTTTTACCTTCACCTGTTGCCATCTCTGCAATCTTACCTTTGTGAAGGATGATTCCACCCATCAGCTGAACATCATAAGGAATCATGTCCCAACGAATTTTATTACCGGCTGCATCCCACGATTTGCCAACAAGGCGCCTGCAAGTGTCTTTAACAACGGCAAATGCTTCTGGAAGAAGATCATCCAACACCTCTGCATATCGGTTTGTAAGTTCATCTTCTAATCTTTCAATCTCATCATAGATATTATGTTTGTCGTCTGTAAATTGATCGTCGAGAAGTTTATTCTTAAACTCTGCTAATGGCGTTTGAATATCTTTAGTTGCTTCGTAAATACGTTCTTTGAACTCAACAGTTTTAGCACGGAGTTCATCGTCGGTTAAGTCTTTTAATTTTTCGAATTCGGAATTTATCTGTTCTACTACTGGCCAGAAATCCTTGGTCGCACGCGTGTTTTTATCACCAAAAAACTTTTTGAACAGCGTACTAATCATCAATTGCTCCTTTTTTTTCGGCAGGCAAGTTAAATAAAGGGGTTCTGAAATGCAATGAAACTGCGTTTATAGGCACATTTCTGCATTTCTTGCTATTGCATTAACCAACAATAAAGAAGAACTTAAACGCAGACTTATTTTTTTTGATGAATGTATTCGATAGTGCGATTTATTGAGATATGCGGATTCTTTTGCTACCTTAAAATCCTCTGATCCTCCATTTTTTGACTTTTGTCAAATATTTTCAAATAATTAAGTATCATTTCATTCATGTTATTGCTATTATAACACATAACGTTATAAAATTAGATAAAAGTTTTCAAAAAAAATTAGGATTTCCAATGCAAGAGAAAGATAAAAATCTAGATTACATTTCTAACTATGATACTGCTGCTGATATTTTTATACGACGTTTACAAACTGGTATTTTAAGCGTTAATGTTGTTAAAAATGATGCTGATGATTACCCTACCCAAAAAGCCTCGGATAGTTTTGATGCACTATTAAAAAAAGATGAAATAAAGAATCTCATAATAAAAAAATGACTTTATGCAAAAAAGTTATGATTTCTTGTTCGAGGAATTTAGTCCTGAAAAACTTAAGGAACGGTTTATTTTTATAGCTCAAAAAGCTGAATCATGGATTAACCATTGCTTCTATCAGTTGGGATTGAAAAATCCTGAAAATTATTTTACAATTAATCACGATTTGATTGGTGAAATTATTGTAGATTATTTTTCGGATATTTATAGAATGAAAAAATTTCATCCTATTCAAAAAGTCAATGCAATAAAGGTTGCTTCATACACGGCTTATTGGGTAGCACGTAAAAAACCGATCCAGATCAATACAAATCAATTCTCTGATGATATAGTTAAAAAGAGTTGGCTTATCTATGTTAATGAATCATTTGCAATAATGTTACTATGTGCGATGGCATTTGATCAAACCAAAAGTCCGGTAGTTATGGATCTTGAAAAGTTTAATACTTTTACAGATTCACTGCAATATCATTTAATTTACAGAATATATACGCAACAAACCCTTGAGCTGACTTTAATGGCATTACAATCTGAGTATCCGTATCCGATGATAAACCATAGTAATTATTAGTAATTTTCTGTGTGTTCTTACCACAATAACTTTTCTTGTTAATTATTAATCCACGTGTCAATTTTTATCCATACTTTACTGCAAATATGTCAACATCTTTCTTTAAGTCTTTAATTAGCTCCAATAGTGCGATTTATTTGTACATGAACTATTTTAGTCATCGTAACTAATGATGAGTTCTGATTTTGCACGGAAAGAAATTTCATTTCTCGGCGGCATTCGCCAAAAAGTTGTTTGAGCTAACCGAGGGAACGATTCCATCGAGCTTGTTCGAGAAAATTTTATCCCGGCACGAAAGCGAAACGTCGAAGTTTTACTTCACATCATCCTCCGAAGCAAATCTGATTAGAATTTTCTCCTCTATTTATGACCCGGCATTTTTCTTTCAAGAGATATCTAAATTTCCTCATCACGGTGAAATCTTAATCGCAATTTCGGCGAGCAGCAATTATTTGACCGATATAGTTGTGCGGAACCCTGAATATCTTTATCAAATCTTTGATCAAGAGTATCTTTCAAAAAAACTTGGGTATGATTCTATTAGAAACGAAGTTGACGGAGCCGAGCGATTCAAATCATTCAACTCTAAACTAAATTTCCTCCGCCAGATTAAAAAAAGATTTATACTTAAGATTGGGCTTTCAGATATTCTTGGTTTGGATGAATTAACTTCGATTACCGAACAGCTTTCATTTTTAGCTAAAGCAATTAACGCAAAACTTTTTGAAATCTGCTACCGTGAAATATTAAATAGATACAATCTTCAAGCGTTAAACCAGAAATATTGCATCTGTGCTCTGGGGAAATTAGGCGGGAACGAACTCAACTACAGTTCTGATGTCGATCTCATTTTATTCTACGATTTTAATGAGATGGTTGCCGGTACAAATAAAGAGTATCATGAACTTTTATCTGAAGCAGCACACTTATTTATTAAGTCATCAACAGACGTTACCGACCGTGGATACATTTACCGCGTTGATTTCCGTTTGCGACCCGATGGGAAATATTCACCTTTATGTAAAACTCTAGGCGACTACACAAAATATTACGAAACTCGCGGTGAAAGTTGGGAACGTCAAATGTTGATTAAGTTGGATTACCTTTGCGGAGATGAGGCACTTTATCACCAATTCAGAACATTTATTCAACCTTATGTTTATCCATCCTCTTTTTCTTTTTCGATAAAAGACAAAATCAAACAGATGAAACTAAACATAGAACGTCAGTATATCGAAAAAGAAAATGTAAAAACTTTTACCGGTGGAATTCGGGATATTGAATTTGCTGTACAGGCATTGCAACTAATTAACGGTGGTAAAACAAAATCTCTTCGAACCGGGAATACTTTAAAAGCTATATCCACTCTCACCGAACAGAAATTATTAAAGACGAATGAGTGCAATATTTTATCCGGGGCTTATATATTCTACAGACGAATCGAACATTTCTTACAATTGATGAATGATACACAAACTCACATCATTACCGAAAACAAAGAATTGTTGAACAAACTGGTTGTGTTTTTAAAAATGAGATCCGTTGAAGATTTTCAAGAAAAGCTAAAGACACATCGCTTTAAAGTGCGTGCAATTTATGAGAGTATTTTATCAGCGAGGAAAAATATAAATGAAAATATTTTTACTAAAGCAATATTCAGAAACCCATTGAAAGCCGAAAGAAACTTTGCCTACTTGAGAAATGGGGTCGGTTTAGTAGGCATGAAAGAATTTGATACGAGAACCATTGAATTATTCGGTTTCCTCGAACCATTATTAGTAAAACATCTTAAAAAAACATTCGATCCGGATAAAACTCTTGATAACCTTGTAAAAGTTATTCGCTCATCAAAATTCCCTTCGATGTGGTTCAATGAATTCACGAATGATAAATTTTTCAAAAACTTTATGGATATCTGTGCGCATTCCCAAAAGGCAATTGATATTATTTCAGCAAGCGGTTCATCCGAAGAATTTTTTCTATCACGAAAAGTTTTCATAAAACATCCTGAATATCTGACCGAATATTCTACAACTGAAATAGTTCTTTCTCTCTCGGTTCAATATGCACTCGGATTGATTTCGGGGAAAAAACTCTCGGAAACTCTTTCTGACTTCATTTCAGAGAAGATAAAATCGTTTTTTGATGATCTTCAACCAAACTACAAATTCTTTGTCGCGGGATTAGGAAGTTATGGCGCGATGAACATGAGTTTTACTTCTGACATTGATCTAATTATTGTAGCCGATGAGGTCGAAACTCATCCGGATATCCAAAAAGATTTTCAAGACTTTCTAACAAAAGCTAAGGAAATTCTAAAACCGTTTGAGATTGATTTTAAGTTACGTCCGGAAGGAAAAAATTCCCCTTTGGTATGGGGAATAACTAATTACGAAAAATATTTACATAAGCGCGCACGCGTGTGGGAGTTTCAATCTCTTCTGAAATTGGATTATGTATATGGGGATAAAAAACTGTATACCGATTTTCATAAAATAGTCCTTAATTGTTTTGAAATGTCAAGTCCCCAAAAAACACGTGAAGAAATTTTGAAGATGTATTCCTCCATTCAGAAGCAGGCTGTGCGTGTTGAGGGGAGCGGATTCAATATAAAAAAAGATCGCGGGGGTTTGCTGACGATTGATTTTGTTTTGCAAGCTGTTTGTCTTGGCAATCAGAAGATATTTAGAAAATGTCTATGCATGAATTTCCATAAATTATTCTCATCACTTAAGACTGAAATAGAAAATTTGGATTTAATTATACTGAGGAACAATTTCAATTTTCTAAGACAAACAGAACTTGCCATTCAGAATATATTTAACTCAAGTAACACAAAATTACCATCATCCGTTGAAGAAAGATCAATCATCGCTAATTTCTTGAAAATGAAGAGCGTAGAAGAATTTGAAAAGCAAATCACTAATACAATAAAATCAAACAACAGTTTATACGAAAAATATGTTGGCAAGTAGAAAAGAATTTTTCTATCAGCATTTCGCGGGCATCACCGCCGCATTTGTTTTCATCATCTATCTAATTACTATGGCACCAAGCGTAATCCAGATTGATTCCGGTGAGTTAGCTGCAGTTCAAGCAACACTCGGTATTGCCCACCCAACAGGTTATCCTCTCTTTACAATTATTGGATATTTGTTTCTAAAGATTCCGCTTCCTTTTACAACTATTTACAAAGCCAACATTCTTGCATCTATCTGGTGTTCGCTCGGAATTTTTCTTTTTATTAAATCGGTTTTATTAATACTGAGCAATCAAAAAGAGGTAGCAGATAAACGGAAAAAGAATAAATCAAAGAAAGATTTAGGAATTGGCAACGCGACAAATGATTGTGAAGAAAATAGTATCACTCTTGTTTCTTCATTATGCGGAGGAGTTGTTTTAGCTTTCAGCCAGACATTTTGGTTTCAATCAACATCGATCGAAGTCTATTCACTTCAGATATTTCTTTTTTCATTGAATATTTTTCTAATTCTGAGAGCATATTATTCAACATATGTGAGAATAATTAATTGGCTTTGGGTGGCTTTCTCACTGGCGCTCGGATTTGCAAATCATATGACAACTCTCCTCATTCTCCCTTTTATTACAATACTATTCTTTCATAAAGAAAAATTTAATGTCGTTTCATTCAAAAAGATTTTATTGATGCTGATAGTTTTTATTCCTGTTCTAGTTGGCTTCTATTTATATCTACCTTTACGCGCATCGGGAAAACCTCAAATTAATTGGGGCAACCCAATCAATTTAGAGAACATTCTTCATCATGTTTCGGGAAAGCAATATCAAGTTTGGTTATTTACTTCCCTCGAAGCCGCAGGCAAACAATTCAAATATTTCCTTGCAGAATTTCCGGTTGAATTTGGTTATATCGGATTGGTAATTGGAATAGTAGGAATGATAACAGTTTATAAAATATCTCGAATTATTTTTTACACAGTGTTAAGCACTTTTATTTTTGCCATTCTTTATTCAATCAACTATGATATTGTAGATATTGATTCATACTTTCTTCTAGCATATATGATGTTTGCTTTTTTTGTTGCATTCGGTTTTTACAAAACATTTCTCTTTCTAAAACAAAAATGGAATTTCAAAATTGCTATTGCTCTCGCTTTTCTAATTTCTCTCTTTCCTTTAGCTCTTAATTTCAGCGAAGTAAATCAAAGTAATGTTCATACATTTGAAGACTATACTCATACAATTCTCAACAGTACAGAACCAAACTCGATCATTTTCTCTTATCAGTGGGATTATTTCATCTCTTCGTCGTACTATTTTCAATTGGTAGAAAATTTCCGTCCGGATGTTACAGTAATCGACAAAGAACTTTTACGCAGATCTTGGTATTACAACCAGTTGAAAAGAAATCACCCTGATGTAATAAAAAACTTAGATCCAGATATTTCTAATTTTCTTGATGCAGTTAAACCGTTTGAACGAAGTGAAATTTTTGATTCGAATCTTATAGAGAAATATTATCGGGCAATAATGACAAATCTAATTTCTAAGAATATTGAAACGAGAAACTATTATATCGGTTTGGAATTATTTCAAAACGAAATTCAGCGAGGTGAGTTTTCCCTTCCCGAAGGCTATCAAATTGTTCCGCATCTTTTGTTATTCAAAGTTGTGAAGGGAGCGGATTATGTTCCTGCACCTGATCCTAATTTCACAATTCGATTTCCAAACAACCGGAACAAATACATCGCCTTCATCGAAAATGCCGTTGCAACAATGCTGACTTATCGTGCAGCTTACGAACATCAGTTTAATAAACCGGAAAGAGCAAAAGTTTACTTAAATAAAGTAAGAAAAGATTTCCCTAATTATCAGATTCCATCTGAGATGGAAAATATAGTTAAGTAACTCACGTTACTCAAGGTGTCATTCTGAACGGAACGAAGTGGAGTGAAGAATCTAATAACCGAACAAAAATACAGTTTTTAGATTCTTCTCCCGATGAATCGGGATCAGAATGACAAATAATAATATTTTTGTGTAAGGTGTGTTAAGTAATTGAGTTTCTCAACAGATTATTATAATGCTTAGAATAAATAAAAATATCGGAATCAAGGAGAGCGAGTTAACGTTTAATTTTATTCGTTCCTCCGGGCCGGGCGGACAAAACGTAAATAAAGTTGCAACGGCAGTTCAATTACGATTTGATATTTTTTCTTCGGAATCACTGACTGAAGATGTAAAGACAAGATTAAAATCTATTGCCGGAAGAAAAATTACCAAGGATGGAGTATTGATTATTGAGGCAAAGCGGTTCAGGACTCAAGAGAAAAATCGTCAGGACGCAATTGAACGATTAATAGATCTGATTGATAAAGCTTCCAAGAAACCGAAACGAAGGATTAAAACTAATCCTACTGCCGGATCAAATTTGAGAAGGATGGAAACAAAGAAAAAACAAGGTGAAAAGAAAAGATTAAGAAAATATTCAGACCAGCCGTGAAATTTCTCGGTGGTTAAAGCCAATATTAATTCGGTACGTTTGGCAAGACTAACTTGTGTAACAACGGCGTTCTAATCATCGTTGTTACGCTTGTTAGCGGAAGTGTCTATACAGTTTCATATTGAAGAATTTTTAGCTGCTCAGGTAATATTCTATCACTAAGATTCAACATCTCAACACCAACTACTTTACCCTCTGCGTTAAAGTCTAAAATTATACCTGGCTGCACTTCTTCAGACTCAATAATAGATGCATCATCAAGTCTAAAGTATAGAGAATCATTTTCTTTATCTACTTTCAGTCTCATTTTTATCTCCTCGTTTTACGGTCAAAGAACACCGTAACCACTTTTTTGGGTAATACATTATCATTTACAACCACGTGAAGAATTCGTTTTCCATGTTCTGGAATACTCTTGAAATAATGAACATTGTTATCGTCTCCTTTCTTCTCCCAATCAGGATTCTCAACTGCCAGCCATACCCATTCTTCTCTAATCTCACGTTCCTTCAACATATCCCGAGTATGTAATGATAGCTCATAATCCATATCTATAAAATAATAACTCTAAATCTGCATTCCTAAAAATATTTATCCCCTTCAGCACATTTCCGTTAACGTGTGTAGCAAAAGCAAAAAAAACTAGGTGAAAAGAAAAGATTGAGAAAATATTCAGATCAACCGTAATATTTCGCGGAGGGTCATGGATCGATCTAAGACAACAGAGTAAAACGGAAGCGGAGAAAGTATAGTCGTTCCCGCTCCCGCTGTCTGCAGACTTATTGCACCTTAAACACTAACCGATCTGTATCGGTTGCGATCCGTGTCGGGAGTTGACCGTTGACCGAAAGTACAAGCACGTTGCGGCCTGAAGTGATATTTAACATCACTACTTGATCTCCACCTTGAACTGGATTAAATGCTGATGAAATATCAACTCCATTTAACTCAGCTTTAAATGTGCCGGGAATAATTGTTTTTCCATAGAAAATGTGAAGTGGAAACGTTGTCGTTCCGGCAGGCAGTGTTGTTTGACTCTCGGATGGATTAGCATAACTCAAGAACTTATTCACATCCCTTGGTCGTTGACCTCCACCATCAAAACCGCCAAAGAAGTTCGTTTTTGAACCAGCAGCTTTTAAAAACGAGAAATTATATTTGTGAACTATCCCTGGAACTATGGGCACATTATCGCAACTAAGACTTGAGGTCGTCCTCGAGTTAACGTCTATTGCCATGATACCTAAAGTATAGTTCCCCGAACCGGTTCCGATCACACTGAGAATATATTCCCCTTCAATCGGTTGGGAAATAGTAATTTCCTTTGTGTAGCCAGGATCAACAGTAGGATCAGTATTATCGGCAAGCCCCGTTTGCTCATATCTTCCATTGGGAATTTCATTGTATGAAACATTCCGTATCGGGTCATAGCCTACCCTCCGACCTTGTGGATCAGTGAGAAGCAACTCCCCGGGCGAGTGAAACGTAATCCATATTGCACTTTTATCAGTGTACGTGAATTCAGGTCCTATAAACTGTCGAATTCCGCTATACGTATTGTTGTATTTTGCTGCTAATGTTGTAACAACTCCACCTGACGGATCGTTGATAAGAAACGTTGTTCTCGCAATGTTTTTACCCGTTGCAGTTACCCAATCAGGTGAGAGCATACATATTATCACCAACAAAAAAGGAAGTATACGGTTAATCATAGCGCCTCCATTGAACCATCGAAGAGAAAACGGAAGCGGAGACGAAGTCTAATCGTTCCCGCTCCCACTGTGTGCAAACTTATTGCACCTTAAACACTAACCGATCTGTATCGGTTGCGATCCGTGTCGGGAGTTGACCGTTGACCGAAAGTACAAGCACGTTGCGGCCTGGAGTGATATTTAACATCACTACTTGATATCCACCTTGAACCGGCTTAAATGCTGAAGAAATATCAACTCCGTTTAACTCCGCCTTAAATGTGCCGGGAATGATTGCGCTTCCATAGAATATCTGCAGCGGAAACACAGTTGTTCCAGCAGGCAATGTGGTTTGACTCTCTAATGGATTAGCATAACTTAAGAATTTGTTCACATCCCTTGGTCGTTGACCTCCGCCATCGAAACCACCGAATACTTTCGTTTTTGAACCGATGGTCTTTGAATATGTAAACGAATATGAATGAATAGCATTCGGTGTTATTGGTAAGTTCATAAAATTCTTAGGTGAACCACCAAAATCCATATCCATGGTTTGAATACTTAATGAGTAATTATCACTTGCAGTTCCTATGACTTTGAGATTGTATTCTCCATCAATAGGCTGGCTTATGTATATCTCCATGAAGAAAGATGGATCTGTTTCAGGATCAGCGTCAGGGTCTGAATCATCCATCAACCCTTCTCCACCATAGAATGCATTTGGAATCTCGTTATAGTTTATCCCTTTAATTGGATCGCGTCCTATGCGGCGACCTTGCGGATCGATCAAAAGCAATTCGCCTGGTGAATAAAACCGGATTGAAATGTTGCTATGATCTGTATAGCCATATTCAGGTCCAGAGAATACCCGAATATGACCCCATTTGCCTTCATACTTTCCGGCAACAGTAGTTATTGTTGTTTCCGTTGAAAACTGACCGGTATTCCGGCCAAAATTGACCAGCCAAG
>CAYVBQ010000020.1:0-71076 GCA_964449775.1 uncultured Melioribacter sp. | reverse complement strand
ATCTGTGTACGATCTTATGCTTTTTTTCTGTTACCGATGTTCTGCTTATTGTCAACTAGATGCTGGATAAAAAACCAATTGGAGCTAACGAGGACTTTGGTGATCTTCTTTTACAGCTTTAATGAAAGAATTAATTTTCCTCCCGAGCAATTCAATTTTGGAATGTAAATCATGATAAAATTTTTCATCTGATAATGATTTTGTTTCATAAAGAGTTTCAAGATGATCTAAGGTTTCATCGTTGGAAGCGATAGCAATAATCAAATGGTGAATAAATTCTTGTTTGTAATATCTACGTCCATATCCTTCGACAATATTTGATTTAACAGATTTGCTTGATCGTCTTATCTGTGAACCAACTTCATACATCTCATGTTTTGGAAGTTTTTGCAAACTCATTTCGTGAATTTCAATTACTACTTCTTTCGCCAATTCCCATATTTCTAAGTTTTTATAACTCATATTTTCCTTAATCCAGAATCAAGCATCCAGAATCAAGCATCCAGCATCCAGTATCAAGCATCCAGCATCCAGTATCAAGCATCCAGCATCCAGTATCCAGTATCCAGCATCCAGCATCATTCATTAGTAAGCTCATCCAATTCAACTTTATGAAGATGAGTTATTTTCTTTCCAAGAAATCTTTCGGCTACTTCGCGGAATTTTGTCGGCACATCACTTACATAAAATTCACTCCGTCCGTGATGCACAGATTGATTACGCAGTCCCCTGCCGTTCAAATAATCTTCCACTAACCTCGCCGCAGGAGTACCTGAATCAATCAGCTTAACATTTTTTCCAACCACTTTTTGAATTACATCTGCAAGTATAGGATAGTGGGTACAACCAAGGATTAAACTATCAATTTTCTTCTTGTGAAATTCACACAGATATTCTTTGGCAACAAGTTCGGTAACTTTATGATCGAGCCATCCCTCTTCAGCCAGCGGTACAAAAAGCGGACAAGCCTGCTCATAAACTTTCACTTTCGGATCTAATTTCTTCAATTCGTGCGCATAAGCTTTATTGTTTATTGTGGCGCGGGTTCCTATAACTCCAACCACTCTATTCTTCGATTCTTGCAGTGCCATCTTTGCCCCCGGTTCAATCATTCCTATAACCGGAATTGTTAAAAATTTTCTTAATTCTTTAAGCGCCACAGATGAAGCCGTATTACAGGCAACGATCAAGAGTTTTATATTTTTTCTTAAAAGGAAATTCGCTGCTTGAATGGAGTATTCAACAACAGTCTCATTCGACTTGGATCCGTATGGTACGCGTGCCGTATCGCCGAAGTAGATAATATTCTCATTGGGCATTATCCGCGTAACAGATCTAACAACGGTCAATCCGCCTATGCCTGAATCAAAAAATCCTATTGGGTTTGTTCTGTTCATGAAATTCAATTTATCACCTATAACATTTCTTCTATTGTTTGAGTTAGTTCGTGAGTGATGAGCTCATATACATCCGGAGAGATTTTTTTTCTGTTGCGGTCAAGAATGTAAAACGAATCTACAACATCATCCGACTTAGTAGAAATTTTTGCGAAGTATATTGAAAGACCCAGTTCATTTATCTTTTTAGTTATCTGGTAAAGCAGACCCAGACGGTCGGGTGAATAAACATCTATAATTGTGTATTTGTCATGTTTCTCAAAAGCAATTTTGATTTTACCTTTTCGTTTGAAAAGTTTATTCTCGATACGCCACCATTTTGATTTTATCTGACTGAACTCTTTTGTGATTTGCAATTCGTTTTCAACCGCAAGATAGAGATCGTTTGTAATTTTTGTATAACGTTCTTCTTCAATTTTTCCGTTTGATCTAAAATCCGAAACATTAAAGCTGTCAATGACAATTCCGTCTTTGCGGGTGAATATTTTTGCATCGTGAATATTGAGATCATTGATCGATAGCGCACCGCACATTCTTGAAAGCAAAGCTTCGGAATCGCGCGTAATTATTGTAACTACTGTAAAGGCGCCTTCCTCTTTAAAGAAGACTGAAACTGGTGAGCCTTTTTCGATTTCTTCAATGTGCCTATTAATTTCTTCCGTCGAGAAATGATGAAGATAGCTCAAATCATTTATCGATTCGATATGATCCTTGAATGAATCCTCTGAGTAGATTTCCGAACCTTTTATAATTTCCTGTAGACTATGAGAAAGCAGATCATGACCGGTGATCCGTTCATCGAGCATTGTTTTTGTCTTACGATACAACTCATTCAGCAAATCGCTTTTCCATTGCGTCCATACCACTTGCGACACAGCAGAAAGATCAGCATACGTTACAAGATAAAGCAAGTCCAGTAATTCTGAATTTGAAAACAATAGTGCAAAATTGTTCAGAGTTGATGAATCATTCAAATTACGGCGGAATGCAACTTGTTCCATCGTTAAATGATGATGCACAAGAAACTGTACTGTTTCAATCTCTTCAAAACCGTATCCAAGCCGTTCCATTATCGAATTCGCGATTTCGGCACCTATAATTTCGTGCCCGGATAAACTAATAGGCTTCGCAATATCATGAAAGAGAATTGCCAAGAACAAAATATCCTTCTCTTTCAATCCTTGGAATAATTTTCCAAGTAAAGAGATTTCATCCGATAATTTTTCAACATTGTTCAAAGCAATTAGCGTATGTTCATCCGCAGTATAACAATGATAGACTCCAGGTTGAAAGTACCCGACCAATTCTTTAAACTCCGGCATGAAGGCGCCAAGAACACCAAGCTCATTCATTGCAGTCAATGTTTTACCGACATGCTTCGGTAACTTCAATATCTCTCTGAAGAAAACGGATGATTGCGGTTCGAATATCTGAGTTTCTTCGTGATCAATTACAGCTTCAATAATTTTTGACCGTAAATTTTCTTCAAAGCGAGCGTCATGAAGTCCACGATAATAGAAGGCACGCAAAATTGTGGAAAGCGACAATTTCTTTTCCTCTGCAAAAAATATTTTGTTCCCCTTAAGAGAAAAATCATCGTCAAGTTGAATGGAAAGATAATTGCTTAGAGGAGGAATATATTCTTCTTCAAAGCGCTTCATCATTGTAACGGAAAATCTTTTCACCACGTTTGCTGCTTCAAAATATTTTCGCATGTAAGTATGCCAGCCATCACCCGAATAACCAAGTACACTCGCAATTTTTTCCTGATATATAAATTCGAGCCGGTCGTTCTTACGACCACTTAGAAGATGAAGATGATTACGTGTATTAAGAATATGGCGGTAACTTTCATGAAGACGCGCGACTGCGCGAGGAATTAATATTTTATTTTTTTTGATAACCGAGAGAAAATTTTGCGTTTGTGTAATCTCTTCCTGAGATGTAAGCATTAACTTACTCTGAAGAGTGTAAATCCACTCGATAACCTGAAGATCGCGAAGCCCGCCAGCAGTATATTTTACGTTCGGTTCTAAAACTTTTGCTGATTCACCAAATTTATCATAACGCTGCTTTACGTCTTCAAAAAAATCCAGAATTAATTTATGACTGTAATCCTCGGTAATTGCCTCAAAAACTTTTTTGTTCCACTTAAAATATAATTTTTCGTTTCCGAGAATGTAGCGGGTTTCAAAATATTGGGTGAAGGCGTGTAAATCGTCATCAAGAAATTTTTGTATATCAGAAAACTCGCGAACGGTCGGCGATACTTCGATGCCGGCATCCCATAAGAGCGTAACACAATTTTTAATTGTTTGTTCGCTTCCGTCAACTTTATCAAAAATGAACATCACGTCAATATCGGAATAGGGAGAAAGCTCACGCCTGCTGAAACTTCCCACAGAAGCGATGGCGCAATCGATTTTAATTCCTTTCAGAATTTTAAGAATGTACTCTTCAACAAGTACACTCCATTTGACGCTGAACTTGAACGGATCTTTAAGAAGTTCCTCATTGTTGAAAACACGATTTCGGTCTTCAAAAAATTTTTCTTTTAGTTTCAGTGGATCCATATAAAAAGTAGCACAGATTTTTAATCTGTGCACTAAGTTAATTATTAAAAAACGCAGATTTGAAATCTGCGCTACAAATAAAAATTACAGTTTTTTAAATCTAGCCTGGAAAAATCTGAGATATTTCGGTTCGTAAACCATCTTCAATCCTTTCATACTCTTTCGTTTATCGTAAACGTCTGCAATTGATTCAACCATAACATCAATATGCGATTGAGTGTAAACACGACGCGGAAATGTTAAACGAACTAATTCGAGTTTCGGATAACGATTCTCACCCGTTTTTGCATCGCGACCGGAAGAAACAAGACCGCGCTCCATTCCACGCACACCGCTATCAACATAAATTTCTGCTGCAAGTGTTTGTGCCGGAAATACATCTTGTTTCAAATGTGGTAAAAATCTTTTTGCATCGAGGAATATTGCGTGTCCACCGAAAGGATAAACAAGCGGAACACCAAACTTCTCTAATTCGGCACCACAATATTCAACTTGACGAACTCTCATACTGATATTGTCGAATTGAACCATCTCTTCGAGGCCGCGAGCCATAGCTTCCATATCGCGTCCTGCTAAACCGCCGTAGCTGTGAAGACCTTCATATATAACAACCATATTACGCGCTTCTTCAAAAACTTTTTTGTTACGTGTTGCTAAAAAGCCCCCAATGTTCACCATCAAATCTTTCTTTGCGCTTACCCACAATCCATCGAAGTAAGAACACATCTCTAAAAGAATTTGTTCAATTGATTTTTTCTCGTATCCTTTTTCTTTCATCTTGATGAAGTATGCGTTTTCTGTAGCGCGTGTTGCATCGAACCAAAGTTTAACGCCGTACTTCTGAGTAAGTTTAGATATCTCTTTCAAGTTTGCCATAGAAAACGGTTGACCGCCAGCCATATTAACCGGGCCTGCTATGCTAACGTATGGAATTTTTTCAGCGCCAACTTTTTTGATCAGCGTTTCGAGTTTCTGTGGATCAATATTACCTTTAAATGGGTTTGTATTCTGCGCGTCATGAGCTTCATCAACGATAACATCAACAAATGTTCCGCCGGCAAGTTCTTGATGAACGCGTGTTGTTGTGAAATACATATTGCCCGGTATAAAATCTCCAGGTTTAATCATGATTTTGGAAATCATATGTTCGGCTGCACGTCCTTGATGTGTTGGAACGAAGTACGGCATACCGTAATATTTTGTTACGTTATCCCACAAGTAATAAAAATTTCTGCTGCCCGCGTATGCTTCATCGCCGAGCATCATTCCTGCCCATTGATAATCGCTCATTGCGTTGGTGCCGCTATCGGTTAATAGATCAATATAAACATCTTCGCTCTTGAGTAGAAAAGTATTGTAACCAGCTGTCTTCGCTGCTTTCTCTCTGTATTCACGAGTGGTCATTTTGATTGGTTCTACCATTTTTATTTTATATGGTTCAGCCCAACTTTTTTTGATTGCCTTTTTCACAGCCATTGTTTCTCCAATTTAATTATTAGTCAATTTTTAATTGTAATCAAATTCTCAAAGCATGAGCCGTCAAACAAATTTTTTCTTAAGCTTTTTTCTCTTCTGTTCTGCGATTATTTCCGATGAGATACCACCACGAGTGTTGAACTTTGCCGTGATCTTCATGTAACGCGGTTTACATATTTTCACCAAATCATCAAGAATACGATTTGTAACCGCCTCAAAGTAGATTCCATCGTTGCGGAAGGATTGCAGATAAAATTTATAGCTCTTCAGTTCAACACAAATTTTTTCGGGAATGTATTCGAGGATGATGGTTGCAAAATCCGGTTGACCGGTTACCGGACACACAGAGGTAAACTCCGGTGCGGTGTGTATAATTGTGTAATCTCTCTCCGGATTAGGATTGGGAAATGTTACAAGAAGTTTTTGTTTGATATTCATTCGTCTGCCTCTTCAGCTTCTTTTAATTCTAGTTCATCAATAGCATATGAAATTCCATCTGCCCAATTAATATAATCCCCCATTTTATCAATCACCTTTTTCAATTCTTCATCATTTAATTCACGATTTAAATCTTGTTGAGCTATTTCTTGAATGTCGTTAACGTCAATCCAGTATATTTTTTTATTTCTTCGCATGTTATCCTCCATTAAATCTCGAGAAATATTCATCAATTTCATTTCTCATTTCAATTCCAACCCTTTCAAAACAATCTAATAAATCTTCATACGCTCCTTCACCACCTACAAAGTCCCAAAATTCTTTTGCGACTTTAAGTTCATATTCCAAATCCAACATCCCGGCCATTGTCCATCGGCTGTAAGGTTTTGGTTCATAAGGGTTATATGGTATCGCAATAAAAGTATTCACTTTCGCTTTCGGGTTTTCTGCAAGCACAACACCAACCCATTCTAAGAGTGTTCTTTTGAATTCTTTGAAACCGCCTTTATTTGGTTTAGCGGTTTTCAAATCAAAAAGAAAAATCTCTCCAGATTCATTTTCAAGATACAAATCAACAAGCGTTGGTTTTACTTTTCTGAGTTGTGGTTCATTTGCCACCTTGCGGATGGCCTCTGCTTCAAAAGTCTTGTTTGGTTTTTCCGTTGCTGCTGTAAGACTATCCATTATTTTTTGAATCTCAAAAAGAGCTTGTTCACTTATTTGATCCCCAGCTACCGTATGGCTTTTGGCAATCTTAAATCTAGTCGAAGCCAATGTAACGGCAACCGGTTCAAAGATGCTTGTACCAAAATTTGTACTTAACGAGTGAATGAAAGAATATAGCGCAAGACGATCTTTGCCTAAAAGTCTAGTATGAAAAGGCATAGAATCTGTTTCCGGTTTGTAGGTTTCAAATTTATGCCGAAGACTTTGTTTCAAAATATGTTCTATCGAATCAAGTTGTACTTTTATAAGACTCATATAATTTGTTCCCCTTTATCTTTCAGATAAAAAATACTTTCCGAATACGCACCTTTATCTTTCTCTGTTCTATTTAGTACCGGTCGTTTAAATTGTTGAACTATTCTCATCCCAGATTTTTGAGCAATTATTGGGTACATGTTATACTTATCGTTGGCTACCAAAAGCACATTGTAATCATCGGTGAAAAATCTTTTGCAGTTGTTCAACACCGCAACAATGCCTTCAATGTAGGATTCCTTTGCCTCTCGTCCTTGACCTTTTGATAAAGGACCTATTTCCAATGGATCTTTCCTTTTTAATCCGAACAAATCGTATGCGTAAGCATGCTGTTCATGATAATCAATTAAACCAACATAGGGCGGACTTGAAAATATACCACTGATTTTTTTTTCTTTAAGTTGCTTTGCAAATTCTGGGTTTACTTTCTCACTCACAGAGAATAGATCAATAGTTCTACTATCTCCAGTAAAACAGTGCTGATAAGTTTCTGTTCTCAATGAATTAAATTCAGCTAATCGATTCAAAGTATCTTTCGAATATCTTTCCCACCAACTTAAAATTGAGAATAACGGTTTACAAATCTTTCCGTGCTTAGAGCAATAATATGTTGTGCTGATTGGTTCGACAAGTGTGGCTAAATCTGAATGGGTTGTTGCACGGCAAGAACGAATTGTGCGACTAAGAATGATACTTATTATTCTTTTATTGTTCTTATTGCTTATTTTTTTTATCAAATCAAATACAAAATCAATCTCGGTTCTTATATGTTGTAAAAACCATTTATCAAGAAAGTTATCAAATGCCTCTTGTTTTAATCCAATTCCAAACTCTCTAACCAATTTTTTATATATCGGTAGAAATTCTTTCTCTTTAACAAGTCCATATTCTTCTTCATTAACTTCATTATTTTTTACTCTGACTTTAAATTCTGGTGATGGGAAGTGTTTATTATTAAATTCTGAAAGTTTTTTAAGTAACTGCTGTTCGAACTTAACTGTGTTGGAATCAACTATAAACTGTCGTAATGCGTCTGAGATTTTTTTTAATTCAACATTCAATTCATGCAAATTATATTTTCCAACTTTAGCATTACTCATCAAGGAATTAAAAATTGAGACATCAACTCCAATGGAGTGCATTTCCAATTCATTGGCTTGAACTAATGTAGTTCCACTTCCGCAGAATGGATCTAAAACGATATCTCCATTCTTGAAATAAACTTCTTTCTTAAATTCATCTATGTGACTATCTAAAAAATATTCGACGAGTTGAGGAATAAATTTCCCTTTGTAAGGATGAAGGCGATGTACATGTTTAGTTGTTTCTGCTTCTTTATACTGTTCAAAAGATAGGTGCCAATCAATATCTTTCCCAAGCTTCTCTTTCCAGTTTAATTGCCGGCTACCATAATACGAATCATAATATTTTACTAACTCATCTTTGCTGACAAGGGTATTTCCATTATCAGCAAACTTTTTGATGCGACCATAATTCACTAAATAAGAAATATTTGAGGGAGTAACATTTTTATTAAACTGAAGGCTTATCCACTCACTTGCTTCTTTTATTGTAATCAATTCACTCTGCATTCTACATTCTCAATTCTAAATTCTAAATTCTCAATTAATCATACTTCGGTTTTACTTTATAAGCAATCTGATCTTCAACTCCTGCTTGTTGGAAACCGCGGAGGCGGAAAGCACAGCTATCGCACACTCCGCAAGCTTTATCCTCGTTTTGATAACAAGACCAAGTCAACTGAAGCGGTGCGTCAAGTTCAATTCCTTTTTTAACAATCTCCGCTTTAGAAAAATGTATGATCGGCGTTTCAATTTTAATTTTTGTTTCCGGTTTTGTGCCAAGATCTACCATCTTTTCGTATGCTTCAAAAAATGCCGGACGGCAATCCGGATAACCGCTTGCGTCTTCGTAAACGGCGCCGATAAAAACAGCGTCTGCACCAATTACTTCGGCGTAACTTACGCAGGCGCTTAATATGTTCGCGTTACGGAATGGAACGTATGAACTTGGAATTTCTTTGCTGCCAAGATCTGCTTTAGCAACTTCAATTGTCTTATCTGTTAGAGATGAACCGCCGATTTTTGTAAAATGTCCGAAGTCAATAACCAATCTTTTTTCTGCTTTATAATAGTCTGCAATTTCATGAAATGCTTTCAGTTCACGAGTTTCCGTTCGCTGTCCGTAGTTGATATGAATCATCGCAAGTCGGTATGTTCTGTTTGCAATAGCCGCAGTAACACAACTATCCATTCCTCCGCTCACGGCAACTACTGCTAATTTTTCTTTGGTCATTATCATTCTGATTAATTGCTATCGAAAAATAGCAAATTGGACTCTGATAATGAAAAGGTGAATAATTAATGGCACACAGATTTAACAGATCGGACGGATTTTAACTGATCGGTTTCAATCTGTTTAATCAGTTCGATCTGCGTGCTATTGTTTTAAAACTTATAAGAACAATTGCAATTATCAACGATACAATTGACGAAAGTAGAAACGGCACGTGTGCGCCGAAACTATCCCACAAAAATCCGGCAAGAACGGACCCGATCATCACAGCAAAACTTGACAGCATTGTTAACAAGCCAATCGCCGTTCCGCGAAATTCATCCGGCACAAGATCGGAGACCCACGCTTTCGAAACTCCTTCCGTTGATGCGGCATATATTCCGTAAAGTGCAAATAAAATCCAGACCAGATAATAATTTTGGTTCATCGCAAAGCCAAAATAGACTGCAGAGAAAATTATCAATCCCATTATGAATGTATTTTTCTTCCCGAATTTATCTGATAGAATTCCAATTGGGTAAGATGCGATTGCATAAATTAAATTGTAAAACACATAACCAAGAATCGCGATTGTGTCCGAGTTTGCGACTTGCTTCGATTTCAAAATCAGAAATACATCGCTACTATTCACCAATGAAAAAAGAGTGAGAAAAATAAGAAGAAGTTTGTATTCACGTGGAGATGTTTTCCAAAAATGGGCATAATCTTTTTTCTTCGATGATTTCGCCGCTGCTTTATTGTCTTTCACAACAAAAGTAAAACCGATTGCGAATACAGATGGGATAAGTGTGAAGAGATAGATCCAAGAATATTTTCCCGGGAATAAATAGAGAAGAATAATTGCAACGATTGGTCCCGCAACGGCACCAAAAGTATCCATACTCCTATGAAATCCGAAAACAGCGCCGGTATTTCCGTTTGCGTAACTTGCAAGCAACGCATCGCGCGGAGCGGTGCGAATTCCTTTTCCTATTCGATCCGCTACTCTTGCAAATATTACCGCGGGGATTGTTACAATTAAACCGGGTAATGATTTCATCAATCCGGAAAGCCCGTAACCGATAACAATAAAAATTGAACGCTTGCCGATTTTATCTGAGAGAGCGCCAAAATATCCTTTGAGTAAACCGGCAGTTACTTCGGCTATCCCTTCAATCAATCCCACAAGAAACATTGAAGCACCTAGAATTGAAGTAAGAAAAATTGGCGTGATCGGATAGAGCATCTCGCTTGCAAAGTCTGTGAAGAAACTTACAAGTCCGAGTATTACAACAGGGCGTGATATATTTTTAAATCTCATGTCAAAGTAAAATTTGTTGGTCAATTTTTTCGTTGCTAATATACTACTCCTAAAGATTTTATTTGACTATTTTAAGATAGGAATTATGTTCAATACGGTTATTCAATAAAACAATAAGAATAGAACTTAATACAGTGTAAGCGTCAATGATCAAAAACCTTTACGAGGGAGCCAGCATGGAATATTATGAACTACATCCGGTAACGCCGCAAATGAGATATATAAACAAGGCAGTAGAGATGTTGAAAAACGGTGGTGTAATCATTTATCCTACCGATACAGTATATGGACTTGGCTGCGATATATTTAACGTAGAGGCACTTGAGCGGATTTATACTATCAAACTCGATGCTGGAACAAAATTGTTTAGTTTCATCTGTCCGGATCTTAAAGACATTGCAAAGTACGCCAAAGTCTCGGATTTCGCCTACAAGAGTATGAAAAAATTGTTACCGGGTCCTTACACATTTGTTTTACCGGCAGCGCGCGAAGTTCCAAGAAAATTGTTGACAAAAAGGAAAACTGTTGGAATCCGAATACCAAACAATAATATCGCGTTGACGCTGGCAAAAGAATTAGGCAACCCTATAATCAGTACTAGCGTCACAAGTCGCAAAGGAGAAATTTTATTCGATCCACTTGAGATACAAGCAATTTTTAATTCGCAAGTGGATCTGATGCTTGCATCCGGAGTGCTGGAAGGAAAACCATCAAGCATTATTGATCTGAGTAGTGAAGTACCGGAAATTATACGGGAAGGTGCCGGTGATATAAGTATGTTTCTTTCCTAATAATCCTTTTCGTTATCAGTTTTAAAATATTAAAGATTGCTGAATCAAATGGGACATAAATCGGCGGGATCCAAAATTTAGGATTTATTTATTCTTAAAGAAGAGTAACAATTTAAGAAAATTGTATTCTTTCGATTATCCAATCCAATTCTCAGATGTGTGAGAAAATGGTCTGCTTCTCTTTGTTGACTTTTGTGATTCTGTTTTAGAAGACTGAAATTTTACAACTTCATCTGCAGGTGAGGTAAAATCAGAAACAAAAGTTAGCGTATTCTTTTCTTTGGCAATGTTTAACTCTCTATTTTTTTGAACACACCTGGGAAGTTGTGACCAATTTAATTTTCTATTGGAATCAGCTACACTCAGTACACTCATTTGCACCTCCTATATATTTAAACTGTGTTAGAGAGAAAGAGTTAAATGGTAAAAAGAAGGGAATAACCTCAGTGGAAATATAAGGAATATATCAGTTATAGTAACTAAAATTATCATTCCAGTTTTTATGGTTGAATAGTATGATTATTCAAAATTGACATGTAAAAAATGAATAGAAAATTTGCAATGTCTCGTAAAATTGAGTCCAACTATAAAGAAAATCGAAACGACACTAGTATCACGTAGCCCAAGAATTCATCATTAATTTACCAACACTTTTTTCATTCATGGACATGGTTCATTTCGAATTTTCCTCTCTGTAAACTACCGTAGCACTGGCTTGCCTTGCCGCAAGAAGTGTAATCTCTGCGATATTCACATGCGGCGGTCTCGATGCGCAGAACACAACTGCGTCGGCAACATCTTCACCGGTAAGCGGAGTTAATCCTTTATAAACATTTTTAGCCTTTTCTTCATCACCATAAAAACGGATTTTGCTGAATTCGGTTTCTACCAAGCCGGCATCAATTGTACTTACAAGAATATTTTTATCAATTATATCCATCCTTAATGACCTTGTAATAGCATCTACCGCATGTTTTGAAGCGCAGTAAACTGCACCTTTAGGATATGCTTCATGACCGGCTATAGAACCAATGTTTATTATATGTCCGCTCTTTCTCTCAATCATACCAGGCAAAATAAAATGTGTAACGTATAACAAACCTTTTATGTTTGTGTCAATCATTTCTTCCCACCCATCAGGATTGTCTTCGTAAAATTTGTTAAGACCACGTCCTAGTCCGGCATTATTGATAAGTATATCTATTTTATTGAATTCTTCCGGGATGGATGCAATTGCTTTCTTTACTTCGTCTCGTTTGCTCACGTCCAACTTGAAAGCATACACTTTTACATTAAATTTCTTACGGATGTCTTCTGCAATTTCATTTACTAAATTTAAGCGACGTGCACAGATGATAACATTAGAGCCTTGTTCTGCAAATGCATAAGCTGATGCTTTACCAATACCGGATGTCGCACCGGTAATAAAAACAAATTTTCCTTTTAATGATTTCATTATTTCCTCAATAGGTTTTTCGAATTTGCCATAATAAATTTAACACAATTTCATTTCATATATAATTCGATAAACTGTCCGCAGTTTTTTATCTTGAGGATGTTTTTCAAACAATTCACTAACTCAGATGGACAATTGGAACAAATAGAAATTTTAGACAAAAAAACAGATGTTGTTTATACTAGTTGTTATCATTGCGGTGATGAATGTCCGGATGATTCAGTTAACATTGCCGAAAAAATATTTTGCTGCAATGGATGTAAAACCGTTTACGAAATTCTTGATGGCAGCAATCTATGCGATTACTACTCTATCAGTCAAAACCCGGGCGTTACCAGAAAATATCACATAAAGCGTAATTACGAATTTCTGGTTGATACCGAACTAATTCAAAAATTAATTGATTTCACTGATGGCAAGCGAACAAGAGTAACATTCAAAGTTCCTCAGATGCACTGCAGTTCCTGCATTTGGATTCTTGAAAATCTTTACAAACTCAATCCGGGTGTTACGTCATCTAAAGTCAATTTCCTCCAGAAAAAAATCTTTATCACTTTTTTAGAAGGAACAACCTCTCTAAAAGAAATTGTTGAGTTATTGGATTCACTTGGTTATGAACCGCAGCTAAACCTCGATGGGAAAAATGAAGAAAAAGTAAAAAGCGAATACAAAAATCTTTACTATAAAATTGGTATTGCCGGATTCTGTTTTGGCAACATTATGCTTCTGAGTTTTCCGGAATATCTTTCGATCAATATCTCCGAGCATGAAGAATTAAAACGAATCTTCGCATACCTGAATATCATTCTCTCTCTTCCGGTTTTCTTTTATAGCGCTAATGATTATTTCATCTCCGCCTGGAAAGGATTGAAGAAAAAGATTGTCAACATTGATGTTCCGTTGGCAATTGGAATCTTAGTTATGTTCTTAAGAAGTTTGATTGAGATTATTTTCTTCAACGGCGCAGGCTATCTTGATTCACTGACAGGTCTCGTTTTATTTCTTCTAACTGGAAAACTTTTTCAAAACAAAACTTATGATACACTTAACTTCGAGCGGGACTACAAATCATATTTCCCGATCTCAGTCACAACCAGAAAAGATAAACATGAGACAACCATTCCAGTAGAAAAACTTGAAATTGGTAATCGGCTTATCATCCGCAACAATGAATTGATTCCGGCTGATTCGATCTTGATAAAAGGAACAGCCAACATCGACTATAGTTTTGTTACCGGTGAATCAATTCCCGTTCGGCGGCAAAACGGAGAGATGATTTACGCCGGCGGTAAGCAAGTTGGTGGTGTGTTAGAAGTTGAAACGATTAAAGATGTTTCGCAAAGTTATTTAACTCAACTCTGGAACAACAAAGCATTCAAGAAAGAAGCAGATCATGAACAAGAATCAAGAATTACTTCTTTTGCAAATATGGTGAGCAAATATTTCACGTTTGCTATACTAATACTTGCACTTATTGCCGGAGTTATCTGGATGCCAAATACAATTCTTGCATTCAACGCGTTTACAGCTGTTTTAATTGTTGCATGTCCGTGTGCGCTTGCTCTCTCAACACCATTTGCTCTCGGGAAT
The DNA here is from genome assembly GCA_964449775.1 of uncultured Melioribacter sp. Taxonomy (GTDB): domain Bacteria; phylum Bacteroidota; class Ignavibacteria; order Ignavibacteriales; family Melioribacteraceae; genus Fen-1258. The sequence goes on along the minus strand of CAYVBQ010000020.1, from coordinate 56,758 downwards.
GCTCTCAGGATATTTGGGAAAAACAAATTTTATCTAAAGAACACATTTATCATAGAAAAGCTTGCAGCCATCGATACAATTGTTTTTGATAAAACCGGAACGATTACGGAAAACAGCGCCTCGGAAGTTCAGTTTGTAGGAAACCTATTAAACGAAACGGAAAAGTGCGTTATCAAATCGATTGTTAGAAATTCCACTCATCCCTTAAGTCTGGCAATATTCAATTCACTCGATTCTGAAATGACAAAGCCCGTAGAAAACTACAGCGAACAAACCGGTCAAGGCATTCATGCAATTGTTGAAGGAACTGAAGTGAAAATTGGTTCATATAACTTTGTAAACGGTCACAATGGACAGGATCCTACCGATCGAACAACAAAAGTTTTTATTTCCTTAAATGGAAAAGTGCGTGGCTATTTTAAAATTGCGAATAAGTATCGTCTGGGATTAAGCGAAATTATTTCCGAACTTGAAAAGAATTATGAACTTGCTCTTCTTTCCGGTGATAACGCCGGTGAGAGGGAAACTCTTGGGGAATATTTCAGTTATGAAAATGAACTGCATTTTCTACAATCACCGCAGAATAAATTGGACTTCATCAAAGTTCTTCGGGAAAAAGGGAAAATAATTCTAATGATTGGAGACGGATTGAACGATGCAGGTGCTTTGAAACAGAGCGATGTTGGAATTTCGATCTCGGATAATACCAATAATTTTTCTCCCGCATGCGATGGAATTTTAGATTCGAAATCCTTCAACCGTTTACAAGATTTTATCTCATTTTCTAAGACAAGTAAAAAAATTATTATTTCCAGTTTTGTCTTATCATTGATTTACAATATTTTCGGATTGGGATTTGCGCTTCAGGGAACGCTCTCTCCGCTTATAGCGGCGATTCTGATGCCGGTCAGTTCAATCACGGCGGTGTTATTTACAACTGTTTCCACAAATGTTATGGCAAGGCGTAGAGGTTTATTATAATGTCTGTGATAGTTGTTTTAATTGGTGCAAGTTTGTTAGTTGCTACCGGATTTTTGATAGCATATTTGTGGGCTGTTAAGAGCGGTCAGTACGATGATAAATACACTCCTTCAGTTAGAATATTATTTGATGAATCTAAAAACGAGAGACGAAAAACGGAAGAGGAAAAGTTTGAAAATTCTCGCTAAGTGATGGCTTAGCCACAATAACCAATTTCCAAATAACAAATAAACTCCAGTCATCAATCTTCAAACTCCGAGTTTTAGTTTTGGAAATTTGGTCATTGATTATTGTTTGTGATTTGGGTTTTGTTGTTTGGTTATTAATTTGAGAAAGTATGCTACAGATTTTTCGGTTGCAATATATTTTTTATTCAAACCTAATAAGGAGTTCTCTTAATGCAGGTAGAGAAATTCAGTTATGATAATTTTGTCGTCAAGCAATTTGTTATTGCGGCAGTTGTTTTTGCAATAGTTGGAATGCTTGTCGGGTTAATTATAGCAATTCAACTTTATATCCCCGAACTAAATCTTGGTATTGCGTGGATGACTTTTGGACGGTTGCGACCATTGCACACTAATGCGGTAATCTTTGCCTTTATAGGAAATATAATTTTTGCCGGTGTCTATTATTCATTACAAAGAGTTTTGAAGGCAAGAATGTGGAACGATAAACTTAGCCAATTTCATTTTTGGGGATGGCAGTTTATAATTCTTGCGGCAGCAATCAGTCTTCCTCTCGGGATTACAACCAGCAAAGAATACGCAGAGCTTGAATGGCCGATTGATTTAATGATTGCGATTGTATGGCTTGCATTCGGTGCGAATTTATTCGGCACAATTATTAAGCGGCGCGAAAAACATATGTACGTTGCTGTTTGGTTTTATATCGCAACATTCGTAACAATAACTGTTCTTCATGTTGTCAACTCAATTGAAATTCCGGTAAGTTTTCTCAAAAGCTATCCTGTCTATGCAGGTGTGCAAGATGCATTGGTTCAATGGTGGTACGGACATAACGCAGTGGCATTTTTCTTAACAACCCCTTTCCTTGGATTGATGTATTACTTCCTTCCAAAAGCCGCTAATCGTCCGGTCTATTCTTATAGATTATCTATAATTCATTTTTGGGCATTAATATTTCTTTACATCTGGGCGGGTCCTCATCATCTTCTTTACTCAGCTCTGCCGGATTGGGCTCAATCACTCGGAACAGTTTTTTCACTTATGTTAATCGCTCCATCATGGGGTGGAATGCTCAATGGTTTGTTAACGTTGCGCGGAGCTTGGGATCGCGTTCGTGAAGATCCAATATTAAAATTTATGGTTGTTGCAGTTACAGCTTATGGAATGGCAACATTTGAAGGTCCTATGCTTTCTCTTAAAAGTGTGAATGCTATTTCTCACTTTACAGATTGGACAATTGCACACGTACACGTTGCTGCGCTCGGATGGAATGGAATGTTATCATTTGGAATTTTGTATTGGATGATACCTAAAATGTGGGGAACACAATTGTATTCGAAAAAATTGGCTAATCTACACTTTTGGATTTCCACTCTCGGAATAGTCTTTTATGCAGTCCCGATGTATTGGGCTGGTGTTGCACAGGCATTGATGTGGAAACAATTCACTCCACTTGGTGTTCTTCAATATCCAAACTTTTTAGAGACAACTCTTCAAATCATTCCAATGTATATAACTCGTTCTTTCGGCGGATTACTCTTCTTTCTCGGATTGTTTTTAATGGGTCACAATTTAAGGATGACTGCAAAGCAAGGTAAATTCATAAAAAATGAAGCGGCTGAAGCACCACCGATGGATCACGAAGACGATAGAATCCAAAGAGGAATGATTCATCGCTGGTTGGAAAAAAGACCGGTCAAGTTTGCACTTTTGTCTACTGTTGTTGTTTTGATCGGTGGTCTTGTTGAAATGATTCCCACATTTTTAATCAAGTCTAATATTCCAACTATCTCGGCAGTGAAACCTTATACACCTCTCGAACTTCAAGGAAGAGATATATACATACGCGAGGGATGCGTTTCTTGTCACTCACAACTCATTCGGCCTTTTAGATCGGAAACTGAGCGGTATGGTGAATACTCTAAAGCTGGAGAATATGTTTATGATCATCCATTCTTGTGGGGATCGAAAAGAACTGGACCAGATTTAATGAGAATAGGAGGAAAGTATTCAAACATTTGGCACTATCTGCACATGGAAGACCCGCGTCAGATGTCGCCAGGTTCAATTATGCCTCCTTACCCCTGGTTGTTAACAGATGCATTGGATACATCAAGCACGGCGGCAAAAATTAATGCTATGCGTTCTCTTGGTGTGCCATATGAAAAAGGTTATGAAAATTTTGCGAATGAGGATTTGGTTAAACAGTCAAACCAGATCACGGCGGACTTACAACAGAACGGTGTACCCGCTGATCCGGATAAAGAAATAATCGCGCTGATTGCGTATCTCCAAAGAATGGGAACAGATATAAAAATAAACCAAGCAGCAGGTAAATAATGTTATCAAATAATTTAAGTAACATAGAAGGTGTTTCGGTTTTTCCTCTCATTTCGCTGATCTTATTCTTTTTATTTTTCGCCGCCACTATAATTTGGGTTCTCATGTTGGATAAGAAATATATCGTTCGGATGGGAAATCTTCCGCTCGAATCAAAATCAGAAGACGAAAACAATTCCGAAGGGATGAATCTTCAAAAAAATTCCGAGATGAAAGATGAAGTCAATTAATAAAAGTTTCTTTGCGTTTCTTCTTTTGCTGATAACACTATTCAATCAATCTCCCCTTCTTGCTGCTACGGAAGGCGGTTTTGATCTTGATAAAATAATGAAGGCAATGCTCATCTTAACTTTATTTGTCATTGCGCTCGTGATGTGGCTTGCAGTTGTTTATTCTGAGAAGAATGATAATTACGGAAATGTGTTTAAGAAACCGTTGATGGTTTTTACGAATTACTTAACAAGATTAAGCCCGATGGAAAAAGAACAGGAACTACTACTTCATCATGAATATGACGGAATCCGTGAACTTGATAACAAAATTCCACCATGGTTTCATTTTCTTTTCTACGGCACTATTGTCTGGGGCATAGTTTATATGCTTGTCTTTCATGTCTTCAACGATGGACAAGTCCAGTCAAACGAATACCTAGCTGAAATTCAGCAAGCATCTGTTGAAAGACAAATACTAATCAAGTCAGGTGTTTTTCTTAACGAGGAAAGTGTTTATGAATTAAAAGATGCTGCCTCACTTGCCGAAGGAAAAGAAATATTTACAAAGAATTGCGTCACATGTCACGCTGCAGATGGGGGAGGAGTTGTAGGACCGAACTTAACGGATGATTTCTGGATTGACGGCGGCGGAATCAAAAATATTTTTAAGACGATCAAATACGGCGTACCCGCAAAAGGAATGATTAGCTGGCAGACACAATTGGATCCTAAAAAAATGCAGGCTGTATCTTCTTTTATAATCTCCTTACACGGAACAAAGCCGGCAAATCCTAAAGCGCCGGAAGGACAAAAGTGGGAAGAACCAAAATCAGATTCGACAACGGCAGCTATAAAGAAAAGTTAATACATTATAAATTATTTTTGTAGAGGATGACCCGAAAGCATAGTATTGGTTGTAGAACTGATTCCCTGCGGCGGATCGCTCTACAACAAACCAATTCTTACTTTTTAGACAACCTCACTTAGGAGATACGGCATACCGCGTCTCTAAACAAACCGCAGACTTATTATGGAAACGCAAAACACGATTGGTAAAGAGGAAGAATTCCGGGATTCTCTCGCTACCGTAACAAAAGAAGGGAATCGCAAATGGATCTTCCCGAAAAGACCTTCCGGTAAATTTTATAGCGCGCGTTCGATAGTCAGTTTATTCTTGCTCACATTTCTTTTCGGAGCGCCGTTCATTAAATTAAACGGGCATCCGTTTATCATCTTAAATATCCTTGAAAGAAAGTTTATAATTTTTGGTATTCCATTTGGTCCGCACGATATTCATCTCTTTGCCCTCACTATGATTGCGATAATTGTTGGTATCTTTTTATTCACTGTAGTTTATGGCAGAATTTTCTGCGGGTGGATTTGTCCGCAAACAATTTTCATGGAGCTGGTTTTCCGAAAAATTGAATACTGGATTGAAGGTGATTCCAACAAACAGCGTGCACTCAAAGCAGCGCCAATGAGTGGCACAAAGTTTTTTAAGAAGACGACCAAACAAATAATTTTCTTCTTCATTTCATTCATCATTGCCAACACCTTTCTTTCTTATATCGTCGGGGTAGATAAATTGTATCAGTATATGAAAGATACACCATCGGAACATTTCTGGACTTTCTTAACGATATTGATCTTTTCCGGAATTTTCTATTTCGTGTTTGCATACTTTCGTGAACAAGTATGTACATTGGTTTGTCCTTACGGAAGATTGCAAGGTGTAATGCTCGACCAAAACTCGATTGTAATTCATTATGATAATAAACGTGGAGAGCCGCGCGGCAAAATCAAGAAAGAATCTACCGAAAGTTTTGGCGATTGCATTGATTGCCATCTCTGTGTTGATGTCTGCCCAACCGGAATTGATATCCGTAACGGAACACAATTTGAATGCGTAAATTGCACGGCATGTATTGATGTATGCGATGATGTAATGGTAAAAGTTAAACGCCCTAAGGGACTTATTCGCTACGCGTCGAAGAATGAGATTGAAAACGGGAAACGTTCCGTCTTTACACCCCGGGCAATTGGTTACACTGTTGTTCTGTTTCTTCTTATAAGTTTGATCTCGTTTCTGCTTATCAATCGCTCGAAGGTCGAGTTGAGTATTCTGCGTTCACCTGGAATGTTGTTTCAGGAACAACCAGGCGATAAATTGAGTAATCTGTATGACGTAAAGATCATTAATAAATCTTTCAACACTCTTCCCGCTTCCCTTTTTGTTGAAAATATTCATTCAGCCGCGATAAAGATAATTGGAAACGATCTGAAAGTAGAAGCACAGGGTGTAGCTGAAGCAAAATTTTTTGTCATACTTCCTAAATCAAAAATCAAGTTTCTTAAAACTCCACTTGTCATAGCGGTAAAATCGAATGGGAAAATTTTAGACGTAATTAAAACATCATTCCTTGGAAAGGTTAATTAAATGAAATTGAATTGGGGTTTTAACATTGCGGCATTTTATATATTCTTTGTTCTTGTCTTGCTGATTGTCGTTTTTATTTTCATGCGTCAAGATGTCGGTTTAGTAACAAATGACTACTACGCAAAAGAAATTGTTTATCAGGAAGAGATTGATAAGTCAAACCGCACAAAGGGATTGACGGAACAAATAGATATAACTGTTGAACCGGCACAGATAAAATTTTCATTTCCGAAAATGTTCAGCTCAGGTGACATCGGAGGAACGATTCATTTTTACCGCCCATCTAACAAAGAAAAAGATTTCGTTTCTAATATTGTTACAGATTCTTCAAGAATCCAAATCATAGAGACCTCAAAGTTGGAAAAGGGATTGTGGAAAGTAAAAATTGATTGGAGCGTTAAGAATGTATCTTATTTCAATGAAAAAATTGTAATGGTAAATTGATGGATGTCTGGACAGGATTTGCAGTTGGTCTATTTGGTAGTCTCCATTGTGTTGGGATGTGCGGACCTATCGCATTGGCACTTCCGGTTTTCGGTGAGACGCAATTCAAAATATTGTTGGGAAGAATCCTTTATAATTTAGGAAGAGTAGTTACTTACACAGTCATGGGCGCTTTATTCGGATTGTTTGGAAGCCGATTGGTTCTGTTTGGATTACAACAGAATTTATCTATTGTGTTCGGAGTTAGCATACTGCTCTACGTACTGATTCCAAGAAAGATAAAAGTAAGAGTCTCGGAATTTGGTTTTTATAAAACGATCGTATCATTTCTTAAAACAAATTTCTCCCGGCTTACTTCCAAAAGATCGAACTCATCATTATTCACAATTGGTTTACTTAACGGTCTGCTTCCATGCGGATTTGTTTACGTGGGTATTGCCGGAGCTACTTCTACAGGCGAATGGTTGAATGGAGCTGTTTATATGGCGTTGTTTGGTCTTGGCACTTTTCCAATTATGTTTGCAACTGCTGTGCTTGGTAAAGTAATCAATTTTAATTTAAGGAGACGCATCAATAAATTGATTCCGGTTCTTGCCATTGTACTCGCTTTGTTATTTATTCTGCGCGGTTTAAATCTAGGAATTCCTTTTATTAGTCCTAAGTTCAATCCAACTTCCGCAAATGCAGAATCGATTCAGAATTGCCATTGATGACCGGTTCATTTTCATCTTTCATCTGATAAGTATTTAAGATCACAGCATTCAGCTTGAATTAGAATTTCGTTCGTCTCTTTATTTTATTTTCTTAAATTCCTTTTGAAATTTTTTAGAAAGATACGCGTAATGCACATATCTCATCTTCAAAAAGTAGAGGATTATGTTTTTTCTATTCTTACCGAAAGAACACCAATTAAAAACGTATATCACAGTCTTGAACACACAAAAGATGTCGTTCAGGCAAGTATCGAAATTGGTATAAAAGAAAATTTAACACCCGATGAACTGGAGATGATCCAAATTACCGCTTGGTTTCATGATTTGGGGTATCTCGAGAAGATGGAAGGACATGAAGAGATTAGCGCGATGTACGCCAGTAATTTTTTGACTGAAGAAAATTATCCTTCAGATAGAATCGACATTGTTATCGGCTGCATCCTTGCAACAAAGGTTCCGCAAAGTCCAAAGAACAAACTAGAAAAAATTATTTGCGATGCCGATCTGAATCATATTGGCAGAAAAATATTTTTTGCGCGGAATGATAAGTTCAGACTCGAACATGAAAATCATATGCATCGACGACTTTCTGAATATGAATGGATTACCAAGACAATTGACTTTGTAACACGCCATCGTTTTTTTACAGAATATGCTATTCTAAACTTTAGCGAACAGAAGAAAGAAAATCTTAGAATTCTTCAAGATCAGTTGCACCTGATAATAAATCAATCCAAATAATTTTTTTGAACTGAAAACTGTTTGCTGAAAACTGATAACTGCGATGAAAACACTTTATCTTATCCGGCATGCTAAATCAAGTTGGGATGACGCAAATCAATCCGATTTTGAACGACCTCTTAACAAACGCGGCGAACATGATGCGCCTATTATGGCGAAGCTCTTAAATGAGAACAGTTTTAAACCGGGACTTATATTAAGCAGTCCGGCAAACCGTGCAAATACAACAGCACAAATATTTGCTGAAGAATTTCAATACCCTTTTGATAAAATTATGACTGACGATAGAATTTATGAAGCAGGCATTCGCGAATTGACGACAGTTGTTCGCGAGATTGATGATCAGATTCAAACTGTACTTCTCTTTGGGCACAACCCGGGATTAAATTCTCTTGCAAATTTATTGGGAGATAAATTTATTCCGGAAATGCCAACGTGTGCGATTGTTGGTTTAAAGTTTGACGTCAATGCGTGGGGACAAGTAGAAAGACACGGTGGAAAAATGTTTTTATTTGACTATCCTAAAAAACATTCTAAATAATCATTTCACTAGTTTCGAAATAGCTTTGAACTCATCTGTGCCGCAGATGTTGAGCAACTCGAACAAAGCAGATTCTGTTAGAGTTATCTCTGCGCCGTTATTTTCCATTCGCCGTAATGCAATTTCATAGTCAAATTTTCTGCGCGATGAAACCGCGTCTGAAACAACATGCACTTGAAAACCGTGAGCTAGTAAATCCAACACGGTCTGTAAGACACATACATGAGATTCAATTCCGCAAACAACTACTTGTCCAATTCCTCCATTTTTCAAATCGCCGAACAGGTTACCTGCGCCATAGCAGCTAAATGTCATTTTTTGAATTGCTTCAGCCGGTTCAAGTGCTGATTTTATTTTTGTTCCCGTCGGTCCTAAGCCTTTTGCATATTGCTCGGTATAGTAGATGGGTAAATTTAGAATTATAAAACCGTTTATAAGTTTAAGAGTATTATCAACAACTCGTTCATACTCTAATATCACCGGAAGAATTCTTTCCTGTATATCAATTACGAGTAACGCTGTTTTTTCTCTGTTAAGAATTTTTGGATGACGGATCATAATAACTCCTCAAAAAACTTTATTCACTAAACAGATTTATATCTACAAAATTGTTTATGATTCATTTACTCTGCATTCTGCACTCTACATTCTTCGTTCTGCACTCTACACTCAATAAATCGGGTTCATTCCATATTTGCCGCAAGAGTACATCATTAGAATTGAAGCGAGATCTACCGTAGCACGTTTCTCATCATCTTCCGGAACAACAAGGTCATAAACTTCAGCGATGAATTTCATATTAGCTAAGATTTTTTTTAATTCCGAATAGGTTGGTTCACCGTGCCAGTTGGCAACACGCTTTACTAAATTTTCTTCGTTGCGGCGAAGAAACTCCGAGAACGTGATTATGTTGTAACTTAGTTTTGTGCGCGGTTTACAGATGGTAATTAAATCGTTTGTGTATTGATCCCACTTTTTAGCTATGTCTTCGTTCTTATCATACATTACTTCTTTAGCGTTATCCAGCGTGAACTTAGCGCGAGTTTGAACTTTGAATTGCGGCAGAAGAGCATAGCCATCAAAACTTCTGATGCCGGTTCCTTTCTCAACGTATTTCCATTTACGTGCAAGTTGTGTTGAAGTTTGAATAGAGACAACTTTATCAAGCTCGCTATCTATCACAACAAATTTTCCCTGCTGATAATTAACAACCGTATACCAGTGTTCCCAATTTTTAACACTAAGTATGCACGGGTGACCTTTCTTAAGTTCATTGATCAACATCCGGCGGGCATCATCGGGATTACTAGATTGAAAATGTTTTAGCTTGCAACTGAATCTTCGCGCAGCTCGGGAAAGACCAATTTCATCTGTGCCTGCCCACCATGTGCTGCCGGCAATTATTCCAATCTGATCTTCATCTTTAAAAATACCAAGCATGACTAATGCGTACTTTAACGCAAATGGTCCGCACTGGTACTTATTTGGTTGTGGATAGAAACTCATTTTATCAAATACTCGCTAATCATATGTGGGGACAAAAATAACAAAACTTTTGATATGCTAAACAAATTTGTCTAATTTTCTAAAAAAAAATAAGCATATAATGAAAGTAGCTATCGTATATAATGAGGTGAATCCAGAACTTTACCAGAAGAAGAAAAGAAAGGCAAAAGATTTGGATTTTAAGCCCGTTTTTGATCTGCAAAACCTGAATCCGATCTCTGAGTTTGAAGATATGGCAAAATCCTTGCAAAAGGTCGGTTATGAAGCCTATACACTCAATATTATGGATAACCTTCAACTTTTTATGAAGGATTATGAAAAGAATAAACCGGATGTTGTATTCAACCTGGTTGAGCTATACAAAGATCAGCCTCGCCTGGAGATGAGCTTCACCGGCATTTTGGAACTTCTCAATGTCACATACACGGGTGCACCTCCAATGGCGCTCGGTACATGTCAAAATAAAACTCTCACAAAAAGAATTTTGGGTTCGCTTGGAATACGTACACCGCGCTATAAAATATTTAAAAGTATGGATCATTCATTCCGTCTTGGTCTGCGTTATCCGCTTATCGTAAAACCTGCATGGGAAGATGCCAGTGTTGGAATTGAGAATGATTCGATTGTAAATAACGTGGATGCCTTAAAGAAAAGGATTGAATATGTTTTCAATTCTTTTAAGCAGCCGGCTCTTGTTGAAGAATTTATTGTTGGAAGAGAATTAAATGTTGCTGTCTTTGGTGATAAAACTCCGGTCGCATTACCAATTAGCGAAATTGATTTCTCCCGTATGCCGGATAATTTACACCCGATTGTAAGCTTTCAAGCAAAGTGGGATCCAATGCACGAAGCATACCATAAAACAATTCCTATCTGTCCGGCAATATTGCCGGATGAAACGCGTGAAGAAGCTGAAAGAATGGCATTAGAATGTGTCCGCGCAGTTGGAACACGCGATTATAGCCGTGTTGATATGCGGCTTTCGAAAGAGGATAACAAACTTTATGTGCTTGAGGTTAATCCAAATCCGGATCTAACACCGGGCGCTGGATTTTTGCGCTCGGCAAAACAGGCAGGATATTCTCATAAAAAAACTTTAAAGATGATAGTTGATTTTGCGTATGAGAGAAAGCAATTAGCCATAAGCCGTTAGCTGTTTGCTTAGAATAAATTGCAACAGCACGCAGCTTTATAGAATTGTCATTTAACTTTTTGTTTCTTTGTTCAAGAAAATTTTAAATAACTTTTCCCATTTTCCATCAATCATCAACCATTGCGACTTGTCGCGTTATGAATCTATTCCGGCTCTTGAAAGAATTCCTTTTTGATAATAGTGCTTCACTTCCTTCATTTCGGTTACTAAGTCGGCTCGATCGATAAGAACTTGTGGGCAATATCTTCCGGTGAGTATTAGTTCTACGTTTTCCGGTTTGGCATCAAGAAATAGTAAAACATCCTCAACCGTGAATAGACCAAAATAGATTGCAACGCAGATCTCATCAAGAATAACCAAATCATAATTGCCACTAAGCATTTTCTCTTTTGCAATTTCTAATGCAATTTTAGCATTTACAATTTCTTCTTGAGGCGGCGGTTCTTTTCTAAAGACATAATCATCTTTACCAACCTTTTCGAGCGTGATCCAATCGCTTAATTGTTTCAAGCTGTTCGATTCGTTATATGGAAAATCTTTCATGAACTGGATGATATAAGTTTTTAAACCGGCGCCCGCAGCCCTTACAGCCTGACCAATAGCAGCAGTTGTTTTTCCTTTACCGTTACCGGTATAAATTTGAGTAAATCCTCGTTCGAGTTTTTTCATAGAAGCGGTTGTTTATCTATTTGAAAAGATGATTTTCTTGTTTCTACCTTATGCAAAATATCATTCTTAATTACCTCTGAGCAATGAATCCACTGAACTATCTCATCTATTGTTCTAAAACAACCCTTGCATAATTGAGTGATAGGATCCATGATGCAATGTTTGTTACACGGCGAAGACTGTGTTTGATTGGAAAGCATTCATTTCCTTTCTCCTTTTGTACTATCTCTTTCTACAGTTGTAAATGATATTTTAGTAAAAAAAGTTTCAAATGAATAAAAAAGGCGGCGATATAATCCGCCTTTGTAAAAAGATAATTACAATAAAGAGCTACTCACTTTTACCTTCTATAAGTTCCTTAATCAGCCTATCAGTTTTGAAAAAATACTTCAACGCTACAATTAATCCTCTCGAATCCACCGCAACTGTTCGGTTAACTTCAGGTAAGAAGATAAAATCTCCCGCCAGACTTTCAAGATTACCGTCGAATACTAATCCTACCACTTCCCCTTTTGTATTAATTGCAGAACTGCCGGAGTTTCCGCCAACGATATCATTCGTTGAAGCAAAATCTACATTCACAGAGAGATCAAATCCTTCAGGAATTTTTTGGAAGCGTGGATGCAAACCCCATGGATAATCCTTTTTGTTGAAAGAATTCCACCGGTCATACATACCATAATAAGTTGTTTTACTTGGCGCAACAGTACCATTGTATTCGTAACCTTCAATACGTCCATCAGAGATGCGTAACGTTCCGGTTGCATCAGGTGACATTTCATCACCATAGACTTGATAACAAATTTCTCCAAGAAGTTGATTCAAAACCGTAAGCGTATTATTAATTTCTGTCATCTTCGCTCGCATCTCTTTCAATTTACTTTGTGTGTTTTGTAGAAAATAGATGAAGGGTTCTTCGGATGTTAGGATTTCATCCGGCGATCTCTTTAGAAATTCGTCAAACTTTTCTTTGGAAGTGAGATAGGAATTTTTCATTATCAAATCAGCCGCTTGATTATCTTTTGCATTCCCATAAAGTTTTTGAACCAAGGGATGAGTATCCCCTAATATTCCGCGAAAAACATTAATCTGAGCACGAACTAATTTGCTCTGCAATTCCTCATCGATGGTTGCCGGATAAATTGCATTAATCGTGGCAACAAGTTTATCCGCCTTAAAATCTGCATCGCGTTTATCTTCGGGTAATTTCATCTGCTCGGCATATTTAATTACCTTCTCTGCAATTGAAAAATAAACCGACCCGCTTCTTTGATTAACAGCAAATACCGTGGATTCATCAACGTATTTTCTCATTTCGTCTAAATTATTTTTGATTGCATCCCAGACGTGCCCATATTTAACTTTTAATTCCGGGTCCGAGTTTACTTTATCCCGCAATTTCTTTTCAAAATCTTTTTTCTTAGCCATCACATATTCATCTCGTAAACCCATATAACGACCGGCATAAGATTTTCGCCCGTTGCCAATTCCCATAACCATATTCAGTAATTCGGTGTATCTCTCAGGATGATTTTGAAATAACTCAAAATAGACTTTGTAAATTTCGTTCTGTTGAAGAAGTGTATATTTATAATTTTTATCACGGAAGAATTCCAACTGGGCAACAGAAAATAATCTCTGTGTTCTGCCAGGATTTCCAACAACAAAAATTGGTTCTCCTTCTTTTGCCCCATCTTTACTCCATTTGAAAAAGTTATCAGCTTTTACCGGTATATCATTTTCATATGCTCTAAAAAACATGAAATCAAGTTCGTAACGAGGATAGGTAAAATTATCCCAATCCCATCCTGTTGATGCAATCTGAAAATCCGGTGCCATAACCAGACGTATATCATCATAACGTTTATAACCATAAAGAGAGTATTTCCCACCGTTGTAGAGTTGTATAACTCTGCATGATAATCCGGATTCTTTCGAAAACTTATCCTCAAGTTCTTTAATCTTTTCATTTCGCAGTTTTACTTTTTCATTATCGTCCTTACCGGATTTCATTGCATCAAGTACTTCTCTCGTTACATTTTCTATCAGCATAAGCTGATCAACAAATAATCTTGGAACTTTTATTTCCTCTGTCATAGTCTTGGCATAGAAACCGTCGCGCAAATAATCTTCTCCTTTGGGAGAAAGCGCCGGCAATGAACCACGTCCACAATGATGATTTGTCATGATTAATCCATCTGCAGATACAAACGCAGCAGAGCATCCACCACCAAAAGAGAGCGCGGACATCTGCACATCTTTTAACCAATCTTCCGTAGGGCGAAATCCGTATTCTTTCTTAAAAACATCAACCGGCACGTCATCAAAGGTCCACATCTTACCCATATCTTTCAGTGATGATTCAACTTTCGATAGATCACGTGGTTCATATATGGATTGAGCAGTTAATGAAGCGACAAAGAAACATAATAAAAGTGTTGAAAAGTAAAATGAAATTCTATTATTCATCTGAACCTCTGTTTGATTAACGGGATAAATTTATAAGTTAATGGTGCAATCTTCCAAAGTAAAAAAACAGTTGAGTTTATTTAAAATAAATAACTGTCTAAAAAGATCGTTTGTCATCACGAGTTCCGATTCATCGGTACGAAGTGATCTCATCTTATTGATAAAAATAAAAGATTGCTTCGTCGTAAACTCCTCGCAATGACTGCCCACCTGACTTTTGAGACAGTCTATTACTGATTTCTTAATTCTTTCTACTGAGACTTATCATTTCATTTTCCCATCTTTCAATTCATCTGCAAGGCGGTCGAATTTGTAAACATTCTTTATTGCTTCATACATACCTTTTGAATCTACAGCGACTGTTCTGTTATAAGTCGGCAGATAAATAAAATTACCTTGCAAACTTTCTATGTTGCCGTCAAAAGCAAGTCCAATAACTTCTGCGTTCTTGTTTATAACCGCACTGCCGGAGTTACCGCCGACGATATCGTTTGTTGCAACAAAATTAAACGGTGTGCTTAAATTAAGATCCTTCGGAATTGTTTTCCATCTTTCGGGTAAGTTGAACGGATATTTTCCTTCGAAGCCGTAAAATCTATCATACAACCCGAAGAAAGTTGTTTTGATTGGAGCAGTTGTACCGTTGTAATCATTACCTTTCATAACACCATCGCTCAATCTCAAAGTTCTGTTAGCGTCCGGTGTAACCGATGTTCCGTAAGTCTTGTATAGAATTTGTCCCAGCAATCCGAATGCAACATTTTCTGTATCCATAATTTCTTTCTGTTGATTTCTTAATGGCTCCAGCTGATCATAAACCTTTGCATAGAATTGAACGAACGGATCGTTAAGGGCTAAAATTTCTTCAGAAGTTTTTTTGAAGAATTCTTGTACAGTAGCTTTATCTTTGAACATTGATCTAGCAATCAAATCTTTTGCTGCATCTTTACCTGCTTTTGCCTGGTAAAATCTTGTTACATTAGCATCGTTCTTACCAAGGTTCATTGTAATAAAATCAAGATCGATCTCAAGTTTTGCTTCTTCGAGAAGACTATCAAAATTATCGGGGTACAAGTTATCTCTAAATCCCGGTTGTTGATTACCACCGCCCATCTGTCCGCCCGGCATACCGGCTGCTCTTTGACTTTGAGCAGCAGCTAACTCTTTCTTTTTTTCTTCCGGTAACATTTGATACTTTGCATACGAAACAAGTGAACTTGCAATTAATAAATAACGTGATGAGTATTGTTGACTTGCAGAAAAAGCAGCGAGTTTAGGAGCAACTTTTTTTAATTCACTGCGTGTAGTTTCAATAGTCTTCCAAACATGACCGTATTGTTTGTTCAATTCAGGATCGTTGAAAACTACTTTCTGAAGTTTCTTTTCGAAATCTTTTTTACGTGCGATCAAATAAGGATCGTTCAACGCTTTGTAAGTATTGACCGTGTTCTTCCAACCGTTACTGAACGCTAAACGTAATCTTTCGTATTCATCTGCATTTTTGGGATTAACTGATTTTAATTGTTCAAGACGGTTGTAAACATTATCCGATTGGAAAGCGCTGTTACGGAATTGAATGTCGCGCAAGTACTCAAGCTGAGCAACTGTTCTTAATCTGTTAGTAGAGCCGGGGGCTCCGACTGTAAAAACTAATTCTCCGGCTGCTGCGCCATTTTGGCTCCATTTAAAATAGTGATCGGTCTTTATCGGCTTGCCATCATCACCATAAATTCTTAAAAATGTGCAGTCAAGATCGTAACGCGGATATGTAAAATTATCAAAATCGCCGCCGTAAGAAGCGATTTGCTCTTCCGGTTGGAAAACTAAACGAACGTCAGTAAAAATTTTAAATCCTTGAACGAAGAACAAGCTGCCGTTGTAATATGAAACAACATCGCATTTAAGTTTGGTCTCTTTTTCATATTGGTCTTTCAAATCTTTCATCTTTGCATCGCGAAGCGCAATTTTTTCTTTTTCATCCTTTCCGGTTTGAAGAGCAGCCAAAACTTCTTTTGTAACATCTTTCAACATCACTAATTGTTCTGCGGTATAGTTTGGTACTTTTCTCTCATCTGCTAAAGTAGGGGCAAAGAAAGCCGTGCTTGCAAGATCTTCTCCCTCTTTCTGAACTTGTCTTCTGGTTCCGCGTGAACAATGATTGTTCGTCATTATCAATCCATCCTCTGAAACGAAAGATGCTGAGCATCCTGGAACACGGAGTGCTGAAAGTCTTACATCATTAAACCATTCTTGCGTTGCTTTGAAACCATATGTTTTTTCTAAATACTCGAATGGAGGAAACTCGAATGTCCACATCTTCCCGGTATCCAGCTTTTGCGATTTGACTGTATCCTGATTAATTGTTTGAGCATTAAATTGGAACGTGAAAACAAACAGTAAGAGAAAGGATGCAAAAATTATTCTCTTCGCATGTAAAAAGTTTTTCATAAATCACCTAGATTAATTATTAAAGAAGCACACTACTATTCAAAAATAGGATAGCTCTTGCTCTGAACCAAAAAGGTTGTTACCGGGAATTGTTAAATTTTGTTAAAAAAAAGCTGCCCATATTAGACAGCCTTTTCTGAAGAATTTTATTTCAGTTTTCCGTCTTTCAGTTCATTAGCAAGACGATCTGCCTTATAAATTTTATCGATCGCATGTACCAAGGCACGTGCATCAACTGCCACACAACGATTGTTATGCGGCATATAAATAAAATTACCAACAATGCTATCCATGTTGCCATCGAATGCTAAACCCACTACTTCAGCATTTTGGTTTATGATTGCACTGCCTGAATTACCGCCTACAATATCGTTTGTTGAGATGAAATTAAAAGGTGTATCCAGGTTGAAATCTGCCGGCACCTTCTTCCAATTTTCATGAAGATCCCAAGGATATTCTTTACCGAACGAAAACCAGCGATCGTACAAACCATAGAAAGTTGTAAAGAGCGGAGCTTTAGTTCCGTTGTAATCCCAACTTTTCAGTATGCCATCGCTGATTCTTAAAGTGAAATTTGCATCCGGTGGAATTGAAGTTCCGTAAACTTTGAAAATTGCTTGACCAAGCATATCGTCATAAACTTGTTCGGTGCTTGTTACTTCTCTTGCAAGTTTTTGAAGTTCGGGCAGCTTGTCTTGAGTTTCATTAATGAAATAGATGAAAGGATCTGCCGACTTCATAATTTCTTCTGTGCCTTTTTTAGCAAGGTCAATCACATCATCTCTATCGCCAAAAACTGAATTGCTGAGAATATATTTTACTGCATCTTTCCCTTTTTTATCGCCAAACAATTTTATAACGATGGGGTCGTTATCGCCAAGATTCATCCGTATTAAACCTGCTTGAATCTCAAGCTTTGTATCTTCCATCAACTTATCAAATTTTTCGGGATAGAGTGCATTAATAGTTGAATCGAGTTTTGCCGCTTTGTACTGAGTTGCTCTCTGCTCTTCAGGTTTTTGCAGCTCTTTGGCGAGATCCACCATATTTTTTGCGATGGTAAAATATTTTGCTGACATATTTGGATTCAAAGAATAAGCTGTCATCTTTGGTCCATACTTCCTCATCTCGCCACGTGTCTTTTCAATATTTTCCCATACTATTCCAAATTGATCTTTTAATTCCGGATTATTCCAAACCGCTTCCTGAAGTTTTTTCTGAAAATCTTTTTTCCTTGCCATCAAATAAGGATCAACCAAACCCTTATAGATAGAGGAAACCACTTTCTGGCTGTTTCCAATTTGTACTCTAATTTTTTCGAATTCATCAGCACGTTTTGGTTCAACGGATTTTAATTTTTCCAATAAGTCGTAATAAGTATCGAGCGTATATGCTTGATTTCTGTAAGTTACATCGCGATAGTATTCAAGCTGGGCTACAGTTTTTAATCTTTGTGTTGTGCCCGGATTACCGACTGTAAAAATTGGCTCGCCCGGTTTAATACCATCTTGTGAAAATTTGAAGAAATGTTCTGATGAATTAACCGGTTTATCATTTTCATATGCGCGCAAGAATGAGCAGTCAAGGTTATAACGCGGATAAGTAAAGTTATCATAATCACCGCCGAAATAGGCAATTTGCATATCCGGAGCGAACACAAGGCGAATGTCGGTATATCTTTTATAACCATACAGAGAAAATTTTGCCCCGTTGAATAGTGAAACAACCTGAGCAATAAGACCCGATTCTTTTGTAAAATTGTCTGTCAACTCTTTAATCTTTGCAGCCTTGTTTTTTGCCTTTTCGTCTGCATTCGCACCGGATTGAGCGGCTGTCTGAACTTCATCGGTAACATCTTTGATGATGATTAATTGGTCTGCATAGTAATTCGGTATTTTCCTCTCTTCGGCGAGTGTCGTTGCAAAGAAACCATTCTTTACTAAATCTTCACCTTCCTTTTTTAAAATATCTAATAATCCGCGTGTACAATGATGATTTGTCATCATCAATCCGTCTTCAGAAACAAACGATGAGGTGCAATTTGGAAGTCTTAAAGCAGATAAACGTACATCCTCAAACCATGATTCATCGGGTGTGAAATTGTAAGTTTGTTTAAAGAAATCAACCGGCGGATAATCGAACGACCACATCTTTCCGGTATCAAACTTTTGTGATCTAACCGTATCAAGGTTGACTTGAGCGTGTAGAGGTAAAATAAATGCAAATAATATCAATATGATTATTGACTTGAGTAATCCGTTTTTCATACGACACCTTGTTTTATTGATTGTGATAGAGATAGTTATTTTAATTTGCAGTAAAAATAAAACAGTTCGGCTTGATAACCAAGACACCAAAGCCCGAATTTAGATGGAGTAGAAAAAATTCTTCATTATAGTAGGAAAATTAAGTTAAGGATCTATTAGCAATGCTTTAAAATAAAAAAGACGACCGCAGTCTTCTTTTCAAAACCAAAAAGCAATTTGTTATGGGCTTATCCCCGCAGCTTATCCAACAAATCGTTAATTATTTTTGCCTCTCCGGAAGAAAGATTTTTGAAAATCGCATCACTCTTCTCATTCAATTTATCTATCATAGAAAAAAGCTTCAAACCTTTCTCTGTAATGATTACATCAACACTTCGTCGATCGTGTGAAGAAAGATCTCTTTTTACCAATCCTTTAACACGTAAACGCTCAACAAGTCTAGATGCGTCCGACGTTTTAAGGAGCATCCTTTCCTTCAACAAATTTATGGTTGCTGGATTTGGATACTGTCCTCTAAGTATTCGAAGAATATTATACTGATTACTCGTTATATGATATTTGCTAAATAGTTTTGATTGAATATTGGAAAGCCAGCCGTAAGTGTAAATTAAATTCGCGGCCAGCTTATGATACTCATTACGAAACTTTGATTGCTTTATTTCTTCTTCTAATTTCATTTTACTTTTTGTAATTCAAGATCAACGACAATTGCGACTGTTTTACCTACAACTGCACCGCCTGCTTCCATTAGTGAATTCCACTTCAGGTTGTAATCAAATCTGTTCACTTCTCCGTTTATTTTGAATCCGGCTTTTGTATTGCCCCATGGATCTTTTACAGAGCCATTATAGACAACATCAAGAGTTATTTCTTTGGTGATGTCCCGGATTGTAAAATCACCGACTAATTTATAATTCTTGTTTCCGACTTTCTTAAAAGATTTTCCCACAAATGTGATTTTGGGAAATTTTTCTGCGTTGAGGAAATCGTCTGATTTCAAATGTTTATCTCGACCTTCATTATCGGTGTTAATGCTGTTTACATCAGAGGCAAACTCAATTTTAGCATCGGTAAAATCATCTTTAGATGCTTCAACATTAGCATCAAATGATTTGAATTGTCCCGTCACTTCAGAAATAATAAGATGGGTAACCGAAAACTGAACTTTTGAATGAGATTTATCTACAGTCCATTTAGATTGAGCATTTATAGAAATGAAACCGAACAACAATAGTATTACTGCAAAACGAAATTTTACCATTTGAACCTCCTGTTAGATTATTGATATTTATTACTAATTCGTATATATGTTGTGGTATTTAATGTTATAACGCCAATATATACGAATAAGTTCCCGTATGCAAATGATACTCAATTTTTTTTGAATACAGGAGCCGAGGGTCTGCTACATAAAGATCTTTGGGTACATAAACGGTTGTATTTTCCGTTCGTCTTCAAGCGAACCGCAACAATGATGACATTTTTTAGTAAAGAAAACCATTGGTTCTTCTTCTTCATCCAATAAAAGGAAATTAACAACCGAATAACAGTAGCTGCATTGTACTATATGATGAGAAGCTAACATTTGAGTGCAATTGGAACAAAGAAAATCTGTGTCCCAATATTTATCTTTTATCTCAATTGGAAAGATTGAATTACATTCAGAATTGCTGCAGTAAGTAAATTTTTGCAGCCCGGTAAATATGGTTTCTATTTTTACCTCCTCTTAGAAAAGCGTCAGAAATACAATCTTGTGAACAATTCATTTCTATGCAAAAATTAATCCGTTGCAACAAATAATTTCCAATGATTTGCTTAAATTTGCTCTATAAATAGTTATAGAAAAACACCGGAGAAACAAATGAATAAAATTCCATCCTTTAAAGCGTACGATATTAGAGGCAAAGTGCCGGGTGAGTTGAATATAGAACTTGCTTATAAAATTGGTCGCACGATAGTAAAATACCTGAATGCAAAATCAATTGTTATAGGACGCGATGTTCGTAAATCATCACCGGAACTTTCAGATGCACTTGCAAAAGGAATAAATGATGCCGGCTGTGATGTCTTCGATCTAGAACTTTGCGGTACGGAAATGATCTATTTTGGAACTCCCTTTCTTGATGCCGATGGCGGAGTAATGATTACCGCAAGTCATAATCCACCGGAATACAATGGGCTTAAGTTTGTTAAACGAGGTTCCGTACCAATGGGATATGATTCCGGATTAGATGTAATAGAAAAGATGATTTTGAATAATGATCTTGGTGAGCTGTCCTCTGTCAAGGGAAGAGTGTTTAAGAAAGATATTATGATCGAATTCATTTCAAAGGTAAGGCAATTTTATGATCCCCAAAAAATTCAACAATATAAAGTGGTTGTTAATTGTGGTAACGGATGTGTGGGACCTGCACTTGATGCACTTGAAAAGTACTTACCAGTTGAAATGATCAAAATATTTCCGGAACCGGATTCGAATTTTCCGAATGGAGTTCCCAATCCTCTCTTACCCGAGAACCGCCAACCGACTATTGACGCTATCAAAAAAAACAACGCCGATCTCGGTGTTGCGTGGGATGGAGATTATGACAGGTGTTTCTTCTTCGATGAAGAAGGAAATTTTATCGAGGGATATTACATTGTTGGATTGTTGGCAAAATCGATCCTTAAATTAAATCCCAGAGAAAAAATTGTTCACGATCCGCGACTAATCTGGAATACGGTTGATGTTGTAAAGAAAGCAGGTGGTGAAGCAGTAGTTTCTAAAAGCGGGCATGCATTTATTAAACAAAAGATGAGAGAAGTAAACTCAATCTATGGCGGAGAAATGTCTGCACATCATTATTTCCGAGATAATTTTTATTCCGATAGCGGACTGATTCCTTTCGTTCTCATACTTCAATTGATGTCGGACGAGCAGTCAAAACTTTCTAACCTGGTGGGAGAGATGATAAAATCATACCCTTGTTCAGGAGAGATAAATTCTACTGTATCTGACCCGGCATCAAAAATTGACGCGCTAAAGGCTAAATATTACGATGGTCTTTTAGATGAATTAGACGGCGTTAGTGTTGAGTATCCGGATTGGCGGTTTAATATTAGAATGAGTAATACGGAGCCACTTCTCCGGCTAAATGTTGAATCAAAAAAAAATGAAAAATTAATGAAGAAAAAAACAGAAGAGCTATTGAATTTAATTCGAGGATAGTTATATTTGTATCGAACTTTTGAAATGACTTGGCGTCTAAAGGCCAAAAAGGAAAAGAAAGATGTCGAGCGGACAAGAAAAAGCGATTGATGTTGATATGCTTTTGAAGAATAAACTGAAAGCGGTAAGTGTGGGTTCTTTAGAAAACGCCATTGCAAAAGCTGTTAGTGATATGGTTGGTGAAGATTACAAATGCACGATTGGAGAAGTTAAATATACTATCTTCTCCGGTGCTGATTTTCACATTAAAATTGAATTAAGTTATAATCCTGAACAATAAAGTTTAGGGAGTTGCGGCTGAGCTTAGGTCTCCCCCCAACCTGGGTTTGGCTCTTCTCCCTAGTTTTTTATTTCCCTTCAATAATTACTTCTAAATCTTTTACAATTTGTTTTTCGCGTTACTATTCAATTTCAAAAACGCTTGATAATTCTCAATTTTAGCACCACTTCGTTGTCTAGCGTACTCATTTATTCGATCTAACACTAAAGATGACCATGGTCAAATTGCGGCGTGATTAAAATAGATTTGATAAGTTTGAAGATGAGGAAACAACTTGCGGATATCAGAAACGTTCATACTTTTTCCATTTAGTTTGATTTTGAGCACTCGAAAATTAGAGAAACTTTCCGATAATAATATTAGAAATAATTGGAATTGAGATGAACAAACTTTTAGAAATTGCGCGGGCGTTTTATGGAGTATTTATTCCTAAGAAATACCGGAAAAGTTTTCTTCGCTTCGCAGAAAAATATCTGGATGAAAGATATTCGGTTGAAACAGCCGTCGGCTTAGCTCTGAAAAAGATAAACTTGAGTCAGTAACTTGAGTTACGTCAAATAATTTTCTTCTTAATAAATATTCTCTTTTGTCATTCCGGCGAAAGCTTGCCGGCAAACAACCTAGAATCCGTTTTTTATTTTTGCAATCCTTGAATGTCAAACCAGTATCTACTTGGCATTGAGTCAAGTCCTTCAGTCTGAGTTTATCGAAGACAAGGACGACACAGCAATCTGAGATCGCTTCTCCCAACTCTTGGCTTTGATTTAATAATCAGCTAAATTCAAATAGGAAATAAGTATAAGGGAGAGGATTATGCTTGCAATACACCAAAGAAAAAATGTTGTAGACAATAAAGTTATTATGGAAGTCCCTAATAATTTCGGGGATGAGGTAGAGGTAATAATCCTATCGAATTCAGACGAACAAAAATCTAAAGATGTAACGGGGCAATATAATATTGAAGAAAAAAACTGGGCAAATTTAACTGTTAGAGAATTTCTTGACGGTTATAACGAGAACGACTCGATCTATAATAATTATAAAAAATAAGATATAAGCTTACCGATAAACCTTGAGGACCGATGAAGACCTTCAAGGTTTACAATCAATTCAACTTGTAAAAAGCAAGCTATTAACAGAAATATCTTCGTCAATATCTTCCCAATGGATACCGATACCTCTTCCTATAAAACGCCAGTTTTTCCTTTGCACATCCGTTGCATCTCGTAAACAGGGAAACCATTCTAAAGGAGCCAAGACTTCCCGTCCATCTGCTAAAACAACCCGCAGGGAATCGGACGAAAAAGATAAATCTATTATTCTCGGTTCAACTTTTACTACCAATGTATTCATTCCTATTCTCCTCAAACAAATTACACATGCAAACCTTGAAGGTCAAACAAAGATGGAATTGTCATTGCGAGCTTGCGAAGCAATCTCTCACATTTAGATTGCTTCAGTTCAACTTTGTTGAACTTCGCAATGACAATGAAGCATTCTGAGATCACTTCTCCCGATTCTTCGGTTTCACCCAGAATTGTGATCGCGATGACAAATGCACACTCTTAAAAAAGACTTTGGGTTAAAGTTGATTTTGTTTGATTGAATGATATTACTTCATTAGATTTCCATCAACATGAAAGCCGAAAGGAAAAATAACAATTATTAACGGGGTGTAATATGAGTTTCTCTTTTATTCATCCGTTCGTTTCAAGAAATGTTCTCAAAATCTATTTACTTAGATCAAACATTTTCTTCCTCTCATTTCTTTTTATTTACTCTTCCAATTCTTATGGTCAATCTTTAACGGCTGAACAGATTTATAAAAAAGTTTCTAATGCGGTGGTTGTAGTTTACGCGTATAATGATAATGATGAATTGGCGGCTCAAGGGAGCGGTGTTGTTCTTAACGATAAAGGTTATGTAGTAACAAATTACCACGTTCTATCCGGCAACAGTAAACTAAAGATATTACACGGTAAAGAGATTGTTCCTTATGTTGATATAATTGGAATTGATGTAGAGAAGGATATTTTAATTCTAAAAGTTGAAGCGAAGAAATTTCCAGCAGTAAAGATTGGTGATTCTAAGTCTCTAAATATTGGTCAAAGAGTTTATGCAATAGGAAGCCCAATGGGATTAGAAAACTCAATTTCTGAAGGGATAATAAGTGGTTTAAGAAGTGTTGATGAATTAAAAAGAAATTTTATACAAATAACTGCAAGTATTTCTCCTGGTAGCAGCGGCGGTGCCGTTGTGAACGATAAAGGAGAGCTAATAGGTATTAGCACATTCACTACAAAGGAAGGTCAAAACCTAAACTTTGCAATTCCAATTGAAGATGTTCTTAAAGTAGAAATTGGCTCTTACAGTAAAAACAATGCCTATAAAGATTTTAATTTTTTCAAGCAAGGATTCGATGCATATAGAAAAGGTGAATATACCGAAGCTATTAAATATTATTCACTTTATATCGAGAAACATCCGAACAACGTTCAAGCTTATAATAATCGTGGTCTTGCAAAATATAACCTTTCAGACTATAGTGGAGCTATTAAAGATTTTACTAAAGCAATTGAGATTAACCCTAATTATGACGATGCTTATCATAATCGTGGTAGTGCTAAGGGTAAACTTACAGACCACATAGGAGCTATTCAAGATTTTACTAAAGCAATTGAGATTAACCCTAATTATGCTGATACTTATTATAACCGTGGTAAGGCTAAAGTTGAACTTACAGACTACAGGGGAGCTATGCAAGATTATAACAAAGCAATAGAAATTAACCCTAATTATGCAAGTGCTTATCTTGGCAGAGGTAATACTAAAGGTAAGCTTTCTGACTACATAGGAGCTATTCAAGATTATACCAAAGCAATAGAAATTAACCCTAATTATTCTGAAGCTTATCTTCTTCGTGGTTTTGCTAAACTTTTTCATGATGATAGAAATGGAGCGTGTTTAGACTGGAGTAAGGCCGGTGAATTGGGTAATTATAATGCTTATGATATGATAAAGAAGTATTGTAAATAGTATAGAGTAAGTAAAGGATTAAAATGTTGGGAAATGCTTGGTTGTGGAAATGAAAAACCCATTTCAAGATTTATTCAACAATTATTGCAACTGTTCAAAGCATTGCTATGTTCTTTAAATAAATAATACGTGCAGCCTTAGCAAGAGAGTTAGGTGCTTAAATATGGGAAAAAATCCAAATACAATATCAAAAATATTGGAATTAATAAAACAATATTTTAATGTGGAAGACGATAATAGATTCAAATTTTGGTTTAGAGGGCAGCCAAAATTCGATTATAAACTTATTCCCCCGATATTCCGTCAAGGAAATGATTTCGGGAATGAATTGTATTGGGAATCAAATATGTGTAGAGAATTTTCGTTATTAAGTGAAGCACAACCATTCTACAGAAAATCGACTTTTGAAAAACTTATATTGATGCAACATTTTGGTATTCCAACCCGATTATTAGATTGGTCAGAAAATTTTCTAGTTGGTCTTTATTTCGCTCTATATGAAAAAGATAAATGTGGTTATAGTTTCGATCAAGAAGGCGATTGTGCACTTTTTATACTTGATCCTATTTCATTGAATCGTCAAAGCGAAAATAAAGAAGGAATGTTTGGCGATGGTAACAATGAAGTGATTCTTAGAGCAAGTTTATCTTTAGTAAATTCTATTAAAGAATATTCAATACAACCAGATGTTAAAAACTTGACAAGAAAGATATCATTAGATATTGTTGATGGTAAATTTGTAAATACTACTTTGCAAAATAGTATTGAAACTGCAATAGCAGTCTTTCCGCAACAAAACAATCCTCGTTTAATAAATCAAAAAGGAACGTTTACTTTGCACGGAGGCAAATTGTTAGGAAATGATAAAATGATAAATTTCACTTTGCTAGAAGGGAATGAGAAAATACGATTGCTTAAAATTCATATAAAAAGTAAATATAAAAATATTCTTAATGAAGAATTAAGATATTGCGGAATCAATGAATCTACATTATTTCCAGAGTTAGCTATTCAATCAGATTATATTAAAAAAAAGTGGTCAGAAATTATTCGCACCTAACCGCTTAAAAAAGGATTAAGTCACGCGCCATGCAAACCTTGAAAGTCAAACGAAGACCAAGCTGTCATTGCGAAGTTCAACATAGTTGAACTGAAGCAATCTAAATGCATGAGATTGCTTCGCTACGCTCGCAATGACAAGTGTGTTTCCCTAAATTATTTCTTCTTACTAATTATCTCTTCGATCTGATCCATAACTTTATTCATCTTAGCCATCGTAAGATCAAATGCCTCCGATGAGAGAGGATCGAGTCCGGCTTTCTTAATCAATTCAATCGGATAATCAAATTAATGTTTGGACCTTGACCGCTAATGAAAATAGTATAGTGTTTTTTAAGGTGTTTTGATTTATCTTATAAATAGTAAATAAATCAGAGTAAGTTAAAAATATGAGTAAAGAATTTTCAGAAAAGATTGCTAAGTGTTTTAGAAATAGACCAGTTAATAGAGCATTCTTGTTCGGTTCCGTATCGCGTAATGAGTGAGAAATAGTTTAGGCGATAAGGCAAGAATCCAACATCTATGGGATTAAAAAGTGCAATATAATTTTGAGTGGGACCCTGTAAAAGCGAAATTGAATCTACAAAAACATAAGATTAATTTTGAAAGAGCAGCAGAAATATTTTTAGATCCGTTTATGCTTTCGCAGTTTGATGATGAACATAGTGAAAAAGAAGATAGGTGGATTACTATTGGTCAAGATCGGAATAATATTACAATAGTTGTGAATCATGCTTTTAAGGAAATCAATTCAGATAGTTCCATAATTAGAATAATATCAGCACGTCGAGCTACTAAGAAAGAAAATAAACAGTATAATTCAAGGTGAAGACATGAAGAAAGAATATGATTTTTCAAATGCGGTTCGTGGGAAATTTTATCGAAAAGGTGCTCGGTTGAATCTCCCGATTTATCTTGATAAAGATATTGCCGATTTTATTCATAAAGTTGCGGATCGAAAAAAAATTGATTCACAAACAGTTGTCAATAAAATGTTGCGAGGCAATAAAGAAATTATTCAAGCATTGCAATAAAAGCCCCTCCCGCCCAAAAAAACGGCGGGCGAGCCCAACCCCAAAGGGAAGGGCTTTTTACAATTAAACTATTTCTTCTTATTCAAAATGTCTTCCATCTGATCCATAACCTTATTCATCTTTGCCATTGTAAGATCAAATGCTTCGGATGAAAGCGGATCTAACCCGGCTTTCTTAATCAATTCAATCGGATAATCGGAAGAACCGCCTTTCAAGATGTTATAAAATTTATCTACTGCTGGTTGTCCTTCTTTAACAATCTTCTCTGCAAATGCGGTTGCATAAATAAGCGAAGTTGAATACTGATAGACGTAATAAGTGTAATTAACAAAATGAGGAATAAACGCCCACTCGTTAGCAATGTATTCATCAACCACACAAGCGCCTTCATCATTTCCATAATATTTTTTTACAATGCCGTAATAGATCTTACCCATATCTTCACCGGTCAGCGGGTCTCCATTTTCAATTCGCTTGTGAAGTTCCAACTCGAATTCTGCAAATGAAGTTTGACGGAATATTGTTGTGCGTAACAGATCAAGATAAGATCCCAGCAGATAAAGTTTTTCTTGATCGGTTTTAACTTTATTCACCATATAATTGTTGAGAAGAGTTTCGTTGATCGTAGAAGCGATCTCAGCGACGAATGTGGCGTATTGAGCATCCACAAACGATTGATGCTTATTCGAGAAATAACTATGCATTGTGTGTCCCAACTCGTGTGTAAGAGTTGAAACTGATTCGTAATCATCGGTCCAGTTCATTAGAATGTATGGATGAAAATCATACGGAGCGCCGGAAGAATAAGCGCCGCTTCGTTTACCTGTTGTTGCCGAGTAATCGATCCATCTTTCATTAAACGCTTTCTTAACCGTAGATACATATTCCTCACCCATCGGCTTGAAAACATCTAGTAGAAGGTTTTGCCCTTCTTCAACAGTGTATTTGAAATCAACCGATTTAACGAGCGGTGTATATAGATCGTAGTAATGAAGCTGATCTACGCCGAGCATTTTTGCCTTCAATTTCAAAAAACGGTGCAATGTTGGAAGATTTTTATGAATCTGACTAATTAGATTTTCGTAAACAGAAACCGGAATTTTATTTCCATTGAGCGAACTCTCAAGGACAGTTTTATACTTTCGGTTCTTAGCGTAAAAATAATCCGCGCGAATCTTACCGGCTAAATTTGCGCCGATTGTATTTTGGAATTTTTTATAATTCTCAAAAGTGGATCGCATTACAAGTTCACGGTCGGTACGGTTTGGAACAGTACGATATTTAGAATACGCAGAGGAGCTTAATTCTACTTCCTCGCCGGTTGATAATTTCACTTTGGCATTCGGTTTTTCTGCGTTATCAAATATTCCATAAACTTCATTTGGAGTTGAGGTGATCATTCCCGCGCTGGCAAGAATCTCCTCTTCACGAGCGTTTAATGTATGCTCACGGAGACGCAGAATATCATTCACAAAAAATTTGAATTCGGAAAGTTCTTTTTTCTCATCGAAGAATTTTTTAATTTTTTCCGGTTCGATCTTCAGAATTTCCGGATTGATAAAAGCAGAAGTTTCACCAAGTTTTGTCCCGAGAATTGTGGCTTGCTGATTTAATGATTGATTAGAACTGATGCGAAGATCTTCATCTGCAAGACGGCCCGAGTAATCGGAAAGTTTATAGAAACTTTTGTAGATATCGAAGAAAAGACGAAGTGCTGAATAAAAACTTTCCGCACTTTCCCCCATCTTGCCCTGATAAGTTTTAAGTCTATCAATTTGTTTTTCAACTGACTCGCGATCTTTCTGCCATTCCTCTATGTTTTTGTAAAGAATGGAATTATCCCACTTGTATTTATCAGGAACATCTTTACGTTCTATATTTTGTGCATATATAAATTCTGAAGCCATTGTAACCGCCAAAATGATTGTTAAAAAATAGAAAAGGTGTTTCATTTTTTCTCCTTTCAAATTAATAACTCGACCAGTAAGAAATTATGGAATAACTTTTTAAAATGGACTGATTCGGTCATCCCAAAATTATTCATCAAAATTTTTGATAATAATAACCCCCGACGAGTCGGGGGCGTCTAAGATTTCTATTTTAATAACCTCCCCTTCGGGGAGGTAGAAGGGGCTTTTATTCTTTCTCTGCGCGCATCGAATCCCAAATTACATAGAGACAAAGAAGTGTAAACATTACAAAGGATAGGACTTCTGCCGAGTTAGATTCAAACCATTCGGTCATAACCCAATTTGCGCCAGAAGACCTTATAATTACACTAACAACACCCATCAATGCACCGCCGGCAATAAATCCGGATGCGATTAACGTTCCCCTTTCACGGCGAGCATTATTTAAGACTTCATCTTTATTTCTCGTTGAAACATAGTGAGCAATTAAGCCGCCGACTAATAGCGGTGTATTTATCTCTTGCGGTAAATACATTCCCAAAGCAAAAGCAAGAACCGGTACTTTGATCATCACTAACAGCAGCGCAATAACAGCACCGGCAATATACAGCATCCAGGGCGCCGGTTGATTAGACATAAGCGGTTGAATTATTGCAGCCATAGCATTCGCTTGTGGCGCCGCAAGACCTCCTCCAGCAAATCCATAAATTTTATCTAACAAAGCTATTATCCATACCACTGTAGCTGCCGAGATAATGGCACCTACAAATTTCCATTTCTCTTGTTTATACGGAGATGATCCTAACCAATAACCAATTTTCAAATCTGTTACAAATGAGCCGGCAACCGATAACGCCGTGCAAACTACTCCGCCGATAATTAATGCAGATACCATTCCCGTTGGTCCCGAGAGTCCTACAGAAACCAACACAATTGATGAAAGCACCAAAGTCATCAAAGTCATTCCAGAAACCGGATTGTTGCCGGTAATAGCAATAGCATTAGCCGCAACGGTCGTGAATAAAAACGACATGATCATTACAATTGCTAACCCAACGAAAGCATGAATTAAATTGAATACAACACCAAAGAAGAAAAATAAAAACAAAACTGTTGCTGTAAGAATAATACCAATAACAATTATCTTCATTGGGAGATCACGATGTGTGCGCAAAGTTGTGTTATCTAAACTTTTGCCGCCAAACATCTCTTTAACTGCAAGTGAAATTGCAGAACGAATAACACTTGATGAACGAACAATTCCAATAAAGCCTGCCATCGCAATTGCACCAATACCAATGTGTCGGACATAATTTCTAAATATCAATTCGGGAGACATATCTTTAATAAGTAGTGTTACTCCGGAGCCAATAGTTACTGTTAGATCTGCACCGAAGTAAGAAATGAGCGGAACAAATACGAAATAGGATAAAAAAGATCCGGCAACAATGATAGTAGAATATTTTAGACCAATTACATAGCCTAATCCTACCACAGCCGCGCTGGTGTTCAATCTAAAAACCAATTTATATTTGTCTGCCAGTACTTCCCCCACACCTATTACACGGGAAGTAAAGATTTCAGACCATGTACCAAATGTTGCAACTAAGAAATCATAGATACCGCCGATGAGCCCACTAACGATGAGAATCAATGCTTGCTTACCACCTTTTTCTCCGGCAACCAAAATTTCTGTTGTAGCAGTTCCTTCCGGGAATGGAAGTTTACCATGCATTTCAGAAACAAAATATTTTCTAAATGGAATGAGAAAAAGTATTCCTAAAAACCCGCCGAGCATTGAGGCAAAAAACATTTGGAAGAAAGTTGCTTGAAGACCAAGAATATAAATTCCCGGCAAAGTAAAAATTGCACCTGCAACAACTGCACCCGATGAAGAACCGATAGATTGAATAATTACATTCTGCCCCATTCCCCCTTTTTTGCCCAGCATGGTTGTTAAACCAACGGCAAGAATTGCAATTGGAATAGCAGCTTCAAAAACTTGACCGACTTTTAATCCTAAGTATGCGGCGGCGGCAGAAAAAATAACTGCCATCACAAGTCCGGTGATTACGGAATAAGGAGTTACTTCCGGAAAAGCAATATGCGGTGACATAATAGGAACATATTCTTCCCCGGGTTTTAACTCTGTGTAAGAATTGGGCGGCAGTCCGCCATTTGTTGGTTTTTCATTAGAGCTCATTCATTATCTCCTATAGTTTAGGATTGAAAAAATGTTATGATGATCAGGATTACGATCACGAACATGATCACGAATAAGTTGAACATCTTTCTAAAGTCTAAAGTCATGCTCGTGATCATGATCCTGCTCGTGATCTTATTTACACACTATGCGGAATCAAATAAACCGCAAGCAAAATTATTGCAGCCAGAAGTGCGGCAAGTTTAGCATTCTTCTTTTTCTTTATAAAATAGAATGCAATAAGCCATGCAATAAATGCAACCTGAGTTTTATTATCGGTCACATCATTTCCAAACGGCCAACCGCCCCACATCTCTCCAAATGCAAATCCGTTCATTGCAAAACCCAAGGGAAATCCGCCGATGAATAAAACTATGATAGTCCACAAAGCCAGCTTGTCTAGTTTCGGTTCTTTATTAAAGAATTCTAAACCCGTTCGGTTGGAGAGCATCATCGCTAAAAACATTCCAAGAATATGTGGAATTAAAAGCCAAATAGGAACATCATCCTTAAAACGAATAGTAACAGCTTTACCGGATGGAATTTGAACTGAAGAATCATCTTTAAACAATTTTATATAATAATCAAGTTTCTCCAAACGGGCTTGTGCCGGAAGTTCTGCAGTCAAAATTTCTGTACCGTTCATAGTCACTTCTGTAAACTCATTTTCGGTGTTAAACTTCTTATAAGTTAAGACGCCGCGAATGGAAGCATCGCCGGTTTTTATTTCCAGATGATAATTTGAGCTTGAACTGTGGCTCCTCTCAAGTTTGTACTTAATCTCTTTTCCATTAAAATTTGTTGAACCCGAAAGAGCGTAAGTGGGACCGGTGACACGTTGATAGAAGGCAAAAACCAGTGTGCCAACTATTGCAATAATCCAGAATAGAATTGTTTTTTTCATGCATTGCTCGTTTGTTTTTGTGAAAAGTTTAGGGCAAACTTAGTGAATGTAGGTTTTAGGAACAATCTAAATTTATTGCTTGTCACTGGATACTCGATTCTGGATCCTGGGGAGAATCTTGAAGGTGCTCTTTCAGATTGTATAGCAAATTTTGGGAGAATGATAGTAAACTTTGTTATTTTTGATTAGCAACTCAGATGAGGAAAATTTTGGATAAAGAAAAATTCATAGTTGATTCGTTAAAAGAAAGCAGCGAAGTAAAACTGCAGATGGAATCCGCTTGCAAGGCTGAAATTTTATTAGCCGTGCAAACACTTGCTGAAGCATATCGCAACGGAAAGAAATTATTGCTGTGCGGTAATGGCGGCAGTGCGGCTGATTGCCAGCACATAGCAACTGAATTGATGATACGATTGAGTCATCACATACAGAGACCCGCGCTTCCGGCAATTGCGCTTACCACAGATACATCAAATCTTACCGCAGGCGGAAATGATATCGGCTTTGAAAATGTTTTTGCACGCAGCATTGAAGGTCTTGGATACGAAGGCGATGTTTTGCTGGCTATTTCAACAAGCGGAAATTCACCTAATTTGATCAAAGCTGTTGAAAAAGCTCACGAGAAAAAAATGTTTGTTGTTGGACTTCTTGGCGGCAACGGCGGCAAACTAAAAGATCTTGTTGATCTTCCAATCGTTATTCCATCAGCAAACACACAGCGGATTCAAGAAGGACATATTACAGTTGCGCATATAGTTTGTGAGTTGGTTGAGCAAGAATTGTATGGATAAACTCTGCGTCTCTGTGCCTCTGCGGTTTATGTTTTTCTCAGCTTAGTTACAAAGATAAATTCAGTTCTGCATCTCCGTAAAAATATCTTATCTTTTTCAAGTAGATATTCTCATCAATATCCGCTTGATTTACACCTCAAACTAATCAGGTTATGAAATGAACATTCCTCTCGTTATTGCAAAAGAATTAAACGTACAAGAAAAACAGGTTAACTCGGTAATAAATTTATTCGGCGAAGGAGCTACGGTTCCTTTTATCGCTCGTTATCGTAAAGAACACACGGGCGGATTGGATGAAGATTACTTGCGTCAGATCGAAGATCGCCTCGGTTATCTGACCATACTCGAAGAAAGAAAACAAACAGTCCTTAAAAGTATTGAGGAACAGGGTAAATTAACCGATGAACTTCGCGATAAAATTTTAGCCGCTATGAAGCTGCAGGAAGTTGAGGACCTTTATCTTCCATATAAACCGAAACGAAAAACACGCGGTACAATTGCTAAAGCAAAAGGATTGGAACCGTTGGCGCTATTCATTCTCGAAAATCCAAAGTTCAAAGGCGATTTTGATGAAGTGCTTTCACAATATATCAATCCGGAATTGGGAGTTAACACAATAGAAGACGCATTGCAAGGAGCGAAAGATATAATCGCAGAAATGATAAGTGAAACTGCCGAAGTTCGTCAAGCGGCACGCGAGTTTTTATTTGATAACGCCTCAATCGTTTCAACAAGAGCCGACACAAAGAAAGAAGAACTCAGAGCGAACAAAAAAGATGTTTACGAAGTTTACCATAACTTTTGTTGCCCAGTCAATAAACTAAAACCTTATCAGCTGCTTGCAATCAACCGCGGCGAAAAGGAATTTTTCTTAAAAGTCATTTTGAGTTATGATAAGCCGGAAATACTTAATGAAATTTTTGACAAATATTTTTCTTATGATGAATCTGTATTCGATGATATTCTTAATGAAACGGTTGAAGATTCATTCTCGCGATTGATCTATCCTTCTATCGAGAGAGACGTACGCAATCAATTAAGTGAAGAAGCAGATCTGCATGCAGTTGAAATCTTTGCCTCTAATCTCTGCCAGCTTCTTTTACAGCCTCCGATTAATAGTAAAAATATTTTGGGAATCGATCCCGGTTTTTATTCGGGTTCTAAACTCGCGGTGATTGATACAACCGGAAAATATATTGAAGGCGTTACTATCTATCCGCATCCGCCGCAGAACAGATCAACGGAAGCAAAAAGAATTCTCCTTGAAATGATCAAGAGATACGGAATAAATCTAATCGCAATTGGTAACGGTACCGCCAGCAGAGAGACCGAATTACTAATAGCCGATCTCATCAAAGAGAATAAACTTGATTGCCACTACTTGATTGTGAATGAAGCCGGCGCTTCTGTTTATTCAGCAAGCCCGATTGCAAAAGTAGAATTCCCGGATCTGGAAGCAAGTCAGAGAGGAAATATCTCTATAGCTCGGCGTGTGCTCGATCCCCTTGCCGAACTTGTTAAGATTGATCCGAAATCTATTGGTGTAGGATTATATCAGCACGATGTGGATCAGAAACTACTTTCTAAAAAATTGGATGATGTTGTTGTTAGTTGTGTGAACTACGTTGGCGTTGATGTAAACACGGCGTCGGCTTCGTTGTTAAATTATGTTTCCGGTCTTAACAAAAGAATTGCGAACAATGTAATTAAATACCGCGATAAAGTTGGAAGGTTTACAAACCGCAAACAACTGATGGATGTATCCGGAATGGGTGAAAAAGCATTCGAACAATGCGCCGGATTCTTGAAAATTGCAAACGGTGAAAACCCACTTGACAACACTTTCATTCATCCAGAATCTTATGAAGCAACAACAAAGCTTTTAAAACTTTGTGATCTTTCAACTACACATATAAACGAGAAAGGAAATCTTGTGGATCTTTTTGTGAAGACAAAAGGAACATCTAAAATTGCAGATGAAATTGGAATCGGTGAACCAACTCTTATAGATATTCTGGAAAACTTGAAAAAACCCGGGCGCGATCCACGTGAAGAGATGCCCAAACCGATATTGCGAAGTGATGTGCTTAAAATGGAAGATCTTCAAGAAGGAATGAAATTAAAAGGAACTGTTAGAAATGTTGTTGACTTCGGTGCTTTTGTTGATATCGGCGTTAAGCAGGACGGTCTGCTTCATATTTCGCAAATCGCAAATAAATTTGTGAAAAACCCGCTGGACTTGTTGAAGGTTGGTGATATTGTTGAGGTAACTATTTTGAAGGTGGATATTCCTAAACAAAGAATTGCATTAAGTATGGTGTCCAAATAACCAATATTGCAATTCGGATACATCTCATCGGAGTATTACGTACAGCCTCCATAATGTGGTAATAAATAACACAATAATAAAACACATTTTTTTTTATCTTTGTACTGTTTACAAATAAGAAGGAATTTAACATGACAGCAAACTTTGATATGATTCAAAAAGTTTACTCCACTTATAGAGAGAAAGTTGAAAGAGCGCGCAAGGTTGTTAATAGACCTATGACCTACGCAGAGAAAATCTTATACGCACATCTTTGGGAACCAGCCACCCGTCCTTTAAAGCGAGGAAAAGAATTTGCTGATTTCGGTCCGGATAGAGTTGCAATGCAAGATGCAACAGCGCAGATGGCTCTTCTTCAATTTATGCACGCGGGAAGAAAATCAACAGCGGTACCTGCAACCGCTCATTGCGATCATTTGATCGTTGCTCAATCCGGTTCGGAAGAAGATCTTGAGAGGGCAATTGATGAGAACAAAGAAGTTTATGATTTTCTGGAAAGCATCTCTCGTAAATACGGAGTTGGTTTCTGGAAACCCGGCGCGGGAATTATTCATCAGGTAATTTTAGAGAATTATGCTTTTCCCGGCGGAATGATGATCGGCTCGGATTCTCATACACCAAATGCAGGCGGACTTGGAATGATAGCAATTGGAGTTGGCGGCGCTGATGTAGTTGACGTAATGGCTGGAATGCCGTGGGAATTGAAATGGCCAAAGCTAATCGGCATTAAACTATCCGGAAGACTTTCCGGTTGGACTTCACCTAAAGATGTGATTCTAAAAGTCGCCGGTATTCTAACTGTTAAAGGTGGAACGGGCGCAATAGTAGAATATTTCGGCGCAGGAGCTAATTCAATTTCTTGCACGGGTAAAGGTACAATTTGCAATATGGGCGCTGAAATTGGTGCTACAACTTCTCTCTTTGCCTTCGATGAAAAGATGGCAGCGTATTTAGAAAAAACAGATCGTGCTGATGTAGCAGTTCTGGCTAGAAATAATTCCGATCTGTTTAAAGCAGATGATGATGTTTATACCAATCCGGAAAAATATTTTGATGAATTGATCGAAATAAATCTGAACGAACTCGAACCTCATATCAATGGACCTTTCACACCAGATCGAGCATGGAAGGTTTCAAAAATGAAAGAAGCAATTGTTGAGAATAATTTTCCGGATAAGATTAGCGCAGCGTTAATTGGTAGTTGTACAAACTCCAGTTATGAAGATATTGACCGTTCGGCAAACATTGCCCGTCAAGCAATTGAAAAAGGTATAAAAGCAAAAACACAATTCATAATCACTCCGGGTTCCGAGCAAGTCCGCGCTACAATCCAACGTGACGGACAGCTTCAAACACTTAGAGAGTTTGGCGGAACTGTTATGGCTAATGCGTGCGGTCCATGTATCGGTATGTGGAAAAGAATGGATGTTAAAACGGGTGAAAAAAATACAATAGTAAATTCTTTCAATAGAAATTTTGCCAAGAGAAATGATAACAATCCGGAGACTTATTCCTTTGTGGCTAGTCCTGAAATTGTAACTGCTCTTGCAATTTCAGGAAGTCTTTCATTCAATCCCGAAACGGATTTTTTGGTTAATGAAACTGGTGAGCATGTAAAACTTGATCCACCATATGGCGATGAGTTACCATTGAGAGGTTTCGAAAAAGATACGGAAGGGTTCATCGCTCCATCAGAAGATGGTTTCAATACAAATGTTATGATTGATCCACTAAGTCAACGATTACAATTTATGGAACCATTCAAACCCTGGGATGGAAATGATTTTGTTGACTTTCCGATGCTTCTAAAAGCTAAGGGCAAATGCA
This sequence comes from uncultured Melioribacter sp., assembly GCA_964449775.1. GTDB lineage: Bacteria > Bacteroidota > Ignavibacteria > Ignavibacteriales > Melioribacteraceae > Fen-1258. Next base: position 19,071 of record CAYVBQ010000020.1, on the reverse strand, counting down.
CGACAGATCATATTTCTCCAGCCGGTGCGTGGTTAAGATACCGTGGACATTTAGATAATATTTCTAAGAACATGTTCCTTGGTGCTATTAATGCATTCAATGGGAATGCAGGCGAAGCAAAAAATCAATTCACAGGTGAATACAAATCGGTTCACGAAGTTGCGCGCGATTACAAAGCGCAAGGTGTCGGATGGATTGTAGTTGGTGATGAGAACTACGGCGAAGGTTCTTCACGTGAACATGCCGCGATGGAACCTCGCTTTCTTGGTGGTAAAGCGATCATCACAAAGAGTTTTGCACGCATCCACGAAACGAACTTGAAGAAACAAGGAATGCTTCCGTTAACATTCGCAGATCCTTCTGATTATGATAAGATTCAGGAAGATGATAAATTGAGTTTAGTCGGGTTGAATGATTTTGCCCCGGAAAAACAACTTACTCTGATCATCAAACACAATGATAGTTCTCAAGAAGAAATATTGCTCAATCATTCATTTAATGCCGGACAAATTGAGTGGTTCAAAGCCGGCGGAGCGTTGAATCTGATAGCTAAGAGCTTTCAGAAATCAGAAGCCAGAAGTAAGAAAAAAGTAGCTGCAAATAAAAAGACGGTTGCTAAAAAAACAGTTAAGAAAATAGCTAAGAAGCCGGTAAAAAAAGTTGTTAAGAAAGCAAAACCGGCGGGTAAAAAGAAAACCGTTAAAGTTACACCGAAGAAAAAAGTGATTAAGAAAAGAGTAATCTCTAAAGTTGTCAAAAAAACTGTAGCGAAGAAAAAAGTCGTGGCAAAAAAACCTGTAAAAAAATCAGTAAAGAAAATTGTTCGAAAGAAAAAATAAAGCACATTTCAAAAAGGGTCGAGTCATATCGGCCCTTTTTCGTTCACACCCGCAAATACTTCCAACCATACGAAAACTATTCATTGTGAGCTGGAATTGTCATTGCAATTCGATCATTTATTTTAGATTTTAACAATGGAATAATAGTTGTTGTAGGAATACATTACTTCTACAAGGCGATTCATTATGAATTTCAAATCGATTTTTTTTATGCTTGTCTTTACTCCATTAATAATTAATTCACAATGGGTATTGCAGAATCCTAGAATACAGGCCGAACGTTTAGGGGATATTGTTACGCTTGACTCTTTAACTTCATATTGTGCAGGTTCTTTTGGCCGAATAATGAAGTCAACTGATAAAGGAGTCTCATGGAAAGTAGTGAATACTGGTGTTAATGAATTATTTATAAGAATATTTTTTATTAATTCAACAACTGGATGGGCTTTAACTTATGATTCGAATAAACTGTACAAAACCACAGATGGTGGTTTCTCCTGGTTACTTGCTTCTGAAATTGATTCCAATAGATGGATCAACGACATATTCTTTATAAATGGCAAAGAAGGATTTCTTACGGGTGATTTTAATTCTCTGATTCGAACCGACGATGGAGGGAAAACATGGACAACAATTAATATAACAAATACAACTTACTCTGGGACAGCATCTATTTTCTTTTTAAATGAGAAAGTTGGATTCGTAACTATGAACTCTTATTCCATCTTTAAAACTAACGATAGCGGGATAACATGGAAACAAGTAAACACAGATCGTTCGTTTGGTCCTGTCATGAAAATATTTTGCCTCGATTCTTTAAAAATATTTACTGCCGGTCAGATTGACCAACTGGGAAATCTAGTTGGGTTTCTCTATACAACTGTTGACGGCGGTAATAACTGGAACAAAATCTATTTTGATAAACCTATTCAAAATGTTTTCTTCATAGATTTAAAAGTTGGAGCCATTATCAAGGAAAACAAAATCCTCGTCACCCCTGATGGCGGCATTAATTGGAAAGAAACAGGAATTTCCGCTTCGAGATTTTCATTTTTCAAAGATAAAACAGCTCTTGCGGTCAGTGGTTCAAATCTGATAAAGAAGAGCATTGACTTCTGGACTTCATTTATATATGTCACTCCTACAATTACTTCAAATTGCCTCTACAGTGTTTCACCTCTTGATTCAATGAATATCGCCACATGCGGAAACAATGAAACGATTGTTATTACGAATGATGGAGGTAAATCATGGCAGAAAGTTCACGATTCAGGTGCACAAGAATTAAACGATATTTTATACATAAATAAACAAGAGATTTTAGCTTGTGGAAGAGGAATTATTCTAAGTTCGTCCGATGGAGGAAAGACATGGAGTAGAGATACACTTAGTGCTGAATGGATTAGCGATATTGAATTTGTGAATGATTCATTGATTTATGCAGCAGGTTCTAATCAAGGGAAAGCTGCTCTCTTCTTTTCGAAAAATAAAGGCAGAAATTGGAATAGTTATATCAATTTTCCTTTGGCTAGACCAATAGATAAAATAAAGTTTTCAAACAATCACTTGGGTTGGATCACTGCTGGCAATGAATTATATAAGACAACTGCTGGAGGATTAAGTTGGATTAAAATCTCTGGAGTGACGATTTTATACGGCGCGGTTGATGCTAGAGGTGATTCGGCCTGGTTTTCTAATGGAAATAGTGTTTTAGTTACTACCGATGCTGGTGGGAACTGGAATAAGTATAAGATGTTTGATTATAAAGGCACGATATTCAGCACTTATTGTATTTCTATGAAGAATTCTTTGGAAGGTTCAGTTGGATTGTACGACGGTAGAATTTTAGATACACATGATGGAGGTAAATCATGGGACGAAAGGGTTCAACTAACCAGTACCCCGATTTATGACTTGAAATATTATAACGGAAATTACGGCTGGGCGGTAGGTGATGTGGGATTAATCTTAAAATATTCCAACACTCAAACTGAAATAAGGGATGAAAATCTTCCCATGATCCCACAAAATTTTTATTTGGAACAAAACTACCCCAACCCGTTTAACCCTAGTACGGTGATCAGTTATCGGATACCGGTTAGCAGTAATGTTACATTAAAAGTTTATGATACCCTCGGCCGCGAAGTTGCATCACTTGTTAACGAAGAAAAACTTCCGGGCAATTACGAAGTAAAATTTGACGGAAGTAATCTTTCAATCGGGGTTTACTTTTACAGATTGCAGACCGGTACTTTTAGTGAAACGAAAAAGTTTGTGCTGATAAAGTAGCGATTTTCGAAACTGCATCGGAGGCTTAATTATGAATAAAAAGGAAAATGCGATTTTAATTATCGTGATATTTTTCTTTTGCTTAAGTCAATTGTATTACGGACAAAACTTCCAAAAAAGCTTATTAATTGACTCACCCGGTAACAATACAGATATAGACATAGCATCATCATCGGGTTATTTGCCGAGCAACACTTACATCTCCTGGATTAACATAAAAGACTCAATCTATACTGTCTACCTAAAAAAACTATCGCCGGTAGTTGGAGAGAATATTGTGGTTGCTTCAGATTATACTGTTAAGACAAACCCCCAAATTGAATTTAGCGATTATACTAAATCCATAAGAATAGCTTGGCAAAGTCACACCGAAAAATTCTGGCAGATTAATATAAGAGAGCTTAGTACAAATAGTTTTAACGAAGCAATAGTTCTTATTGATTCTTTATCGAATGATCCACAAATATCAATGAGCCAATCGAGCATAGCGTGGATTAATAATGGTAAATTATTTTTGAAAGAAATGAATCCGGCTACAAATAATCCAATTGTGATAGATAGTAATTACTGTTCAAATCCCGATATTACCGGTGAAATTCTATATGAAAAGAATGATAGCACCGGGAAAAATATCTACATGGCTCATCAGGATTATTACCCTATAAAAACCTGGCGCATCGTCAAAATCTCAGATGGCGGCGTCAATTCTAATCCGCAATCCGGTCTTGAAGGTGGGGGGATTGTATATCAATCCTTTATAAACGATCACTGGAAAATATTTCTTACAAACAATCCGGGATTCTCTTTTGAAATAATCGGCAGCAATTATTGTAATTATAAAAATCCCGTTTATTTTAATTACCCTATTACGACATCAAATTCAATACAGGAAACCCCATTCTTCGTTGCGTTCGATGACGATTCTCTTTATAACGATAAAGAAATAATGATTAAGGCTTTATATTACAACGATTCCTTAATAAATATTTCCACCGCTGAAGGAGATGATTATTCCCCTCATTTAGCATATTTGTCAAATAACGACACTACTTTTATCTCCATAATATGGGAACATTGCTCTAATAACAAAATTGATATTTGGATGGCAAAAGCTATCTTTAGACCAATTATGGGATCAGTGGAAGATGATAAAGCAATAATTAATTTATTTTCTCTTTCCCAAAACTACCCCAACCCGTTTAACCCCAGTACAGTTATCAGCTATCAGTTACCGGTTAGCGGTAATGTTACATTGAAAGTCTATGATATGTTAGGAAGAGAAGTTGCAACTCTTGTTGATAAATTCCAAAATCCCGGGATATATCATTCTACATTCTACACTCAAAATTCTACACTCTCTACCGGAGTTTATTTCTATAGATTGAGTGCTGGTCCATTCAGTGAAACAAAAAAGTTTGTGTTGATGAAATGATTCTGGCTACTGGATACCAGATGCTGGATACTTGATACAAATGACCAGAATCAAGAATCAAGAATCAAGAATCCAGTATCAAGCATCAGTTTCTTCTCCACACAATCTTATCCCCTTTATTTATTCCAAACTTATCACAGTAACCCGCATTCACTTCAACAACATATTGCGCGGGCTTTGTTGATGGGAGAGATTTATCATCATAAGGCTTAGCATTTTTTGCAATCGTCACAATTTCCATCTTCGAATTCACGTAGATAATATCTAAAGGAAGAATTGTATTGTGCATCCAAAATGCCTGCGGCACTTCAGAATCAAAGATAAAAAGCATTCCTTGATCCTCATCCATTTTGTCGCGAAACATCAAGCCCGTTGTTCTCTGTTCGTCATCATCTGCAATTTCTATATCTATTCTTTGTGAGAATTGACCTTTTGAATCTGTAAATGATAACTCGCCTTCCTTAACGAATGAATAAGCAGATTTACTGTTCATAGCATTTTCTAAATCTTTGTTTGTTGTTTCATTGGATTTGAAAACATTTGATAAAACAAAAAATACAATGAAAGAGATTAGGACGACAACAACAGTAATCTGCATCCATAGATTTTTCCGTGATTGCTTTTTTGATCTTTGTACTTTGACTTTAGACATGATTGTTTATCTATAATTTGTTTTTAAAATCTCACCGGTCGAGTAGTATGCTTTGTTCTTGATCTTCTACATACAATTAAATGGAAAAGTTTCTCAACCTCACAACTTCAATTCAACTTCTTTACGCGATGATTTAAAAGAAATTACTACCGACTTATAGCCCGATAGCTCTTTTCCAAGCGATAAAATATTTTTCCCGGGCAACACATTCCATGTTAAAAGGATTTTAGTCACTTTCCCATTCATTCCGGTAATTTCAATCTTCTCTTTCTCCATCGAGTAGAGGAGAACTGTTGATTTGTGATTAACCTCTTTTATCAGAACAGGTTTGATCAACATATCATCAGTTTGGGTAAGCATGCTTAATTGTGGGAATTTAATTTCGATTACATTCGACGATTCGATACTTTCATTCCACAATTTGCTGACCGACTTCAACGTGAAATAATAATTAACACGCTTTGGTTTATCTATTGCCAGCGTAACGGAAGATCTATCTGAAGAAATGACATCGAACAGATAATCAGCGAGTAATTCGGAGTTAGAATTAGGAAGATTATATAACGCAAAATATCGGATACTGTCAGTTAGCGATTTCATTTTTTGCGAATCCCAACTTAGAGTAAAATAATTTTGGTTCGATTTATTCTTTCTGAAGTTGAGATTCACGGGAGAAGCCGGATATATTCCATCCAGCCAGGACATTGCCGCCGGATAGGTTTTATATTGGAAAGAATTAAAATCTTCATCTTTTATGCTCTCATAGCGAAAGAATGATACACCATCTGCATTGATTGCCCGCCCATACTGAATCATCTGATCCATATCCGGTTTAACACTCGGTTTGTAAGCACCAATACCTAATACGACACTCCTTCCAAAAGAATTATCAACCCAGTCTTTAGCCACAGCACCAAAGGGGGGATTATCATTAAAACCCCAATATATTTGTGGTACAACGTAATCAACAATTCCGCGCCGCAGCCATTCACGGGCGTCTTGATAAACTTCATTGTATCCTTCCCAGCCATTTGTACTTTTAATATTTTTGTAGATACCTATGGGAGCGGCTCCGAGTTTTATATAATGTTTTATCGCTTTGATTTTTTTGTTGATTAGCTCAACAAGCGCGGTAATATTATTTCTGCGGAATTCATCACGCGATAGACCTGCACCGTGAACAGTATATGAAAATTCATCTTCGAAATTTTTACCCGGATAGCGAATATAATCCAGATGAACACCGTCAACATCGTAAGTCTCAACTATCTCGGTAATCATATCGGAAATATATTCACGTACTTCGGGAAGACCCGTATCTAACCATAAACTTTTTTGTCCGCCTCGAATATCTTCCATCACCCATTCCGGCTTTCTTTTAGAAATATGGTTTGGGTTATTTAATACTTTTGATTCTGCTCCGTTGAAACAGCGGACAACATTTACCCACGCATGAATTTCTAATCCTCGTTTATGTGCTTGTTCAACCGCAAATTGAAGAGGATCATATGAAGCAATGCCGTCAACTTCGCCTGTAATGTAGGGTGAGAATGGATCAAAGGAAGATTTAAATAAGACTGTACCATTACTCCTAACTTGAAAGTAAACAGTATTCAGGTTTTTTGATTTGATGTTGTCTAAAATTTCAATGAGTGCTTGTTTTTGCTTTTCCTGATCGAAAGTTTGCGGCGGCCAGTCCAATCTGAAATTTGTTGCAATCCAGACCGCGCGAGTTTCTCTCTCCGTTTGAGAAAATATTTGCGCAGTAGAAATTAGCATTAGATAAATAAGCAGAAATGATTTTACCTTCATTTGAAGTTTCCGAATGATAACTATGAGTCCACTCTAAAAAGGTTTTTCTGTCATTGCGAGGAGCGAAGCGAAGCAATCTTTTACAAACAGCCTGAATTCAAGAGATTGCTTCGCTTCGCTCGCAATGACCTTTCACAGATAATTTTTCAGAGGTCTCTACTATTAAATAAAATAATTCATTCCTTGTTGGATTGATTGCTTAACCTCATCCCCATCAACTTCAAAATCAACTAACACATTCCCGATATCTTGCAGAAGGACAAATTTTATTTTGTGATCTCGTCCTTTTTTATCCCGTTTCATAATTTCATAAATTCGTGCAGAATCAAATGCCTTAAGAATAATTTTGTCTTTGAGTAAAAGGGGAAGTTTAATGTACTCGCTAAAAAGCTTTTCATCCAGCAAGCCGATGCGCCGAGAAAGATCAAGAGCGCATACTAATCCAACAATAACAGCCTGCCCATGCTTAATTGTATGATTTTGTTCAATTTCGATTGCATGTGCAAAAGTATGACCGAGATTCAATATTTTTCTCAGACCATCCTCTTTTTCATCATTGGCAACAACATCTCCTTTGAAACTGATGCATGATTCGATAATCTTTGATGTAAATGAGGAATCAAGTTTAAGAAGCTTAGAAAAATTATTTCTAAGTGTGGTAAAATATTTTTGATCTATAAGAAAGGCATACTTAATAACTTCACCTATACCGCAGATGATTTCTTCTTCCGGAAGTGTTTTTAAAAACTCGGTATCAATTAAGACGAATTCAGGCTGGTAAATGGCTCCGATAATATTTTTAGTATCATGGAAATTAATTCCGGTTTTTCCGCCAACGGAACTATCAACGGCTGAAAGAAGTGTAGTAGCCACCTGAACGAATTTAACGCCACGCATGTATGTTGCAGCAGCGAATCCGGCGATGTCTCCGGTTATACCTCCGCCAATTGCAATTACCAGCGTATCTCTAGCGAATTCCTTAACAATTAGATCATCAAAAATTTTTGAGAGAGAAATAAAATTTTTAGCCGTTTCGCTTGCGTCATGCTCGTGTATAAAAACTTTGCCAGAAAAATTTGATGTAAACCGATTTACATCCTCCCGGTGTAAATTCATAACGTTGCGGTCAACAACTAAAAATAAATTTCTGAATATTTTTTTTGAGCGAATCAGCTTATCCAGAGAATCAAAGGTATTAACTCCTATGTATACTGGATATTCTTTACCGGGTATTTTTATTTCAATTTTTTTCATTGAACAACACCGAAATCCTTTTTGCAATTTTATCTACAGTTTTTCCAAGTGGTTGTAAATCTGTTTCAATAATAAGATCTGCTTTTTCATAATACATGCGCCTTTTTTCAAGCAGTTCTTTTATTCTTTCTAAAAAATCTTCCTCGCTTTTCTCTCCGAGAACTAAATCCCGAATCAAAGGACGATCAATTTTATTCTTCAATCTCTTATAAAGATTATTTGGTGATACTTTAAGATAAATAATTTTCCCGGTTGATTTTAACAGATCGTAATTTGCTTTGTCCGTTAGGGTTCCTCCGCCAAGAGAAATTACAACACTTTTCAACTCACAAAGCTGCTCTAATTTCTGAAGTTCAATTTTCCGGAAATACGCTTCACCTTTCTTTTCAAAAATCTCGACGATCGTTTGTTTCTCTTCATTCTCGATCACTTTATCGAGATCAAAAAAATCAATCCCAAGTACGTTCGCTAATATTGGTCCAATAGTGCTTTTCCCGCTGGTCATAAATCCAGTTAAATAAATTCTTATTTCTTTCATCAATAATTAACATCAATGGAATCTGGAACTCAATATAATTAAATGAAAAGGAAGTTTTAGAATAATGTTACGGAATGATGAGAATTGATTTGGAAGTCTCTTAATAGGAACTATATAAATGACGGAATGTTCGAACCGGCGGTGATCCCGGTTTGGGATGACGGTTAGAAGTTGAGAACTACTCCAAGTGTAAAAGTTATTCCGTCTATGTTCACTTTAGAACTGAAAGTTTGAGATGGTAAGGTGTATGATTCATTATTATAATTTACAGTCTCACTGGAGTATTTGCTTGTCATCTCGAATTCAGGGTCCCGGAAACGCATCTGTCCGCGGACAGAAATAAAATCATATATAACATAGTCCAGTCCAATTGCCACGTGAATTCCATAACCTATTTTTTTGATTTCATTTGAAATTGCAACATCGCCCAAATCGCGGATATGTTCGCCAAAGTATAATCCGAATCCACCACCGAAAAAGAATTTAAAATGTTGTGTTGAAAAAGGGATCAGATAAAATGCAGAGATTTCGAGAGGAACCATTTTGTATCCGTCATTCATTTTAGCCCTTATCCCGCCCAGGTTGATCGAATTATCAAAAGTTTTTTCGATTAATTCAGATCCAATTCCTATCAAAATAGATTCTGAAAGTTGATAACGGATATCGAATGAATAGCTTGTAATTTTATCGAGAATTTCGTGTGTATTACGTATAAAGGGATCAATTGCCTTTGGTTGAAGAAATAGTTGAGATGTGGAAGTGTAGTTTACGTTTAATGAAATGCCGAATTTCTTATCGTTAGCTTGCGCATAAACCGAAAGCGTGAAGACCAAAAAAAATGATACTATTTGTAGAATTAGTTTTATCATATCTCAAACGAAATTTGACAAAATGAATAACCAATTTAAAGTGCAAAAAAAAGCCGTCCAGTTTTTCCAGGACGGCTTTCAAAATTAATCAATTATATCATCTATAGAATTGATAGCGATTGTCAACAATATCCGCTTCTTTTTTCAGGTCTTGAATCCACTGGTTAAAATAACTGGATTTTTTGGTGAGCAAAAGTTGCTTTGCAATTTCCGCCCTCTGGAGCTCAAATTGTGATTGATCGTACATAGTCCTATAGAGTACATTGATCAGATAAACATTTGATGTACCCTTAACAGGTTGCGACCATTTATTCAATTCGGCTTTCAGAGAATTTTCGCTGAAGGCAAAATCACGACCAATACCGGGTATATTACCGGATGAAGTAAACTCAGAGGTCGAATCAATTCTTACAGATTGCCAAACTGTGGCTGCTATCTTACCATCACCGTTATCTCCAAGTTTTGCACGTATATCTTTTGCTATTGAAACAGCTTTTTCCAATTTAAATTTTAGCAGAACAGTATTTTTTATTTGAGCTTTTAACTCATCAAAATTCTTCAACCCCGGTTTAGTCATATCAGAAACCATTGCAACAACATGACCGGTTTGAACTTTATAAACATCGCTCACCTCGCCAACACTATTTTCGAAAGCAAATTTTACCAGCGCCTTATTAACACCAAGACCGGGAATGCTCTGTGCTTCCTCATCAAATGGCGGTGTTTCAACAATAGCGTATTTCATTTCTTTTGCTATGTTTTCAAAGCCATCTTTTTGAGCTATATAAGAGAAATCAGTGGCGTCCTGATAAAGTTTATCTGTAGTAGTTGCAGATGGTTGAATTTTGTTAACAATTTTTTCAACAACCAGATCTTGATTAGAACGATCAAAAACTTTAATAATATGATAACCAAATTGAGTCTTAATCGGTTTTTGTATTACACCGATTTTTCCGTTAAAAGAGGCATCGTTAAATTCTTTTACCATTTGCCCACGACCGAACCAACCAAGATCTCCGCCTTGAGTTTTACTTCCATCATCAGATTTTTCTTTTGCAACCGTTGCAAAATCCGCACCCTTCATTAACTGGTTATAAATGTCATTGATCTTTTTGAGATCAGTTTTATCATCACCGCTTGCTCTAACCAAAATATGAGAAGCTCTAACCTGCTCGTTCTTAGATTTAACCTTATCAATCAGTTTATAAACAACGTAACCCTCGAATGTTGCAGTCGGTCCAAAAATATCACCCTTATTTCCTTTAACTATAGCATCGCGAATTTGCTGTGGAATTGTCGATACTGCTACGGTGTCTTTTGAGTAGGGGTGTTCAGAATAAATTTCCACATAACTCTTAAATGAAGTTGTATCGCCCTTTAGTTTTGTAACAATTGCTTCCAGATTCTTTTGGATTGATATAGAATCACTTTGTGATGGTTGTTTCCGGAAAAGAAGATATTTTAATTTTCTTGCTGCTGCTTGTTTAAATTCTTCGGGATGTTCATCATAATATTTTTTAACATCGGAGTCGGTAACTTTAACATCGGCATCGGGAATTGTATTTGCATTGATCATAACATAATTAGCTTTCATCTTAATTGCTTGCTTTATGTATTGATCTTTCGTTTCTGCGTCGCTAACTGTCACTGCAGCAGAGACATAACTTTGTAATTTTTGCTGGACGAGTTGATTTTTTATTTGTTCCTCAACAGTAATCACAATCTCTTTGTTCCGGGGATCTTTTAACGCACCTTCATATGCTTGTCTGTTAAAATTTCCTGTTGAGTCTTTGAATTGCTGTGTAAGCTGTTGGGGTGGATTAGGACCAAGCAGAGCATCTCTTACTTCTTCGTCGGTCACTAAAATTCCGAACTCCTTTATTTTTTTGTCCATCATTTTCTGAGCAACAAGTGCATCCCAAACTTGATCTCTGAAAAAATCCATCTGGGATTCGTCAATAGTTTGACCGCCTTGTTCTTGCTGTTTTTTAAGATTATCAACTGTAGTGGAATATTCTTGATAAGTAATATCCTCTCCATCAATAGAACCAACATTCTGTTTTTGTTGACTTATTAAATCCGTCACCTTGGAATCCGATAGGACCATGAACAAAACAAAGAGACCGCCTACAGTAAGCATAAACCATGGAGCTAAACTCCTCATACGGGCCATCATGGGCATAGAAAACAACCTCCGATTTAGAAATAGTAAAAATTTTAGGGGCTAAATTTAGAGTAACCCCCTTTCAAATGCAATTTTTGTTTGTTGAACCAAATCCATTGGAAACGAGCCAAAAATTCTCTACGTAGAAAAAGAAATGTGACCAATCGAAAATCCATGCACGACGATTCTGGATTCTGGATACTTGATACTTGATAAAAGTTTAATAAAAGGGCAATCCAAACATGTCGCCTTATTATTTTTTAGGAAATTTAATTTTCAACTTCTCTACAACAATAGGTGGTACAAATTCCGAGACATCCCCTTGAAATTGCGCAAGGTTACGTACTATAGTAGAGTTGAGATAAGTATACCTCGCGTGCGGCATCAAAAGAATTGTTGTGATCTCTCCCGCAAGTTTTCTATTCATCAGAGCCATCTGGAATTCATATTCAAAATCACTTATCGCGCGTAAACCTCTGATAATTCCAACTGCTCCAACTTGCTTTGCGTGATTAACAACTAATCCGTCAAAGGAGTCAACTACAACACGTTTGTAGTCCTTCAGACTTTCTTTAAGCATTTCCAGGCGTTCTTCAACTGTGAATAAGGAAGTCTTGCCTGGATTTCTAGCCACCGTCACAATCACTTCTTCAAATAATTCGATAGCGCGGCTCACTATATCAATGTGTCCGTTTGTAACGGGGTCGAATGTACCGGGGTAAATCACCTTTGCCATAATTACTCTAATTTATTGGGTGATAAAATATAATACTTTGCGTGAAAGTAAAAGCCCATCCCTACCCTTCCCAAAGGGAAGGGTTTTTTAAACACGAAGCAAGTTCCGATAAACTTTTTCTATTAAGCACCTTCTACCAACCTATTTTCGAAAAGATAGATCAAGCTATCTCCCATTCTCTTGAAAGCTTCGGATCCAAACGCATCTTCATCTTCACTCTTGGTTTGGATCGACCTCTCAACCAGCATAATTCCATCATCTGTAAGAAATTTATTCTCAAAAATATTCTTCACAACAAGGTGAATATCATCTTTGAAGAATGGCGGATCGGCAAGGATCAAATCATAATTATCGTGATCGGTAATTTTTGAAAACCTAACTGCATCCATTCTAAATATTTTGCATTCTTCGTCCGCTTGGAGAGATGAAATATTTTCCTGTAACATTTTGGATACGTGGAAATCTTTTTCCACAAAATGAACTTCCGCAGCTCCCCGGCTTAAAGCCTCTAAGCCCAGTGATCCAGAGCCTGCGTAAATATCGCAAACTTTTACTCCATCAAAATTTATTGAGTGAACAAGGTAATTGAATATAGATTCTTTTGTTTTGTCTGTTGTTGGGCGAACTAATTTAGAATTTGGAAATTTGATTACTCGCCCTTTGAATTGACCGGCAATAATTCTCATCAGACAATTCTGATTGCAATGCCGGTAGCGGCTGTGAAAGAATTGAATTTTATTCGATATAACGGATTTTTTATGATGCTCTCCTCAGTTCTTAGTCGCTCAAAAGGATTTACTATTTTAAGTGACTGACCAAAAAAGTTTTTCATTTTGTTCTCAAATTCGTCTGTAAGATCTTGTCCGTAAAGTAATACTCTGTTGAAATCGTTGAGAGACAAATTAAAATCATTTAATTTATTGACAGCTGCAGTAAGCTCATCAAAAATATTTTGCGCCGACGGGTCAAGAACCTTAAAATAGAAAGGGAAAATACCATCCATTGCAGAGATCGAAGAGAACTTCTGATCAACATAAATACTCAGCGTAATTTCGTTGTTAGCTTGTTGCTTGTCAAGATATAGAAAAGCATTTGATGCGAGATGAGCATTATCAATGTATTTTAGGTCAAGTGTATTTTTCCTGCAAAATTTATTGATTGAGGTTACCAAATTTTTAGCAACGGCAAAAATGATTGCTCTCTTTTCGGAACGGATTGCACTTTTATCAATTTCGATGTGCTGAATAAAAAAATTGTCTTTATCACATTCCGGAAAGAGAATGGATATTTCCCAGCGGAAATGTTCATGTAAATCTTTTTTTACAAGGGAATCGTCATAAGGAACTTCAAAAATTTTGAAGTAATTGTTAGGTAAAGCAAAAGAAACGCTTGATGAATTGAGCGGTTTTCTCTTTGCGATTTTATTGAACGATGATTGTAGTATGCTTATTAGCTTATCTTCTGAGAAAGCTGTTGTAAGATTTTCTGTGTGAATTGTCTGATCGACATTTTCTAAATAAAAAGAATCATCCTTGAAACTTATTTCTACAAGCTGAAGTTTGGTCTCTGTTAAATTTATTCCGATATGATTGTTAAACACAATAACTCATTTCTATTTGATAAAGGATGTCATTCAAGAGTGATAAGACTCTTAATTTTTTCAAGTTTCTTTTTGCCGATACCTTTTACTTTCAATAGTTCATTCAAAAATTTTATTCTGCCATGCTTCTGTCTATAATCTATAAGAGCGGCAGCTGTCTTTTCTCCAAATCCGGGCAATTGAGTCAATTCAGATATATTCGCAACATTTATGTTAATTATTTTTTGAAGAGAAGAAATTTTTTTCGTATTTCTTTCTTGGAATTTCTCTTTTGTAAAATCTAAAAGTTCGCGTTGAGAAGCAATATTTTTCTCTCCCGGATTACTTGCCGAATCCCCGATGCCTGGATCACCGGAGGCGGCGTTGAAAAGACTATCTTCTTGCTTGTAATTGAATTCAAGGAATGTCTTATCGTTCTTCACACTTTTAATGATATTGACTGTAATTCCGATAAGGCAAGCCAGAAGAATAAAAAGGACAATATTTGTTTCAGTGTAAGTAAAACCAATTTTTTTTGAAATTTTTTCTAAATGTTTCATCAGCCAACCAAAAAAATTTTAGACTGAATTAATGAAAAAATCAGAAAGAGTAAGAACTAAGAATTCTATTAGTAAGAGATTTTCATGTTCGGAAGCTTCTGCAATTCTTTCAACATTTCTTTTTCCTTTGCAGTAACATTTTTAGGAACATGTATGTTAATCTTAACAAGCTGATCACCCGCACCATGACTATTTAAGTGTTGAATTCCCTTTTCACGCATTTTCAAAAATTTTCCGGGTAGAGTACCGGCTTCAATTTTTAATTTTGCTCTTCCATTCAATGTCGGAACTTCCACTTCTGTACCTAACACGGCTTCAGGATAACTAATGAATAATTCATGAATAACATTGTCACCGTCGCGTGTAAAAAATTGATGCGGGAGTTCTTCAAAGAGAACAATTATATCTCCTGCAGCTCCGCTATTTTTTCCGGCGTTACCTTCACCGCGAAGCGTCATATAATTCCCATCAAACACACCTGCCGGAACATTTATCTTAATTGTAGATTCATCTTGAATGCGTCCATCGCCAGAACATGTTGTGCATGGTTCGGAAATAATTTTTCCGGTTCCACTGCAATTGTTACAAGGGGCAATGTTAACAAATTGTCCGAAAATCGATCTGGATACTTGCCGTATTTCCCCGGTTCCGTTACAAACCGAACATGTTTTGAACGATGACGAACTTTTAGCGCCTGAACCGTTGCATGAAGAACATTTATTGTATTTCTTAATCTTAACTTTTTTAGTTGTTCCGGTTGCAATTTCTTCAAGAGTAAGTTTCAAAGAAATTTTCAAATCCGAACCGGGTTGACCTGATGAGCGTTGTCGGGATCTCTGCTGCTGAGAACCGCCGAAGAACTCATCAAAAATTGATGATCCTCCGAAAATATCTGAAAAGTGACTGAAGATATCGTTTACATTTGAAAATCCATGAAAATTCGGATCACCTTTTAAACCACCATGCCCGAAGCGGTCATACTTGGTCCGTTTCTCGTCGCTGCTGAGAACTTCATAAGCCTCTGCTGCTTCTTTAAAATTTTCTTCTGCTTGTTTATCACCCGGGTTTTTATCCGGATGAAATTTCATAGCAAGCTTTCTATATGCTTTTTTTATCTCGTCCTGTGAAGCACTTTTTCCGACTCCCAAAATTTCGTAATAATCTCTCTTTGCCATTAAAACTTTCCTCTACTCTTGCTCAGTTGAATTGTCATTGTTATTGTTACCTGTACCATCATGCTGATTTTGCGAATGATTCATTTCTTGACTAACAATCACTTTAGCATGACGAATAACTCTATCTTTATACATGTATCCGGGCTCTAGAACTTCAAGTATGGTATGAGGAGGTATTCCTTCCGCCGGCTGCTGCATCAATGCTTCATGAAAATGAACATCAAACGGTTTTCCTTTCGCATCAATTTTTTTTACGCCCTGATTATCAAGAATCTTTCCAAACTTTTCATAGACAAGCAGCAATCCTTTCTTTGTTGAATCGAAATTTGTAGCTTCATCAATGTGAGAAAGAGAACGCTCAAGATCATCATAGATTGGCAGAATATTTCTAATAAAAGATTCGGCAGCATATTTTAGAATATTGAGTTGATCATTTTCATTGCGACGTTTAAAGTTTTCAAACTCAGCAGCCTTTCTTAAAAGTGCGTCTTTCAATTCGACATTCTGTTTCTCGATCTCAGAAATTTTTTCGAGAGCATTTTTAAGCTCAGTTTCATTTAGCACCGTCTCACTCGGCTGAGTTTCATTTTCTCCTACCAAATTTTCTTCTCTCTCAATCGGGATTTTATTATTGTCTTCTTCTTTCGAACTGTTTTGTTTATTCAATTTTTCTTCTTCCATAGTTAGTTAGTGATTTATCTCTGTTTAGTTAATTCTTGTGTAAGTTGCTCTGCAATGTAAACTACAGCGGCAACAATTTTTGAGTAATCCATTCTTTTTGGTCCCATAATGCCAAGTGTACCGTGCATATCACCTATTTTATACTCTTTTGAAATCATACTGTAATCTGAAAATTTTTCTTCTCGAATTTCTTGACCAATAGTGATTGTGACCTCACCTTCAATCGGTTGTTTCTTCTCATCAAAAATATGAATGATGATATCTTGATTCTCTACGAGTTCAATAACACTTTGAAGGTGATTAACATTCTCGAATTCAGGTTGTTTCAAAATATTTTTCGTTCCGGAGATTATTGCCTTTTCACTGCTTAAATCATTAAAAATCTTATCCACCGATTCTAAGAACACCCGTATGATTGGGCGATATGTTTCCGAGTTTAAATCTTTTACTCTATCTTCAAATGAATTTCTGATTTCGGAAAATTTTAATCCCGATAAGCGTTCATTTAAAAATTGTTGAACTGATGCAATCTGTTCTTCATTAACCTCGGCGTCAATCTCCAGAGTAATAGTTTTTATCATTCCGGAATTAACACTTACAACAACTAAAATTCTTGTTGAAGAGAGTGTAACGATTTGAATTTTTTGAAGCACTGCCTGCTCAAACTTAGGATAAGTAACCATAGCAAGTTGATTTGTCAAATCGCTTAAGATGTTTGACGTAACTCTGAGAAGTTCTTCGGTTCCGGTTGGGGCAGAACTCAAATTACCATCAATTATATTTTTTGCCGTTTGATCGAGCATAGGCGGATCCATCAAAGAGTCAACATAAAATCTGTAACCCTTATCGGTGGGAACTCTTCCGGCAGATGTGTGCGGATGATTTAGAAATCCAGTATCCTCAAGGTCAGACATAATATTCCTAATAGACGCCGGAGACAGACCGATATCGCATCTCTTCGAAATGTTTCGCGAGCCAACCGGATTTGCAGTGAGTATAAATTGATGAATCACAAACCGCAGAATCGCTTTTTCTCTATCTTTTAACTGGTATTCAGTCATTGCAAATCAAACATAATCATTTTTAGCGGATTGAAAGTTATTAAAAAATGAGAAAAGTTGCTGAGGTGTAACGTGAAAGAGCTTCTCCCGAATTTGTTTCGGGATGAAACGAAAGATGCTATTATAATTTCTTGAATTCTTCTATTGTACTATTCGATTGCTTTAAAATTTTTCTGAAACTACTTCACCATTAGATTCTCTCTCTTCCAACCAGAGTTTTAATAAATCTTTTACTGCACGCTCTGCACCTTCAATTCCCAATCCATGAGTTGTTAGATCTAGACTTGGAATGTGAGCATAAAAATACCCTGGCGGAAAATTGCTCTCTTTTATCTTTTCGTAAACTATTGTATAAGTCATTTTATACCTGATTTTATTTGATCATTTGAAAGATATATTACGAATATCTCTTTTTCAAATATTTTTTTCTTCAAGTGTGCGCTTTACAATTTCATTTTTTAGTTGGTGTGAACAAAAAATTTTCATTCCAAAATGGAAAAAGCAATTACAAGTAGGTTTTGTGACAAGACACTCAACTACTGCATTCGGGACAATCTCCTTTGCGCTACAAGTTTTTAAGAATGTTTCAGTCTCTGCTCTTTGGTCTAAAAGTGATTTTTGAACCATTTTCTCTTCTCCGTTTTTTCGGATAATGTTATAACAACCTAACTATCAAATGATTATTCAATTCTAATACATCGTTAAAAAGGAAGACAGATTTAATAATAACCAGGAAAATTCTAATGCATCTCAATTTTCTAACGTCATTTATACTGAAATAAAAAAAGGACGCAACTTTCATTACATCCTGATGTGAGGCACTGGCATGCCCAACCCAAAGACATAAGAAAGCGCGTCCATTTCTGGACGCAACTCTCTTGCTTGTTCTTGGGTTTTGAAACTTGCCAGTTTTCACATCAGAACACAGCAATAGCTGCGCTAATTATTTTGTTCTTCTTTTATTTTTTCTAGTTACCGCCTATTAATTATTTATCGCTCATTAAAATCGTTTATCATTTTCAATATGGTCACTTTGAATATAGGAATATCGTTAACAACAGTGTTCCATATTTCATCTAGATCAACGCCAAAATATTCATGGATAATTAAGTTTCTCATTCCAACAATCTGGTACCACTTAACTTCAGTATACTTTTCTTGAATAGTTGTGGAAAGTTTATTTGCCGCTTCGCCAATTATTTGCAGATGATGAATCATCCATGTCTGTATCAATTCATCAAGCATATATTTTTCTTTACCAAGTAGAGCATACTTTTCAATTTGTCCAATTGCATCAAGAATATCTTTTAACCACTCTATATCATTTCTCATAAAGGAAGCGACTCTTTAAGTATGTTTTCTTTTAATCTGCCACGAATTGCGCGAACAGAAATAACATCAACTTTTTGTTGAAGCAGTTGTTCCAGCTC
>CAYVBQ010000019.1:0-72102 GCA_964449775.1 uncultured Melioribacter sp. | reverse complement strand
AAAGCGGAATTGTAACAGCAATGGTCGGATTACTAAATGCACCTAAAGGAACGAAGCTTCAAAAAAGACTTCTTAATGAAGGAAGAATGTTAAAAGATTTTACCGGTAATAACACTGACTTTTCTATTAACTTTATTCCTCAGATGAATCCCAAAGTACTCTTGGATGGTTATAAGAAACTTTTAGACACTATCTATTCACCCAAATACTATTATGAACGTGTAATGCGCTTCATGAAAGATTTTGAACCGAAGAAGAAGAAAGTTTTTCACCTTAATCCTAATTACATCCTCGCGCTGTTTAAATCCATGTTCAAATTGGGCGTGGTCGGTGAAGAAAGAATTTATTATTGGAAATTATTTTTCTGGTCATTGTTTCGCAAACCGCAGCTCTTCTCTTTAGCAATATTGTTTACTATTTACGGATTTCATTTCAAAAAAATATCTAACAGTTTTTGCTAATATATTTTTTCTGTGTGATTCGCTGAATAGAAGGCACTTGACTGGATTACTGTCCGACAAATTCGACAAGGAGAATGAGTAATGAAATCATCTACACTGTTGTTAATAATTTTCGGTCTCTTTACTGTAGTGAATATCATTTGCGCCATAATTCTTTATCCTGAATTAAGAGAACTGATTAAAGAATTAAAGAAAGATGAGTAATGTTGCAGTTTGAGATAGAATGACGAAATCCATATCGGCAGAAAACTTGGAATTCTCTACCAACATATTATCTCAAATAGTAATTAAATAATTATGAGTCTCCTCTAAAAAGTATAAATAATGATAGGTGTCATTCTGAGCACATTCGCTCCACTCAGTATAAACTCCGCGAAGAATCTTAATTTTTATTATGAAATCAATAGATTCTTATCCGAAAGAGTCCTACGGACAGTCGCGGAGTTTATCATGAAGAATTGAAGGGCTCCATCAGAATGACAAATTGACCTTTTTAGAACGAACTCAATTATGAATGATAAGCACGTAGTAAAAGGTTTTTCTGAGAAATTAGCATTAATTCATGATTAGGGCATAGTGAATATTTTATTAGAGAAATGTTAGATCTTTTTTCATCCAGTTGCTCTATTGTTTGGTAACTTTTTTCTACCTATTATACTTTAGTAAGACTTTGTTATAAGATTAGGATTGGATAAATGACAATTAGAAGAAGCACAACTGTCCGGCAATTCGCACTCTCCACGCCTTCAATGAAGGATAATTGGGATATCCAAAAGGCTAAACTCAAAAAGAAGTACCCAAGTTTAACGGATAGTGATTTACGTTATGACGAAGGGAAAAAAGGTGCAATGTGGGAGAAAGTTCAAATAAAACTTGGTATAAGTAAAGAAGAATTGCGGAAAATAGTTGCATCAATTTGATTGTGTTTTTTAGACACTAATTTTAATCTAATTCAAAAAAGGAAAAATATCATGAGCAAAGGTCAGGACAGTAAGAAGGCATCCAAAAAAGAACCTGCTAAAACTATGAAAGAAAAAAAAGCAGCTAAGAGAGACAAAAAAAATGAGAAGAACTCCGGGAGTATCAGTCTAAAATAATGTAGAGAAATATTGGGGAAGGATCATACATACTTCCCTATTGATTTGTTAATACTACTATTACTTGAGAAGTCAAATATAAGAACTACATTGTTAGCTTTCTTAGTTTCGGTGCCCAACTTCTAACTGCAGCCACAACCGCCAGCGTCATAGTTCCGCCAAAGATTACTGATGGAATTAATCCCATTAATTTTGCTGCAACACCGGATTCAAACGAACCCAAGAAATCCTTTCATAATTATTTCCCCTCACCTTCTTAATACCTAATAGAACACAGATCATTATGTCCGAAGGACTCCTATGGAGATTGTTTATGATCTTTGATGATTGATTACATGTAAATCATAATCATCATATAAAATCTGCGTTCCATTCTTTCACATTCTTTTAAGTTGATAACTCCGTTTATGGGATGATTGTTAAAATGGAAAGTCCTCTTTAGTGTTAATCACTTCCTGTTTCTTCAATTCAACATTCTTCTTTGCAAGTTGATGTAAACTATTCCCTTCCACATAAATTGCTTTGTACGGTTTTGTTGGACACGCAAACTCGCATGCACCGCAGCCGATACAGTAATCATCCCGCATTTCAGGAATTACTAAGATCCCTTCGAAAGGTATCATGTGAACTGCTTTGGTAGGACAATGTTCGGAACATGCGCCGCAATCCGTTTTTTGTGTTTGAACGATGCAATTGTCTTTAATAAATTTCGCTTTACCGATCTGAATCAGTTTTTTCTTCTCCAGATCGAAGGGAAGGATCGCACCTGTTGGGCAAACATCACAGCAGATTTTACATTCGAAGTTGCAGAAGCCTGCTAAGTTATCCAGACGCGGTTGGAGAATTCCGAGAAATCCATATTCAAGATACGATGGCTGCAATACTTGCGTTGGACAAGAGCTAACACACAGATGACAAGCAGTGCATTTACTATTAAACCTTACGAGACTGAGTGAGCCCGGGGGAGAAACAGCGTTTTTTCTAAAAATTGGTTTTGTGCTTGGTTTGGTTACCACAATTTTCTTTTTTACCTGCGCTGCAATTGATGATAGTGAAAGAAGGTACAGAGAAGTTTTTGTGATGAAGTTACGTTTAGAACTATCTAAAACAGGTGGTTCAATTGTTCGATTTGTTAATCGATGTTTCCCATAGGAATAGCTGTAGGTCATTCCCTCTGTAGGGCAAGATGGAATGCAATCAAAACATGCGACGCACCGGCTCATATCTACAGTTTTATTCTCGCTATCAATGCAGCTTGCTTTACATTCTTTGGCACAGATTCCACAGCTCAAACATTCTTCATGGTTTATAACAATTTGGAATAAAGAATATTTTGATATGTATCCAAGTAATGTTCCCACCGGACAAACAGTGTTGCAATACAATCTTCCTTTTTCCCATGCCATCACAACAACAAAGACAAAAAACACTGCGGTAATTATAAATGGAATCAAGTTGAAGGTTTTTAGACTGTATGGATAAACTATATAGAGCCTGAACATCTCAAATACATACGCCGCAAGATTGTTTGTGCCGATAAGTACCGGGCGAAAAAAGTTTCCGGCAAATCTTCCATAGAGACTGTAAGGATCAAGAAGATTGATAGCAAGTGCACTTCCGAAAAGAAAAACGAGAACTGGCAAAAGAAGTAAAGCCATGCGCAATATTTTTTGTTCTTTCAAAAAATCAAACCGGCGTTTCTTCTTACGTTTGATCCTCCCGGAGATCCAATTTACAATATCTTGAAATACTCCGAGCGGGCAAATACTAGAACAATATACTCTTCCGAAGAAAACTGTAAGAAGTAATATGAAAGCAAACCCAAATGCGCTCAAAGAAAATATCGCAACGAATTTAAGTACCGATGGAACGAATTGAAGGAATAATATTTTATTGGTATAAACCGGAGGGATTACACTATAGATATCAACCAATAAAAAAGTTGTGGCAATAAAAAAAATAAGCGATGCAACAATTCTAATTTTCCGGAGAAGGGATCCGCTCATTTAATCACAAAATTATACGTTTGATATTCAGCGAACTTAAATCCTTTTTCCCAATCCCCATAGAATCTGCAATCTTGATATATGAAATCGAATCCGATTTAATACCAAACAGTTTTGCTGCCGCAGCATCTGCTTCAACCATATTTGTCGAAATAATCTGGGATTTCATTAACGCAACATCATTTAGCGAAACGCCGCGCGGACCATTTTGCTTCATCACGTAATATGCATCAACAATATTAAGAGTTGGTTTCTTCTTGAAAGTTGCGTAATCAGCGATACATTGGTGTAAGTCGTTGCGGTGCCAATAACCGCGGTCCCAAACAACTCCCATCATATTTTTCATGGCAACAGTCAATTTGGTAGAACTGTGACTTTTAAGAATCGGTACGTTGATAAAAACATCGCTGTCAAGCACAAGTTCGTGTACTTTTGCTTTGGTTAAAACTTTAGCACCCTCTATTGAAACACTTTGATAATAACTTTCAGTATCTCCGGAGACAATTTTACCGCCGGCATCTTTAACTGCTTTTTCAATTCCGCTATTTGCATAACTCCTTCTCCAATCGTCGCATGTATGGTCGAAAACGTAAACTTCTTTCGCACCGGCTTCATAGCAATGTTCAATAATCCGTTTAACAAGTTTTGGATGTGTATTTGCTGCTCTTTCAGGAACTACATCCCATCCGATATTTGGTTTAACCAAAACTTTCTGATTTTTCTTTACAAAAGCTTTCATACCGCCCAACTGTTCAATACCATGATCGAACATCACTTCAGGCTCACCGTTTTTTATCGCAATAAGATCAAAAGCGTTGGGTGAAATTCTACTGCTTTTTGCAAAATAATTTCCGTAGATACCGGGAATCGTTAGAGACGCACCGGCAAGTAAACCTGTCTTCAAGAACCTTCGACGATCCATAGTCTCCTCTTTAAAATATTTTCTCTTTTATTTTGTAGAAACTTATCAATATGTTATTTTGGATTCAAGAAAATTATTGGAGTAAAAAGAATGAGATCTTTTTCCATCACCCTATCAAAATACGATTACAAAACAATCATTTATGACATTTTCGCTCTCGCGGTCATCATTTTTATACCGGCGCTTTCACATCTTACAGCCATCCCAATTTATCTGTTGGAACCGATGAGAATTATTTTGCTATTAAGTATAGTTCATACATCGAAGAAAAACGTCTACTTGCTAGCCATTGCATTACCCGTATTATCTTTTATCATATCGGCTCATCCAACAATTATAAAGTCGGCGTTAATCTCATCAGAAATGATGTTGAATGTATTTCTTTTCTTCTACTTAATTAAGTTTTTCAAGAATTCTTTTTCTCCGGCGATCATAAGCATTCTAATAAGTAAGTTCTATTATTATCTTCTGAAATTTGCTTTCATAAGTTTTGGTTTGATTTCAACTGAACTAATCTCCACGCCAATTATTCTTCAAGCAATTGTTGGAATTACTATTTCGCTTTACCTTTGGTTCTTTTTCAAGAGTGAAAGAATGAATTAGATTGTCCGTTCAGCCTAATTCTGATTATTCAATCTTTGAGATGGAAATAATTGTCCGTCCCGATGATCCAATTCGGAAATCTATTTTTGATGAGCAGTTATCATACCCAAGGTGTAACATGAATCCACTTAGAATGGGTGGGAAAGAATAGATGTCATCGAGGAATTCGCAAATATGGAGAATCTTTTTTTTCTCTTGTAAAAGTGTAATTGCCCCTCACCTTTCTTGCCAACCCTCTAACACTTGTATTGGGGAATATTCCAATTCGTCTAATCTGGAAAAAATCTTCGTGTAAGCCGAGAGTGCCTCTATCGGTTGCAAAAACAAATTTATATCCGGCTTCCTTGGCAGTCTGTTTTACTGTTTCATTACAATTGCCATATGGAAAAGCAAATGTGGAAATTTCTTTACCAAGTTTTGCTTCAAGGATTTTTTTCGATTCTATTAATTCCCTTCTGGCTTCTTCCGAAGAGACTTTTGATAAATCGGCATGAGTAAGTGTATGTGAACCAAACTCAATACCATATTTCATCATTTCAAGAATCTGCTCTTGGCTCATCATCTTAAGTTTAGGTTCATTACTTTTTTCATCCCAAGAATTGTATTCATATTGAGCGACCAAAAAGATTAGAGCGGTAAATCCATATTTTTTCAACAGCGGGAATGCAAGAATATAATTGTCTTCGTAGCCGTCATCGAAAGTGATAATTACAAATTTTCCAGGTGTGCACTCTTTTTTAATCTGAAGAGCTTCTTCAAATGTGATTGTTTTATATCCTTCTCTCTTGAGATAACTCAGGTGATCTTCGAACTGTTTTTCAGTTACAAATATTCCGTGTTTGCCTGCATCGCTGATATCTTTTGCGATACGGTGGTAATAGATGATCGGGATTTCATTCTGATAGAATCGAACTCTAACACTCTTAAATATGAATTCAAGACGGTCAACTATATTTTCGATATTACAATCGTTCTTTACTTTCTCGTGAACAAAACTATCACATTCGGTTAATTGTAATGCGGATTTAAGATCAGTAATAATTTTTTCAAAATCGAATTTTTTTTCAGTGACGTTCATATCACCGAAATTTGTTTCGAGTGCGAACATGAGATTATCCTTTGTTACCAAACCGATAGTACAGGCTTCTCCCATTGCAATCAGCGGTCTTTTGTATAGAACCGTTTCAATGGCAATCCTTCCGGAGCCAATTACTACCGCAGCTTTTTGTATCTCCTGAGGCAAATTTTCAATGTATCCGTTGAATTCAAAATCATTCTTAAATTTTTCAAACTCCGGCGGAACGGATGGTCCGCCAATAACTTTGAATTTTATACCCTTCATACCATCAAGTATTTTTGATGAAACAATATATTCAAGAAGTTTATAAGCAAGGTCTTTTTTAGGTCCCGAAAGCCGTGTAACAAATGCCACAGTTTTTTGTTCAGCGGCTTTAAAATTTTCAATTCCCGATAGATCAAATCCGTTTCTTATTACTTCGACATTGTCAGAAGATACCTTGAAGACATCAAGAAGTTGTTGTGAGAGTTTCTCGCAAATCGCTATTGTATAATTACCGAAGCCATGGAATAATCTGCGGGATAAGAATGTGGACTGTCTACCATGAATAAAAACGACCAATGGAACTTTGGCAAACTTACACGCAACATTTGATACCCATACGCTCGCCCGTGAGTGCGCATTTACAATGTGGATATTATTTTTCCTTATAAACCGGTAAAGGAAAATTGAATTTTTTATTCTATAAAGGATAGTTCTCTTGGCGAGCGGTAATGGTGTGTA
Source organism: uncultured Melioribacter sp. (assembly GCA_964449775.1). GTDB lineage: Bacteria > Bacteroidota > Ignavibacteria > Ignavibacteriales > Melioribacteraceae > Fen-1258. The sequence continues at coordinate 65,212 of CAYVBQ010000019.1, read as the reverse complement.
CCCGGCTTTTGTTTTTTTTGTAAGTGTATCCGAAATGATAAACACTCTATGCCCTCGCTCGATAAATTTATCTGCAAGCGATAAAGCATATACTTCCGCGCCGGTAACTTCAAGTTGAGAAAGTGTCATCAATATATTCATTTAATATACTCTTCCTTTAATCGAAAAAATTCCTCTATACTCGCTTCGAGGTTGTAATTATATAACGAAGGTCGAAAATTAAATACCTCTTCCGAGTTTTATAAAAGCCCTTCCCTTTGGGAAGGGTAGGGATGGGCTTTTATCATTCAATTGTTGAACAGATACTATCCGGGGTGTCGCGGTAGTAGATGTAAGTTGGGAAATCAACTTTTGCAACCTTAAATTTCTTTTCGGCGCGTTCAAAAAAATCCGAATCATCGCTGTAACTTAAATCTTGGAATCCGCCAAGTTCAAAGAACACTTTTCGTTTTCCAAAAAATGTTCCGCCGATAACGCACTCATCAAGATGAATTTCGCGAGTAAAATCATTTTTATCTTTCACATAAGGATGACCAATAATTTCCACACCGCCATAAATGAAATCAATCTCCGGATGGTTGTTCATAAAATCAACGCGTTGCTTTAGGAACTCCGGTTTCCATTCATCGTCACTTCCTAGAAACGCAAACAATTCCCCACAAGATGCAAGCATTCCGGTATTTGTTGAAAGTGCAGGACGTTTGTTCAAATGTTTCATATAACGAATATTTTCAAAACGTGAGATGTATTCATTAACAATATCAAAAGTATTGTCGCTGCTGCCGTCATCAACTATGATTAGTTCCCACTCCTTGAAAGATTGATTAAGTACAGACCCGATTGATCTTTCTAAGTATCCTGAACGATTATAAGTCGGCATTATTATGGAAACAATCGGTTTGTATTGTTTGTAAACTTGCATAGAATATTTTTCAAAATTGTAATCTGAGTTGCCGAAATATAGTTTTTTATTGAATGATTTTTTGATTAATTTCAGCCACCAAAAATGTAAACAGCGCAAGATTTTTCAATGAGTTCACGCGAACAGAAAGATTATTTTGCAATTTTGAAACGGTACGAGCGCAAATTTGACGGACGGGAACTCGACGATTACAAAATGCTTGTTAAACGTCACAAAGACGACGAAGACTTAGACAAACTTTCTATGCAACGACTTAAAAATCTACACGAGAAATACCACATTAACAGAGGAAGAAAAAATTACGATCAGTTCTTCAATCAACCCCCACAAACTAATTCCGAAGATCATTCTTCATAACTGAAATTTTTTTGGTGAAATAATGAGCGACAAAGTTTTACACAGAATATTTGCAGTATTAGTATTTTTAATTACTGCGCTGACATATCTATCAACGGTTCAGCCCGGGCTGTCATTTTGGGATACCGGGGAGTTTACCGCATCTGCTTACTTAATGCAAGTTCCACATCCGCCCGGAACACCATTCTTTCTAATACTTGGAAGAATTTTTACAATGATTCCGTTTGCCGACAGTATCGGTTTTAGGATGAACATGATCTCGGTTTTTTCAAGTGCTTTCTCGGTTTTATTTCTATACTTAATTGCCGTTAAGGTAATTCAAAATTATCGGAAGAAAGAAACAACAAGTTTGTTCGATAATGTTACGATTTATATTTCCGCGGCAATCGGTGCGCTCTCATTTACTTTTAGTGATACAGTTTGGGCTAACGGCGTAGAAGCCGAGGTTTACGCCAATTCAACTTTTTTCATTGCATTTGTAATTTGGCTGATGGTTGTGTGGAATGAAAAAGCTGATGAACCTGATAATGAAAAATATTTGATCTTTATCTTCTATCTCATTGGTTTATCTACCGGCGTGCATTTAATGTCTGCTCTTGCAATCGTTCCGGTTGCAATGGCAATTTATTTTAGAAAATTTGCAACAGATGAAATTATTCTAAAAAAAACCGCAATCTATTTTGTTATCCACTCTGTAATTGTTTTAATAATCGCGGGATTGATGTGGATTTCACAAACAGCATCGGCTCCTCCTTCACCGGAAGAGTTCGGTGCAATTGATTCACGATTTCTCATGATTTTAGTTACCGTAAGTTTACTTTTCATGGGGGCTTTCTACAAAAAAATATTCCAAAGAAATTCTTTCTATATGCCAATTATCTTTGGTGGAATAGCACTTGTTTTCGTTTACCCGGGAATAGTAAAATATCTTCCAAAATTGATTACTCTGATTTCAAAAAATGACATCACCTTAAATATCATTACAGTGTTCGCAATTCTAGGCGTACTTGGTTTCGGAGTTTATTGGACGGCAAAGAATAACAAAGCAACTGCTAACTTGATTTTGAAGTGTGCCCTATTTGCAATTCTCGGTTCTACAACAGTCGCTATGATTATCATCCGTGCAAATCAAGAACCACCTATCAACATGAACAGTCCTAAAACAATGAGCGAGCTGAACTCATATATCAACAGGGAACAATACGGCGACTTTCCAACTTTCGCGAGGAGATTTGCTAACGAACCGCATCAGTTAAAAATTTATACTGATTATTCGAGCGATCTTGACTTCTTGTGGAGTTATCAAATGAACCATATGTTCAACCGTTACTTATTCTGGAATTATGTCGGCAGAACATCATCTTATCAAGACAGCGGAATAGATTGGACAGATATGTGGGGCATCCCATTCTTTATCGGATTATTTGGCTTATACTATCACTTCAGAAAAGATTGGAAGATGGCATCGGTTTTCATAGCGATGTTTATCTTTCTCGGTTATCTAACCGCGTTTTATCAAAATCAACAAGAACCACAACCGCGAGAAAGAGATTATTTCTATGTTGGAGCGTTTTTCGTTTATTCGTTATGGATAGCTCTCGGTATGCGCGGGATAATTGAACTGCTTCAAGAAAAATTCAAAGAGAAAACATTTTTGAAACCGACAATGATAGGAGTTCTTTTTCTTGGTGTAATTGGTGTACCGTTAAATATGGCACACGCAAATTGGTTTGAGCATAACAGATCCAGAAATTACGTGCCTTGGGATTATGCATATAATCTTCTCCAAAGCGTAGAACCAAACGCCGTTTTATTTACGAATGGTGATAATGATACTTTCCCGCTTTGGTTTTTGCAAAATGTTGAAGGTGTCCGTCGCGATGTTCGAGTTGCCTGTCTATCGTTGGTAAATACACCCTGGTATGTAAAACAATTGAAAGATACTTCTCCGTTTGGTTCTCAAAAAGTAGAGATGAGTTTAACTAATGAAGAGATTGATCAGCTTGGTCTTCAGCGTTGGGACCCAACCGAACTTTCCATGGATGTTCCTTCCGACGTTATGAAAGAATGGAATATTACCGACAGCGCTACAGTTAAAGATGGAAAAATTAAATGGACAATGCAGAACACCGGACAGTCCGGAGACGTTAAATTTATACGCGGTCAAGACTTGATTGCATTAGATATTATTATGCAGGCAAAATGGAAACGACCCATCTATTTTGCTGTAACATGTTCCGAAGACAGCCGATTGAACCTTGATGATTATTTGCGGATGGAGGGAATGGCAATGCGCCTTGTTCCTAAAAAGAATGATGATAAACGAATTGAGTATATTGACGAACCGACACTCAGAAAACAACTTTTAGATGAACCAACAGGATTTAGCACAACTTATCAACCCGGATTCAAGTTCCGAGGTCTGAATGATAAAACAATTTTCTTTGATGAGAATCATGAACGGTTGACTCAAAATTACCGTAACGCGTTTATCCGTCTTGCAATTTATTATCTTTATAAAGAAAAGAGCGATGCTAAAGCTGTCCTTGCGCTAGATGCAATGGAGAAGAAGATCCCTCGATCAGTTGTTGCTATGGATTATAGAATTAAACACGATATTTCTAAGTTATACTTTAGCGCAGGTGCTATCAAACAGTATGAAGTTTTTGCCAAAGAAGTTATTGATCAGGCTAGAAAACAATTAGAAATTAATCCCCGCGATTTTACAAGCTGGTATAATCCATACGACTTACTATTAACTCACTATGAAAATTTGAAAATGTACAAAGAAGCAGTATCTGTTCTGGTTCAATTACAAAGTTTGGTACCAAGTGATCAGAATGTGGCGCAGCTGTTGAATGAGTTTAGAAGAAAAGCCGGATTAGCATCTCCTGAAGTTTTTCCGAAACAACTTGAGAAAAAATAATTAACTAAAAGTGGGTGTCTCAAAAGTCATATAGACAGTCATTGCGAGGAGTTTACGACGAAGCAATCTTTTGTCTTTTATCAAAAAAATGAGATCACTTCGCGGAGTTTATACTGAACGAAGTGAAAGTGCTCGTGATGACAAACGATCTTTTGAGACAACCTCTTTTTATAAAATGACCTAAATAATGAATATCCTTATCATCGCGTTATCAGGTATAGGTGATGCGTTAATGTTCACTCCGGCGCTTCAAAGACTCAAGGAAGAATTTCCTTCTGCTAATATTGATGCGCTTGTAATGTACAATGGTGTAAAGGATATTTATGAAAAACTTCCGCAATTATCCAAAGTACTTCATTTCGATTTTCTCAAGAGTACGAAACTTGATTCACTTCGATATGTTTTGAATCTTAGAAATAAATACCAAGCGACCGTTAATGTTTATCCTTCAAACAGAAGAGTGTACAATATTATTGGAAGACTTATTGGTGCAGAAAATCGCGTTGCTGTAAAATATCTCCGGAAAGATTTTGCAAATTTTGGTTTCTTAAATACATCTCAAATTGAAGAGGATGATAATCTTCACAACGTGGAAGAAAATATTCGCCTGGTTGAAAAATTGATCGGTAAAAAGATTAACAATATTCCTCCATTACTTCTTAATCTTCAAAATGACGATGAAGAATTTGCGCACGGATTCTTAAAAGAGAAGTCAATTCAGAAAAATGATCTTTTAATTGGATTTCATCCGGGATGTTCTTCATTAAAGAATCACGATAAGCGCAGATGGGAACTAACTAAATTTGCAGAGCTCGGGAAAAGATTGATTGATAAATTCAATGCAAAGATTCTAATTTTTGGCGGAGGGGAAGAAGAAGTACTAAAAGAAATGATTATTGCAGAGATCGGCTCTCCCAATGCACATGCGGTTAATGCATTCAAGCTAACCAACACAGCGGCAGTTATAAACCGGTGCAATCTGTTTATAACAAATGATTCCAGTTTGATGCACGTTGCTTCCGCACTGAAATTAAATGTTATTGCAATTATTGGACCCACGAACACTAATTATATTCGTCCCTGGCAAACAGATCATCAAATTGCTTCACTTAATCTTGATTGCTCACCATGTTTTTACTATTCGCCCAAACCACTAATTTGTTCTCGCGATGATGTGAAGTTCAAGTGTATTAAAGAATTATCGGTGGATATGGTTTTTGAGAAAGCGGCAGCGCAGATTAAAAATCTGCGCCACGTTTAAGATTGGCAATTATAAATTCGGCACATTCATCAATATTCTGAAAACATTTTACCAAGCCGGTTTTACGTTTCTCTTTGACAATCTGTTTTTCCATAATAGTAGTAATCTCATTCCATAAAGAGCTATGACACGCGATCGGTTTTTGCGGAATCATTCCTTTATTCAGGTATTCCCACACAAGTGAAAGTTCTAGTAAAGTTCCTGTTCCGCCTTGCAAAACAATAAACGCATCCCCAATATCTACTAATTTTGTTAACCGTTCGAAGAGCGAATGAGTTTCAATTTGACTGGTGAGATGTTTACTTGCTGCGAAATTATAAATGTCGAGTGTGACACCAATTGATTCGGCTCCATTTTCAACTGCACCTTTGGAAACTGCATCCATAATTCCTTGAAAGCCACCGCTGCAAACATTCAGATTATTAGCGGCTAACTTTTTCCCAAGCCGGTATGCAGTTTCGTATTCATCATCACCCGGTTTGGGAATGGAACTACCGAAAACTGTAACAAATTTTTTCGTTTGCATCAATTTTCTAAAATCGGTTTACCGGCGTCCATCCATGCAGAATAAATTAATGAGGACAAACTTAACGCAGCCGAATTAATTTCATTAAGTGTTACATATTTTGTTTTGAACCAGAGCAAACGGTAATATTCACTATCAAATTTTCCATCTGTCTTCTTCGCTGCAAACTTATCGGCGGATAAAATCAATTCAACATAATTATTCGCTTCAACTATGTAATCAAATATAAGGCTGGGAATGCTATTTACGTAATATGGAATTTGATCATCATAATTTTTTTCTATACTGTTCAAATACTTATCTACCATCTCAATCTCATATCGAAAATGAACCCCCTTTTGATCACTGAGCTGTCCGTTATAGTTTATTGTAGCATGCAGCGGTTGATGTCCATCGCCAACATAGTGAGCAAGATCGGAAGCGTATAAAAGAACTTTATCCTTATCTTTTTCTTTGAATGCTTTCATCAACCTATAGTATGTTGTTTCTGTTGCCCACGGAAGAATTCCCTCCTTTGTAACAACTTGCTCGCCATACAATTTATTAAGTGAATCACGTGACATAATAACAATTCCGTCAGAAAATTCTTTATAGAAATCAATGTCAATAAAATGCTTCGGTCCCTCCGATTTATCATCGCGTTTACGATTATCGGGATCCACAGAATGTTCTATAATAGCAGATTTGAACTCATCAGAAAATTTCATTTGAGCGGGTAATTGTTTCATTGCAAAAGCGGTAATGATCTTATGCCCTTTATCTCCCCAACCGAAAACTAATATTGTGGGAAGAAGTATGATTAAGAGTGAGGTTGAAAATATCTTTTTCAATTTATTGTCCTGGTAACTGAGTAATAATTTTTCTGTTTTGTGAGAGCGGAAAATTAAACCGCTTCGCTAATTTCTTTAATTGACTTCTCAATAATTTTAACTGCCTCCCTAACTTGTTCTTCTGTAATAACCAATGGAGGTGCAAAACGAATAATATGACCGTGAGTTGGTTTTGCAAGTAATCCGTTATCCCGCATCTTCAAACAAACATCCCATGCTTCTTTCCCATTTTTTGGTTTGATGACGATCGCGTTTAATAATCCCTTACCGCGTATTAATTCAATCATATCAGATTTAATTTTTCCAACTTCTTCACGAAATATTTTTCCAAGTCTCTCGGCATTCTCCGCTAACTTTTCATCTTTTAGAACTTGAAGAGCAGCAACAGCAACTTTTGCCGCCAATGGATTTCCGCCGAACGTTGACCCATGTTCACCCGGTTTAATTACAAGCATCACTTCATCATTGGCAAGTACAGCAGATATAGGCATTGTTCCACCGGAGAGAGCTTTTCCTAAAATCAAAATATCGGGTTTAACATTTTCATGATCGCAAGCGAGCATTTTACCGGTTCTCGCTAATCCGGTTTGAACTTCATCTGCAATAAATAAAACATTTTTTGATCTACACATTGCATATGCTTTTGAAATGTATCCATCTTCAGGAACAAAAACGCCGGCTTCTCCTTGAATTGGCTCTACTAAAAACCCGGCGACATTCGGATCTTCCAGCGCTATTGCGAGAGCATTCAAATCATTGTAAGGAATTTTGATAAATCCTGGTGTAAAGGGACCGAATCCTTTGTAGGAATCGGGATCATTTGACATCGAAATTACAGTAATAGTTCTTCCATGAAAATTTCCTTCACATACAATAATTTTAGCTTCATTTTCTGCAATGCCTTTTTTATCATAAGCCCATCTTCTGCAAAGTTTGAGAGCTGTTTCATCTGCTTCTGCACCGGAATTCATTGGAAGCACTTTTTCATATCCAAAAAATTCAGTTATGAATTTTTCGTATGTACCAAGAGTATCGTTATAAAAAGCTCTTGATGTTAGTGTTAATGTCTTTGCCTGTTCAATCATTGCATTAACTATTTTTGGGTGACAATGCCCTTGATTGACTGCCGAATATGCAGAGAGAAAATCGTAATATTTTTTCCCTTCAACATCCCATAAAAAAACGCCTTCGCCTTTAGACAGTACAACCGGAAGCGGATGATAATTGTGGGCTCCGTATTTTTCTTCCAGCAAAATGTAGTCTTGTGTTTGCATATTAATTCCTAGAGTTTATTAAATGAGTTGTTCAAACTTATTTAAAAAAAATCAGTTCCGAAATGGATAAATCTACTTATTGGCGTTTAGCCATTGATCAATTGTGATTTTTAAGAAGTGTATGTTAATTGGTTTGGCAATATAATCATCCATACCAGCAGCAAGACATTTCTCTCTGTCTTTCATACTTGAATGTGCGGTTACTGCAATGATTGGGATTTTCGATACTGCACCCTCGAGTAAGCGTATTTTTTTTGTTGCAGTGATGCCATCCATATCTGTCATCTCAACATCCATTAATATCAGATTAAATGAACCCGTCATTACCGACTGAATTGCATCATGTCCGCTTGAAACTGCTTCAACGTTATAACCGACTTCTTTCAAGATTTTCATTTCAAGATTTTGACTTATCGGATTATCTTCTACTAAAAGAATCCGGTTTTTTGATTGAGAATCAGCTCTAATTTCAGCGCCGCTATGTGCGTCGATTTTAGATTGGAATTCTTCATGAACAGCAATTTGAGTTTCTTCCGGAGTAATGGAATCGAAAACCGCATTAGGTTGTAATTTCATTTTTGCATCGAATGAAAATTTGCTTCCTAAGCCCACTTTGCTTTCTACGTTAATTTCTCCGTGCATTAGTTTTACAAATTCTCTTGAAATAACTAAACCTAATCCTGTTCCTTCTTTAGCTCCCTTTTTACTCTTTACTTGAATGTAAGGTTCGAAAAGAACTGAAAGTTTGTCACTTGGAATTCCAGTACCGGTATCTTGTACAGTTGTCAATATTTCTATGATAGATTCTGTTTTAGATATCACGTCAACCGTTAATTCAATTTTCCCTTGATCTGTGAATTTTACAGAGTTGCTTAGAAGGTTTAGAATAATCTGTCGGTAGCGTGTCGGGTCGCCATAAACTTTTTGTGGAATTGAATCGGAGACCAGGTATTCCAGTTTCAATCCTTTCGTCTTTGCCGATTGAGTTACAATTGAAAGTGCTTTGTTAACTTCATCGCGGATATTGAAATCAATTTCATCAAGATCCATTTTACCGGCTTCAATCTTTGAAATATCTAGAATATTATTGATGATCTCTAGCAATGATTCAGCAGCAAAGCGTGCATCGCGCGCAAACGTTTTCAGTTCATCTTTATCTTCAAAGAGATCGTTCTCGATAAGAGTTAAAAAACCCATTACAGAATTCATTGGAGTACGAACTTCATGACTCATATTAGCAAGAAATTTTGTTTTAAAATTACTCTCTTGCTGAGCCTTCTTTGCGGCTGTATCTGCTTTAGTCTTCTCTATGCGCAAAGCATCCAGCGCTTTCTGTTTTTCGTTTTCTGCCTGAACCTGCTGAGTAATATCTTGAAGACTTCCTTCGTAAATAATTTGACTATTCTCCTCATCTTCAAAAGTGCGAACATTCATCCTCACGGTAATTTCAACACCGTCTTTCTTCTTATATGGCACCCGGAAGTTTCTAACTTTACCCTGTTTCTCCAGAAGTTTACTTAATAATTCCCAATCACTTTTACGCTTAAAAACATCTTCTGCTAACCCCAATTTTTTGATCTCTTCTTCAGAGGTATAACCAAACATCTTGATTAATGCCGGGTTTATCGTAACGAATTTTCCTTCGCGTGTAAATTGAAATATTCCCTCAACAGAATTTTCAAATAAGTTTCTGAATTTTTTTTCCGATTGTGAGACTTCAAACGTTTTTACTACACTCTCGTGTCGAAGTCTATAATTAATATAACTTGCAACAATTGCCATCAAACTAATCACCAAAACAAGAAAAACAGATTCAAGCATATTCGGGAGGATATAAATTTTCATCTGCTCGGTGTTAAATAATATTGAAGCCGCAAAGACTATATTGTAATAAATGGCAACGACGATCTGATTAGAAACATCCCAGCTTAAAAAGAGTGCTGCCGTAAAAATTATTAAACTGATGATGTGCGAATTAAATATCAGAGTTTTGGGAATAAGAAAAATCATTACTCCAAAAGAACAGATAATAGTTAAAAGAAGTATGTGAACAAGCATTACGGGATGCTTTTTACCAATCTTATAATTTGAAATTACGAGAAGTAAAAAGGCAATAACTATAGCGGATAATCGGGAAAAATAAATTTCCATACTATGAGATGAAAAATATCGCACCTCGAAGACCATCGCAATAATGCCAGCGAGAGCTGTAAATTTTGCGAGCGCCTGGAACGGTGCAATTAGTGCTTTCTTACTCTCGTCCTTAAAGTACTCGAATCTCTTCAACTCTCCTGTACTTTTAAAATTTTTATTCGAGTCCACGCTTCCTTTATTGAATTTTTTAAGTAGGTTTTATATTTTTTTCGTAATTTTTCGTTGGATTCGGTCAGATTATCATACATTTCCGAAGTTCCATTAGTTCATTATTTCTAAAGTAGCAAAATTTTCAGCAGTTAAATAAAGAAAATTGATCTAATAATCAAACTAACAGATAACACTTAGGCGAAAAGATGTTGGATTTTTTTTATAGTATAGATACATGGTTACTTCACTTTATTAATAATACTTTATCAAATCCTCTGCTTGATAAATTTTTCCCATTTATTACTGAAGTGAAGAATTGGTATGTTGCTTATATTATTCTATTTCTTATTCTAGTAATTAAGGGTGGAAAGATTGGAAGAATTGCCTCAATTGCTTTATTTATTTTGATTATTACGACGGATCAATTCAGTAGTTTCTTTTTGAAAAATCTTTTCGCAAGAGTGAGACCTTGTAATGTCTTTACCAATTTAAACGTTCTTGTAACATGTACAGAATCTTTTTCTTTTCCCTCTTCTCATGCAGTAAACAACTTTGCAGTTGCGATGTTTTTTACAAAACTTTTTCCAAAGTTGAAGTGGTCATTTTTTATTGTCGCGATATTGCAAGCATTCTCAAGACCATATGTTGGAGTACATTATCCATCGGACGTTGTTGGTGGTGCACTTATTGGATTGTTCTTTGGTTATATATTTGCTTTTCTTGTAATCAAAATTGATAGTCTTTTCATACAACGTAAAACAAAGATTACAGACAGGTATGAAAGAGTTGAATTCAGATAAAAAGTAAAGGAACTTATGAAAACTAAATTAGAGATAGCTCAAAACTGGCTTCCAAGGTACACTGGGACCAATATTGATGACTTTGGCGATTATTTGTTGTTAACAAATTTTCAAAATTATGTTACAAAGTTTGCTGAAAAATTTAATTGCGACGTTCAGGGTATTGGCAAACCAATGCAATCAGCAACCAACAGTGCAGGGCTTTCAATCATAAATTTCGGAATTGGTTCTGCTAATGCTGCTACTGTGATGGATTTACTTCTTGCGCGTCAGCCAAAAGGTGTTCTATTTCTTGGTAAATGCGGCGGGTTAAAGACTTCAACCGAGATTGGTCATTTTATTCTTCCCATAGCTGCAATAAGGGGTGAAGGAACAAGTAATGATTATCTTCCTGCCGAGGTTCCGGCACTTCCTTCTTTCAAACTGCACAAATTTGTTTCCGATAAAATAGTATCAAAAAATGTTGAGTATAGAACCGGGGTTATCTACACTACAAACCGCCGGCTTTGGGAATGGGATGAGGATTTCAAAAATTATTTAAGAAAACTGGGTGCGATTGGAATTGATATGGAGACCGCAACTATCTTTATAGTCGGTTATGCAAATCAAATTGCCCGCGGTGCTCTTTTACTTGTTTCCGATTTGCCGATGTTCCCGGAAGGAATTAAAACCGAGGAATCTGATAAATCAGTTACTCATAATTTTGTAGATCTTCATCTAAATATCGGAATTGAAGCAATGACTGAAATTGGCAGTCAAGGTGAGGCGATAAAACATTTCACATTTTAATCGTGGCATCAATGTTGACCCTTTAGAGTACAACTATGCAAAAATGAGACTGAAATTAAAGAATAGTTGAATTAATGAAAATTATTTTCGCTAAGACTGAACAGAATGCGTAGTAATAAGTAGACATTATTTCGAAAGGAGTTAAAATGAAACGTACATTAGCACTAGGATTGATACTCTTAATTGTTTTCTCTTCTGGTTCAAAAATGATTTATGCTCAAGGGGCAGAAGCCGCTGTTAAAAGTACTTTGAACAATCTTTTTGATTTCAGCAAGGCAAAAGTTTATGAAAAAGCTTCCGCATTAATTGCATACGATGGAGATGATAAATCCAGAAATCAAAAAGATGCTTTTGATGCCGCCAACAAAGATGAGTTCTATCAAGTAAAAAGAGTTTGTAAAAAAATCTCTGCTCTTCTGGATTTGAGTTCAAAACATGAGTTCGGAAAATTTGAGACAAAAAAAGACGGACCAAATGAAAATTATATAATCGAAGTAAATTTTATTAGCGGCGAACAAAAACTTGTAACAGCATTTTCTTTTATCAAAACAGAAAAAGGGTATCTTTTAATCAACATCAATTAATGATTCGGAGAACATCTAAATTTTTACCGGGTTTAGCTGTTCTCTGAACCACCCTTTATTAAATTCTTTTCACTTCCTTTTTTTACTAATGTAACACCAATAAGTATTATAGCCGCAGCAAGAACAAGCCATATAGAAATCTGCTCATCGAGAACAAGCCAGCCAAGGAATAGTGCGATGATTGGGTTTACATATGCATAAGTTGTGACAAGTGAAATTGGTAAATGTGCAATCGCATAGATGTAAGAACCATAGCCAATCAGAGAACCAAATATTACTAAATACAGATAGGCATAAAAACCAGAAGTGGTAAAATGAAAATTACTTCCTTCCCCAAGGATTAAACCAAGCGCTGTTATTACAATGCCGGCAATTATCATTTGTGTAGCAGCACCCATTAACGGATGCACTGTGACTTTTTTATATTTGGAATAAAGTGTTCCTACAGACCAAAGAAAAACCGCAAACATCAATCCAATCACACCACTAATATGGGATGAATCGAAAAGACTTTTTAAATCTCCACCAAAGATCAATGATACACCCAATAAACCAAGAATCAACCCGGCAATTATTGTTAGATTAATTCTTTTCCCTTGCGGAAGAATTGCCTCTATTCCAACAACCCAAAATGGAACTGTTGTGATGAGCAACGCTGTTAATCCGCTCGGTACCGACTGTTCGGCATAAACGACTAAACCATTGCCTCCACCGAGTAATAAAAGTCCGCTGATGCCAAGATGAAGCATATCATTTTTATTCGGCAGTCTATATTTCTTTAATAAAAGAAGCATTAACATTATTGGTCCCGCAACGATCCATCGCAAACCGGTAAACAAAACCGGCGGTAGGTTCTCAACACCAATTTTGATTGCGAGATATGTCGTTCCCCATACTATATAAATAGAAGCAAGTGCAAGATAAGCTCTGGTGTTTTTCCCTTTTTCCAAAAATCATTCCCGATTATAAAATGGGTTGCAAAATAGTAATTAATTTAGATTAAAGAATTGATCCAATAAAAAGCGAAAATGATCCATCCAATAATCAGAATATTTATTGTGGGTTAGTTCCCAAACAATTTTTTTATATACATGTTAATTTCAAACGTTATGATAGTTACAATCAAAAAATCATTCCACCGAAAAGTGAACATCAATATTTTAAGGGTAGCCAAAATACACGAAATTTTATTCCACATTCAAAAAAGCCAAAAAATATTTTGTAACTTATTGTGTAAATAAAATTGTTAATATTTACAGAGAAGATATGATTGAAAAATTACATGAATGGATTGCACCCTACCCTTGGATAGATAATAACGTAAAGTTTCTTGCGGTTTTCATCTTTGCTATACTCTCATTTTATTTTTTAAAAAAAATACTTATTCCTATCATCCGTAAAATTGTAAAATCCACTTCGACTCAAATTGATGATATTCTACTTTCGGGAAAAGTATTGAACAAAATTTCATTCTTCGCTCCTCTTTTTGTGATTGATTCATTTTCATACTTGGAACCATCATGGCACAATTTCCTCAATTGGCTGATCTCCATATTATTTGTCTTGAACTTTACTTTTGTAATCACAACAATTCTGTCATCCGCAAACGAACTTTATGAAAAAAACGAGAAGCATCGAGAACGCCCTATCAAGGGATATGTTCAGGTAATCAAAATTGTTGTCTACATTTTTGGACTGATGTTAGTAGCAGGAATTATTATAGGTCGTTCACCACTGGAAATAATTGCGGGTCTCGGTGTTTTCGCGGCTATACTTGCTCTTCTATTCAAAGATATAATACTTTCATTTGTTGCCAGCATTCAAATTTCTTCTTACGATCTAGTACGCGTAGGTGATTGGATTGAATTACCAAAATATGGTGCCAATGGCGATGTGATTGATATTTCACTCACAGTAATAAAAGTTCAGAATTGGGATAAAACTATCACTTCAGTTCCAACGTATAAATTAATTGAAGACTCATTCAAAAACTGGAGAGGAATGCAAGTTTTGGGCGCTCGTAGAATTAAACGAGCTGTCAATATTGATCAATCATCAATTAAATTTTGCACAGAAGAAATGCTCAATCGTTTCGAGAAAATCAGCTTAATTTCAGAATACATCCGTACGAAAAAAGAAGAGTTAAATAAATTCAATCCGGAAAAAAGTATTGACGAACATTCTGTTGTAAATAGAAGAAGACTAACAAACATCGGAACCTTTAGGGTTTACTTAACCGAATATTTGCGACAAAGGGATGATATAAATCTCGATTACTCTTTTATGGTACGCCAGCTTCAATCCGAACCAACTGGTTTACCTATTGAGATTTATGTATTCGCAAAAACAACGGAATGGGTTCAATATGAAAATATTCAATCGGATATTTTTGATCACATACTTGCTGTGGTTCCACAGTTCGAGTTAAATATTTTTCAGAATCCTTCAGGAAATGATTTTAAAAAATTAACAGACTAATCATTAAAAACAGATAGAATCATAATTGCAGATTATCCGGAATAGTTGGACCATGAATGAACTAAGAAATATCTTTGAAAATATTCCTCATAAACTTAATGCGGAATTCTTCGAAGAAATTCTATCAACAAAAGATTTCAAGTTAGAAAGGATTGTATCGGAGGGGCATACTTCCCCGGCAAATTTTTGGTATGATCAAAAGGACAATGAATTTGTTTTACTACTCGCCGGTTCGGCGAAGATAAGTTTTGATAATGGTAAAATATTCGAATTGAATCCGGGTGATTATTTAATTATAAATGCTCATCAAAAACATAGAGTTGATTGGACAAGCCCGGATCAAAAAACTTTTTGGCTAACATTACATTACTAACATGAGATTAAAATTAATTCAAATATTTTTTTTCTTACTCCTCATCACCGATATTTCAATTGCTCAGATTGAATCACCCGGCATCGGCGGTTCTCTTCATCTCGGAAATATCAGCGGCAATTCCCCGTCAGTTTCAAGTATAGGTGGAACAATCTTTTTCGATTTCTTCCCTTGGTTCGAAAACGATGTTTCATTCCGCGCTTCTTTTACTTATTCTCAAATGGTAGAAAAATTTCTACCGGAAAACCGAACAGGCAGATATTATCCTTTAATAAAAACTTTTTCTCTAAAAGGATTTATCCGGCAAGATTTTTCATTCCCGTTTTTTCTTGAAGAAGGTGCCGGATTAATTTATCTCAACGATAGGACGTACAGTGATGTTAACCTCTGGGAAATCGGTGCAGGATTCAGTGCTTTATTTGGATACGATTTTCGAAGAGTTGGAACTGAGGGGTTTTCAATCGGTCTTGGTGTAGATTATGGCGTTACATTCACTCATACAACTGCTAATTACTTTTTAGTTTTTCTCCAGACTCAATATTGCTTTTAAATATAACAACGTCCGTTTGATTAGTTTGTTATATGGCATTTAAATCAAACCATATTCTTTAGCTTTTTCTAATACAAAATCTTTATCCATGCAGCGTTCTAATATTTCGTAGTTATTTTTCAGAGAGGAAAGTAAGTTGAGAGATTTACTTTTTGAACCCCATTTTTCAATAAGAATTGTGGGTACAAAATATAATTCAAATTGGTCGTCTGATATTGGCTTATAACCAATTACAACATCTGAGGTTTTTGTGGATTGTATATAAGTTTTTACATCAGATTTATATTCACGATCAACTCCACCGCGTGTACCTCCGGTAAAAGAAACAGATGTCCTTGCAGTTTTAACTTGAGCACGAATTATTACTTCTTCATTTCTTTCATTCTTAAAAACTATAATTATATCATAAGGAGATAGAGGAAGATCAACCAAAGACACATTTTGGTATCTTTTCATTAAAATGCCACAAACCATATGTTCGTGTGCAAACCCATCAATGGATGCTTGTCTGCCTCGTTCTTCAGAAGATGCCATAAATTATTTCTCCAATACAATAATCCAATCAGTATTTATTCTTTCTTCACGTGGGACTTTTATAAAGTGTTTGATTATTTCAGAGCCAAAATAATTTTCAACCTTAAATCCAATACGCTCGGAAAGTTTCATTAAGTATTTCCAACTTTCAAAATCATATCCTCTTATTTTATTGTTACCAACAACAATAGCATATCTTCCTTTCTTTTTTAATACTCGATGGACTTCACGTAAATTTTTTTCCATATCAACCAAGTATTTATAAGCAATGAATGCACGGCGAGGATCTTTTTTGAATATACTTCTAATAATTTTATCTGCTTCATCAATATCTATTCTATGTAGTAACTTATAGTCCTCTGCAGAAACACTCTCCGTTCCAACATGTTCTTTTTTCATTGGAGTTAATGAACCATTCGCAAGTCCTAACCAATACATTTCTAATTGATGTGTTCTTGGATAATCAACTGCATTTGCATAAGGGGGAGATGTTAGTGCAAAATCAAAATAATTTACTGGATATTTGATATTTCTTGCGTCATTATCATCTGGAATTTCAACAGAAACATTTGAGTCAACAATTGAACTAAACTCTGTCATTCTATATGAGTTTAACAGTAATGTTTCAGCAAATTTAGTTAAAGCCAAAGATGGGTAGATATTTTTATTTAATCTCTTCCTAATGACAGTACGAGTACAATTGTTGTCTGCGTTAGAAACTGAACGTATGATTGAGGATAAGCATATTTTTTGGAAATCTTTTATATCGACAGAATAATGCGAACTGATAATTAATTTTTTTATATAAGCTAATTCTGATAGGATTTCTTCATTAAACCAATTATCACGATAAGGAAAGACTGGAAAATCATTTTTACTTATTTTCTTTGGGTCATATTTTAATAAATAGTTTAGTAGATAGTCAGTACTCTCTTCTAATTCGTCAACGTTGAGTTTCGTCGTTTTAACCTTTGTCATAAATCTTGCAAATGGGTCAACATCAATTCCAGCAGAATGCCTACCTAAAAGCATTGCTTCAATATTACTAGTTCCGCTTCCCATAAAAGGGTCAAGAATTATATTTCCAGATTTAGAATATTTTTGAATTAACCAACGAGGTAATTCAGGAAAAAATTTAGCGGGATATTTATGTAACCCGTGGGAAATCCGAGTTTGATCATAAGAAATAAATAAAAATCTTTGACCTGTTTCGATTGGAAGACTTACAGGAATATTTCCATCTACACGTGTAAGAGTTTCCCCAAAATTATTTTTTACTTCTTTTATAATACCAATTGAATATTCATTCTTATCAAAGAAAAAACTGTCGTCCCCGATATATTTCTTCTTTCTTTTCTCAACATTTTTACGAATCTGTGATAGCGATATATTATAAAAAGGCATTATAGCTCCTCTAAAAAGCGATTCTTATTAACTATTAAAATATAACTAATTTTTCTTATTCAGCGAATCAATTTTTCAAGCCATGTTACTACAACTTATAAAGATCTCTCATCAACTCTTCAAACTGATTAAAGTATAACGCTTGCTCAGGATCGCTTAATGCCTTTGTCGGTTCGGGATGAAATTCAACCATTATACCATGTGCGCCTACGACTTTTGCTGCTTTTGCCAAAGGAATTACTTTATTGCGTTCACCAACAGCATGAGACGGATCAACAATAACAGGCAAATGTGTTAATTCCTTTAAAACGGGAATTGCGCTTAAATCTAATGTATTTCGTGTAGCGGTTTCAAATGTTCTGATACCACGTTCGCATAAAATTACTTGTCTATTTCCTTGAGATAAAATATACTCAGCCGCATTTAACCACTCATCAATTGACGCCATCATTCCCCGTTTCAGCATAACAGGGCGGTGGGATTTGCCGACTTCTTTCAGCAGCGCAAAGTTCTGCATATTACGCGCGCCAACTTGAAGTATATCCGCTGTTTTAGCCACATCTGCAACATGATCTGTATCCATTACTTCTGTAATCACCGGTAGGTCATAATATTTTCCGGCATCTACAAGTAGGTTCAGACCTTCTAATCCCATTCCCTGAAAACTATAGGGAGAAGTCCTTGGTTTGAAACAACCACCTCGTAGAATTTGCGCACCGTTTTCTTTAACCTCAAGAGCGCATTGCATTATCATCTCTTCGGATTCAACAGAACATGGACCTGCAATTACAACAAAATTGCTTCCACCAATTTCAACATCCCGTACTTTGATTATTGTATCTTCACTTTTATATTCACGACTAGCAAGCCGATAATTTTTGGGTTTAGATTTTTTTATTACGGTAGTTTCAACTTGAGGAGTAAGTGGTGCTGCAACCTCATCTATCTGCGAATCAAGAATTTTTGTGTATTCCAGTTTTGTTTTTATCAATTCTTGTGAAGGATAACTGCCCAGAATTTTAATGAACCGTGTATGTTGACCAAGTTCATCCATAACATTTTTAATTTTTTCATCAATAATGTTTCCTTCGAAATCAAGATAGAACATTTCTTCCCACGGATTTCCAATGATCGGCCGCGATTCCAACTTTGTTAAATTAACGTTGTATTTACGAAAGACATTCAATGCTTCTACCAACGAACCCGGTGTGTGCGAAGTAGCCATAACAACAGAGGTTTTACAAGGTATTCGAGAATCAACTTCCTGCGGTTTACGCGATGCAATTAGAAACCGCGTAAAATTTTCAGACTGGTTTGCAATATCGTTCTTCAAAATTTTTAGATGAAACAACTTTGCGGCTTCTTCACTTGCAATGGCAGCGAACAAAGAATTGCCTTCTTCTTTTATCTTCTGAACAGACATCGCAGTATCTACAAAATATTCAACACCAACATTTGGTATCGATTCTAAAAATTTACTGCATTGTGAAGCCGCTTGATGATGGGCGTAAACTTTTTTGATTTTTCCTAACGGGATTTCATCGAGTGCAACAAGACAATGTTTAACCTGAAATTTTTCTTCACCAACAATCGAAAGAGTTGTATGAAGCAGTAGATCATATACTTCGTTAATACCACCTGATGTAGTGTTCTCGATTGGAAGCATTGCGTAATCTGCCTCCCCTTTTTCAACCGATTCAATTACTTCGTCAAAAAGCTTTTTGAAAATAAAATTCAAGTCGTAATCGAAATGAGTAAAATATTTCTGAGATGCGAGAAAACTATACGAACCTTCAATTCCTTGTATAGCAACTCTTATAGATTTTTTCTTTTCACCTTTAGTGTTCAATTTCGATTGAACGAAATTCTGCTGCAACCGAACCGAGTCTTCAATTATTTCATAAAAAACTTTTGAAAGGAAGTGAGAATCCAATCCTTCCTTCTTCCCCATCTTAATCAAACGGTTTAGTAATTCAGATTCTCTTTGCTGATCGCGGATGGGTCTATGAGTGGTTTCTTTAGCAACTATAACATCTTTACTCAACTTTCTTCTTTCAGAAAGCAGCTTTATCAAACCGGAATCAAGTTGGTTGATTTTCTTTCTTAATAACGAAATATCTTGTTTCTTTTTTTTGCTCATCTCTTTTTTTATTTCTTTTTCTTTCAAATTTAGGGTTGAAGGTAAAAATTTTTCAACGATAATGAAAGTAATTATAAATTTTCAATTCGATTGTATTGACTAGAAATCAAATTGTTAGTAAGTTTGAAATGGATATAGGTCTCCAATATTCTACAATTAAACGAATCCTATCAAGGGGATTCTTTTTTATGAGGTTGAAATGGCAAACCAATCGCGTCGTAATTTCTTAAAAACCGCCGCACTTGTTGGAACCACAGTAACGGGATTCTCTTCTAAGACCAAAGCTGCACCAAAAAATATTTTATCCCAAGACAGAATGGGTGTATTAGTTGATACCACCGTATGTATTGGGTGTAGAAAATGTGAATGGGTATGTAAAACAGCGCATAATCTTGAAACACCTTCAATTGAATTTTACGATGATAGAAGTGTTTTCAAGGTAAGAAGAAGACCTGACGATAAAGCTTTGACAGTTGTCAATGAGTATCAGAAGGTCAACCCGCAAGAATTACCTATCAATGTAAAAGTACAATGTATGCATTGCGATCATCCTGCATGTGTTTCAGCATGTATTGTCGGAGCTTTTTCAAAACAAGAAAACGGCTCTGTCATTTGGGATACAGATAAATGTATCGGATGCCGCTATTGCATGGTTGCCTGTCCTTTCCAGGTTCCCGCATTCGAATTTGATGAAGCATTAAAACCGGATATAAAGAAATGCGACTTTTGTTTCGAACGAACAAATGAGGGAAAAATTCCGGCTTGTACAGAAATTTGCCCCGTTGAAGCCATTACTTACGGTCCGCGTGAAGATCTGGTTAAAGCCGCTCACCAAAAAATAAAAAACTATCCGAACCGTTATATTAATCGTGTGTACGGTGAATATGAAGTTGGCGGAACATCATGGATCTATTTAGCAAGTAAAGAATTTGAACAATTAGATTTTCCAAAACTCGGAAAAGATCCGGCTCCCGGTGTAAGTGAAGCAATTCAACATGGTATCTTCGCATATTTTGTTCCTCCGGTTGCACTTTACGCATTGCTCGGTGGGGTGATGTGGATTAATAAAAATAGAAAGAAAACCGAGAACGAGACGGAGATATAACTATGGAAGAATTCAAACCAATACCGATGAAAAAAAAATATTTCACTCCGGTAGTAATTGCTTTAGCAGTTCTTGCAGTAAACGGATTAATGTTCCTGCTTGTAAGATTCGTGTTTGGAATTGGAGCTGTAACAAATCTTGACAACCAGCATCCCTGGGGAATATGGATTGGTCTTGATGTTGCAGCGGGAGTTGCGCTTGCCGCAGGCGGATTTACAACCGCAGCATTAGGACACATTATGCATAAAGATCAATATCGTGCAATCATTCGGCCTGCACTTTTAACAGCAGCTCTCGGCTACACATTCGTAGCCATCAGTGTAATGATTGATCTTGGTCGTCCCTATTTTATCTGGCATCCATTAATTATGTGGAATGGTAGTTCTGTATTATTCGAAGTTGGTATATGTGTTATTATCTATTTAGCAGTTCTTTACATCGAGTTCTTACCAATAGTTTGCGAAAGATTTATTGGAAGAGTTAACCTTCCCGGATTTTTAAAACGTATTAACAATCCTCTTGATAAATTCCTACGCATTCTTGATAAAGGTTTAGAAAAGACAATGTTCATCTTCATTATTGCAGGTGTAGTACTTTCATGTTTGCATCAATCATCTCTTGGAACTTTGATGGTAATAGCCGGGCCGAAGATGCATCCGTTATGGCAGACACCAATTCTTCCGCTGCTCTTCTTACTATCTGCTGTATCGGTGGGATTTCCAATGGTAATTTTTGAATCGATTATTACTTCCCGTTCGTTTGGATTAAAGCCTGAAACACATATTCTCTCTAATCTGGGCAGCATGATTGCCCCTTTACTTGGAATTTATCTTGCATTCAAAATTGGCGATATGGTAATTAGAGGTACATTTGTTTATCTAACAACTATTACCTCGGCAAGTGTGATGTATACTATTGAATTATTATTTGGCGTGATTATCCCGTTGAGAATGTTTATGTCCCGCCAAGTTGTAAAATCTCCTATGGGACTTCTGATTGCATCATTCTTAGTTATCTTCGGAGTATTCCTGAATCGACTGAACAATTTTTTAGTTGCTTACACTCCGCCTTACGAAGTTCATTCATATTTTCCATCATTTGGAGAAATTTCTGTAACCGTTGGATTCATCGCATTTGAAATACTTCTATTCAGATTAGCAGTAATGATATTCCCTATTGTCAGCGTACCTGAAATGTCAACTCAAAGAACGAAATATTCGGTTAAAGGGAGCGCGCGATGAAAACAAAAATATTAATTGCAATTTTCTTTTTTGCACTTATTGTAAATGCGCAGACAAAAAAACAAGTTCACCCAAATCTTTCTGGAATTTCATGCAAGACCTGTCATACTTGCGATATTCCTACCAAAGAAAATCCATGCATCATTCCCTGTCCAAGAGAAAAGATGGTATCGATAGATCAATTACCGGAAGAGGGACCATCGGTACTTACAATCGATAAATTCAAGAAGCAAACAGATATCTATGCCCCTGTTGTATTTTCTCATCGGCTTCATGCCGAGATGAGCGGAATGGCCGGCGGATGCAAAATGTGTCACCACTATAATCCTCCGGGACAAGTGATCGGATGCTCAGATTGTCACGAACTTATTCGAAAACGAACCGACATTAGTAAACCCGATTTGAAAGGGGCATATCATCGTCAGTGTATGGAATGTCACCGGTCATTGAGCGGTAAGGTTGAATGCGAGTTTTGCCACGGTGCAAATAAAGCTTCAGTTAAAACTCAAGCTCAAAAACTTGAAGAAAAAAGTGTCAAGCGTTTGCATCCAAAAATAATAACGCCGGTAACAATAAAATTTGATACTCCAAAAGCAAATGGTAAGATGGTTACATTTTATCATTCCCAACACATCGATTTATTTGGATTGGAATGCCAGTCATGTCACTCAAATGAAAGTTGCGGAAAGTGCCATACGAAAATCAAAACAGTTTCTTTGAAAGAGAAGAGTTTGGAACAAAAACATAAGGTTTGTTCTAATTGCCATAACACAAAAGCAAACTGCGGTAGTTGTCATGCCAACGTTGTTAAAGAGGGATTCAACCATAAAAATGCCACCGGTTTTGACAATTCAAAATTTCATCCCAAGCTCTTGTGCAACAGATGCCACGTTGAGAAGGGAAAATTCACCGGACTTAACGGCGAATGCATTAATTGCCATGGTAAATGGACTCAAGAAAACTTCCAGCATAAAATCACCGGTCTTACTCTTGACGAAACACATTCGGCAATGGAATGTACAGACTGTCATCAAGAAAAGAATTTTGCAAAGCCGACATGCGCAAGTTGTCACGATGATAAATCATATCCGAAAAATGTTCCAGGAAAACTTAAAAAGAATTAATGAAGCGTGTAAAAAAAATATTGTTTCGGAAGATCAGCTTAAAACTCATCTGGGTTGTTAGCATAACTGCAATTCTAATTATTGGAATCTATTCATACGTCAACGTTAAATCTCAAAGCGATGTTTTACAGGCAGAGGTGGAACGTCATGCAAATCAACTTAGTGAGTCTGTTAAGAATTCGACACGATATGTAATGCTGCTCAACCAAAGAGAACACATTCAGGAAATGATTAATAGGATAGGAAAAGATCCGGCAATTTCAAATGTTCGCATTCTCAACAAAGAAGGAGAGATAATTTATTCAGCTCATAAAGATGATATCGGGAAAATGCTGGATAAACGCGCAGAAAGCTGCTATGCTTGTCATGCTGAGAATAAACCGCTCGAAAAACTTCCTATGAAAGACCGTACTAGAGTTTTCAGAACGAGTTCCGACTCCCCCAGAGTACTTGGTGTTATTAATCCTATTTATAATGAAAAATCATGTTATGAAGCAGATTGCCATGCACATTCCGAGACGGCAAAAGTTCTGGGAGTACTCGATGTAACGATTTCTCTTACTGAAGTTGACGAACAAATTAGACAGAATGAAATTCGCGAAGTGATTTTTGCTATTATAGCAATTTCTGCAATTGGATTTATAATAGGATTTTTTGTAAAGCGCTGGGTGGATAGCCCTGTAAAGGAATTAGTAAAAGCAACAGATCAAATAGCTGCAGGTAATTTAAGTTATTCGATTAAAAATTTGAGCAACGATGAACTGGGAGCTCTTGGTAAATCATTTAATAATATGACCCGGAAACTCGACGAGACGAATCAGCAGCTTTATCAATCAACAAAGATGGCTTCGTTGGGGCAGCTTGCTGCAGGGGTTGCTCACGAAATAAATAATCCTCTAACCGGAGTTCTAACTTATAGTAGTTTTCTATTAAAGCGGACAAAAGATAATCCGCAGATGCAGGAAGATCTTAATGTTATTGTAAGGGAAACGATGCGCAGCCGCGATATTGTAAAAGGATTGCTGGATTTTGCCCGTCAATCAACTCCAAAGAAAAGTATGATTGATGTTAATGAAATTATCAATCGAGCCGAAGCTGTCATTAAAAATCAGATGAGGTTGAGTCATATTACTCTTATCAAAAATTTTGACAATACACTTCCTAAGATCACTGCAGATGCAAATCAGATTCAACAAGTATTTATAAATTTATTTGTCAATGCTACCGATGCTATCGGGCAAAGAGGCGGTACGGTTACAGTTTCAACATCGCAGATCAGTTTGTCACCAAAAGGGATAACTCAGATAAAAAACGCAATGTGTGCAAAGAATCATTCATTGATCGATACTGAAGATAAGATTGGCGGAATCTCCTCGTTGAAGATAAAAATAAAATCGGGTGTCAATGAAGGATTTGTTCATTTAGATCCGATCTATGGAAATCATCGCCACAACTTTGGAATCTCGCACGATAAGAATAACAGAATCAATCTTTCTTGCCCGACGTGTGATGTTTCGTTAATTGATAAAAACAGTAAATGCCCTAAATGCGGTGGACCAGTTTATAAGATACAGATTCATAATCAAGGGTTCATTGAGGGATGCGCTTCATTTAAGGATTATTGGCAGGGATGGGATTTGATTGACCGTGCCGGAGAAAGAAAGTTTATTCAAATAGAAATCACAGATACGGGCTGCGGAATACCACCGGAAAATATTTCAAAAATTTTCGAACCCTTCTTCTCAACAAAAGGTCAACGCGGAACCGGGCTAGGACTTTCTGTCATTTGGGGAATATTAGACAATCATAACGGATCAATTTCTGTTCATAGTGAAGTTGGAAAAGGAACCACATTCTCAATCAAACTTCCGCAAGAAGAACAGACGAAAAGTATTTCATGAAAGAGCACAAAAACATATTGATAATTGATGACGAACAAGTTGTGATCGATTCCATTTCAAAGATTATTGAGATGGAAAATTATTCTTTTGATTTTGTGATGGACGCTTCATCTGCACTTGCAAAAATTAAGATCGAAGATTTTGATCTGATCATTTGCGATATAATGCTTCCCGGAATGGACGGTTTTCAATTTTTAGCCGAACTCGATTCAAGAAGAATTGATACTCCGGTAATAATGACAACGGGTTATTCAACTATAGAAAATGCGGTAAAATCACTTTATACAGGTGCAATCGAATTTATACCAAAGCCGTTTACCGTAGATGAATTGACCAGTGTTATTCATAGAGGAATAAAGTATAGCACTCTGAACATAATACGAAAATTGAATGCTGATTCCATTCTGCTTGTGTCATGCCCTGCTAAATATTATCGGCTTGGTTATTCGAGCTGGATGAATATAGATTTTGACGGTTCCGTATTAATTGGCGCAACCGATTTTTACATCAAAACATTAGATCAGATAAAGAAAATAGATTTGCTTGGAGTAAATGAAGTTCTTACTCAAGCGTCATCCGCCGTAAAATTTGAAACTGAAGACGGATTGATTCATCAGTTGTATTCAGTAATTAGCGGAACTATCATTGCTAAAAACGATAGATTATTAGAAGAGCCTGAACTTCTGGAGAAGGACCCCTATTTTGATGGGTGGATTTACAGAATTATTCCAACGGAACTTGATTACGAAATGACATTATTAATTCCATGCAGTTCAGGGTATAATAGTCATTTTGTGTTGCTGTTTTAACATTGAATATTACTACAAAAACAATTTTAGTTGTTATACAGCTATCATAATTTATTCAACAACTTAAAAAGTATTGTAGTGTTTTTCTCAAGTTGTTTTTCCGCATTGCTTTTAACAGCATGTTATAAGGATGAAAGTCATCTTCATTATTTTAATGATTATATTTTGTGTGGTTGCATTAAAAAATTATATGTTATAAAATAAAGACGCCACGAAAAAGCAAGGAGTAAAACTAAAAATTAAATGAAAGATAATTCAGAAACTCATTTGTTTTAAGTTTACTCCTTGTAATTATTTGTGATATAATAGGTTACTGTAATTTTAGCAACACTTTTTGACTATTATACCCAGTTCAGACAGAACATAAAGAGCGGTTCTAAAAATATCAATTTTCTATGCGGACTTTGCGTTTTTTTTGCGTTCTCTGCGTTAAATATTTACATACGATAATTTTTAGAACCGTCCTAAACAAAGTTTATTAATTCAAGGAGAAATAATTATGCCGCTCTTTATTCTTGCCGTAATAATTTTCATAATCGCTGATATTATTATTAGATATGCGATAAAGACAATTAATGAGAAAAAGGTTCGCAAAGAACGAGAAAACATTCTCGAAGAAAGTATTACTGTGGATTTAAGTCAGGAAGCAGTTTCGCTTAAACGTGTTGAAGTACCAAATCCTAAGGCAAAAATTTTATGCGTAGACGATGAAGATGTTATTCTGGACAGCTTCAGAAAAATCCTGGTGCTGGATGGTTATTCTGTTGATACTGTAACTTCCGGATACCAAGCTTTAAATCTTACAAAATCCCATCATTATGATTTTGTCTTCACAGATTTGAAAATGCCGGAGATGGACGGGGTTGAAGTCACCAAGTCAGTAAAATACTTGCGTCCCGATATAGATGTTATCATTGTTACAGGATATGCAACTGTTGAAACTGCAGTCGATTGTATGAAACTTGGGGCAATGGATTACGTACAGAAACCATTCACTGAAGATGAATTGCTGGAGTTCACCAAAAAATCTTTAATTAAGAGACAGGACAGAATTCATAAACAGCTTAAACCTCGTGTACACATTACACATTTGAGCGAAGAAGAAAAATTAAACGTCGGTGAATTTGCAATTCCGGGTGGTGTTTTTATCTCTGCAGGACATTGTTGGGCTGCAATTGCACAAGACGGTAAGGTTCGTGTAGGTATAGATGATTTCGCAAAAAAACTAATAGGTAAAATTGATGATATCGAATTTCCGAACCTCGGAATGAATATCACAAAGGGTCAACCTCTTTTTATCATCAAGCAAGGAAAGAGATCTATTCATTTTAATGCACCCGTAAGCGGACAAGTAGCTAAAGTTAATAACGATCTCGGCGATAATATTAAAGCATTGGATTATTCTGCATATGAAAAAAATTGGATTTGCATCATTGATGCTGATAAATTAGATACGGAATTATCTCAACTTAAGATTGGAAAGAATGCAGTCAGTTTTTATCAGGATGAAATTGAGAAGTACACCAAAGAGATCAAAAACCTGATTAGTAAAGGTGAAGAGCGGAAAGAAAGTTTTGATCTTTACTGGGGACAGTTAGAAAACTTAGAAGAAAAAGATTGGTACATTATAACCGGAGAGTTCTTTAAGAAATAATAATACTCTTCAAATTCGGCGGAGAAGGGAGAATTCCTTTCTCCTTTTTAATTTTTGAACATTGACAAAGTGGTATGAACTAAATATTTTAACCACAGACATTAATGTCTTTTGTCTGATATTCAGTACAAGAAGTTCTTATTTTAATAAATATTGAAGATATTTCTCGAATTTTCTCAGTAGCAACTTTTGAGTGGGTTCGAATTACGTTCTGAGAGCAATTTATACGCATGATTTTTGAATTATATTGATCAACTCAAAAGAAAAATTTATGAAAAAATTTATATCGCTTCTTTTTACTTCTGTCATTTTACTTTCATCAATAAATGCGCAGAGTAAGGATGATCAAGTATGCCTGGATTGCCACAACGATAAAACCTTAATAGCAGAACGTGGCGGTAAGAAGGTTTCTATGTTTATTAATGGAAAGGATTTTGCCGGTTCGGTACACAAAGAAATCTCCTGCACTGGCTGTCATTCGGATGTGAACGCAGATGACCTTCCTCATGCGGAAAAACTTTCAAAAGTTAATTGCGCGCCATGCCACGATCAAGCAGTTATCCATTTTGAGAGAAGCTTGCACGGCAGCGCATTAAAAAAAGGAAAATTCTTAGCTCCAACTTGCGCTTCTTGTCATGGTAAGCATAATATTCTCAAGAGCAAAAATCAAAAGTCGCAAACTTTTGTTACAAATATTCCAAGCTTATGCGGTCAATGCCATAAAGATGGCACTCAGGTTGCAAAATTGGCTAATGTAAGAGAGCGCAAAGCATTGCAAGATTATTCTGAATCTATACATGGTATTGGACTTTATAAAAGCGGTTTAACAGTTACAGCAGTTTGTACAAGCTGCCATTCTTCTCACGATATTCTACCTCATGAAAATCCGTTATCAACTATCAACAGAAATAAGATTGCATCTACTTGTATGCAATGCCACGCTAAGATAGAAGAAGTACACTTAAAAGTAATCCGCGGAGAACTTTGGGAAAAAGAACCGCATAAAATTCCTTCTTGTGTTGACTGTCATCAGCCGCACAAAGTAAGAAGAGTTTTTTATGATGCCAATTACCCTGATGAAAACTGTATGAAATGCCACAGTAATAAAGATTTGGTAAAAGTTGTTGATGGAAAAAAAAAATCACTGTTCGTTGATATTAATAAATTTAAAAATTCTGTTCATAATCAAAGCTCATGTATTAAATGTCATACAAATGTTTCACCTTCAAAAAATCCTATCTGCCTAAACGCCGGAAAAGTGGATTGTTCCATTTGCCATGCTTCCCAAGTAGATGATTATAAAATCAGCATCCACGGGCAGAAATATTATACAGGTGAAAAAACAGCTCCTTATTGTACCGACTGCCATACGGGTCATGATGTTCAATCCCAAAAGAATATTTCGTCACCTACATTTGCAAGAAACGTTCCTGAACTTTGCGGAAAATGCCACCGCGAAGGATTAAGTATTGCAGCAACTAAAGATGCAAGCAATAAAGGAATTATTGCGAATTATAAAGAAAGTATTCATGGCAAGGGATTAATTCAAAGCGGACTTCTTGTAACTGCAACTTGTGTTGATTGTCATTCAAGTCATCGCGAGTTACCTAAAGTAGATCCAAGATCAACAGTAAATCCTTTAAATGTTGCTGCAACCTGCGCTAATTGTCATCTCGGTATTTATGAAGCTTTTAAGAGCAGCATTCACAGCCCATCATTTAATAAAACAGATAAAAAATTACCATCATGCAGTGACTGCCATTTTTCGCACGAGATTGAAAGAGTAGATTTGAAAGATTTTAGACAGAGTATAACTAAACAGTGCGGGCAATGCCATAAAGATGTAACAGATACATATTTTGATACATTCCACGGAAAAGTTACAAAACTTGGCTCGGCACGTGCGGCAAAATGTTATGACTGCCACGGCGCTCATAATATTTTACCTGT
Organism: uncultured Melioribacter sp.; assembly: GCA_964449775.1. Lineage (GTDB taxonomy): Bacteria > Bacteroidota > Ignavibacteria > Ignavibacteriales > Melioribacteraceae > Fen-1258. The sequence continues at coordinate 35,376 of CAYVBQ010000019.1, read as the reverse complement.
ATCATACACGGCTTCTACTTTAAGCCGCCATAATATCATTCAGACCTGCCAATCTTGTCATCCTAATTCAAATAGAAAATTTGTTGGATATTTAACGCACGCCACGCATCACGATAGAGATAAGTTCCCGATATTATTCTTCACATTTTGGTTTATGGTAATTCTGTTAGTAAGCACTTTTACATTTTTTGGTGTTCATACAATATTGTGGTTTCCAAAAGCATTCCAGGAAAGGAAAAGAATTAAAGCATTAATTAGGGAGAATGAAAATAATCATGAGTGAAACTCAACATAAAGGAAAATATTACGAACGTTTCGACGCATATTCAAGATTTTTACACATACTTGTAATTATCAGTTTTATCTCTTTAGCTATTACAGGAATGATTATAAAATTTGCAGGTGTTGGTATATTTCAAACACTATCAGATTTTTTAGGTGGATATGAAGTTACAGGATTTATCCATCGTGTTGGAGCCATACTTACTTTTCTCTATTTCTTTTTACACATAACATATCTCTTAAAGAAAACTCATGGCAGAAGAACTTCAATCTTATCATTACTAAAGGGTGAAAACTCTTTAATGTTTAACAGGAAAGATATTACCGAACTAATCCAAACTTTCAAATGGTTTATAGGTAAAGGTCCGCGCCCACAGTATGGAAGATGGACCTATTGGGAAAAATTTGATTACTGGGCTGTATTTTGGGGCGTTTCTATGATTGGAGGAAGCGGATTGATTTTATGGTTCCCCGAATTTTTTACAAGCTTAGGTTTACCCGGTTCTGTTATAAATGTTGCTACAATTATTCATAGCGATGAAGCTTTGTTAGCCGTTGGATTTATTTTTACTTACCACTTTTTCAACACACATTTTAGACCGGATAAATTTCCTATTGATACTGTTATTTTCACCGGTAAAGTTCATTTAGCTGAATTGAAAGATGACCGTCCTAGAGAATATGATGCTATAATGAATGACCCCGAATTACAAAAAAAAATAGGCGATGCTCCGTCTGAATTTTTAGGTAAAATTGCAAAAGTATTTGGTTTTACTGCTCTTTCTATCGGAATTTTTTTAGTAATTCTAATAATTTATTCTATGGTATTCTTGTATCAATAATTTTCTTTTAATGGAGTTTGCCTCATGTTTTCTTCTTCGAAAAATTTATTCCTCACTATTCTTACATCTCTTTTAATTCTTTTTATTACATCAAATTCAAGTGCACAAGAATTTAATTGTCTTGACTGTCATGATAATGTAATCGAAAAATCAGTTCATTTAAAAGCAATTAGCTGTCAAGGTTGTCATAAAGACGTTATTAATGAAGATCATATCGAAAACAAAAAGGCAATCAAAAAAGTAAAATGTGAAAATTGTCATTCCGAAATAGGGAATATTTTAAAAAATGATATTCATCACCGCTTAAAAGAAAAAGTTAAAAACCCGCCCGATTGTAAATTTTGTCACGGTTCTCATCAAGTTCAAAAGCCGCCGGTAGAAAATTCATTAAAAGTAAAAGAGTATTGCTCTAAATGCCACACAAGTATTGGTATGGTAAATCCTTTCCATTCTAAAGGTGTTGATAAAAAGCAGTGTTTAGGATGTCATAAAAATGTTGACACAAAACTTTCGCTTCCAACTTCTGTTCATAAAAATTTAGAATGTTCCGAGTGCCATAGTAATATTTCAAAAAATCTTGCTAAACATCCCAAAAACTTAAAACTAACTCAAAAAGCAGACTGTTATTTATGCCATTCAAAAATTGCGGCTGAACACAGGGAAAGTATTCATGGTATTTCTCTTGACGCAGGTGTTGATGAAGCGGCGCATTGTTGGGATTGCCACGGTTCTCATGATATTAATTATGTGAAGGATTCCTTCAGCAAAGTTCATCCTTCAAATTTGGCAAACACTTGCGGAAACTGTCACGATGACGAAGTAAAGATGAAGAAATATGATATCGGCATTAAAAAACCGGCAGAAAATTTTTCAAATTCTGTTCATGGAAAATTAGTACAAGAAGGAAAAATTAATGCGGCTAACTGCAGTTTCTGCCATGGCGTTCATGATATTAAAAATATGGTTCAATCCAGCTCTAAAATTTCTCCTTACAAAATTCCGGAAACTTGCGGGCAGTGCCATCAAAATGTAACCGAAGAATATCAGAAATCAATTCATTGGATACGCGCTAAAAAAGGATTTAGAGAATCGCCGGTTTGTAATGACTGCCATAGCGAACATCAAATGAAAGCAGTTTCTACAGACACTGAACGATTAGAACAAAAAATATTGCAGGAAAAAGCATGTGTTAGCTGCCATTCTAACCCGCGTATTGCAGAACGTTTTGGTATTGAAGGCGTAGAAGCGGCAAATTATCAAGACAGTTATCACGGGCTTGCAGTTATGCGTGGCGATAAAAAAGCGGCAATGTGCGTTGATTGCCATAACGTCCATATGATTTTACCAAAATCCCATTCCGAATCATCGGTTAATCCTGAAAATATTACAGCTACTTGCCAAAAATGTCATGAAGGTGCTTCTGTAGTTTTTTCTAAAAGCTATTCTCACAAATCGCAAAATGAAGAAGCCGCTTACGTCGAAAATATTGTTGAAACTATCTATTTCTGGTTAATCGTTTTGGTTATTGGAGGAATGGCAATTCATAATTTATTGATCCTTGTTTATGAGATTAGAAAGAGAAAGAAACATCTTAATACTGAAATAATAATACTGCGCTTTACAAAAAATGAAGTAATCCAGCATTATCTTCTCTTATCTTCATTCATCATTTTAGCAATAACCGGATTTGCCTTAAAATATCCAACAAGTTGGTTTGCACATACATTGTTTAGTCTTGGAATGACCGAAACAGTCCGACAGAACGTTCACCGAATAGCCGCTGTTATTATGATTCTAACAGGCATTTATCATACAGGATACCTTCTTTTTACGGCAAGAGGAAGAGACGTTTTATACAATTTACTTCCAAGATGGAGCGATTTTATAGAAGCACGCGATAATGTTCTCTATTATTTACGAATAAATAAAGAAAAACCAAAGTTTGATAAATATGATTACACAGAAAAAGCCGAATATTGGGCTTTAATTTGGGGAACCATTGTAATGGGCTTTACAGGTTTTGTTCTTTGGTTCCCAACAATTGTAGGAAATTGGGCGCCTGAATGGTTTATTAAAGTAAGTGAGATAATCCATTTTTACGAAGCTATATTAGCGTCGTTAGCAATTGTTGTATGGCACTGGTTTTTTGTTATTTTTCATCCTGGCGAGTATCCAATGAGCTTAACGTGGATTGCTGGAAAAATGTCTTTACACAAATACCGTCATCATCACGAAAAACATTTCAGAAGAGTTGTTCTTGAGTGGAAGGAATTCAAGAGTGGAGTACGGAACATTAAAAAAGTTAACAACAGTACAAAATTGTTTACTTCAACTTTAGAGAAGAATGGTTTGGATCCGAACTCAATAATTCAACATGAAATTGATAATGATCCTGAATTGAGAGTTTGGCTGGAAGAAAAATTACAAACAAAAGAGAAGGAAAAATAAAAAATTTAATAAAGAGTCTTCTCTAAAAAAGTAATTTCATTATAAAGTCTCTAAAACCTCCGAGGTTTTTTGCATAGCCACCACTACGTGGCAAAACCTCGGAGGTTTAGTCTGTTCTCTGGATACGTGCAAAGAAGGGTGTTCGTGAAGCCCCGGTCTGTAACAATTGCCATAATGTTCATATAGAATGTTGCCTATTAAACGTAAATGGGCTATTTTGAAATAGGATTAAGAAGTTCTTTTATATAATTCGACTATTTCTAATATTAGTTAATTAAATCATTCCACGGAGGAATAAAAATGAATTACAAAACTTCGTTACTCGTATTAATCATAATTGCTGCTTATTTAGTTTCCCCTTCTTATTCAAATGCACAAGCTAAATTTGTTGGTTCAAAAACATGCGGTGTGTGCCATAAAACTGAAAAGCAGGGACAGCAATTAAAAATTTGGTCTGAAAGCAAACATTCACAAGCTTATAAAACACTCTTAAGTGCGAAAGCAGATGAAATCGCTATGAAAAAAGGTGGTAAAAAAGCTGCTGAAACTCCAGCATGTTTAAAATGTCACGTTGGCGATAATGCTTTGGTTGAGTCTGCATTCAAGGAAGAAGGCGTTCAATGCGAAACATGCCACGGCGCCGGTTCTGAATATAAAGCAATGAAGGTTATGAAAATCAAGGCAGATGCTATTGGAAAAGGTTTAACAGATCACAAAGACGTTTCAAAATTTTGCGTTACATGCCACAACGCTGATAGCCCTACTTTCAAGGGATTTAAGTATGAAGAAATGGTTAAAAAGATTGCTCATCCAACACCGAAAGGTTAATTCTATCTCATAGAGCTTAAAATGAAAAAAATATTTTTGTTAGTTTTGTTTTTAAGTCTCCCATTAAGAATTTCTGCACAGAATATTAATGGCAGCATCTCTTCCTCCTTCTATACATTCGAAAGATTCGATACACTTAATACCTCCGACACATTCATAAGAAACTTCGAAGCATTATCGCTAAATCTTAATTACAAAAAAATTTCAGTACGAACCAGGATGAATTTTGAAACGAATCTTAGTAATTCGCTTAATAACGATCCTCGTATGAGATTTTATAATTTATATTTTGAAGCCCGCGATATCTTCGACATGTTTACATTGAAACTCGGAAGACAACCTTTATTTACACCGGTTGCCGGTGGCTTGTACGATGGGGTTAATCTTAAGTTCAGATACTCCGGTATATCGATAACGGGGTTTTACGGTGGAAATGTTCCGGCTTATCAAAAGATGGAAATTACCAACGATCTAAAAAATGATTACGTCTTAGGCGGAAAATTCAATGTGACTTTTCTTGATAATTTCAATTTGGGTTTGAGCTACATAGACAAAAATTTCAAGCCGCTTGATTTTACCGCTTGGCGTTTAGATGGTAATCTAAATTTGATTCAAGTACTTATCGAACAAAAATCGAATCAATATAAATTTCTTACGGCTGAGGCATCATACTTCGTAGACGGAAAAATGAATTTCGACACACGTTTTGAATACGATGTTAATTTTAAAGCAATGTCTAAGTTTGAAGTCAACGGTCGGGTTCAGGCTACAGATGCCCTTGGTGTTGATGTTTATTACAACTTACGCGAACCAAAGATTCGATATAACTCGATCTTCTCGGTATTTGATTACGGCAACTCACAGGAAATTGAAGGCGGCATTGACTACAAATTCAGTAAAGATATTATGGTCTTTGGTAAATATGGAAACGTTACGTACAAAGATGAAAACTCTTCGAGACTAAATGTTGGGACCACCACAAAATATGGCAGTCTCAGTTACAGAAAGACCTTTGGTTATGCCGGTGAGCTTGATGTGATATCTATCTACACTGCACACTCATTTGCAAATGGTTTTATTACCCCCTCTGTTGGAATTGCTTTCACCACTTATAAACTCTCCAAAGATTCAGAAGTTAATAACATCACTACGCTTCTTGGCGGAGTTAATTTAAGACCGTGGACTGATTTATCATTCGATCTACAAGGTCAATATTTCAATAACAAAATTTACAAGAATGATTTTAGAATTTTATTCAAAGTAAATTATTGGTTCAATACTAATCTCTAATATATTATGAAAATAAAATATTTTTATGCCGCCTTGGTTCTTTCTCTCATCTGTTTTTTGACGATTGCTGCAATTAGCCAAGATGATAACATTGAGCAGGGAAAAACAAACAAAGAAGTAATCAAGTTTTCTCACAAAATTCATAAAGAATTGACTGATTGCGCTTCTTGCCATACTGGCGCTTCCGAAAGCACTGCTCTAAATACACGGTTGCTTCCGGAAAAATCTGTATGTGCAACTTGCCATGATGTGAACGACGAAAAGAATTGTACACAATGTCATTACGATGAAAAATATGAACCTCTCATTCAGAAAAAACCGGAATTGATCTTCAATCATAAATCCCATCTAACAGATCAAAAATTAGAATGCGAATCCTGTCATAAGGGATTGAGTGATGTTGATTACAGTTTCGAATCAGTTGCCGCTAAACCTGCGATGCTGCTTTGTTATGATTGTCATAACAATGTTTCAGTAGCGACTAATAACTGTGAATCTTGCCATATATCCACTGTTGAATTGACCCCTCAAGATCACAAGCAAGTATCTTTCTTGAAAGCGCATAAGTTTAGCGCATCAAAAGAAAATTCACAATGCCAGATGTGCCATGAGAGTTCTTTCTGTGAATCATGCCACGTATCAACAACTATGATTTCAGAAAATAACACCGCCCGAGATTTCTACACTCCTTATTCACCTCATAAATTTATTGATAACACAAAGCAGCAAAATATTACACGCGTTCATGATTTGAATTACCGCTTTACACATGGTGTTGACTTGAAAGGCAAAACAAGCGAATGTCAAACATGCCACCAGACTGAGTCATTCTGCGCTGAGTGCCATGATTCCAAAACAAGAGATTTTGCATTGGACGGAAATGTTCCAACTTCACACAGAGCACCAAACTTTGTAACCATTGGTGTAGGAACAGGCGGCGGGCAACATGCAATTCTTGCAAGAAGAGATATTGAACGGTGCTCTTCTTGTCACGATATACAGGGCGCAGACCAAAATTGCATTTTATGTCACGTTGATGCTGACGGGATTAAGGGAACAAATCCAAAAACACACTTAAGAAATTTCAGAAGTGATTTGGAAGATGGAGATTGGCATACTGATCGTGGATCGGTTTGTTATTCATGTCATACAGATGCTAATGCTCGCCCGGAAGGGACCAAAGGAATTGGTTTCTGCGGTTATTGCCATAATTAAAAATTATAACTCTTGGAAAGAATATGAGATATTCAAAATTTTATTTCACTTTAATATTAATTCTCGGATTGATCTCTTTTTCTTGCAGTGATTTGCAACAGGATATTACACCTCCGTCAAAAGTAAGTGTACATGGTGTTAGTGTTTACAATCCTTCTTCTTCAACTTATCATGGTTTAACAGTAAAAGAGAAAACTTTGGAAAGTTGTAAGCAATGTCACGCACCGGATTTTAGCGGCGGCACTGCCCAAGTAAATTGCAATACATGTCATCCAGCTGTAAAAATTCATCAGAATGATATAAATAATCCAACTTCTGCAGGATTTCATGGAAAATATATTGCCTCAAAAAAATGGAGTATGAGTTCTTGTACATTATGTCACGGAACAAATTATTCAGGCAAAGTTGCCAGTCCCTCATGCAATACTTGTCATAAAAATCCTGGTGGACCTGAAGCATGTAATACCTGCCATGGAAGTTTTTATAATTCCACATTGATTGCGCCTCCAACAGACTTAGCCCGCAACATTGATACAAAATTTGCAGGAGTGGGTGCTCATTCAGACCATTTAACCAGCGCAAAAATTGGAGCTTTAGCTGTTTGCAATGATTGTCACATAGTTCCAACGAGTTATTCTTCAGCAAGCCATATAGACAATACACCAAAGGCGGAACTTTTTTTCCAGAAAAAATTTGGTTATGAAATTGGCAATGCTTCTTATGACTTCATTTCAAATAAATGTGCAAACACTTATTGTCATGGTGGATTTTCTTTTACAAAAACAGCTTCTCAATATCAATTTGCATACGCAGAGGAAAAAATCGAAGGAAATAATTACCAACCGATTTGGAATAAAGTTGATGGCACTCAAATCGGCTGTGGTTCATGCCACGGTCTTCCTCCTAAAGGGCATCTAGAATCTGACTTAAAAAGCTGCGCAACTTGTCATATTGGTGTTGTAGATAAGTACGGTAAAATTATTGATGCAACCAAACATATAAATAGAAAAATAAACGTCTTTGACACTGAGTATTGATAAAATATTTTTTATTATGCCGCTTTCAAGCGGCTTTTTTTTAAACTTGGTTGAAACAACTTTGGAACAGTGAAACAAAATGCCCATTAGCGATAATCTTAAAGATAATATCCTTGATTCGATTGCAGAAGGTGTTTTTACCGTCGATAAAAATTTTAGAATAAACTTCTTTAATAAAGCCGCAGAAAAAATTACCGGACAGACCCGCGAAGGTGTGATGGGGAAATTTTGCAAACATGTTTTCCGCTCTGAAGTATGTTTTACAGATTGTCCCATAGCCATTGTATTGCAAATACAAAAAAATATTTATGATTTTGAATCGAAGATCAAAACATTTGCTGGAATTGATAAGTCAATTAAATTGAACGCAGCTGTTCTTTACAATTCATCCAACGAACCGACGGGTGGAATAATATCATTCAGAGACATCAGTGAATTTGAAGCGATCGGGATGGATCTGCAGAAAGGAACACAATTCCACGGAATGATTGGTCACAGCAAACAGATGAAAGAGGTTTTTGAATTAATTGAAGAGATTGCCGAGACCGATGCACCGGTATTTATTCAAGGTGAATCCGGAACGGGCAAAGAATTAGTGGCAAATGCTATCCAAAAATTATCTGAACGAAAAAATAATCCATTCGTAAAAATAAATTGCTCTGTTTTCCCTTCTAATCTTTTAGCAAGCGAGTTATTTGGACACGTTAAAGGTGCTTTTACGGATGCGGTTAAAGACCGTCCAGGAAGATTTGAAGTTGCTGAGAAGGGTACTATTTTTTTAGATGAAGTTGCCGAGATGCCTCTACAAATGCAGATTCAACTTTTACGTGTTCTTCAAGAAGGAACATTTGAAAGAGTTGGTGAGTCGATAACCCGTAAAGCTGATGTTCGAGTTATTGCCGCAACAAACATAAATATTAAAGAGGCATTGAAGAAAGGACAATTCAGAGAAGATCTTTTTTATCGTTTAAATGTTATTCCAATCGAGATTCCCCCGCTGCGCACAAGAACCGAAGACATTGTTCCTCTTGTGAAACATTTCTTGAATAAATTTTCTCTCATTTACAAAAAACCCATTGCTGAAATTGAAGAGAAAGCTATCGACTTGTTATTAAACTATTCTTGGCCCGGTAACATACGTGAGCTCGAAAATGTAATTGAGTATGCTTTTGTTCGAACCACTAAAAAGAATATAATCGAGGCATCAAAACTCCCTTCTACAATAACAGAAAATATTACGCCACTAAAGGCAAAATTCTTTTCAGAGTTTTCCCCCGATTCAAAAGAACGTACCGATCTATTAATTCTACTTGAAAAGAATCAATGGAATAAGAGTAAAACTGCTGAAGAATTAAAACTTGGACGAACCACTCTTTGGCGTAAGATGAAAAAACTTGGTCTAATCGAAGGGTAAGTGTTTCACTGTTTCATTTAGATGAAACATGTTCCAACTAAAGAAAACAGCCCCTATTAGGTCTATTCACACTCCTAAAAAACGCCATTAAATCCAATTGAAACAGTTTGTTCCGCCCTCAAATTGAAAACCTTATTTTGATTCCGTTTTAGACTTGGCACTTTAATTGTGATTACAGCATTACTAATTTTAATAGTAATTCCGGATATCAAAATGAAAAACAAACTTTTAATATTCACTTTGTATTTAGTAACAATTGTGATTTTAATCAGCTGTGCGGATAAGGAAACAGAAGACCCAACAGATCCAGATCCGCTACCGGCAAAATCTATAGCTTCTTGCGAAGGCTGTCATACTAATTATGCAACATTAAAAAGCAACTACACACCTGACCCACCGGCAGAAGGCGGTGGATGCGGAGGTGAATCACCTCACTACGAACCATACGATCGTGTTTACCTTGGCGGTGATGGATATCAAACTTTCAAGAATAACATTCATGGAAAAATGCCCTGCGTGACATGCCATAATGGAGTTGACGGAACAAGCGATAAAGCTAAAGCACATTCCGGTAATTTTATTAAGCAACCATCTTCCCGCAGCGATGCTAAATGTGCAACTTGCCATCCCGATATCTACAACCGCACAAAGAACAGTTTACATGAACAGGGTTGGGGACAAAAATCTATGGTAGTTCTCCGTTCCGGTTTATCAAATATTCCAACCGGTTTTGACCAACTATCTTCAACGATGAAGGATGGATATGATAAGAACTGCGGAAAGTGTCATGCCTCTTGCGGTGATTGTCATGTCAATAGACCTTTAGCAGGAGGTGGTGGTTTATCGAACGGACATGCATTTACAAAAAAACCCGACATGCGAGATATTTGCGTTACTTGTCATGTAAGCCGCGGCGGACATGCTTACTTTGGACAAGCAGTTGGAACTGTACCGGATGTTCACTTAACAAAAAGACAATTCACATGTCTCAATTGCCATACTCAAAATGAAGTTCATGGTGATGGAAATATTTACGATCAACGTTACAAAATGGGATTACTTCCAAAATGCCAGAATTGTCATACCGGTTTGGAGAAAAGCAATACTTATCATCAAGCGCATTTGAGTTCGTTTTCTTGTAACACTTGTCATTCTCAAGACTATAATAATTGCGGAAGTTGTCACATAGGAGCAGAAGGCGCACGAGTTGCTTCTTATCAAGGTTTCAAAATTGGAATGAATCCGATTCCGGAAACAAAATCTTACAAGTATGCAGTATTAAGACAATCTTTAATGGCTCCTGATAGTTGGGATAAGTTCGGAGTTACAACACTTTCCAAGTTTGATGTTAAGCCCACTTATAAATATGCAACACCACATAATATTATTAAATGGACTTCACGTACTCAAGTTGCATCCGGCAAGCCATGTTATGATGCCTGCCATGTTATGAAAAATACTGATGGCACTTTCAGAAATAAACAGCTTTACTTATTCAAGAGTGATTTGCAAAGTTGGGAGATTAGCGCAACTCAATCAATCACTGTTGATGGTAAACTTCCTTATACATGGGGAGTTAAATAATGCTCTACCAAAATGAAATAACAATAACTCAAACGACACTAAACAACAAATCAAAGGAGTAAAAACAATGAAACTTCGTAATCTTTTTTATTTGATACTGGTCCTTCCTTTCTTATTCATTTATACCGGTTGCAGCAAAACTGAAGACGGTCCGGTGGCGCCGCCAACTATCAATGAGTCTCAGGTTCTTGCAGAGTATTTTGAAGCAAACGGAGATTATTTGAATGTCCTAGCCCCTGCAGTTATCACTGCTGCAGATGTTAATTCACTACGTTTAACAAATCCTACAAAACTTTTAGTTATTGATGTTCGCAGCGCAGCTGATTTTGCAGCCAAAGGCCGAATTGCAGGAGCTGTACAAGTTGACCTAAAAAATATTGTTACTTATATGAAGACCGCAAATTCAACTTCTTATGATAAAGTTGTAATTGCATGCTATTCAGGACAAACTGCAGGTTATGCCGTATCATTTCTTAGACTATTAGGTTATAGCAATGTATTCTCCTTGAAATGGGGAATGTCATCCTGGAATGCTGATTGCGCTACCTCTTGGGCTGCACCAAACATTGGAAATAATTATACAGGTTTTGTAACTACATCCACAGCTAAAGCTGCTGCCGGAAATTTACCAATACTGAACACGGGTAAAACAACCGGAAAAGAAATTCTTGAAGAAAGAATAAACCAATTATTTGCTACAACAAGTGCTAGTGCATTTGACGATATTAAAATTGCTTGGAGTACTGTTACAGGCGCACTCACAAACTACTATATTGTAAATTATTGGGTGCAAACTGATTATGACAAAGGTCATTTACCCGGAGCTATTCAGTATACTCCTAAAGTGGATCTTAAAATATCGGCAAACTTAAAAACTCTACCTACTAACAAAACCATTGTTCTTTATTGCTATACCGGACAAACATCCTCACAAGTTGTTACCATTCTGAAGCTTTTAGGATATGATGCAAAGACTTTATTATATGGTGTTAACGGTCTAAACTATGATTGGATGGCTGCCAATGGAATTGCAAACCAATGGAAGGCGACTGAAGTAAATACTTTTCCATATGTTAAGTAAGTACTGATAATCAATATTCGGGAAATCTCTTTCAAAAAGAGATTTCCCTTCTTATATTTAATTTAGATTTATTCAGGATAGAAAATGAGCGAAATGTTAGGCAATCAATATTTTATGGCTCGAAATTATTCGGCGGCTCAACAACAATTAGAAGAAGTAATTCTCAAAGACCCATTGAATAAAACCGCGAAGAAAAAACTAATTGTATGTTATACTCAAACCGGAAAAGTTAAAGATGCAATTCGATTTTTTAATGATCTTATCTCCGAAGACATTGAAATTGTTGTGAACACACACCCAATAGATGATGACTGTCCCTGTCCCGAATTAGTAGAAAAGATTGAAGGGCAAAAATTAGCTAATTCTGATTCTGCAGATTATCACCTCATTCTTGGAATAATTTGGCTATACTGTGATATCAACAAATCAATTGACTACTTCATCAAAGCAAAAGAGATTGCCCCGGGTGATAAAAATATAGATTTCGCCGTAAATGTAATTTCGGATTATTTAGCCAGACACACTTTGCATGTAGATCCTTCTCACTAGCAGCAAATCTCTTCTTGTCAAATAAAACCACGCCTATTCCGCTACGTTTTTACCATCTTTAAAAAAGATTTTAGGGCGGGTTTTTGCTAATTTTGGCATCACAAAATCCTGTATTTAATTTTTGTGGACTACAAAACTAATTTGAGAATCTATGCTTCAATCAATAAATACTGCTAAAATGAATGTTGCGAAAACGTAAATAGATTTTTTCATTACTGTTGCTCCTTTTGTTTGTTGTTGAAACAAGCTAACGACTAAACTCAGCGGCGGGCAATCGCCCGTCTGCTGGAGTGTTTTGTTAGGCGCTGAGTCGTACGTGTTAAATCAAGTAATGACCTCAACGCATCATTTACTGCGGCTGAATCAACAAATGCCTTAGCCACATCTGGCTCAAGCATAACAACGTTGGCTCCTTCATCTAAAATGCGTTTGTAATACTTGCCACGAACAGCTTTTGAATAGTCAAAGTTGTATTCGGGGCGTAATTCATCACTAATTTTTTTTGCTTTAGCTTTCATGTCGTTTCCTTTCTTGAGTGGTTGCAAGACGAGCACTGATAATTCGAACGGCTTTACCCCTCTCTGTATGTGAGACCACAAGCAAACGCTCACGAGAAGAGTAGCCCACGGTTATTAATCTTTGTTCGTCGACCGAGTGGTCTGGGTCATCAAAAGTTGCCGATAACGGATCATAAAATACAGTCATAGCTTCATCAAATGACACCCTGTGTTTTCTGTTATTTTTTTTCGCTTTTTCCCTATCCCATTCGAATTCCATTCATATCTTCCTTATTATGAAAATTCTTTTTAAACACAAAGTAAGGTCTGGCGGGTTAAGGCGCAATAAGAATTATTAAAAAAGGGGACGCATGAGGCGTTCAAAGTTGGCCGCCTCTTTTTTATTTAAAATAAAATTACTCAAGTTGACCGCTTGCAAATAAGAGATTTAATTTTTGCCACTAATTACACTAATTTTCACGAATTCTTTACACGAATTTTAATTAGAAATTAGTGTCAATTAGTGAAATTCGTGGCTTAACTCAAGGATTTTCTTAACGCGGTCAACTTGAGTAAAATTATTATTTATTCGTCAGCCAACTGAACCTATCTCTTTATCTAAACCCCTGCTTTGAGTTTATTAGGTTTTCAAAGGGTAAATAGAAAAATAATTTCATAACTTTGCTCACCATAATTTATGACACATAAGTAGAACTGACCATGCTGCAATCAATAAATACGCTAAATCTACTTCTTCCTCTTTTCTATGCTCTTGCCTTCGGAATTTACAGTTACGATTTCTACAATGAGAAGAAGATTGTAAGCAATTCAAAGCGTATTGTTTTGTTCATTACGCTTCTGATGCACACTTTTTATCTAATCTCCCGCACAATTGAGTACAATCATCCACCGATAACCAACAAGTTTGAAATCTTTTCTATAATAGCTTTCTCAATAGGGTTCTCTTATTTCATTCTTGAACTGTTGACAGACATCCGCGGCACCGGTGCGTTTATTATATTATTCTCACTCATTTTTCAAATCATCTCTTCAATTTTTATTGAGCACTCTTATATTGTTCCCGAAGTTTTACGAAACCGTCTTCTTGGTCTTCATGTGATTAATGCCCTGCTCGGTTATTCCGGTATAACAATCTCCGCTGTTTACGGATTATTGTATATGCTTCTTTACAAAAACTTAAAGTCAAATAAGTTTGGGTTAATCTTCGATCGTTTACCAAGTCTGGAAATTTTAGAGAAACTGAGTTTCTTTTCCATGGTAATTGGATTTGTACTTCTCACATTCGCAATTGTAATAGGAATTATTTGGCTGCCCAGCGCATTTCCAAAATTCAGTTATTTCGATCCTAAACTGATCGGCACTCTCTTCGTTTGGTTTGTTTATGGCGTTGGAATACTTAGCAAACTCTTAGGCAGCTTGTATGGTAAGAAAGTTATTCTTTTTTCTCTAATTGGATTTGTTGTTGCAATAATGTCTTTGATAATCACGAACACATTGGCTAAGACGTTTCACTCGTTTTATTGAAAGTTTTAAAATGAATTTAGTCGGCATATCTATAAATCATAAAACTTCTCCACTCGAACTTCGGGAAGCGGTTCATCTGAGTCGCAATGAAATTATTGAGTTCATTCCGCGCATAAAGGAATCCTTGTTCTCTGAAGGCGTTGTAATTTCAACTTGCAACCGAACAGAAATATTTGGATTTCCGGAAAACTTAGGGTTAGATCCAACTCCTCTTATAGAAAAACTCATCGAGTTCAAAGCCGGTATTGGAATTAAGCCAGAACATTTTACAAAATATTTTTCTTGTGGAGCTGTAAAACATCTTTTCTCGGTTTCTTCCGGCATCGATTCGATGATAATCGGCGATAGTCAGATATTGGGACAAGTAAAAGAGGCATTTGAGATATCTGAGGATTTACATTTTGCCGGATCGATTTTACGAAGAATATTTGATACGGCAACACGAGTTGGCAAACGTGCAATCAAAGAAACAACAATTGGTGAAGGCGCTGTTACTGTCAGTTATGCAGCTGTACAGGTTGTTGAAAAGATTTTTGCTAATCTAGAAAAAAAATCAGCTCTCGTTATTGGCGCAGGTGAAACCGGTGAACTTGCAGCTATTCAACTACGCGATAAGGGAGTTGGTAAGATCGCAATCTCCAACAGGACTATTGAACGCGCGGAAATATTGGCAGAGAAAATTCATGGCGAGATTATTCCTTTCCAATTCATGAAAGAGCATCTTCACAATTTTGATATTGTTATCAGCGCAACAAGCGCTGAAAATGTTGTGGTTTCTTTTGATGATGTTAAGAGCGCGATGAAGAAAAGAAGGGGTGCGCCTCTTCTCCTTATGGATATTGCTGTTCCTCGCGATATTGACCCGGAGGTTAGAAAGATTGACAACGTGTTTTATCATGATATGGATTCGTTGAAGATCATTGTCGATCAGAATATGCAAAAGCGCCGGGATCAAATTCCGATAGTCGAAAAGATGATCATGGAAGAAATGGTCGGTTTCTTCGGTTGGTATAACACGCTTGATGTTGTTCCGACAATTAAAACAATGCGTTCTTTCTTCGAAGAGATACGCCACGATGAATTAGAAAAAATAAAAAACAAAGTAAGCGAAGAAGATTTTGCTAAGATCGAAGATATGACACGGCGGATGATCGGACGATTGCTTCACAATCCGACAGTTAAATTGAGAGAGTTCGCGGAATCCGGGGCGAATATAAATGACGTAACAACCAATACATTGATACTGAAAGAACTTTTTAATCTTACTGATTCACCTATTACCGGTAAAGATCTCAACGATGAAGAAAATAATTTAAAGGAGAAAATTGAAAAAGAATAAATTAGTAATCGGTTCACGTGGCAGCGAACTGGCTCTTTGGCAGGCTAAATTTATTAGGAAAGAACTCGAACGTAAGAATAAAAATCTATCCGTTGAAATTAAGATCATCAACACCAAGGGTGATAAGATTCTTGATGTTGCTCTTTCAAAGATTGGTGATAAGGGATTATTCACCAAAGAGCTTGAGAACGAATTACTTAAGGGCTCTATTGATATTGCTGTTCACAGTTTGAAAGATCTGCAAACAGAAATACCTAGCGGATTAATACTTGCCGCCGTAACAAAACGTCACCCGGTTGAAGATGTTCTTATTACTCGAAAGAAAGGAACGAAGATTAAGAATTTGCGCGAGAACGCTATTGTTGCAACCGGTTCACTTAGAAGAAGATCTCAACTGCTCCATCTTCGTCCGGATATTAAAATTGATGAGCTTCGCGGAAATGTTCCAACGCGAATCAAAAAATTCCTTGAATCAAAGTGGGATGCAATTATTCTAGCACGTGCAGGAGTTGAACGGTTAAAACTCAACAAATACATCTCAAGTGTCATCAGCACAGAGGAAATTCTACCGGCAGTTGGGCAAGGTGCTCTTGGAATCGAAATTCGTGAAGACAATGAATTTGCCAAAATAATTTTAAAGTCCATACACGATGAAAAAACTTATTCAGAAGTACGTGCCGAACGCTCTCTGCTAAAAGCTTTAGAGGGTGGTTGTCAGGTTCCTATTGGCGCTTATGCGCAAGTGAAATCAAATGGTTTGTATCTTGACGCTGTGGTTGGTGCTGTTGATGGTTCGGTAACATTCAGAAAAAAAAAGCGAGGGACAAAAACGGAACCGGAGAAGTTGGGACAAAAACTTGCTAAAGATTTACTGAAAGCAGGTGCATCGGTGATATTAAAGGATGTATATAATAATTCGCGGGTATAGTCATTCTGATCCCTCCGCCTTCGGCGGATCATCGGGGCGAAGAATCTCCCAAATTTCTTTTATAACTATTTATAGAATTCAGAGCAAATAAAACCGAGAATGAATTGAACTCATTGAAAAACAAAACGATACTTATTACAAAGAGTAAAGCAGAGGCGGAAAAATCGATCCGTCAATTGGAAGAACTTGGCGCCGAGATAATTTACTTCCCGACTATAAAAGTATTACCATTAGCCAATTCTCCCGAATTGAATGATGCATTGGACATGTTCGGCAGATTCGACTATTTGGTTTTCACATCAACAAATGCGGTTGAAGTTTTCTCCGACATCGCAAAGAAAAATAAACTCAATCTGTCGAAAATAAAAATTGCGGCTGTTGGTAAAAGCACTTCTGAAGAATGCGAGAACTTAGGAATCCCGGTTGATATAATACCGGATGAATATAGCGCAGAAGGTTTGCTTTACAAATTTTCTGAATTTGAGTTAACAAATAAAAAAATATTTATCCCGGGTTCTTCTCTCTCTAGCGGTGAATTAAACATTGGATTATCAGAGCTTGGCGCTCAAGTCTTTTCTGTACCCATTTACGATGTAGTAAGGAATGAGTTGAGCAATTTGAAATCCGAACATCAAAAGATTCAAAGAAAGCATCCCGGTATTTTTATTTTCACCAGCCCTTCTTCATTTAGCAACTTTTTAAAGTTGATGAATGTTTCTGATGCGGATAAATTTTTTGGAAAAAGCGTTATATGTGCCATAGGCACAACTACTGAGAAAGCGATTCGAGAATATGGACTTGTTGTTCATATATTACCAAGCGTCTTTTCGCTTCATGGGGTTGTTGATGCTATCATAAAATATTTTCAAACAACAGTTAACACAGCTTAACCGGAGGAATTTTGACCAAGTTAAAAAACGATCTATTTCTTAGAGCTTGCAAAGGAAAATCTGTTGAATACACTCCAACGTGGATAATGCGTCAAGCCGGAAGGTATTTGCCTGAATACCGCGCGGTACGCAAAAAATCTGATTTTATTACAATGTGTAAAACTCCTGAACTCGCCGCTGAAGTTACTATTCAGCCTGTTGACCTTATTGGCGTTGATGCTGCAATTATTTTTTCCGATATTCTTGTCATCCCCGAAGCGATGGGAATGAAATTAGAAATGATTGAAAGCAAAGGACCAAAACTTTACGATCCTATTCGAAACGTTGATGATGTAAACAGATTGAAAGAAATTGATCCGGTTAAAGATTTGAAATATGTTCTTGATGCGGTATCACTTGCAAAAAGAGAACTGAACGGACGAGTACCATTAATTGGATTTGCCGGTTCCCCATGGACATTAATGACTTACATGGTAGAAGGCGGTGGTTCAAAAAGCTTCTCCGAAATAAAAAAATTCATCTACAACCAGCCGAAAGCTGCGCATCAGTTATTGGATAAAATTGCCGATGCAGTTGCCGATTATCTTTCTGCTAAAATAGAAGCGGGAACAGATGCTGTGCAAATATTTGATACTTGGGGCGGCTTGCTTTCTCCTGCCGACTTTGAAGAATTCTCTCTCCGTTATATCGAGAAGATAATTTCACAGATCAAGCGTAAGAATGAACCGGTTATTGTGTTTGCTAAAGGTGTCCATTATAAATTAAACAAACTCGCAAATTGCGGCGCAGATGTTATCGGCCTTGATTGGACAATGGATATTGGTAAAGTTAGAAGTCGAATCGGAAATAAGGTTGCCTTGCAAGGAAATCTTGATCCGACAGTTCTTTACGCCGATAAAGATAAAATTCGAAAGGAAGCTATAAAAGTTTTAAAGTCATTCGGTAAATATAACGGACATATATTTAATCTTGGTCACGGCATCCTACCTGATGTTCCACCGGAAAATGCAAAATACTTAGTAGATGTTGTTAGAGAGGAAAGCAGAGCTTTTCACCGCTGAGACGCAGAGAAAATGAATCACGAAGAATTAAATAGAATAAGTGGATTAACACTGGATTGTTCAATTGAGGTTCACAAGCAATTAGGACCCGGATTGCTGGAAAGTGTCTATGAAATTTGTTTGTACAAAGAACTTCATTCAAAAGGAATATTTGTTGAGCGACAAGTTCAAGTTCCAGTAGTTTATAAAGGTGAACCCCTTGATGCAGAATTTAAAATTGATTTGTTGGTGGAAAAAGAAGTAATTGTTGAATTGAAAGCAGTTGAAATTATTCTACCAGTTCACGAAGCACAATTATTAACTTATATGAAATTAGCCGACAAACGTCTTGGATTATTAATTAATTTCAACGTACTGAGACTTATTGACGGATTCCGCAGAAAGGTTTTGAATTTTTGATCTCTGCGCTTCCGCGACTCTGCGGTGAAAAAAGGAGTAGTAATGTTCAACATAGATATTGACTTGATAAAAAAATACGATCGTCCCGGACCGCGTTACACCAGCTATCCAACCGCGCCGCATTTTAACGATTCGTTCACACCGGAGAAGTATCTAGACGAAATCATCCGAACGAATAATGAAGCGAATCCACCGGAGCTTTCTCTTTACTACCACCTCCCCTTCTGCGATACGCTTTGTTATTTCTGCGGATGCAATATGATCATCACACGCAACCGCGATCGCATACAAGAGTATATCAAGCATCTCAAAAATGAAATTGAACTGTTACGTACCTTCATAGTTCCTGGACGCAAAGTTGCCCAGCTTCATTGGGGCGGCGGAACACCAACGCATCTTAATTCTGATGAGATTTCAGATTTGATTTCATTCATCAACAAAAGTTTTGAGATCAAACCTGATGCAGAGGAAGGATGCGAAATAGATCCACGCGGATTAACAAAAGAACATCTCGCCGCATTACGAAATGGCGGATTCAATCGCATTAGTATGGGTGTACAAGATTTCAATGAAAAAGTACAAAAAGCTGTAAACAGAGTTCAACCGGAAGAGATGACCAGACAAGTTGTGAATTGGGTTCGTGAATTGGGATTTCAAAGTATCAATCTTGATTTGATGTATGGACTTCCCTTTCAATCTTTGGAGACATTCGGAAAAACTGTTGACGCTATAATTGATATTTCTCCCGACCGCATTGCAGTGTTTAATTACGCACACGTTCCGTGGATGAAAAAACATATGGCGCTCATTAAACCGGAAGATTTACCTACACCTGAAGAAAAACTTCAGATTCTTAAAATGACAATTGAAAAACTCACCGGTGCGGGGTACGTCTTCATCGGTATGGATCACTTCGCAAAACCAGATGATGAACTAGCTGTAGCACAACGCGAGAAAAAATTATATCGCAATTTTCAAGGTTACAGCACTCATGCGGGAACCGATTTGTATGGAATGGGAATTACAAGTATCAGCCAAATTGGAAAATCTTATACACAGAACTTGAAGAAAGAACGTGAATATTTTGATGCTCTCAATAATGAAACAGTTCCAATCGAACGGGGCGTTTATTTAACTGATGATGATATTTTACGGCGACATGTTATAACAAAAGTCATGTGCGATTTTGAACTTGACTTCGAGCTTGTTGATAAACAGTTCGGAATAGAGTCAGAAAAATATTTCGCTAATGGTATAAAAGGGATGGATGAATTCATTGGTGACGGATTGGTTAATATTCAAAACAGAAGGTTGACGGTTACACAAATGGGACGGTTACTAATTCGTAATATAGCAATGAACTTTGACGGATACATCGAGCGCAAAGAAGATACAGCAAGATATTCAAGAACGGTGTAGAGCTAATTTCAAATTATTTTCTAATTATCTCAATTATTCTTTCAACAACTTCAGAAATTTCTTCTGCCTTTAGCTTTCCAATCTTGTAAAGAATCAATTGTTTATCTGCCGTAAAGATTCGATTTGGTCTGATATTGCTAGTCTGATTAAGACTGCCATATTCAAAAGCATCTTCGGGAATTGATATTGAATAATCATCCTTGATAGTTTTACTTGTTATCTGGCATAAAATTAAATCATCGTCTTCGAATGAAGTTACAACAAACGCAGGTCTTTTTTTGGTTTGAGATAAGTCAGAGAATGGAAATGGGACAACAACAACTTCACCTTTTACAAATTCTGCCAAGTTTCATCCTCTTCCGGTTTTAGCCAGTCTTTTTTTAATGCTGATTCGGATATCGCCAGTGTTTCAATTTTTTCTTTAACAAGATTTGTTTGAAGTGAGAGAATGTATTCCAACACTTTCTCTAAAAGTGATTCCGGTAATTTATCGATCTGTTCTACTAATAGTTCTTTGGTGCACATTGGATAAGCTCATTTTACAAGTTGAAAATACTCGATAATTATTTCGATGTCAACTGGGCTCAGTATTAGAACAAAAGTAGATAAGATTTTCTTAAATTTGCCCGTGCTAATTAGATCATTTCTATGAAAGGAATTTAGCGTGCAGAAAACTGCAGTTGTACTTTTTAATCTTGGCGGACCGGATTCTATTGAAGCGATAGAGCCCTTTTTATATAACCTCTTCTGCGATCCCGATATTTTTAATTTACCTTTCGGGCAAAAACTTTTTGCAAAACTTATTTCAAGTCGCCGTGCACCAAAAATTGCCGAGGAATACAAACTTATTGGTGGAAAATCGCCAATCGGAGAATGGACAGAAAAACAGAGATCAATGCTTGAATCAAGTCTTCGTAAAGATTTTCCGGCTCTGGATGTCTACACTGCAATGCGGTACTGGAAACCTTTTACGAGTGAGGTTGTGGCTAAAGTCGCCAGTAAAAAGTATGATAAAATAATTTTACTTCCACTCTACCCGCATTACTCAATTACTACAACCGGTTCTTCATTCAACGAATGGAACCGCCACTACAAAGGCGACGCTTCCAGACTGGCTTATATCAACGATTATTATCTGAACGAAAAATATATTGCAGCAATCAACCGGAGAATAGATGAAACAATCCTGAAATTTCCCGAGCAAGTAAGGAATGATATTCAGATTGTTTTCAGCGCACACGGAACACCGGTTAGTCTTGTAAAGAAAGGCGATCCTTACAGCAATCACATCAAACAAACGGTAGAAGCTGTAATGAATCTAAGGAATCATTCTCACAACCATCATCTTTGTTTTCAAAGTAAGGTTGGCCCGATGAAATGGCTTGAACCTGCAACCGATACAATGATTGAAGAACTCGCAGCGCAAAACAAAAAAAACCTTTTGATCGTACCGATAAGCTTTGTCTCAGATCATGTTGAAACACTTTTTGAACTTGATATTGAATACCGCCACATTGCGGATAAAGTTGGAATTGAAAATTACATTGTTATGAAAGGATTGAACGATTCTGAATTGTTTATTGAAGCCCTTGCTGGAATTGTAAGAAGTAAAATGTGAAAAGTGAAACATTTTTTCAGATCTTGAATGTCTCACTTCTTATAGCGGATATACTTAATAATGGCATATAGTATAGAATAAAAAACTAATGCGCAACAAAAGTCTGGAGAAGAGTCATGAAACAGAAACTATTCATTTTTTCATTAATCATTTTTATGAGTACAACTATTCTACCTCAAGCAAGTAAAAATTTGGATAATCCTTTCTTCAAAGAATGGAAAACTCCATTCGAAACACCTCCTTTTAATGAGATTAAACCGGAACATTTTATACCGGCAATCGAAGAGGGAATTAAACTTGAGAAAACCGAAATCGATTCTATTATTAACAACAAAGAGAAGCCGACATTCAAAAACACTATCGAAGCATTAGAACTCAGTGGAGAATTTCTTGGTCGTGTTAACAGAATATTTGCAAGTCTAAACGGAGCGAACACAAACGACGAACTGCAAAAAATTAATAGAACAACAACGCCAATGTTATCGAAGCACAGGGATGATATTGCGCTTAACGAAAAATTATTCGCTAAAATTAAATCAGTTTATGATGAGAGAGCAAAATTAAAAAATACACCAGAGCAGCAGACCGTGCTTGAGAATTATTATAAAAATTATATTAGAGCCGGAGCTAATTTAAGCAAAGAAGGAAAGGATAAACTTCGAAAGATCAACGAAGAATCTTCAATGCTTGGGTTGAAATTTGGTGAAAACAGTCTTAAGGAAACGAATGCTATAGCATTGGTAATTGAGGCTAAAGATGATCTAGAAGGACTTCCGCAAGATGTTATCATCGCCGCCGCTGAACTAGCAAAAGCAAAAGGTATGGATGGTAAATGGGCTTTCTCATTGCAAAAGCCGAGCTTTATTCCGTTCCTTCAATACTCCGAGAAAAGAGATCTTCGTGAGAAAATTTTTAATGCATATATCAACCGCGGAAATAACAATAATGAATTCGATAACAAGAAAATAATTTCGAGAGTAGCCGCGTTACGCGTTGAGCGTGCAAAATTAATGGGTTACAAAACATTCGCGGATTTTGTGCTTGAGCGCAATATGGCAAAGAATCCAGAAAACGTATATAAATTCCTTAATGATCTGTGGAAACCAGCAATTAAGAGAGCTAAGATGGAAGTTGCCGATATGCAGAAAATTATAGATAAAGAAAATGGCAATTTTAAGTTGGAGGGATGGGATTGGTGGTTCTATGCGGAAAAAGTTAAAAAAGAAAAGTATGCACTTGATGAAGCAATGCTTCGCCCTTACTTTCAAATGGAAAATGTTCGAGGCGGCGCGTTTGCTGCAGCTTCAAAATTATACGGAATTAAATTCGTTAAGCGGAATGACATTCAAGTTTATCATCCGGATGTAGAAGTATTTGAAGTGCAAGAATCCAACGGTAAACATGTCGGCGTTTTCTATTCAGATTATTTTCCAAGAGACGGCAAACGGAGCGGCGCTTGGTCAGGTGGTTTTAGAAGTCAATCAAATATCGGCGGAAAATTTATAGCGCCATTAAATTACAATGTTGGAAATTTTGCAAAGCCAACCTCAGATAAACCTTCATTGATGAGTCTTGATGAAGTTAATACTTTATTTCATGAACTTGGACATGGCTTAAATACATTATTCTCGAATGTAACTTATTCAGGAGGAAGATCTACACCGAGAGATTTTGTTGAACTTCCTTCACAAATAATGGAAAATTGGGCGCTTGAGCCGGAAGTGCTGAAGATGTATGCAAAACATTACAAAACCGGCGATGTGATACCTCAAGATCTAATTGATAAGATAAGTAATTCAAGGTTGTTCAATCAGGGATTTGAAACTGTTGAGTATTTAGCCGCATCATTTCTTGATATGGATTGGCACTCGCTTATAGATACAAAAGAAAGAGATGTCCCAACATTTGAAAAAGAAGCATTCGCTAGAATTGGTTTGATACCTGAGATAGAATCGCGTTATCAGAGTACAAATTTCGGGCATATTCTTGGTGGATATTCAGCAGGCTATTATAGTTATATTTGGGCTGCTGTCCTTGATGCCGATGCATTTCAAGCATTCAAAGAAAAAGGAAATTTGTTCGATCAGAAAACTGCAACAGCTTTCAGAAAATATGTTTTAGCAAAAAGCGGAACTGAAGATGCAATGGTTCTTTATAAAAAATTCCGAGGAAGAGAACCTAAAGTAAATGCGCTGCTTGAAAGAAGAGGACTGAATTGATTACGTGAAAGGTGAAACGATTAACGGGAGACAGTTCATATTAATTCCCGTTTCGGCTCCTCAAGTTTTTCGGAAAAAATAAAAACAAATTATAAATATCGGAACTATGCTATGAAAAATATCATCTACATGTTACCAATCATAATTTTATGCGCATTCACTATTCAATCGGATAAGAATAAAATGGATAATCCTTTTTATAAAGAATGGAAAACACCTTTTCAAACACCCCCTTTTAATGAGATAAAGAACGAACATTTCTTGCCGGCTTTTATGGAAGGAATGAAACAACAGTCTGCCGAGGTTGCAGCACTAGTTAACAACAAAGAGATGCCGACCTTCAAGAACACAATTGAAGCATTTGAAAAAAGCGGCAAGTTATATACTAAAGTGAGTAATGTTTTCAATTCTTTGAACGGTGCGAACACAAATGATGCACTTCAAGAAATTGCTCAAAAATCCGCTCCGATGATCGCGAAACATTTTGATGAAATTTATCTAAATGAAAGATTTTTCGATCGCGTGAAAAGCATTTATCAAGAAAAAGATAAACTCAATCTTACTACAGAACAAAAAGTAGTTCTCGAAAATTACTACTTAGATTTTGTTCGCGGCGGAGCTAATCTGAGCAATGAATCTAAAGTGAAATTTAAAAAGATAAATGAAGAGCTATCGTTGCTAGGTGTTAAGTTTGGTGAAAATATATTGAAGGAAACGAACGCTTTTGGATTAGTAATTGATAACAAAGATGATCTTGCCGGATTGCCGGAGGGTGTTATTCAAGGTGCGGCTGAGAATGCTAAAGCAAAAGGATTGGAGGGCAAGTGGGCTTTCACGCTTCAGAGACCAAGCTGGACTCCGTTTCTTCAATATTCCGAGAGAAGAGATCTAAGAGAAAAATTATTTAAGGCATATGTTAATAGAGGCAACAATAACAACGAGTTCGATACAAAAAAGATTTTGACCAAAATGGCTGCTCTTCGTCTTGAAAAAGCTAACCTTTTAGGATACAAAACCTTCGCTGATTTCAAACTTGAAGTCAACATGTCCAAGAATCCGGAAAACGTTTTCAAATTCCTGAACGATTTATGGAAGCCTGCTCTTCATAAAGCAGGAATTGAAGTCGCTGATATGCAGAAGATCATTGACCAAGAAGGAGGAAATTTCAAACTGCAGCCTTGGGACTGGTGGTATTATGCAGAAAAAGTAAAAAAAGAAAAATATGCTCTTGACGAAGAAATGCTTCGTCCATATTTCAAAATTGAAAATGTTATTGCAGGCGCGTTTGGCGTTGCAACAAAATTGTATGGACTGAAATTTATTGTAAGAAAAGATATTCCGATTTATCATCCCGACGTGAAAGTTTTTGAAGTAAAAGAAGCCAACGGTAAACATCTCGGGATTTTGTATACAGATTATTATCCGCGCGATAGTAAACGCAGCGGCGCCTGGATGAGCGAGTATAGAGGTCAATCCAACATCGAGGGAAAATATATTTCACCGGTTATTTACAACGTTGGCAATTTTACCAAGCCCACTAAAGATAAACCGGCATTATTAAGTTTTGATGATGTAAACACTTTATTCCACGAGTTCGGTCATGCGCTTCACTACTTGATTGCAACTTCGGTTTATCCAACCGGTAAAAGAGTTCCGGTTGATTTCGTTGAATTACCTTCACAGATAATGGAAAACTGGGCATCGGATCCGGAAGTTTTGAAAATGTATGCAAAGCATTACAAAACTGGTGAACCAATTCCTCAAGAACTCATCGATAAAATAGTAAATGCGGAACAATTCAATCAAGGATTTGACACCATTGAATATTTAGCTGCTTCGTTACTTGATATGGATTGGCATACAATCACAGATGTCAATGAAAGGGATGCGATCAAATTTGAAAATGATGCTTTGACAAAACATGGGTTAATTCCGGAAATTGAATCGCGCTACAAGAGCACAAATTTTCAACACATTTTTGTTGATGACGGGTATGCCGCCGGATACTATAGTTACATCTGGGCAGCGGTTTTGGATGCCGATGCTTTCGAGGCTTTCAAAGAGAAAAATGATGTGTTCGATAAAGCAACTGCCAAGGCTTTTAGAAATCTTTTACAAAAAGCTGGCAGCGATGACCCGATTGTACTTTACAAAAAATTCAGAGGAAGAGAACCTAAGGTTGATGCATTACTTAATAAACGTGGATTGAATTAATCATTGTCGTCAAAAGTCAAATGTGAAAGGTAAAAGGTGAAACACATTCTCTCGTTTGGCATTTGGCGTTTCACTTTTCACTACGATAATAATATGAATCACAAAAAAAATATTACAATTCTCGGCGCCGGTATATCCGGATTAGCAACCGCATATTGGCTTCACAAAGAGGGTTTCGAAGTAAAGATACTCGAAGCTAAAAGTGAGCCCGGCGGTGCGATGGAGACTTACCATGAAAATGGTTTTTTAATCGACTTCGGTCCTAACAGCGGCTTAGAAACAACTCCGTTGATACGTCAACTTGTTAATGAAGTTGGTTTATCCAAAGAGATGATTTATGCGAGTGAGGTTTCTAACAAGCGATATATTCTTCGTGATAACAAACTTCATCCTCTGCCGATGAATCCGATCTCACTAATCAAATCAAAATTATTTTCGGCTAAAGGTAAATTTAGATTATTGGGCGAACCTTTCGTTGGAAAATCTGACGACGGTTATTACCAAAGCATTGCTCAATTTGTCTCCAGAAGATTGGGACAAGAATTTTTGGATTATGCAATTGATCCTTTTGTCAGCGGTGTGTTCGCGGGAGACCCTCATAAATTAAGTGTGAAGTCGGCATTCCCTAAATTGTACCGGTTAGAAGAAGCATATGGTGGATTAGTAAAAGGTATGATTAAAGGCGCGCGTGAGCGAAAGAAACGTGCGGAGGAATCTAAGCAAAGTGCAAGGATGTTTTCATTCATAAACGGAATGCAATCGTTTCCAATGGCTATTGCTAAAAAGCTGGAAGGAAAAATATTATACGGATCACGAGTGCAGAGTGTAGAACGTAGAGTGCAGAGCGTTGAATCTGAAAATGGAAAATGGAAAGTTACTTTTAAAAAAGACGGAAAAATTCTAGAAATAATTTCTGACTATGTCTTATCTACTATTCCCGTTTATGAATTTTCTAAAATATTTTCTGAATTAGATAATGAATTTAAAAAGCATGCCGATGATATTTATTATCCGCCTGTAATGGTTTTGTATTTGGGCTTTAACAAAAAAGATATTGGAATTCCGCTCGATGGATTTGGCTATTTGATTCCCTCGAAAGAAAGGAAAAATTTTCTTGGAGTAATCTGGAGTTCGGTAATTTTCCCAAATCGCTGCGATGATGATAAAGCAGCTTTCACAATTTTTGCCGGCGGTGCTCGTTCACCTCAACTTTTCGATACTGAAAAAAATGTGCTTATTGAAAAAGCGTTAAGTGAGTTCAAACAGATCATGAATATAAAGGCAGATCCGATATTGATAAAAGAGAAACTTTGGTTAAAGGCAATCCCGCAATACAATCTCGGTTATATAGAACATGAGAATTATTTTGATAAATTTGAGAAAGAGAATCATGGTATTTTCCTCGGCGGCAACTATCGCGGCGGGATTTCTGTAGGAGATTGTGTAAAGAATTCTGATTTAGTTGTGAAGCGAATGCAGAGTGATGAATGATGAATGAAGAGTGCAGAATGATGAATGGTTATTGAAGAATTTTTTGATCTATTAATTTGGAGTAACTATGAGAAAGGATAAAACATTTAAAGTTGCTGAATCCAAAGTAACTTATGGAAATGTTCTTTATCAGAAATCATTTGAATTCGCTGTAAGAATAGTAAAGTTTTATAAATACTTACTAAAGAAAGATAAAGACCTTCGGGCATTGTATGAACAATTATTGAGATCAGGGACATCAATCGGCGCTAACGTTTCAGAAGCTCAAAGCGCACATTCAAAAAAGGATTTTGTTAATAAATTAAATATTTCTTTAAAAGAATCTAGAGAAACTGATTTTTGGTTAAAAGTATTACATGCAGCAGAAATCATAAATGAAAATGAATTCGAGAGTATATATAAAGATTGTGATGAATTAGAAAGATTATTAGTAAGCAGTATCAAAACTGCAAAAGGTAATTTATAATTCTGCAATCTGCACTCTTCATTCTGCATTCAAAAAGGAGAAGCAAATGGCAACATTTCCAACAAAAAGATTACGCAGATTAAGATATAATCCAACTGTGCGCGATATGGTGCGCGAAACTATTCTAACAAAGAATGATTTAATCTATCCGCTGTTTGTTGTTCCCGGCGCAAAAGTAAAAAATGAAGTTCGTTCTATGCCGGGTGTATTTCAAATGTCAATAGATGTTGTTGTTGAAGAGTGCAAGGAAGTTGAAAAGCTTGGCATTCCGGCAGTAATACTTTTTGGAATTCCGGACCATAAAGATGAAGTTGGTTCTGGTGCATACGATCCGAATGGAATTATCCAACAGGCAGTTCGAGCGATCAAAAAAGAAACAAAAAAACTTTTAGTCATTACAGATGTTTGTCTCTGCGAGTATACTTCGCACGGTCATTGCGGTGTTCTGAATGGTGAAAAAATATTAAATGACGAAACGGTTGAACTGCTTGTGAAAGAATCGGTCTCCCATGCCGAAGCCGGCGCCGATATAATTGCACCATCAGACATGATGGACGGACGAATAGGTGCAATCCGCAAAGCTCTTGATGAAAAAGGATTTATCGAAATTCCTATTATGAGTTATGCCGTAAAATATTCTTCCGGTTATTACGGACCGTTTAGAGATGCTGCTGAATCAGCCCCAGCTTTCGGTGACAGACGTTCTCATCAAATGGATATAGCAAACGGCTACGAAGCATTACGTGAAGCTGAGAGCGATATCGAGGAAGGTGCCGACATTATCATGGTAAAACCGGCTGGTGCTTATCTTGATATCATATGGCGTGTTAAAGAGAAATTTGGAATGCCGACCGCTGCTTATCAAGTTAGCGGTGAATATGCCATGATTAAAGCCGCCGGAAGAAACAATTGGATTGACGAAGAACGTGTGATGATCGAATCGCTAATGGCAATTAAACGTGCCGGTGCAGATATGATATTAACTTACTTCGCTAAGGATGTTGCGAAATTTTTAGATAAGAACAAATGAAATCTTCATGATCGTGCTCTTGCTCTTATTCTTGATCTAATGAAGAATAAACCGGAATCAAATAAGGAAGTGCTTGATCAAGATTACAAGCACAAAATAAATTAATTGATCACGAACTATATTTCAATCTCTTTCGGGTCTGTTTCTAATTCAACTATTCTCCATTCATTTTCTTCTATATCAAAATCAGTTATTTTTTCTAACGGAACTTTCAAATATTTTCCTTGAGCAGTAACAGCAATCTCGCCGTTCTTTAATACAATCTCGCCGGTGCCTTCGAATATTCTATTGTTTTCATTTGTTATTCTTCCAATCACTTTTAGTTCTTCGTTCAGTGGTATTGGTTTTTTGAATTTCACATTCAGATCAATAGTTACACCCCACACCGCTGTTTCATATTTATTTAGTATTGCCCTTCCAATAGTTTCATCAAGAATAGCAGATGCAATTCCGCCATGAAGTCTTCCCGGATAACTTTGATGTTCTTCCGATGGGGTAAAAAGTGCAATCAATTCTTGATTTTCAGTAACATAGAAATGAGCGTGTATACCAAACTTGTTTTTTAATCCACAGACAAAACACAATTTCGAGTTGTGCTGTTTACCGACGATTTGATGTATCATTCTTAACTCCATTTTCGATATCAAAAATTAAAAGAATCTCGAGTTGAAGCCAAGTCTATTTCGAATTAATTTTTTGTAACAGATTTTATAATTATTTTTAATGGGACTTTAAAGTGAAATAATTAAGAGAGAATATGAACAGAGAGGGAGCCGAAGTAAAGCTAAAACATATTTTTGGGTTAAATAGCTTTTATGATGACCAATGGAGCGTTATCCATAAATTATTTAATGGAGAAAGAATATTACTAATTGAAAAAACCGGGTATGGTAAATCGCTTTGTTTTCAATTCCCAGCCACTCAACTTGAAGGACTAACTATCGTTTTCTCACCGTTACTTGCACTAATGAGAGATCAAATTAAATTTCTTACCTTGCATGGAATTGCAGCAAGGTCTATCAACAGTGAACAAACTGAAGATGAGAATGAGCAAGTAATTCAAGATGCCAAACAAAACAAAATTAAAATTCTTTATATAGCGCCGGAAAGGCAGGAAAATCGCGATTGGTTAGATGCAGTAAGGAATATTAAAATATCAATGGTGGTTATTGATGAGGCGCATTGTATCTCTGTCTGGGGACATGATTTTAGACCCGCTTATAGAAGAATAATAAATTTAGTTAAACTCATTCCGCAAAATTTTCCGGTACTTGCAACAACAGCCACAGCTACCCAAAGAGTTGCTAACGACATTATTGAACAAATTGGCGGAAATATTTCTTTGATCAGAGGGAATTTACTACGGGATAATTTTCAACTAAATGTCATTAAAGTAAAAAACGAAAATGAGAAATTAGAATGGCTCGGTGAGATGCTGCCCAAATTCGAGGGCTCCGGACTAATTTATACGGGCACCAGGAACAACACTGAAATATTTTCAAAGTGGTTACAATATATCGGCATAAGTTCAATAAATTATAACGCAGGACTCGAAGCTGCATTGAGGATTGAAATTGAAAAAGGATTTATGGATAACCGTTGGAAATGTGTGGTAGCAACCAATGCACTTGGAATGGGAATAGATAAGCCCGATATACGTTTTATTATTCATTCTCAATTTCCAGGTTCACCTATCCACTACTACCAGGAAATCGGAAGAGCAGGCAGAGATGGTAAGAAAACAACTATATATCTACTCTATAATCCGGATGATGTTGATTTACAAAATGCTTTTATTGATGGTAGTAAACCTTCGGTAAAAAATTATTTCAAAGTAATTGATGCTTTAAAAAAAGAACCGCTTGGCGAACATGATCTAATGAGAAAAACTAATTTGAAACAAACTCAAATTAGGGTGATAAAAGCGGACTTATTAGACCAGGGTATTATTAAGGAAGTATTGTATGGCAGTTCAAAAAAGTACGAATACCAATTCAATGCACCGCAATTAGATACAAAAAGATTTGAAGAACTTCGAGAATTTAAAAGAAAAGAATTGTCACATATTATTGAATATGCAGAGACCACATCTTGTCGTATGAATTTTCTCTGCTCCTATTTAGGAGATAAATCTGTAGGGGAGTGCCACAAGTGTGATAACGATCAGCCTGAAATATTCAGATATGATTTTTCTAAAGATTGGCAAAAAAGAATTGAAGATTTCTGGAACAATTTCTACCCGATTTTAGAAGTAGAAACTAATTCGACAAATCTAACTAACGGAGTAGCCGGTTCTTACTACGGAGTTTCAAATGTGGGTTCTCTAATTCATAAATGTAAATATGAAAACGGCGGAGATTTTCCCGACTTTTTAGTGAACCTTACAGTTAAAGCTTTTAGATATCATTTTAAGAGCATTAGGTTCCACTTAATACTGTATGTTCCACCAACCGAATCCCATGATCTTGTTAAAAATTTCGCACAAAAGATATCGAATGAATTAAAAATTCCGATTTCGCATAAACTCAAAAAAATAAAAAGAACCGAGCCACAGAAAGTCTTTCAAAACAGCATTCTTAAAAAAGACAATGTTAAAGATGCTTTCGTATATGAAAATCCATCGGAACTCATAAATAAAAACATCCTAATAATTGACGACATCTTTGATAGTGGCAATACGATAAAAGAGATTGGTAGAATGTTATCAAAGTTAGGCTCGGGAAAAATTGCACCGTTAGTAATTGCTAAAACAGTTGGAGGAAATTTGAATGGTTAACACAAATGAAGAAATTGTTTACTGGATTACTCTTGCACATATAAAAGGATGGAAAACTGAAAAGATTAATACACTAATTCAGGAGATTTTGACAAATAAAAAAATATCGCTAAAAGAATTTTTCGAGATGGATGCCGCATACCTTGCCGGTGAATTCGGATTATCTCAAAAAGAAATAATTGATCTTGAAAACGCAAAGAAAGAACTGCCTAACAATTCTTTTGTTGCAGAAGATTTATTAGCGCAAGGATTTGAAATAATACCGATTAATTCCGATGATTATCCTCCAACACTAAAAGAAAATCTAAAAATAAAATACGCTCCCCCTATTCTTTATACAAAGGGAAATAAACAATTATTAAAAGAGAAAACCGCTGCAATTGTAGGTTCTAGAAACGCATCGCAACTTTCATTAGATTTTGCCGATAACCTGGCAAAAATATTTACTCAAGAATTTAAAGTTGTCGTTAGCGGATTTGCAAAAGGCGTGGATAAGCAAGCTCTTGACTCGAGCTTGAAGTATATAGGGCAAAGTATTATCGTTCTGCCACAAGGCATATTAACTTTTGGCAGCAGTATCCAAAAATATTATTCACAAATAGTTGAGGGTAATGTTTTAGTTCTTAGCACTTATTTCCCAAGGGTTCCGTGGGATGTTGGCTTGGCTATGGGAAGGAATACTTATATCTATGGATTAGCAAAAGAAATATATGTCGCGGAATCTGATAATAAAGGCGGAACCTGGTCGGGTGTAATTGACGGTTTGAGAAAAGGCAGAACAATATATATTCGTAAACCTAATGAAAATGAAAACAATGCAAATAATTTATTAATTGCCAAAGGCGCAATTCCGGTTGACTTCAACGGAACACCAATCTCACAGACATACAAAGAAGCAATACCGCAAATGGAAGTTGCAAAAGGACCAAAGTTAATTTTTAACGCTGAGGAAAAAGAAATGACACTCAAGAAGAAAAGAAACACTACACGCAAAGCAGAAGAACAAACTGAATCCTTATTCGCATTAAGAAAGGAAGACAATAAGAAACAAACTGTAATTGAAAAATCATCAAGACTTTTTGAAGAAGCAATAAAATATATTCCCGGCGGAGTGAATTCTCCTGTTCGTGCGTTCAAATCTGTTGGTGGAACACCACGATTTATGTCAAAAGGAATTGGCTCAAAATTGTATGATGTTGACGGCAACGAATATATTGATTACATCGGAAGCTGGGGACCGCATTTATTCGGGCACAATCCGGAATTTATCAAAACGGCTCTTCTGAGTGCAATCGAAAATGGAACAAGTTTTGGCGCACCCACGGAAATTGAAATTAAAATGGCAAAACTGATTAACGAACTCGTTCCTTCAATTGAAATGGTGAGAATGGTTAACAGCGGAACTGAAGCAACAATGAGCGCAGTTCGTGTTGCACGCGGCTACACGGGTAAAGATAAGATCATCAAGTTCGAGGGATGCTACCACGGTCATGGCGATTTCTTTTTAATTAAAGCCGGATCCGGAGCGTTAACGTTCGGCGTGCCAACAAGTCCCGGTGTTACCAAAGGAAATGCCGCCGATACACTCGTTGCTGATTTCAACGACATCGGTTCAATCAAAAAATTGATTCAGCAAAACAAAAATGAAATTGCAGCAGTTATTATGGAAGCGGTAGTAGGAAATATGGGAACAGTCCGTGCGAATGATTCATTCATACAAGAACTGCACACAATTTGTGATGAAGAAAAAATTGTTTTGATATTCGATGAGGTAATGACCGGTTTTCGAATTGCACAAGGCGGCGCGCAAGAAATTCTCGGCGTGAATCCTGATCTTTCGACTTTCGGAAAAATTATTGGCGGTGGTTTGCCTGTTGGAGCTTATGGCGGTAAGAAAGAAATTATGGAGATGGTTTCACCTAGCGGACCGGTTTATCAAGCGGGAACATTAAGCGGAAACCCTTTAGCGATGAATGCTGGATATGCTGCACTTATATACATCAAAGAACATCCGGAAGTTTATCAGATACTCGAAGAGAAATCTGCATATCTGGAAAACGGAATTAAAGATGGAATAAAATCTGTTGGAAAGAATTATCAATTCAACCGCGTCGGTTCGATGATGACACTCTTCTTCACAGAAGAACCGGTTGTAGATTATAATTCAGCGGTAAAATCCGACACAGCACTTTACGGCAAATATTTTCATGAGATGTTGAACCGTGGAATTTATTTACCACCAGCACAATTTGAGGCGATGTTTGTATCTACTGTTCATTCAAAAGAAGATTTGGATAAGACTATTAGTGCTAATTATGAATCCTTAAAAGCTATTTAGAGATAAAATTTTTTATGAACAAGGGAGTCCTTCCTGCGAAAATTGTTACTTAAGTTTTTTAAGCTGAATATCGTCGAACCATACTTTGCCGCCGTTATTTTCATAACTTCCGACCCTGGCAAGGATTAATACCTTTGTTGTCTCTTTCGGTATTTCAAATATGGTTTTTACTAATTGCCAGTTCTTTGTACCTGTAATCCGATATTTCTTTTCAGTTGATGCACTTCCAATTAATTTATTCTCACGATTGTTCCAGCACTCGACTTCAATAAACGGGGAATTTTTTATTTCTCTCGTCTTAATCCATCCTTCCAACTCATATATTTCAGAAACTTTTAATCCGTCAACTCTTCTGACCCAGTTATAAATAGTCTGTCTTTGAGGATGAGTTTTTGAGATTGCAATTGATGCAGATTCATTTCCGCTATGCGCCGTTTCATTCTCGATTTTTAATTCGGCATACTTTTCTGTTTGGGGTAAGCGATTTGCAAACCAACCGTCGGGATCTTCACCGCCGTAGTCATTATTTTCGAACCCGCCGTTGATGCTGTTTTGTACTTTCGAACTACTGCATGA
>CAYVBQ010000018.1:44035-76591 GCA_964449775.1 uncultured Melioribacter sp. | reverse complement strand
AAGTTTTGTAAAATTGATAAGGTTAGATTGTGGAAAGGAAAAAGGATTTAAAACACTTTAGAGACATTTTAGACTGAGTGACTTAAAGAGGGAGAGAATGAGAGACGAAGGGACGAAGAGATTGAGAGACGAAGGGAGTAAGAGACGAAGATTAGGTCACATAATGAGTTAGATGTTTATAAAATTGCATTTGATGCTGCAATGGAAATTTTCGAGATTTCAAAAAAATTTCCAGTTGAGGAGAAATATTCATTGACCGATCAGATACGCAGATCCTCACGCTCTGTTTGTGCTAACATAGGCGAAGCATTTCGCAAAAGGAAGTATCCAAAGTCATTTGTTTCAAAACTTTCAGATTCAGAAAGTGAAGCTGCTGAAACACAAGTATGGTTAGACTTTTGTCTACAATGTAATTATATAGATGAAGAAAAATATAATTCACTTATTGAAAAATATAATAATATAATCGGCAAATTGGTTAATATGTCTTTGCAACCAGAAAAATGGGTATACTAATACCTCTTCGTCACTCAGTCACTTTGTCACAATTCCATGGAAATGAATTCGGATAAGTTTTGTTTCTAATAACCAAACTTCTTCTTTTCCTAACTTCATATCTTCTTTGCAGTTTAACGATGCTGTGAGGAAAGATAGGTCCGAAGGCAGAGGAGTGAGGGAAATTAGGAATATGGGAAGATTTCAAAAGTGGGAAACTGGGGGCAGATAGAATGAGATGCTCAAAGGTGAGGTCGTTTTTTGTATAGGCTTTTCTGGTGGATTTTTATTAGGCAGCATTTTTTTTATATTATTATCAAACTATTTAAGGAATTTATTATGGAAGTTACAGCCAATATTAATTTGAGGATAGATGATCTGGCAAGAGTTATAGCAAACTTATCTAAAGATGAATTAAAGATTCTTGAGGCAAGATTAAGTAAAGAAGATGATATCTTAAAGAGGCGGCTTAACGATGTAAAGAATAAAAAAGTTAAATTGCTTTCACGAGAACAGGTATTTTCTAATTTATAATATGCACCAAGCAGCATTCCATCCGGCATTCAAACGAGATATAAAAAATCTGCCCATGCAGCTTTTAGATAAATTGAATAAGAGTTTCGATGAAGTTCTAATTAATCCGTTTAGATTTGATCGGCTAAAAGGAGAACTAAGAGAAATTTCTAAAACTAAAATCCGTCATTTAGGCGTTGAATACCGTCTTGCATTTTATGTTCAAAAGGAAATAGTGGTATTTCTTATGTTCAG
Organism: uncultured Melioribacter sp.; assembly: GCA_964449775.1. Classification (GTDB taxonomy): domain Bacteria; phylum Bacteroidota; class Ignavibacteria; order Ignavibacteriales; family Melioribacteraceae; genus Fen-1258. The sequence continues at coordinate 75,328 of CAYVBQ010000018.1, read as the reverse complement.
CAAGCGGGAAAATTTTTACGATTATCTTAGAAGAAGAATGAGGTAGTTAGTGAAAAGTGAATCCCATGAAGTCCAGTGAAATAAAAAAACATGATTTCACGGGACAGGCTGACCAAATCAGAAGGTCTTCCAGATCTGTATGTCTAAATCTTCGTGAAGCATGGCTTCCAGCTCGTAGAGGATAAATGTTTGTTGTCTATGCTATTGAGAGTAATTCTACCGGGAGGGTGTATATTGGACAGACAAACGATGTTGAGAAAAGGTTGCAATTTCATAACAGCGGTTATGTTAAATCAACATCTAGAGATGCACACTGACCGATTGCGATGGAGAGAACAGCGAAACAGATTCGTCATTAGATTTTGCAAAAGATTGTGGTTATATAAGTATTGAACAACATCAAATGTTGACAGCAAAAAACCGAGAGGTTGGAAAGATGTTAGGTTCTATGATAAACAACCCAGAGTCGTTCTTGATAGGGAAATAGTGATCAGAAGTCGGAGGACGGAGAGGCAACAGGAAGTTAGGACGGTTGGAAATTGGGAAACGGGGGCAAGGCGCATAGGGCAAAGTGCAGAAGGAGTTAAAGATTATTTTTGATATATTTCTAATATTCCTTATATTTGCGGAAAAATAGAAATGAAATGAACTATTGGGAATTTAATAACTCTTTTTTAGATCAGGTCTGTATTACTATACATCAGATAAATGCAAAATTTCCCGGAATGGACAAAAATAACCTGAGCAGATGGGTTAGTCAGGGAAAGCTGATCAAACTTCGTAACGGTTTTTATAGTTTTCCGGAATATATAAATGAAAGCGGCAGCCAGATGTACATCGCAAACAGAATATACAAACCGTCATATATTAGTTTACACACAGCTCTTTCTTTTTATGGCATTATACCGGAGGGAGTCATTAACATTACGAGTATAACAACCTTAAAGACAGCGCAATATGAAAACCGTTTCGGCACTTTTTCTTACAAAACAATTCAACCGAGACTCTTTTTTGGCTATTGGCAGAGACCCTATTTACGCGATATGACGTTTCTTCTGGCTGAACCTGAGAAGGCGATAGCAGATTTATTATATATCTATACGTTTTATGATTCCCGGGAAGAAATTGAGGAACTACGTTTCGACCGGGATATAATTAACGAATTGGTAAATCCGGTCAAGTTAATTGAATATGCCGGAAGGTTTAACAATAAGGCATTGACAAATCGTGTTCGAATTTTAATGGGTGTATGCGGTATATGATACGCCTTGAACAGATTGTTAACTACTTTCCTCCGTATATAAATGAAAATCCTTCATTACGTAAATACATGGTAAAAGAATACATCCAATTACTGATATTGGATTTTCTAAGCAACAGCCATTGGGTAAAGAAATTAGTTTTTATAGGGGGAACAAATCTGAGATTAGTAAAAGGAATAGATAGATTTTCGGAGGATATTGATTTCGACAGCAAAAATTTACCGGCTGATGAATTCATAAAAATGACACAAGATGTAGTATTGTTTTTAAAAAGATTTGGTTTTGATATTGAAGTTAAAGAGCATGCCGGGAAGAAGTTATCGGCATTCCGGAGTAATTTGGTATTTCCGGGATTGTTGTTTGATCTTGGTATGTCAGCTCATAAAGAAGAAAAATTTCTAATTAAGATTGAATGTGAGGATCAGGGAATTAATTATAGTTCATTTGCTGCAAATATTAAAGGCTGCGGCTTATACTTCACGTTTCCGGTTCCGGGTGATTCGGTACTTTGTGCAATGAAAATTTCTGCCTTATTAAACCGGTCAAAAGGGAGAGATTTCTATGATGTTATTTATCTCTTAGGGCAAACCGAGCCCGATTATAATTTCTTGTCAAAAAAATGTAACATCGGTAATTATGATGAATTGAAATCGGCTTTAGTAAACTTAGTTAAGAGAATTGATTTGAAGCATAAATCTAAAGATTTCGAGCATCTGCTATTTAACAAACTTAATAACCGTCGTGTTATTAACTTTGGTGAGTTTGTAAGTTCTTTGTAGGTGTGTGGATGGAAGGGACAGAGGGAAGTTTTGAAGATCAGAAATTAAGAAGTTTGGAAGATTAGAAATTAAGTAGTTTAAAATTTTGAATATGGAACGGAAGAAGGATATAAAACATTTTAGAGATTTGGAAGTTTATCAATTCGCTTTTCATGCAGCGATGAAGATTTTCGAAATGACGAAATCTTTTCCAGCGGATGAAAGATATTTTTACCATGTTAAATATACTTTTGAAATATCTTTATAGGTAGCAATTTTTTGTTTTTCAGATTAAATAATATTTGGAGTAATTTTATTTAACATGGCGAGGTTGACCAGATACGGAGATCTTCAAGATCAGTTTGTTCGAATATTGCCTGCCCTATGAAATAGGAAAATAAGGATGAATTTTTTTTACATTTATGTTTTGTTAAGTGTAAAAGATGGTAATTTTTACACTGGGTATACAGAAGATTTGAAAAATAGATTAGATGAACATAATGCCGGTAAGGTAATAACAACGAAATTACGTTGTCCATTCGAGTTGATTTATTTTGAGGGTTGTAGAAATAGGAATGATGCTCTTCATCGCGAAAAGTACCTTAAAACAACATATGGTAAAAGGTTTATTCGCAATAGATTAAAACTAGATTTAGAGAATAAGTAATTATTTCATAGGGCGAGAGGGTTGGAGGAAAAGAAAATATAAAGCTGTATTCGTAAATAAACTTACTGATGCAATGCAGGAAGCATCCGAAACCCAAAGTTGGTTGGAATTTTCATTAGCTTGTCGATACATAAGCAAAGAATTATTCGACGAACTTGATGCTCAATATGAAAAAATTATCGGGATGTTAAATTCAATGGAAATGAATTCGGATAAGTTTTGTTTCTAATAACCAAACTTCTTCTTTTCCTAACTTCATATCTTCTTTGCAGTATAACGATGCTCTGAGGGAAGTTTGGAAGATTTGAAGTTGGGAAGATAGGAAAAGTAAGGAGTAGAGAGAGATCAGAAATCAGAGGTCGGAAAGACAGAGGTCAGAGATCGGGAAAACGGAAATAAGAGATTAGAAGTCGGAAGTCAGAAAGTAGGGAGAAATGAGTGGGAAGTAAAGGACAGGGTGCAAATAGTAAGTAATAATTCAACTATAAATTTATTATCTTATATAGAATCTAAATAAAAAACATTTTTTTAGAGAGGAAGATTATGGAAGCAATTCTATTGAAAGAAGTTGCTGAAATACTAAATCTACCGGAGCGGGATATTGAGAGGGAGAGTCTTAAAACTTTTCTTGAGGCAAAGTTAAAAAAACTCTTAATTGAGCAGCTTCAGCTTACGCGGAAATACGGAGTGAAGAACGTAGATGAAATGGAAAATTTAGAATCTTATTTGAAGTCAATAACGCAAGAATTATTATTTACAGAATCAAGCAGAGAAAAGAATCTTATAAGTAAAGGGTTAACCATGGAAATAAATGCACAAATAATTAAAAAAATGGGGAAAAGGAATTTGTAATCTTACCTTACAATGAATTTTTACAGATGCAACAGGACATAGAAGATTATGAAGATTTAGTTGATTTAAGAAAAGCAAAATCAGAAACTGTGAATGAACCATCAATTCCATATAATGAAATAGCTGATAAAATTAACAGGACTACTAAGAAATTGAAGGTAAGGATAGGAAAGTGACAAGGGGATAAAGTAACCCGTCAGAAAGCGCCGGGCAATCCCGTCAAAAAGATCCGTCAAAAGGCTGCCGGACAAGCGCCGGGCAGTCCCGTCAAAAAGATCCGTCAAAATGCTGCCGGACAAGCGCCGGGCAATCCCGTCAAAAAGCCGGGCAAGCAGTAGAACATTTGATCTGCCATACAGGTCAGCACTATGATGAGAAGATGAGTAAAATATTTTTTGATGAATTAGATCTTCCGAAACCGAATTTTTATTTAGGTGTTGGTTCGGGATCTCATGCAGAGCAAACTACAAAAGTAATGGTAGAATTTGAAAAATCGTTCGGTTCTGCTCATAATTGTAAATATTGTTATGGTGTTAGTTCTGGTACGGATGGCAACCATATGGTTTTATGGGCATAGGGGCGGGGGACGAAGTGACGGAGTGACAATGTATGTGAGTGACAAAAGCAGAAGGCAGTATCCAGTAAACAGTTCGCCCCGCAAAAATACTGCAGGTAGCAGCATACTTGCATTACTCCAGTGATTTGCTATTTTCTTTTCTTATTTTTCTTTATAATTTAAATATGCTGCAAAAAACAGAGGTTAACATGACAAAATTATTGGAAAAAGCATTTAAAAAAGCTTCACTGTTACCTGGTGTTGAACAAAATACATTAGCCAGATGGATGCTTGAAGAACTTGAAGCAGAGAAAAAATGGGATAAAACCCTTGCTGAATCAGAGGATATACTCGATAAACTTGCAGATGAAGCGATAAAGAATCATAAGGAAGGCAGAACAAGAACTCTGGATATAGACAAACTTTGAACTCCAAAACAACAGACCGTTTTTGGAAATGCTACTCTGCATTGCCCGATGCAATAAAAAGGCAGGCAAAAGAATCCTATAAGTTATTTATTGCAAATCCGTATCATCCAGGTCTGCATTTCAAACGGGTACATTCTCGCCGTCCAATTTTTTCAGTAAGAATTACGATGAATTATCGTGCTCTTGGGATTCTCCAAAGCAATGATATTATATGGTTTCGGATTGGTTCGCATCTGGAGTATGAAAAACTATTGAAACAATTGAATAAAGGTGGAGTGTAGTTTTTCCGGGGGAAGGTGCCTTTGTTGTAAAGTTTAAGACTTCGCAATTATAATCAATTTGAAATATGTGTTTAACTAAAAAAGAAGCCGGGTTAATAAAAGCGGTTGTTGCAAGATAAAATAATAATAGTATAAAACTCAATGAAAATAATAAGTGTTGTAGGCGCCCGCCCAAACTTTATGAAAGTAGCACCGATCAGTTATCAGTGTTCAGTTGGCGGTGAGTAATAGAGGACAGAAAGCGGAAGTCGGAAGACGGTGGATTTATGATTTGAAGATTGAAGGATTGATGATTAGGTTTTTTATTCGTCAATCGTCAATAATAAACCTGTCCCGAGGAATCGAGGGATCGACAATCCAAAAGGGATTTTAGGATTGATGAATGATGATGGAAAGTAACCCGTCAGAAAGCGCCGGGCAGTCCCGTCAAAAAGATCCGTCAAAAGGCTGCCGGACAAGCGCCGGGCAAGCAAAGTGACGAGTGCCGGTTTTCAATCTTCAGTACGCAGTGGGTAAACGGAGGACAGAAGTCGGAAGACGGAGGAGTGACAAAGAAACAAAGTAACGGGAAAGTGAACTGTGAATGGTGAATCCCATGAAGTCCAGTGAAATAAAAAAACATGATTTCACCGGACTTCACGGGACAGGTAGTGAATAGAAAAAAAGAAGAAAGAGATAAGAGAAAAGAGATAAGAAATAAGAAGGAAGAGTGGACTGACTGCTCTTTACAATTTACTTTAAGAGAGTGAATGGTGGAGCGTGATAGTGTTCAAAATTGATAAAAAGTTACGCTATAATACTCTAGGACTAATTTTATTGATATAGAAAAATGATGACAACAGAAGAAAAGTATAAAGCGCTGAAGAAAATATTTTGGGACTATAATATTGCATTGCTTCCGCTCAATAAAATTGCAGAAGGTGATTTTAAGTCTATTGATGCTTATGAATTTAAACTGCTCTTAAACCGAATGCTTGAACGCTTGTCCTGGTACGAACTATTAGAAATATTAGAACTTGCTGCAATAAAAGAGTATTTAACTATAGAAACAATTTCAAAAATACGATTTGTAGAATTAAGAGATAAATATGAATACTTACGAAAGGTATTATCGGGAGAACCTCTATCCTTTACAGGATGGGGTGATGCATATTATTCAAAAATTAAGCACACCCTTTTTTCTAACAGGTGGTACAGCATTAAGCAGACACTACTTTAATCATCGTTATTCGGATGATCTGGATTTGTTTGTAAACTCTTACAGCGAATTTCATGAACTGCTGGATAATGTTTTCATCTCGTTAAGTTCTTTAGAGCATACAAATAAATTTCTTTTAGAAAAGGAAACAATAAAACGGTTTGAAAGCTTTGCTCAACTATTTTTGTATGATCCGTTACAGCCGGAAATAAGACTAAAAATTGATTTTGTTAATGATATAGCTCAACATTACGGAGATTTTGAAACTAATGATAAACTTGGGAAGATAGACAACTGGCGTAATATACTCTCAAATAAACTAACGGCGCTTTTTCGTTTTGAACCAAAAGATATTGCTGATATTTGGATAATTTCTTGTCATAAAAAATTTAATTGGAAATCAATAATTCTCGAAGCGAAGAATAAGGAAGCCGGGGTTGAGCCTGAGGTTATCTTTAATATACTTAAATCCTTTCCGATAGGGCAATTAGAATTAATTAAGTGGATAGTAAAACCGGATTTTGATACAATTAAAAATGATTTGAGCATTATTGCTGAAGAGATATTGTATGGAAATGAAAATTCTCTCACGAATAGTTGTTAGTTCATAAATAGCAGAACATCGAAGACAAATATTAGTAGCGTGTAAATAGCAAGAGATCGTGGACAAATCCCGCCCGGGCGGGATTCACGAAGTTTAGTTATTAATTTTTCGCACGACATCGTAGACACTCTTCTAATACAAAGTAAAGTCGTATTCTGCAATTAGTTTTTGTTCTTTGAAAATTTTTAATAGATGTTCTTCGGTTACTATTACACCTTTTATATACTCATAGATTGCCTCTTCTGGCAGTGCAAATGATAAACCGAACATATTGAACTTAAGATCGCTTCTTACAAATCTTATTACATGTATCTGACCATCACTCAAAGGAAGCCGCCCTTGCGGAAAAGAATAATCTTCTTTCAAAGTAATTGTTGGATAATGTAGATGCGTTCTTCTCTGCTCTGGAGTCATTCCTTCTTGACTACTGTAATAATGATGTTGATTGTGAACTTGGCAAAAATGATCGGCAGCTTTCCGAACTTGTTCTATGTTTTCAAATCTATCAGAGTTGAGGACAGCACTTTGCATTTTGTTATTGAAGTGCTCGATAACTCCGTTTCTCCACGGCTCTCGCACCGGAATAAATACCGGAATTACTTTATGAAGAAGGCAAAGCCGGATTACTTTACCCAGTGCATTGGGTTTATTTAAACTGCCCCAGAAAGACAAGTCATTATCCATTTGCAAATAATCCGGTACGCCGGCGACTTTCCAAAAACGAATTAAGCCATTGCAAACATTGATTGAATCTTGGCTTTCAAAAGTGGAAACCTGAGCCCAATGAGTATCGCAGCAAATAAGATTGTGAAAATAAAATCTTGTTTTGCTGTGCAGGTAACGAGGTCCGACAAAATCCATTTGATGACTTAAAACATATTCATATGGATATTTTTTCCCTTTCGGTATGTAAGTATCGGTTTTCTTTCTGCGTGTAATTTTGTTTTGGTTTAATATTCTAGCAATAGACCAAACCGGCGGCGGTGCAATGCCACGCATTTCTAACGAATAGTAAATCGCTTGAGGACCATATTGCATATAAGGCGTTATCATCAATTCTTTGCGCGTTTCTATCACGAGATACTCAACTGTCTTATCAATTCTCTTTTGGGTTGTTTTGGGTCTTCGTGATTGTTCTTGATACCAAATAGGTTCATTATTTGTATATCGATTTAACCATTTATAAAACCAAGCTCTTGAACATTTCAGTGATTTACATATCTTGCTGATTTTGAATTTGTTTTTCCAAAGTTCAACGGCTTTTATTCGTTTTTGTTCATTGTTAAGTTTTTTCTCTTTCATTGCTATGCCTCTTCTTTTGAGATAGCAATTGAAAGATTTTCTCTATCACTAGGAAATGTCTACGATGTTTGCTAATTCACCATTACTAACTGTCCACGATGTCTTGCTTTTTTATTGTCTACGATGTTATGCTTATTGTCAACTAACCACTAACAACTACATCGTTGCAACATTTCACCGCCCTTCCAATGTAGACGATAAGAAAAATTTTCTTTTTTTAATTGAAATGTTAAACGATATAGCTAGGGTAAAGAAAATTATTTTCCCGATTCATCCGCGAACAAGAAAGAATTTATCGGACTTAGGGTTACTAAATAATTTATCAGATAATATTATTTTGAATGATCCAATTGGGTATATTGATTTTATTTCACTGGTAAAGGATAGTTTATTCGTAATAACCGACAGCGGTGGAATACAAGAGGAAACAACATTTCTTGGAGTTCCATGTATCACACTACGAAAGACTACAGAACGTTCAATAACAGCTGAAATTGGAACTAATTATTTAGTGGGTGAAGATTTTTCTGATGCTAAATCATATATCTCGGAGATACTTGAAGGAAACGCGAAGAAAGGATTGATACCTGAATTGTGGGATGGAAATGCTGCCGAAAGAATTGTAAACATATTGTTGACACACTTATCATAATGATATTGGGAGTTAAACAAGTTTAGAAATAAAATGGAATAACCGTTTAATGAAAAAAACATTAGAGCAGTTAAACAAACTTGTTGAATTAGGCGTAATAGAAAAGTATGCTATTGGCGGTGGTATTGCGCATTTTTACTATATCGAACCTTCAGTTACGTATGACCTTGATGTAATGATTCGAATTAAATCGGTTTCAGATAATTTAGCTCCGCTTAAGGATGTTTATGAATGGGCTAGAAAAAATAATTTTGAAATAAAAGATGAACATATTATAATTGAGAATATTCCGGTGCAATTTTTACCAGAATATAATCCTATGATCCAAGAAGCTGTTGAAAAGGCAGCAGAGGTATTAATTTTCGATACTAAAACATTTATCATTAAACCGGAATACTTAATGGCGATAATGCTTCAAACGAACAGGAGTAAAGATAGAGAACGGCTTTTATTATTTCTTGAGCAAACCAATTTTGATTCTTCTACTTTTAAAGAAATCTTAGTAAAATTTAACCTTAGTGAAAATTATGCCAAATTCAGAAAAAAATATATTGATGAATGAAATTATAAGTAAAGTGGCCGAAAATAAAATTCAGTATCATATCTCAAAATCTAAGCTGCCATTTGAAGAGAAGTTCAAAATAATTATATCCTTACAAGCAATTGATCTCGAATTTAGAAAAAATAATCCGCATAAAAAGGTTAAAAACTATTTTAGAATTTGGCAGTAATCTTATGGATTGAAGGAATGTAGGATTGGTGATTTTAGGATTTTATCCGACAATCGACAATCATAAATCATAGACATGCCCCAAGGAATTGAGGGATCAACATTCGCATAACACGTTTATTGGAGTTGCACTAGATTTAACCACCCAACAAAAGTATACATCATGAAATATAGATTACTCTTACTAATATTTATCGCGGCTGCATCTATCCAGGCGCAAAGCTTGACTGGTATGGCCGGACTGGTATCTATTCCGATCGCGAATGAGTTTAAAGATGGTGAGATAACAGTCGGTGTTAATTATTTCAATAAGTCCTATAATTCTTTCGGGAGTTTTTCAAAAGATGGTTATTCTTATAATTTCGCATTTAATTTTATCCCGGAGATAGAATTCGGCGGCAAAATAAGCAGAAATGTTAAAGAGGGTAATATTCAGGGAATCGGAGATAGAACAATTTCTTTCAGGATAAGACCTTTCTTCGAAAATAAGTATTTACCGGCAGTGGTACTTGGATGGCAAAATATCGGAGCTGCATTTGGCGGTGAAGGAGCTGTTCATCAACATAGCTTATTTATAGTGACATCAAAAAGTATAAAGAGAATCTCATTTTTGGATGATTTTAGTCTCCATCTCGGTTTTGGGAGCAAATTAATTGACTCAAGGAATTATCAGTTTCAAGGAGTATTCGGGGGCGTCAAGCTTGACAGATCAATCTTTACTAAAAATGTTTTACTCTCCCTTATGGCTGAATATGACGCCAGAAGCTTTAATACCGGATTAAAAATAAAGTTCTTAAATACAATCTATTTATTATCTTACTGGCTTGAGATGAAGTATTTTAGTGGAGGGGGAGGAGTCTATTTTCAACTTTAAGAAGTGTTGAAGGGATGACGTGTAGAGAATGTTCATTTGTTGAAATGTTGAAAGGTAACGAGTGACAAAGTAATAAAGTTGTGGGGTTAAAATTGAAAAGGAGAATCAGTGAAAAAAGCATTAATCACCGGAATCACCGGGCAAGATGGAAGTTACTTAACTGAGATACTTCTGGAAAAAAGTTATGAGGTTCATGGTATTATTAGAAGAAGCAGTTCTTTTAATACCGGAAGGATTGATCATCTTTATAACAATTCTGAAATACGGGATAAAAAATTGTTTCTTCATCATGGTGATCTGGTTGATACAAGCAATTTAAATCGGTTATTGGATTTCATTGCACCGGATGAAATTTATAACCTCGCGGCTCAAAGCCATGTAAAAGTTTCATTCGAGATTCCGGACTATACTGCACAAGTGGATGCACTCGGTACTCTTAGATTTTTGGATGCGATTAGAGAAGTCGGGTTAGGCAAGCAAACAAAATTTTATCAAGCTTCCACTTCAGAATTATTCGGCAAAGTTCAGGAAGTTCCACAAAAAGAAACAACGCCATTCTACCCACGCTCTCCTTATGGAGTAGCAAAACTTTATGGATATTGGATTGTAAAGAATTATAGAGAGGCTTATAATTTATTTGCATGCAACGGAATTCTGTTTAATCATGAATCGCCACGTCGCGGCGAAACATTTGTTACAAGGAAAATAACCCGTGCCGCCGCGAGAATATTCTTAGGTTATCAGAAAACAGTAAGTTTGGGAAATTTAGATTCCAAAAGAGATTGGGGTTACGCTCCAGAATTTTGTGAAGGCATGTGGAGAATGCTTCAGCAAGATTCAGCAGATGATTTTGTACTCGCAACCGGAGAAACTCATACAATCCGTGAGTTTTGCGAATTGACATTTCAACAACTTGGTATTGAGATTGGATGGGAAGGAAGTGGCGAAAATGAAAAGGGAGTAGTGAGAAGAGTGAAGAATGACAAGGTAATAAGTGACAAAGTGACAATGGGACAGAGTAATATTAAAGCTGGAGATATTGTGATTGAGATTGATCCTAAATATTATAGGCCAACTGAGGTTGATTTGTTGATCGGGGATGCTTCAAAAGCAAAAAAAGAACTTGGATGGGAGCCGAAGGTTAAATTTGAAGAATTAGTTAAGATTATGATTACGGCAGATTTGGAGAAGGTTGCAGCTAGAGGGTATTAGCATAATTTATTATTAAACTTGTTATGAGAACTATTTATTTTTTAAATAGGATTATATGGAAACTGCTTTCATGAATACCAAAAATAATTTTGCTATTAACTCCGAACAAAAATTAACTGAGGCATTAAAATTATATTTTCTCGCTAGAGAATTAAAAACCGTCGGTTTAAGAATGGTTAACCCCAATATGACTGAGCAACAAATTCAAGAGAAAGTAAAGGAAATATTTTTAAATGCAAGATCTTAATCTATTTGCTCTTTATACTGAAAAATTACTGGAAAACAATATAGATTTTTTCATTACAGGATCGGTTGCATCTATTGTTTATGGTGATCCGAGATTAACCCATGATATTGATTTAGTAATATCATTGAGTCAAGCAAAAGTAAATAGCTTTATTAAAGCATTTCCTATCATAGAATTCTATTGCCCGCCCAGTAATGTAATTAAAGATGAGTTAGTACGTCCTACAAATGGTCATTTTAATTTAATTCACCATGAAACCGGTTTTAAAGCAGATATTTATTTAATTGGTAAAGATGAGTTTCAGATTTGGGCTATGAATAATAGAAAAGAAATAATTTTTTTAGGTAAAAAATTATTTATTGCACCACCTGAATATGTTATAATTAAGAAGATAGAATTTTATTATGAAGGTAAAAGCCAAAAACATTTATATGATATTGCGGCAATGATAAAGAATTCAAGGTCTATTATTGACTTCGATTTTATTCTTAATAGATTGAATAAAGCCGAACTATTAAAAATATGGGAAGAAATAAAGTTATTGTAATGAATAAAAATAAAAAACTTTACATAGCCGGACACACAGGAATGGTGGGTTCTGCCATTATGCGAAAATTTCAAGCGGAAGGGTTCACAAACTTTATAAATAAAACTGTTGATGAACTTGATCTCAGAAATCAAAAAGATGTGAATGAATTCTTTGTGTCTGAAGAACCGGATTATGTTATAGTTGCTGCAGCAAAGGTCGGTGGTATTTTAGCAAATAATACCTACCGTGCTGAGTTTTTATATGATAACCTGATGATTGAAGCAAATTTAATTCATGCCTCCTACAAAAGTAATGTTTCAAAATTATTGTTTTTAGGAAGTTCATGTATTTATCCAAAGTTAGCTCCTCAACCCTTAAAAGAAGAATATCTTCTCTCCGGCTACTTAGAATATACAAATGAACCATATGCTCTTGCTAAAATTGTAGGAATAAAATTATGCGAAAGTTATTACAAGCAGTACGGGTCTAATTTCTATTCAGTTATGCCGACAAACCTTTACGGTCCATTTGATAATTATGATTTGAAAACTTCTCATGTTCTACCGGCATTGATTCGAAAGTTTCATGAGGCAAGCAAAACGAAATCTCAAAACGTAGTTGTTTGGGGAACCGGTACACCTAGAAGAGAATTTCTCTATGTAGAGGATCTAGCCGATGCAATCTTTTTTTTAATGAATAAAATTGATGCAAAAGATTTGTATGAAAAAGGCATTACGCAAATCAATATTGGTTCCGGTGAGGATGTTACGATAAAAGAGGTCGCAGAATTGATTAAGAAAATTGTTGGTTTTCATGGAGAGATCGTCTTTGATTCTTCAAAACCGGATGGCACTCCACGTAAATTGATGGATGTTTCATTACTAAATGAATTGGGATGGAAATACTCTACCAGCTTAGAAGAGGGAATAAGGAAAGCAAGTAAATGGTACATTGAGAATGTGGTTACAGGGGAAAAAGTTAGATAGTTGCCAAGTTACGAAGTAATCTCTTACATTAGATTGCTTCGCTACGCTCGCAATGACGATTGTACACCGCAAGCGGCGGGGAATTAAACCCAGAGAGATTAAAATGAATTACGAAAGTTTCCTCTTCAAATTTGTGACTTTAGTGAAGAGTAAGCTCGAAAGCTGCAGTATTATGCAGCTTTTTTTTTATTTTTTTCTGCTGATAATTAGGAGTATCCTTTCATCTCATGAAACCCGCTCTCATCTTCATAACCAAAAGGGGCATTTTTGATTGTATAATAAGCCCATCCTACCAAAATAAACCAAGCTATAAATAATATACCTATTGTCATATTATACTCCTTGAATATACTTTTGTGTTATCGAATTGAATGCCAAAAAGTTTAGCAGTATAAATCAAAAATTACAAAACATTCCTTTTCTTATTCTTTTGAATTTTTCATGTAAATAAAGGTTTTTCCCGAAAAAAGAAATTGTTGGTTGTTAGTTTCTTTGACATCAGAGATATTAGAAGCGCGTAAAGGGCAAAAATACCGGTAAGTTTATCTATCTTAAAAATTAAAAATTATACGCAAGAGAATAAAAAGAGATTTTTTGCTTTTATAACTATGCGTTAATTATATTTGGCAACCAAAATCAGAAATCAAAATTAATATGAAACCAGAAGTTTACATCAAAGACGTAAAAGATCATGTAGGAAAAGAAATTACCTTGAAGGGATGGCTATACAACAAGAGATCAAGCGGAAAAATCAAATTCTTGATTATGCGTGACGGCAGCGGTTATGTTCAGTGTGTTGTATTTAAGGGAAATGTATCGGAGGAAATCTTTGAAAATGCCGACAAACTCACCCAAGAATCATCATTTGAAGTCACCGGAAAAGTTAAAGCAGAACCCAGATCGGTTGGAGGATACGAACTTGATGCCACAGATGTAAAAATAATTTCCATTGCAGATGAATATCCAATCACACCAAAAGAACATGGTATTGAATTTTTAATTGATAACCGCCATCTATGGGTTCGTTCCAAAAAGCAAGTTGCAATTCTTAAGATTCGGGCACGTGTGGTAAAAGCCATTCGTGACTTCTTTGATTCCCGCGGGTTTGTTTTATTTGATCCGCCGATTATTACACCAAGTGCGTGTGAAGGAACTTCCACACTTTTTGAAATGGAATATTTTGATCTCGGCAAAGCTTATTTAACTCAATCGGGGCAACTTTACGAAGAGAGCGGGGCAATGGCTCTTGGAAAAGTTTATTCATTTGGTCCTACTTTCCGCGCTGAAAAATCAAAGACACGCAGACATTTAACAGAGTTCTGGATGGTTGAACCCGAAATGGCATTCTATGATCTTGATGATGACATGGATCTTGCTGAAGAATTCTTAGAATATATCGTTCAGACAGTTCTTACCGATATGAAAGAAGAGTTGAAAGAACTCGAACGTGATGTAACCAAACTTGAATGTGTCACAAGACCATTCCCAAGAATTTCTTATACTGATGCTGTTGAGATACTAAAGAAAAAAGGTGTCGAATTCCAATGGGGAAATGATCTTGGCGGCGCGGATGAAACACTGATTGGCGAAGAGTTCGACCGACCGGTGATGATTCACCGTTATCCTTCCGAAGTAAAAGCATTCTATATGAAACGCGATCCGGAAAATCCTAAAGTTGCTCTTGCAGTTGATGTGATAGCGCCGGAAGGGTACGGCGAACTTATTGGCGGAAGCCAGCGTGAAGATAATTTGGATTTCTTACTCGAAAGAATTAAAGAACACAATTTGCCGCAGTCATTTTTCGAATGGTATCTGGATCTAAGAAGGTATGGATCTGTTCCACATGCCGGTTTTGGTCTTGGTCTTGAAAGAACTGTTAGCTGGATTTGCGGACTCGACCATCTACGTGAAGCAATTCCATTTCCAAGAATGATTTATAGGAACACTCCATAAATGAATTTGGAACTAATTCTTTTTGTAGTTCTCGCAACGGTTGCCGCTATATCTTCTGTAGTTATGATTACTCGACCCAATGCTGTTATTGCCGCGGTATTTTTAGTACTTAACTTTTTCGCACTTGCCGGATTGTATCTGTTACTCAACGCTCAGTTCATAGCTGTGGTTCAGATAATTGTTTATGCCGGCGCGATTATGGTTTTATTCTTATTTGTTTTGATGTTGTTGAATACTGAAACCGAACACAAATTATTTGTAGATAAACGAGCAATTAAATTTTTAGCCATACTCATAAGTGCATTCGTTTTTATTCAGTTGGCTTATCTAATCTTTTTTGGCAAACCATCAAGATCTTTAACACCGGATGAAGCCGCAAGCATTAATTCCGGGACTATTCAAACAATTGGTCAACAACTTTATACAAACTATATCATTCCTTTTGAAGTTGCCGGTTTTTTACTTCTTGCCGCTACAATAGGTGCGATAGTTTTAGCAAAGAAAAAATTCGAGTAAGCATTATGTCATCAATTCCGATGGAATATTATCTGATTCTTAGCGCGTTCATGTTCTCGGTGGGCGTAGCTGGAGTTCTTATCAGACGTAACGCAATAGTTGTGTTTATGTGTATCGAGCTTATGCTTAATTCAGCAAATCTCACTTTAGTAACTTTTTCCTCTTACCTGGGTAACCCGATAGGACAAGTTTTTGTATTCTTTGTTATGACAGTTGCTGCTGCCGAAGCTGCGGTCGGACTTGCAATCATAATCGCTATCTTCAGAAATAAAAAAACAGTTAATATTGACGAGATAAATATTTTTAAATGGTAATGATAAATTTAATATACCTTACTGTTCTGCTGCCGTTACTCGGTTTTCTTGTGAACGGATTGTTCGGAAGAAAAATCAAGAACGAGAAAGTTATTGGAATTATCGGCAGTGCAACTGTTGGAATTTCTTTTTTAGTTGTTCTCGGTGTCTTTATCCAAACACTTGGTCTTCCCACTGAAGAGAGATCGAACACCGTTGAGCTTTTTACTTGGCTCAATGTCGGCGGACTTCACATTAAATTTTCTTATCTGGTTGATCAACTATCATTAACAATGTCCCTCATTGTAACCGGAGTTGGATTTTTAATCCATGTTTACTCAATCGGTTACATGCACGGTGATAAAGGATTCTGGAGATTCTTTACTTATTTAAACCTCTTCATCTTTGCGATGATGAATTTGGTTTTAGGCGATAACTTTGTTGTTCTTTTTCTTGGATGGGAAGGTGTAGGTCTATGTTCCTATTTACTAATTGGTTTTTGGTATGAAAGAAAATATGAAAAAGGTACAACATCTCAAGCAGCCAAGAAAGCGTTCGTTGTAAACAGAATAGGCGACTTCGGTTTCTTGCTCGGTATGTTTTTGATCTACATGACATTCGACTCACTAAATTTTAAAGAAGTATTTTCAAGAGCTGCATCATTCCCGGTTGCAGAATCAACATTTGGTTTGATTGCATTATTCTTATTCATTGGCGCAACAGGTAAATCGGCGCAGATTCCATTATTTGTTTGGTTACCCGATGCAATGGCTGGTCCAACACCGGTTTCAGCGCTCATACATGCCGCTACAATGGTTACAGCCGGCGTTTACATGGTATCGCGCGCTTCAATCTTATTTGCCTCAGCTCCGGCTATTATGAATCTTGTTGCGGTTATCGGTTTATTGACTGCTATTATGGCAGCAACAATCGGTCTCGTTCAAAACGATATTAAAAAAATATTGGCTTACTCAACTGTAAGTCAATTAGGTTATATGTTTTTAGCGGCGGGTGTTGGTGCTTTTAGTGCTTCGATATTTCACGTTATGACTCACGCATTCTTCAAAGCGCTATTATTTCTTGGTGCCGGCTCAGTTATTCACGGTATGCATGAAGAACAAAATATTCAGAAGTATGGCGGCTTAAAAAAATATATGCCAAAAACTTATCTGACATTTTTCATTGCAACACTTGCGATCTCCGGCGTTCCAGGTTTATCAGGCTTCTTCAGCAAAGATGAAATTTTGTGGAGCGCGTATGCTAACGGTGGATTTGTATTCTGGCTTATCGGTGCAATTACCGCGATGCTAACAGCATTTTATATGTTTAGATTAATCTCACTTACATTTTACGGAAAAGAAAGATTCGATCAACACCATGTTCATCCACATGAATCACCCGCTTTAATGACTGTACCGTTGATGATTCTTGCATTCTTATCTGTGATTGGTGGTTACATCGGAATTCCAAAAGTATTCTCCGGTGAACATGGAAATTTATTTGAGAGTTGGCTGGAACCGATTTACGCTCCGGCAATGGCAAAGCTTGCAACATTCGGTTCTCATAGTCACTTAGAAGAAATTTTACTTATGGCAGTTTCGGTAGCTGCTGCTTTGAGTGCAATTTACTTTGCGCTTCATGTTTACACAAAAAAACCAAACATTGCTGAAAATGTATCAGGCAAGTTCAAAGGATTATATAATCTGTTACTCAATAAATATTTTGTTGATGAAATTTATGAGGCAGGAGTGGTTCAACCGATTCAAAAGGGAAGCGATTTGTTCTTATGGAAGATCTTCGATGTAAAAATTATTGATGGTTTAGTGGACGGTTTGGCGGCTTTGGTTCAATCTGGTTCCGGTATAATCAGAAAAATTCAAAATGGTATTACGCAATCCTACGCTCTTGTTATGATGGCGGGAATTGCTGTTGTCCTTTTGTGGTTAATATTAAGTTTATAACACTTAGCGGACTTGGCGTATCCTTTGCGTCTTAGCGTGAAAAGATTTTCTCGCAAAGTTCGCAAGGTAAGAACGCAAAGAAAAAAATATGGAACAAAACTTATTCTTAACATATTTACTTCTTACTCCTATCATCGGGAGTGTGCTTGTACTTTTCTTTAAGAAAGAACAAAAGCAATTAATCCGATGGTTCGGTTTGGCGGTGTCACTTGTTGCTTTTGCAATTTCCTTGATGATTTATTTCGGGTTTGATTCTTCGAATCCGCAGTTTCAGTTTATTCATCAAGTGAGTTGGATAAAAAGTTTGAACATCAGCTATCATGTTGGTGTTGATGGTATCTCTCTGCTGCTGGTTCTTCTGACAACATTTTTAACTCCACTCACACTTCTTTCTACGTGGCATGCAATCGAAAAGAATCTGAAAATGTTCACATTCTCAATGCTCTTTCTTGAGGTTGGAATGCTCGGCGTCTTCATCTCTCTTGATATTTTCTTATTCTATATCTTCTGGGAAGCGATGTTAATCCCAATGTATTTCATTATCGGTGTCTGGGGAGGCGAGAGAAGGATCTATGCGGCAGTAAAGTTTTTCATCTTCACAATGTTTGGCAGTTTGCTAATGTTAGTTGCAATAATCTGGCTTGCCGTTTACGCTTCAAGCACACTCGGATATTTCACAACAAATTTGCTCGATCTCTATAAAGTAGGACCAACTGTTCCACATGAGATACAATCATGGATGTTCGGTGCATTCTTCTTAAGCTTTGCGATTAAAGTGCCACTATTTCCATTACATACTTGGCTCCCGGATGCACACGTTGAAGCCCCAACAGCAGGTTCTGTTATTCTTGCCGGAGTTTTGTTGAAGATGGGAACATACGGATTGGTTAGATTCTGTTTGCCTTTATTTCCGCAATCAGCTGTTCAATTTGCGCCAATCATCTCTGTACTAGCCGTAATAGGAATTATTTACGGAGCTCTTGTTTCGATGGTGCAGACCGATATGAAAAAATTAGTAGCTTATTCTTCGGTATCTCACTTAGGATTTGTTGTTCTTGGAATTTTTGCTATGACAGTGGAATCTGTTCAGGGCGCTGTAATTCAAATGATCAATCATGGTTTATCCACAGGCGCTTTATTCCTCTTAGTTGGTATTCTTTACGAAAGAACACATAGACGTGACATTGCATTCTACGGAGGCATTGCTAAACTTGTTCCTCTCTACTCAACGGTGTTGATGATTGCGATGTTGTCATCAATCGGTTTGCCTGGATTGAACGGATTTGTTGGTGAGTTTTTAATTTTGATCGGCTCTTTCAAATCATCTGTCTTGAATAGCTGGTGGTTTACAATTTTTGCTGCAAGCGGAGTAATCCTTGCCGCGGTTTATATGCTTTGGATGTATCAACGCGTTGTATTTGGAGAAGTCAAGAACGAAGCTTTGAAATCTGAACTAACTGACATGAATCTCCGTGAGATGATCGTAATAATTCCGATCTTTATTTTCATTGTATGGATTGGTGTTTATCCGAGTACATTCTTAACACTTACTGAAGCTTCAACACAATCAATTCTTCAGCAAGTTGGAAAGTTTAGTCTTGATTTTTTGAAATAGTGATCTGAAAAATTGAACGCAGATTTTTTAAGATCGATTATGATATTTTATGATAAATCATAGTTGATCATAAGCAATCATAATGATCAGCGTTCTATTAATTGTGCGATATAATATGCCACAGAATAATTACGAATATTTTTTACTTATGCCTCAAATAGTTATTGGGATTGGAATTGTTGTGTCCGTCCTAATTGAAATCTTTACAAAGAAGAGCGAGCAGATTCTACCCTGGTTTTCAATCGCGCTCTTTTTTGCTACGGCTTTTTATTCCGTATTCAGTATCAATCAGAATTTTGTTCTCTTTAGCGGGATGATTGAAGTAGGCGGTAAACCGGCGATCTTCAATTTCATTTTTAATATCGGTGCAGCACTTGTCGTTCTCTCCTCTATAGATTATTTGAAAAAATATGGGACGTATTACGGAGAGTATTACATTTTGATTCAATCCTCTGTACTTGGTATGATGGTTATGTCAGGTGCAAAAGATATTTTGATGATTTTTATGGGCTTAGAGCTGATGTCGATTTGCTTTTATGTTCTTGCCGGAATTAACCGCAAAAAACTTTCTGCAAATGAAGCATCAATGAAATATTTCTTGCTCGGAGCTTTCGCAACCGGATTTATTGTTTACGGCATTGCTTTGATCTACGGCGCGTCGGGTTCTACGAGCATCCAAAACCTTACAGAAAATTTTGTTGAGTACTCATCAAATATAATTTTTGTTCTCGGTTTTGTTTTCTTCTTGATCGGATTTAGTTTTAAGATTGCGGCTGTTCCATTCCACATGTGGGTGCCGGATGTCTATCAAGGTTCTGCTACAACCGTGACGTCGTTGATGTCCACGACTGGCAAAGCCGCTGCATTCAGTGTGTTGCTTATTGTATTATCGGCAGTTTTCAGCTTTAATGCCCCGAATGTGTTTCGTCCTTACTTTGCAACCATCTCGGCATTGTCTATGCTATTCGGAAGTATAGTTGCGATCTCTCAAACAAATTTGAAGAGAATGCTCGCTTACTCATCTATCTCTCATGCAGGGTACATGGTAATCGGTCTGGCTGCCGGGAATATATTCAGTATCGCGGGAATTATATTTTATCTTGCCGCCTATACTTTTATGAACATCGGCGCTTTCACAGTAATCTCGATGGTAGAAGGGGAGAACGATTCCAGAACAGAATTAAATTCTTTTGCCGGATTAAGTACTAAGAGTCCCGTTCTTGCAGCAGCAATGGCTCTATTTATGTTTGCGCTTGCGGGTATTCCACCACTTGCCGGATTTTTTGGTAAGTACTATGTATTTATCTCAGCAATACAAAGTCACTTAACATGGCTTGCAATACTTGGTGTACTTGCAAGTGTGATAAGCGTTTACTTCTACATTCGCGTTGTAGTTTTTATGTATTTCAAAGACTCAATTGAAGATTTCAAGATAGAAGTCTCACCTTACAGTTTAACTGCGGTGATCATTACCGCATTGTTGATTCTTGTTTTCGGAATCTTACCGGATATATTGATGAATGTGATAACGTCGGTACTTCACTAGTTCTTTGCGAGAAACCTTATCACGTGCCATAGGCATCCCTTTGGGACAACAACGAGAATTAGCACAAGACCTAATACTTCGATTCATACTTCGATTCATTCCCATCCCTCTATTGATAATCCTTTTAAGTAGATGTAAATTTATCCAGTATAATAAGAGATTAGCTTTCAGAGCATTTGTAATTCTCAATTCCCCATTCTCATTTTTCAATATAATCTACAACATCATCGCAATACGTAAACCTTTTTCAATCTCATTCATTTTATTCTCCGGGATTCTACCAAGAAATTTGAGAATTCTTTCTTTATCAATTGCACGGAGCTGCCCGCAATGAATAATACTATCTTTTTCTAAATTTGCTTCACCCTTAGAAATTGGAATATGGATTGGGCTTATTTTGCCGAGTGAATCTGTAATCGGACAAACAATAATAACAGAAGCATGCTCATTGATTAAATTATTAGATATAACGAGCGCGGGCCTAACTTTTTTCATCTCACTGCCTGCCGCACATAGGCGTCAACCTAATTTTATGATTTTTTAGATTACTGTATGATATGAACTGTAAAAATATGCGAAAACAGACTTCCTTAAGCGCTTTTTGTTAGTATTACCTTGTTTGTTCTTTTTCTAATTGAAACCAATATATCATCCCTAAAGGGATTTTAATTGTAGGTGGTATTTATTGCTATAAATATTTCATCCCTAACGGGATTTGCAATATAAAATCCCAGAGGGATTACATATTTATAGAAAAAATGAACAAAAAAAAGAATGAAATCCCTTTAGGGATGAGATATAAAACCGATATTTTGTTATATGAACGACGCAATTGTTCAAATTTCTGTTGGAGAATTTTTTATTAAGTTGACGCCTATGTGCCGCGGACAGGCTCCAAATCTACCCAGTAAATTTCACCGCGCTTTATCATTTGTCTATTTCAAATTTTGCTTCTGCCACAACCCAGGCTTCTGCCGTTTCTTTGTCTTGATCGTAATAAGTCTTGCACCCTTCAATAATCTGTTTTTCTAATTGCTCTTTTTCTTTTTTTGCAAGGAACTCTTCAAGAGCAATTTTGATTAGCTGTGTAAGCTTCATATTGCTCTCTTTAGCAAGCTGGCTTATCCGATTGGTAAGTTCTGCCGGTAGAGTGAAGTTCTTTCTACGCCCATCTATTGTAGAAATTTTTGTGTGCATATATTCTCCTCGTTGCACGCAAATATATTTAATAATGGTGGAAAATGCTATAAGATAGTAACTCAGATTTCCAATCTGTGTGTAAACAAAGATATTAAAATTCTTTCTTCTTATACCGACAGAAAATCCGCACAGAGTAAATTATGATACCAATTTACACATCACAGCAAGTCCGCGAAGTAAGCAAAGAGGAATCAATCGAAACTTTCTTCACTCAATAATCTCTTGCTATGGAAGATTCTCAAAACAAAAATATTCTTTTCAGAAATTCTGTAAATAATTCGATAATTGCCAAAGATGAGGTGACGGTATGACGTGCCGAAGTATTCGTTTTCCGGAATTGTAGGATTTCTTTCGGGGAAGGGTTGTAGTGAGTAAATTTTCTTCTCAATTTCATTAATAAACTTTGCCGCATTCTCAATACTATCTTGAGAAATGTAATTGTAGATATCTTCGATGTCGAGCTGGGCAGTTTTGGTTATAAGAATATCAAACTTTTTTCGCATTTCTAAAATCCTTAAAAAATGCACAGGTTTTTTTAACTTTACCTGTTACTACATCTTTTTCAGCAAGGAGTATTTCTTTCATCACTTCAATTGCTTTCTGAATTTTCTGATATTCTTTAGCTCCTATCAAAACCGCTTCAGCTCTGCCGTTTATTGTTAATATAACTGGTCTGCCAGAATTGTTTATTTTTCTCATAATTGAGTTCGTTTTTTGTTTTAGCTCTGTGATTGAAAGAATGTCTTCGGTTATATCAATGTTCATATTAAATACCTAATTAAATTATTATACAGACTGAATATAGTATAGAATTATATTACAACAAAATTATAATTAGTCGAATTAAGCTAGCACAGATTAATCTGCGCAAATCTGCTTGCCGAAGGCAAGTCCGTTTACCCCGTGGAATAGCATTTGTGTTTTTGAAACAATTTGATTCTTAATTTATTCCACGGAGTAGATCCGTATCATCTGCGTCTATATCCACTCTTATTTTTCACCAAATTCTTTCTTATTTTACTTATAGAAAATCCGCACAGAGTATAATATGATACCAATTTATACAACACAACAAGTCCGCGAAGCCGATAGCTTCGCAATTAATTCTCTTGGCATTCCGAGTATCATTTTAATGGAGAATGCAGCAAGAAGTCTTTATGCAGAGATAATCAAAGCTGTTGATGATTCTCTTGAGAACAATAATGTAGGAATCGTTTGCGGAAAGGGGAATAACGGCGGAGATGGTCTTGCGCTTGCCCGTCACTTTATGATAAACGATTATTCCGTAAAAATTATTTCTTTAGGTGCTGAAGAAGAACTGAAGGGAGATGCACTTACTAATTTTAGAATAACAAAAAATCTGATAGTAGAATCTCCATCTTCAAAACTATCTGTTTACGAAAGCGCAAAGGATTTATCGGCATTCGATGATTGTTCATTAATTATTGATGCAATGCTGGGAACCGGAAGCAGAGGTGATTTAGCAGAACCATATAAAGAAATTGTTGAGAAGTTGAATCAACTTGCGGCATTCAAAGTTGCAGTTGATCTTCCCACCGGACTGGATCTTGAAAACGCAAGCGGTGATATAATATTTAGCGCAGACTTAACAGTTACGCTTTCTGAATTTAAGACCGGATTATTTTATGGTAGAGGTTATGCAAATTGCGGTACTATTTCTAAAGGTACGATAGGAATTGGAAATGAATTCTATGATAAACTTGATATCACAGATTATCTTATTGAACCCGAAGACGCATATTACGGATTGCCTTCTAAAAGCTTGAATCAGCATAAGTATTCTGCCGGAAAAGTATTTGTAATTGCCGGAAGCGGTAAACTCCCGGGTGCTTCATTCCTTACAGCAAATGCAGTATTAAAATGCGGTGCAGGTTCATCTGTACTGGCGTTTCCAAAATCAATCAAAACACTTGCTCAACAAAAACTTGGGAGTGCTACAGTACTTGCATATGAAGATGAAAGGAAAGAATATTTAAGCGAGACGAATCTTCAAGAACTGGAAGAGAAAATTAATTGGGCAAATGTTATTGCAGTGGGTCCCGGACTTGGAAGAGATGAATCAACAAAAAATACAGTTATTGAAATACTGAAAACTAATAAAACCAAAAAAATTGTTATTGATGCTGATGCAATTCATGCACTGGGAAATGAAGAGTACAAAAAATTGAACTTGAAGGGGAAAGTTCTTACCCCACATCATAAAGAATTTGCTGATATGATTGGGATTGGTTTGGATGAATTAGAAAAGAATTTATTGAAGTACGGAAAGAATTTTTCAACCGAGAGCGGCAGCTACTTAGTTTTAAAAGGTGCACCAACAATTGTTTTCAATCCAGGCGGAGAAGTCTTTATTAATACAGCAGGTAATCCGGGGTTAGCAAAGTTTGGCTCTGGTGATGTACTGACGGGAATGATTTCCGGATTTCTTGCGCAAACAGACGAAATAGAAGAAGCGCTTATTAGCGCAGTTTACATCCACAGTTTAGCTGCTGATCTCTTACTCGAAGAGAAGACAGAGTATGGCTATACATCCGAGGACTTAATTGAAGAAATTCCAAATGCGATCAAATTCATTCTCAAATCTTTTATTTAAATATCTGAGTAATCACACGTTCTTGCTCGTATATCTTCCACTTATTCTGTATTGGATTGCACTCTTTATATTAACTACAATACCTGTTGACAGCATACCCCGCTTATTTGATTACCAAGATAAGATTGAGCATTTTGTAGCGTATGGAGTGTTGGCATTTCTTCTGACACTTGCATTATTTTTTCAGAAAAGATCAAATCTATTATCATCTAAAGCATTTAGCTTCGCCTTTCTCTTCATTCTCGCTTATGGGGCAATTGATGAACTTCATCAACTGATTGTTCCCGGAAGATATTGTGACCTTTATGATTGGGTTGCAGATTCAATAGGTGCTTCTTTTGGTATTTTGTTGGTACATCTGTTTTTAAAATCCCGAAAAGTGGAAGATCCGGAAACAATAAATATTTGATTTGTCTAACTCGAAATTATAGATTCAATCCGGTAATAATTTTTATCTATTCAGATTTACTAATCGAACACAATTCTGTCTATATTTGACTTGCAAATAAGTACAGTTTTGTAGATAAATGATGATTGCAGCCGTAATCATAGAATTCTTTCATTATTCTAAAGAAATAACTTGAACGCAGTAGAAATAAAAAATCTACAATTCACTTACGAGAATGCAAATGGTGGTGCAACATTTGTCATGAATATTCCCGATTGGAAAATTACTAAAGGCGATTTTGTAAGCCTGCTGGGTCCCAACGGCTGCGGTAAGTCCACACTATTAAGATTGATTGGGCGTTTAACTGATCTAAAAATTGGCTCAATTCTGATCGATGGAAAAAATGTTTTGGAGTTCCGGCGAAGGGAATTGGCAAAAAAGATCGCATACGTACCGCAGAAGAATTTTTCAATATTCCCTTTTTCAGTTTACGAAATTGTGATGATGGGGAGGACTCCATATCTGAATGTTATGGGTTTTGAAAATGCGGCAGATAAAGAGATTGTGGATGAAGCCTTAAACACAATGCAAATCGAAAAATTGAAACACAAAGGCATTAATGAAATTTCCGGCGGGGAAGCCCAACGTGTTTTTATTGCGCGAGCTCTCGCTCAAAGAGCAGAGATCATTTTGCTGGATGAACCTAACGCTCATTTAGATCTTGAGCATCAGGTAATGATTTTTAATCTATTAAAAATACTCAACGAAGAAGAAAAAATTACAGTGCTAACGGTTTCTCATGACCTTAATTTAGTAGGCATCTTTTCTAAGAAGGTTGCTCTGATGAATGAAGGCATTATTGTCATGGAAGGTGAGAAGTCAGAAATCCTTACAAAAGGTAATATTCGAAAAATTTTCAAAATTGACTCGGCTGTCTTTCCATCGGTTGATCTGAAATCAATAAATGTGTTGATAAATCCAAATTCGATCACTAACTCTACGCAGAATTGAAATCGCGCTCTCAAAATACCGGTTTATTTCTTTTGCTGGCATTTTTTGTTCTCCTAAACCTTGCTGCATTACTTTTTCTAAAATATTATCTAAACGAACTTACGCTTAGTGGTTTCCGGTTGGATTATATCGGGAATGTCTTAAATCTATTTATCTCGATAATGATATTTATCGGAATCCTAATTCACATCATCCAGAAAAAAAATATTAATACCAGAAGAGTGATGCTTCTAATAGCTTTCCAATTTATTATCACACTTTTACTTGGACTGACCTTTGTATTTACGAAATTCAATTTAATTAATCCGGTTGGTTATTTATTCAATTTTCCGGTGAAGAAAGTTTACGTGGGTCTTTTATTTATAATAAGCGCCCTGCTTCAACTTTATTCTTTACTTTATGTTTGGGGATTGATTTATGGTGCTGAAAATTTATTCGAAGTAAGAACTTTAATCAGAACTATAGTTGTTGTAGTTCTTCTTCTTGTCTTTTCTCTTTTTTATGTTTGGAATGTTCAACTTTATGATGAAAAAAAAATTCCAAACTCAAAATTTGAATACGGATGCGTACCCGGAGCTGCCGTCTGGAGCCGTGGAAAGCCAAGTCCAATATTCGAAGGGAGAATACGCAAAGCCTTTGAACTTTATAGAAAAGGATTTATCAAACAAATTATTCTCACCGGCGGAAATGCACCGGGTGAAATCAGTGAGTCTGAGGCTGCTTATAAATACTTAAGAAATCTTGATGTCCCGGAAAAAAATCTTCGACTCGAGACGCAATCATCAACAACAACTTTGCAGATAAAATTCTTATCCAGGGAATACTATAACAAGCAAAATTCAAAACCTATTTTGATTGTATCGGATGGATTTCATCTAACAAGAATTGTACAGATTGCAAAATTTTTTAATGTGAACGTTGTTGGTGTTTCATCGGATTATTCAATGTCGTTCGACAAGACAATATTTTACAGGGCACGTGAAAGCGTTGCTCTTCTATTATTCTGGTTTTTTGCTATTTAGCTTTAACTGATATCTTAATTTATTTGGAGAAATAATGGAAAATTTTAATGTGATGGAAAAATTTGGACACGAACAAGTTGTGTTTTGCTCAAACGTTGAATCCGGTTTGAAAGCAATCATTGCTATTCACAATACTACATTGGGACCGGCTCTCGGTGGCACAAGAATGTTGAATTACAAATCAGTTGATCAAGCTTTGAACGATGTATTAAGATTATCACGTGGAATGACGTACAAAGCGGCTGTTGCCGGGTTAAATCTTGGCGGAGGCAAGGCAGTTATTTTAGGAGATTCAGCTACTAAGAAAAACGAAATGCTTTTTAGAACATTTGGAAAATTTGTTGAAGGACTTGGGGGTAGATACATCACTGCTGAGGATGTTGGTACTAATGTCCGTGATATGGAATATGTGCGGATGGAGACAAAATTTGTGACCGGAATTTCTAAAGCTCTCGGTGGTTCGGGCGATCCCTCTCCTGTTACATCTTACGGGGTTTATGTTGGAATGAAAGCGTGTGCAAATGCCCAATGGGGAAATGATTCCCTTCGCGGGAAAAAAATTGCTGTCCAAGGTGCCGGTCATGTTGCTCGTAATCTTTGTGAACATCTTTATAGTGAAGGTGCAGAAATATTTATTACAGATATTATTGATAGCAAAGTTCAACGTGTTCTTGAAACTATTAAAGCCCATGTTGTTAAGCCTGAGGAGATATATGAATTGGATGTTGATATTTTTTCACCCAATGCTCTCGGAGCCGTTCTCAATGATAAAACAATCCCGATGATAAAAGCCCAGATTATTGCAGGCGGTGCGAACAATCAACTTGAAGAGGAAGACAGAAATGGTCAGATGCTTTTGGATAAAAATATTCTTTACGCGCCGGATTATGTGATTAACGCAGGCGGTTTAATAAATGTTGCCAACGAACTTGAAGGTTACAGACAAGACCGTGCAATGAAACATGCCGAAGGAATCTACGATATTCTCTCAAGGATTATTAAAGTATCGAAAGAACAGAATATTCCAACACACGTCTCATCAAATAAAATTGCAGAAGAAAGATTGGCAAAGATCGGTGGTATTAGAAAAATTTATACGCCGTGTTCCAATTCTAATGTCAGATAAATAGCTAAAATGCACTATTAAGAGAAGCGAGGTTCAACTTCTCTTTTGTTTTTTGAAATTAAGCATGTAGATTGGGCATCAAAATTTGAAATCTTGTTTAAAACGATGAAAAAATCGAATAGAAGAGAAATACGGGAGAAGGTTCTACAAGTTCTTTATGCTTATGAATTCAATGGTGAAGGCTTAACTGTCCTTACAAATGGAATTTTAGCCGATGTGAGCGCTGAGAGCGATATATTATTCGCTAAACAGTTGATCAATAGAGTTGTGGCAAATAGAAAGGAGCTTGATGATCAAATTCGCACGAGAGTGGAAAATTGGGAAATGGAAAGAATTGCTTTGATTGATCGAATTTTGCTTAGGATCGGTATGGCAGAAATATTTTATTTCCAGGAGATCCCGCCAAAAGTTTCTATTAATGAAGTGATTGACATTGCCAAAGATTATTCCACCGCCAACAGCGGAAAATTTATTAATGGCATTCTCGATGCAATTTTATCCGACCTCAAAAAAGAGGGCACGCTGAATAAAAGCGGTAGAGGACTTATTGAAGAATCCTTACCAAAAAAATCCAACGAAGAATAGATCGAGCGAGAAGTTTAGAGTTTTTATCTGGACTCTCTTCGATTTTGCGAACACTTCTTATTCAATCGTAGTTGTAACATTTCTTTATGCAGTTTATTTCAAACAGACTGTTGTTGAGGGAAAAGCTGTAGGTGACTTTTACTGGAGTATTGGTACAAGTGTTTCAATGCTCATTACAGCATTGATCTCACCGGTTCTTGGCGCTATTGCCGATTACTCAGCCGGTAAAAAAAGATTTTTACTTTTCTTCACGCTCGTATGCATCATCTCAACATGCCTTCTCTACTTTGTAAATAGAGGAGATGTGTTTCTAGGTCTTACACTATTTATAATTGCAAATGTTGGTTTTGAAGCCGGTTTGGTTTTTTATGATTCATTCCTTCCCGAAATTACTGCACCAAAAAATTTCGGAAGAGTAAGCGGGTATGGTTTTGCAATGGGTTATCTGGGATCTCTAACCACACTCGCATTGGTTTTTCCTTTCATTAAATCAAATATGATTAAAGAAACTTTCCCGATCTCTGCATTGGTATTCTTGATTTTTGCCGTACCGCTTTTCATATTTATTAAAGATAACCGTAAAAAAGTTGTAAGAGATGAATCCTTTGTAAAGATTGGAATAACACGTGTATTCAATACAATTTCTCATTTAAAGAACTATAAAAACTTGTCATTGTTTTTGCTGGCATTCTTCTTTTACATCGAAGGTGTCAATACCGTAATCTATTTCTCAGGTAATTACGCCAGCACAACACTTCATTTTACAATGGAAGAATTAATAGTTTTCTTTTTGATAGTACAAACAACAGCAATCCTCGGTTCCCTTGCATTCGGTCTTCTCGCAGATTCATTCGGACAGAAGAAATCACTTGTTCTCTCATTAGTCATTTGGATAATCACTATTATTTTCGCATTTGCATCGAGCGATAAGAACGGTTTCGTAATTCAGCATTTGAGCAAACTTTTAAATTCTGACATTGATTCAGTCTCAAGAATGAGTTTTTATTTTGTGGGATTATTAGCCGGAAGTGTAATGGGCGCAACTCAATCAACAAGCAGAAGTCTGATGTCTCGATTGACGCCGTTCGACCGGAAGACGGAATTTTTCGGTTTCTATTCCTTGTTCGGGAAAAGTTCTGCTATTCTGGGACCATTAGTTTTTGGTTTTGTGAGTTATATAACGGGTGAGCAGAGATTTGCGATTCTTACAATCTCCATTTTCTTCGTAGTAGGACTTGGAATTTTGAGTTTTGTAAAAGATGAAACCGAATATGCTAAGGAACTATAAGATCAATCCTTATAGCTAAACCGCATCGCAATGTAGATTCCAACAATTGAAACAAAAGCCCACGACAAGCCAATCAATGTAACCGGAATATTTGTAAGACTTGAAAGAATAGAAGCATCTGATAATACAATTGTGTGGGAAAGTAGATCATCCTTTATATCGAAGAGAACATAAATGCAGCTAATCAACCCAAATGCGCGAACAATAATTGTGATGATCGGTATTCGTAAAAAAAATGCGGATGAAACCAAAAGTGACGATAGAATCAAAGCAAGTATGACGAATGTGCTGTTAGCTGAAACGCTTATTGATGTTATAAGAATAAGGGCAGATATTGAAATGATAATCCAAAAACCGGTCTTTTGGTTATTAGGTGAAAGAAAGAATAATAATCCCCAAAGTAGACTTCCCAAATAACCTGCCGATGCTATGAAAATAGTATTGCCGCCTTCGGTTTCACATTTACCGCCGAGATCAAAACCGATGTTCATTTCTATAATTTTACCACCGCTAATTAGCGAGGCAAATACGTGGCTAATTTCATGTAATAAAACCACAATCAGTTTTATTGGGTAGATGAAATAAGTATCCCACAGAAAAAAACTGATGATCAGAATAGTAAAGAGGATAACTAGTTCACTTATTTGATCTTGCTTGTTTTGTTTTTTACCCATGACCTTTTATAGTAATGTTAATTGCAAAATAAATAAATCTTGATTAAGTCTTATACTGGTTATAAATTTGTTTGTGTTAGGATTTGTATATTTCTTATAATGTTTATTTGAGAGAAGTGATAGATTAGAGTAACTTTGACGTTGTTATTAGAAAATTCTTGCGGGCGTAACTCAGTTGGTAGAGTATCGGCTTCCCAAGCCGGTTGTCGCGGGTTCGAGTCCCGTCGCCCGCTCAAAATATTTTCTAGGTCTGTTGAAACTATCAATTAAATGTTCTATAATTAGTGCGCAAATTTTAACGCTCTTTTAATTTTTGGGGGCTTAGCTCAGTTGCCTGTCCGGCTTTGCGGGAGTTCAGGAATT
>CAYVBQ010000018.1:5453-43935 GCA_964449775.1 uncultured Melioribacter sp. | reverse complement strand
GAAAAAAGTTGTTCTTAATTGTTGTAGCAATTAATTTGGGGGCTTAGCTCAGTTGCCTGTCCGGCTTTGCGGGAGTTCAGGAATTGAAAAAAGTTGTTCTTAATTGTTGTAGCAATTAATTTGGGGGCTTAGCTCAGTTGGTTCAGAGCATCTGCCTTACAAGCAGAGGGTCGGTGGTTCGAACCCATCAGCCCCCACAAGAACAAACCCTTGTAACTACATAAGTTGCAAGGGTTTCGTGTTTTATATCGTTATTGATGGAAATAGAAATTAGGGGGTATAACCGAATAATTATCTTGGAAAAGTTTCGATCTAGTTTTCAGTACAACTCTTCTACAATTCATTTCCACTTTTTTGCAGTCCCATACTTAATCCATATGTAAAAATGCAAATAGAAAAAGTAATACGAAGAGAAAGTAATCGTTAAGGCTAAATTTTGAGTGGGGATGTGCTCAGAATTCAATTTTGCCTTAACAATCAGAAAGACTCCTTTTAGGATAATCTAAGTCTCACAGTTTCCGCTTCAATGATTTTAAAGTCGAATTCGAGGGGTTATTAGAACTCAAAGAATTTAGTACCAAATTTTTTCTATTGCATCTATTATTTCTAGTTTTTAGATTATACTCACAATTTGAGGGAACATCCAAACAGCGAATTATCCTCTCCCCACTATCTCAGACCTTGAATTGAATCAACTAACTATTTTTCAATGTTGTGGAGGTGTTAATGAAATTACCAAGGAATGCTCTATCACTCATTACTATTTTACTTACAGTATTTTATTGGAGCTGTAAAGAGGATAACTCAAATCTGACCGAACCTGAGAATAATAGCGGAATTAGTTACGGTCAAGAAGCATTTGGAACCGATCTCGTGACATCACAAAATTCGATTACAAATGGTAATATGGAAAATCAAACAGTTGGATATTGGAAGGGCGGGACTACTTTCAATGGATATTCTTTTGTTTATTCTGATAAAGAATCCGTTTCTCCAACACATTCATTAAGCATCGAATCCAAGGATGCGAAGAGTGGAAACTTTGTGTACTGGGCTCAGACATTTAAAGCCGCACAGTTTGTAGGTAAGAAAGTTACAATATCTGTTTCTACAAAGTATTCAGGTGTTGATGGTGATGGAGTGATGCTGGTCTTTCGCGGAGACGATACCGATGTTCCAAATGGATCTGCCGAGGCTTTCGCAACAACTCAAGGTAAAATTGAACTTAAAGGGAGCACCAATTGGAGAACGTTGGAAGTGAAATTGGATCCTGTTCCAGAGAATATTAAATCTTTGACCGTATACATGCTAATTGCATCAAAGAATGGAACTGTTTTCTTTGATGACTTAAGTTTAGCTTCCTCGACCGCGTCACCACCTTTGACAAATGTATATAACGGTAACTTTGAAACTGGAGCGTATTCTCCAGACGCATGGTGGACCGGTTCAAGCGGTAGTGGTTTTAATTTTAATTGGGAAACGAGTGAATATTTATCCCCAAGTCATTCGGTTAGTATTACTACCGCTGAATCAAATACTTACTTTGCCTTTTGGGCCCAAACCATAATGGCTACTGACTTAATTGGTAAGAAACTAACCTTGGACGTGAATATTAAGGCAAAACAACTCAGCGGGGGCGGGATTTATATTGCAATAAGGTGTGACGATACTTTTCCACCATCCGGAGTTGCAGCGGCTTTTTCAACAACTCAAAATAATATCTTAATAAATGGTACATTTGATTGGAAAAAGCACAGTGTAACTTTAGATAAAGTACCGGTTAACACAAAGGCTGTTACTTTTTATTTAATCTATGGGACTAAAACATCGGGTACTGCCTTCTTTGATGATGTATCTCTAACAAAACAATAACATAAGAGCGCAACCTCTTTGTGAATTGAAACACTACCGGAAAGCCTGATCATAAATCAGGCTTTGCTTTTTTATCGAAACCAACCGATAAATTTTTAGAGTTAAAGTGTTTATTCTAATAAAATAACCGTAAAACTGAAGTATCTCATGCTCTTATTTTAAGATACTAGTCATAATATTGTTCGGAAATGGACTACAACCGCAAAATTAAAAAGTGAAAAAATGGTTTTAAAACTCTTACAAATAAAGGATCGCTGGTTCGAATCCTCGTAAATATATGTACTAAGTAATATTTCACGGATTGAGGCTTAAAAATGAATATTACATCTCTAAAATCTGATGCTCGAACTTGTTAATGGCGAGTTCATCAAAAATCCACTTCACAATATCAATCCCGTATTTATTGGCAAAGTAGATCCAGCTTAGTTCGCGTTCTTGCAAATTGCTGTTTGGAAAGAGAACATTGCGCACTTTACTCACCTGCCGGATTGTAGTCTCATATTTTCTTTTTTCAGCTTCAATTGCTTTGGCTTTCAAGGCATTTAGAGTTTCTTCAATTCTTAGTTTCGATTTTACTGTGAGGTCTCCAAGCGTTTTATCAATTAAAGGTAGTAGTTGATTAATCTGGTTCAACGAACCATTAATCTCATCAGCAGTGTTTTGAAAAAGCATTTCTAGATTTATTTCTGAAGATGCCGAAACAATTTTTTTAATCAATTCATCTTCTTCTGTAAAAATATCCACATATTCCAGATTATTTTTTTCAAGGATTATTTTAACACCTTTTTCTACGATTGTGGCAGATGATCTCGGATAAATGAACGGCTCATCAATATCATAAATCTTGTAAAGTGGAGAGACTTGCGCGAAGTAACTGATTTCTCCGGGTCCTCCCACATAAAACGCTGTAGGGAAGAGAAAATCCTGACATATCGGTCTTAGCAATACATTAGGACTAAATTTTTCGGGTGAAAATTCCAACTGTTTAAGAAGCTCTTCTTGAGTGAATTTCTTACGTTTACCTTTTAAGCGATATTCACCGGTCTCTGTCGGTTCGATTGATAACCGTTCATGCTCTTCTATGTAAAATAAATTAATCGGTTTTACCTTTACTTGTGCATGGTAAACTTCTTCAAGCTCGGCACTACGCTCTACCAATAATCCGGTGTGATCGCCGAATTCTGTTAACTCCTTGGCAAATAGAGGAGAAAGAACTCTTTTCACTGCAGAGTCGGTGGGATTAAAAACTATCAAACCAAATTCATCAAAAAGCTGAATCATCAATTCGCGGAATGATTCAAGAAAAGTCTTTTCAGGTTGATAAATCGATCGTAATAATTCAAGAAGAGATGCTTTGAATTCTGTCTCGCGTAATCCGGCACTTAATTGTGTAAAAACATTTTCTATATTTTGATTGAATTTCAAGAAACCGATAGCGCCGCGATTTACTTCATCGAGCTGTCCGTCATCATATTTCATATTAAGGATTTGGTTTTCGTTGTTGAGAAGAGAGAAATTCCGTGCTTCGTCAAAATCGTGGTCATCGCCTTCCAGCCAAAAGATGGGAACAAAATTATATTCATCAAATTTCTCTTTGAGGTGATTACAAAGTTTTATTGCCGTAATTGATTTATAAATAGTGTAAAGAGGTCCGCCGAATATTCCAAGTTGTTGTCCCGTTGCAACTACAATTGTCTTTTTTGAATTGAGCAGTTCAATATTCTGAAGAGTTTTTTTTGATGACATAGGATTGTTATACTGCGATTTGATAATCTCATAAATCATTTCCCGATGGGGTCTCTCTTTCTCAGATAACTTTTGAAAGAGAGGAAGGTATTGATCAACCGCTCTGAAGTTCTTCCCATAAAATCGTTCGACGTTCTCGAATTCATGCATATAATCGAGAAAAAGATTCTGATGTGTCGGGATATCTGAAAAATTAATATACATTACATCTTCCTCGGTGTTTAGAAATTACTATCTTGCGTTTGAAAGATATAGGCAATCGCACTCTATCCATAATTGTTTTAATTACGACTTGAATTTATAAATTTTTTCATCCAATAATAAGTTAGTTGACAACAATAATCTAATTAAGCGGATAGAGCATGACTCCTCAATTTATTATCTCTGTTGACCTTGGTGGAACAAAGATATTATCGGCATTAATCAACTCCAATAATGAAATCGTATCGCGGGTGAAAATATCAACCGATATGGAGAAAGGGAACGAGTATCTGGTCAAGTCAATTGCCGGTTGTGTAAAGAGACTATTGGAAGAGAATAAGTTAATTGAAAAGGATCTTAAATCGGTTTGTCTGGGTGTTCCGGGCACAGTAAATCCTTTCACAGGAATAATTGGAAGTGCACCTAACCTTGGAATTACGAATTTTAATATTAAGGAAGCTTTGGCGAAAGAGACTACCATTCCTATATTGATTGAGAATGATGTAAACCTTGCCGGGCTAGGAATAAAGAAATTTGAATTAGGATTGGATGTAAAAAACATGCTGGTTGTTTTTATTGGCACCGGCATTGGCGGCGCGTTATTCTTTGATGGAAAGTTGTATCGTGGTTCATCTTTCTTTGCAGGAGAGATTGGTCATATCATTGTCGAGCCAAAAGGAGAATTCTCAACTTTTTCTAACCGTACAACGTTTGAATTAACTGCGAGCAGAACGGCAATCGTTCGTGATCTTAAAAGAGGATTGAATAAAGGCAAGAAGAGTATTCTTAAAGAATACGAATCACCCAAGAAACAATTGAAGAGCAAAGCACTCGCTGAAGCAGTGAAAAAGGAAGACCAGCTTGCTACTAAGATTGTTGGACGAGCAGCAACAACGATTGGTACTGTTCTCGGCAGTCTAACTACTCTACTGAACATTGACACCATTGTGCTCGGAGGCGGAGTGATTGAGGCAATGCACGAATTTATGATTCCGAGAATTAAAAAGGCTTTCAAAGAATCTGTATTAAAAGAACCGGGTGAATTTGTCAAAATATTTGAAACAAAGCTTGGGGATGATGCGGCACTCTACGGCGGTGTGGCTTTAACAGAAGAGTTTTTGAAGTAATACAGATTTCCGATCTGCTCACTTGATTTTTTGCGCAGAAAGGATTTCTGCGCTACTAGTAAGACAGATTTTCAATCTGTTCTAATTACAGATAGAATATCCGTGCTTCAGAATGTAGAGCAGCTTTATAATCTGCTCGCTTGTTTTTTGCGCAGAAAGGATTTCTGCGCTACTAGTAGAACAGATTTTCAATCCGTTCAAATTGCAGATGACAAATCTACACTACAGTTTGTAGGGTAGAAATTCATTCTGTTCATACGTGCTCCGATTAAAAACCTGCCCGCCAATCTTTTTGGCGGGTCTTATCTACAATTCCAATAAATTCTTTTCTATCTCTTCAATTTGGTGAGTGAGTTCCGTCCAGCGGGTATATTTTGTATCAAGTTGTAATTTTGTCTTTTCATAATCAAGATTTTTCTCTTTGGCGAGTTGAGGATTACTGAATATTTTGGGATTTACTAGATCATTTTCCAAATTACTTTTTTCAGATTCTAAAATGCCGATTTCGCTTTCACATTTCTCAAGTGCTGTCTTAAAATCTTTTGTTAATACAAATTTCTGTTGACGAATTTCCGCTTCCAATCTTTTCTGATCTTTACGATTCGCTTTCTGATCGGTAAATATATTCTCGCTCTCAACTATAGCTTCTTCTTTTTGCTTCTGTAGATAGTAGCCAATTCCGCCTACTATAACTTTAACGTGTTGATCTCGAATTTCAATGACTTTTGTTGTGATGGGTTCCAAAAAATCAATATCGTGAGAAACAATAATAAGAGTGCCTGTAAATTCCATTAGTGCGTGTTTCAAAATCTCCTTTGAAGAAAAATCAAGGTGATTTGTAGGTTCATCAAGTATTATGAGATTACTTTGTGTTAGTAGAAGGCGGGCAAGAGCAACGCGGCTCTTTTCACCTCCGGAAAGAACCTTAACTTTCTTAAAAACATCATCACCCGAAAAAAGAAAAGAGCCCAGAATAGATCTTAAATGCCCCACACTTAAATCGTTGTTCATTTCTTCGAGCGTGTCAATCAGATCATCTTCGGGATTCAAAGCATCAGCGACTTCCTGTTCGTAATAAGAAAATAATGTGTTGTGCCCGTAGATTAATTCTCCGCCGCTTGGTTTTAATTTACCGCCAATAATTTTGGCAAGAGTGGTTTTACCCGCGCCGTTCGGACCAACAATAGCAATCTTATCTCCGCGTTCGATCAACATGTTTACGTTTTTTAATACAGGTAAATCGACATAGGACTTTGAAATATTTTTCAACTCGACGGGAACAACACCACTTCTTGGCGGATCTGGAAATCTTAGTTCAATTCGTTTCTCTTCCTCGGCAATCGAGATTGTATCAAGCTTTTCAAGTTGTTTGATCCTGCTCTGAACTTGTTTTGCTTTTGTAGATTTATAACGGAACCGTTCTATAAATTTTTCCGTCTCTTTTATTTTTTTCTCTTGAGTTTTTTGTTGTACGCGCAGTTGAAGATCGCGCTCGTCTTTAAATTTTAGATAAGCGCTATAATTACCGGGGAAAAAACTGATCTGTTTATCGAACACTTCAAGCGTCTTATTGGTTACGCTATTTACAAAATGTCTATCATGAGAAACAATAATAAGAGAACCTTTGAAATTTTGGAGAAATTCTTCGAGCCAGGTTAGAGTATCAAGGTCAAGATGATTTGTGGGTTCATCAAGAAGGATCAAATCATTTTCTGCAAGAAGAATTTGAGCAAGCTGAATACGCATCTGCCATCCGCCGGAAAACTCATCGGTACTCCTATCAAAATCTTTACTCTTAAAACCAAGTCCCTCAAGGATCTTTTCAATCCTTGAATCAGCAGAATAAAAATCAATTTCCTCTTTTTTATGATGGATCTCGCCGAGTTCTTCAAGTAATTCTTCACGGTCCTCATCAGAAAGGGAAGAAGAATTGAGTCCCTCAATAATTTCGGATTCTCTCTCATCCAAAGATTTTAAATCGGGCAGTGAAGATTTTACTTCCGCGAATAGAGTCTGTCCTTTAGAGGAAATTAAATCTTGCTGAAGGTATCCGATGCGAATCCCTTTTTGACGATAGATTTCACCCGATTCCGGTCGTTCGATTCCATAAAGAAGTTTTAATAAAGTCGATTTGCCTGTGCCGTTCGACCCAACGAGAGCAATCTTATCATGTTTACTGATTCTGAGGTTTACATTTTCAAAAAGATTTTCACCTGTAAATTGAATCGAAAGTTTTTTTATGTCAATCATTATTTCTCAAATATCCTAAAACAAAATTATTAGAGTTGCTGCGAAATAAGTGACTTGTCATTTCGATCCGGCGCAAGCCGGAGAGAAAACTTATATTTAGAGAACAATTTCAAAGATTTCTCCCTCAGTCCGAAATGACAGAACTTTCAAATATTTTATTTTGCAGAAGTCTATTGAATCCGGAACTCTATTTTCTAATTACCGCGACCTTGGATGTTTTAACATTATTGGCTTCTTCATCGTATGCAACAATTATATAAACTCCGGTTGGTACCAAGTTGCCATCCAAATCTTTTCCATCCCAAAATGCAATCTTTCCACCGGGAGATTTGAAATCACGAATCAAATTTCCGTTGATATTAAAAATTCTGATACTGCTGTTTTTAATAAGTCCTTCAATTGTTAATGATGCTGCATCATTACTCAGAACAAAAGGATTTGGATAAACAAACACTTCACTAAAACTTTGTAGCGGTTGAATTGATGCAGTCTGAAGTGCTGCTAATCCGTAATCTGTTCCGATATAAGCGATTCCATTTTTTGCGTCAAAGGCAATACTTTTAATATCATCACTTGGCAGCGGGCTATTTTTTGTGGTGTACGGCTTATCATTGACGAGTTGAATTCCATCTGACGATAAAACAAATACACCCTGTTTTGTACCAATCCATTTTTGATCGAGAGGATCAACTGTAATACATGTTACTGTTTGATTTGTCAGTGCGAAACCAAGATTCTTTGTGACTTTAATTTTCGTTTGATCTGTTCTTACATCCACACTTGGAATCACATTTACGCCTATGTTTGTTCCCACCCACAAATTACCTCTAGCATCAATTGCTAAAGCTGTTATCAAGTCACTGAGAAGATTATTACTTGAGTTCAAGTACCCTTGAATATCATCATTAGTATTGTCAAGTGTTTTGTTCTCATTAAAATAGTAGAGTCCAAACCTGCCATTGATTGTTACGGTAAACCATTTAGTGTCGTATTGATCTATTATAAGTTTATCGAGATTATCATTTTCGGAAAGAGAAGGTGTAGAAAATGAAAAGTGAATCCACTGATTTTGTTTTGTATAAACACTTAATGGTTTTCTTGATGCAGACTGAGTGTTGAGAATCCACAAATTTCCTTTCGAGTCGGTTTTGGAATCTGTAATTGCAACATATTTGTTGTTGCTTGGAATTCCAATTAAGGAACTATTGTTTGCGGTAAATACTTGGAAAGCGTTGTTCTTAAAAAGTGCAATACCATCTCCCCAGTTTGAGAAGTAAATTGTGCTATCCGGTGCCGCGTAAACATTATAATAATCATTTGAGGGAAGAATAGGATTAGAGGATTTGTCAAAAACTTTCCAATTTGTGCCGTCAAATTTAAAAATTCCTTTACCCGCATTATTCTTACCCGTTGCTACCCAAAGTGTGCCAGATGGATCAACAGAAAGATTCACAAATAAATTACCTGCCGGGCCATTAGGATAGAGTGTTCGGGTGACATTGTTTTTATATTCAATCAATCCTTGCGCTGTTGATACATATATCGTCTGGTCAACGGTTATGGAAATAGAGCTAAAGGTTTGATTCTCATTTGTATAAAGTATAGTTGATTGCCCGCCCGAGTATTTTAATACCTGGCTTGAAGTTGCAGCGTACAAAGTAGTTCCGGAAACTTTCATACTTAGGATGTTCTTCCCGTCAAAAACGAATGACTGCCACGAACCATTGTTGAATTTATAAATTCCGTTTGAAGTAGCAAGTAATATCTGTCCGTTATATTCTAAAATTTGTGTTGCGGATGGAGTCGGGTATTGAGGTAAGAATGAACTCAGCGGAAAGGTGTTCCATGATTCCGGTGCAGAAAGATTGGTAGTACCCGGTTTTTGAACCGCTACTCCATATTCAGTAACAGCGTAAATAAGTGACGACTTAAAAGCGCTAATTATTTTGGATTCGGCAGGAAAACTACCAAGCTTCAAAAAAGAGTCGATAAAAGAGAGGGTCTTTGCATTTATGATCGCTAACCCGAAATCGAACGATACAAACACTGAATCGCCTTTAACGAATATTCGATTGATCTGCTTTTGCGTTTTGCCGGAAGTAAAAATCTCGACTATTTTGCTAACAGAATTATTTTGCGGATTAAAGATGTTTATATAACCTTCCCGTGAACCGAACCAAATCTTATTGTCATTATCCACGGTAACAGATGTAAGGGCTTGGCTGCTTAATCCATCAACTTTATTAACTATTTTATAACTGCTGTCGGAGAAATTAAACTTGAAAGCAGCGCCATCTGTTGCCGTCCAAATTCCCGAAGATGTAGCTACAGCATCGTTAATTTTTTTCATATCGGAATATATCTTCCACTGACCGATAGATTGAGCATTATTTAATGTACTGAATGCAATAAAGATCAAACAAATTTTTACGGCTCGCATGAACTCCTCGACTATATTTTTATAAAAATGTTTATTAAAGACGCTTGGCAAATTTACTGTTTTTAGAGTGAACAAAAAGTAGAAAAATATTTCATGCGTCTCTGTTTTGGTGTGAGAATTTATGAGTTGTGCTTGCGAACCATTTTTTTCATTGCCTCGAACTGATTTTGACCGAGGATAAATTTACCTAGATTTTCTTCATCCAATTTTTTCCCGCCGTGATAATCAGATCCGCCGGATTCTAACAAACAATATTGGTTAACTATTCCGCGGTAGAATTGAACTTGATTTTCACCATGAGACGGATGAATACATTCAATACCGTCAATACCCGATTTAATTAAACTAAGTAGTAAATTTTCTTTCATATATCCCGGATGAGCGATGAATGATAATCCATTGGCATCACTTATCAATTTTAAGGCGCTCTGAGGCGATACATGGATCTTTCTCTCAAACGCTGGTCCATAATCACCAATATATTTTTCAAACGCCTCATTGTAATTTTTAATTAATCCGAGTTCGATCATTGCATATGCAATGTGAGGTCTGCCGATGGCGCAATTTTGAGCGTGTGCAACAACATCATCCATTGAAATTTGCAGACCCAGTTTTCTCAATTTTTGCACAATTCTTTTGGCGCGATGCATTCGCTCATCTCGAAAGAAACTCAGATACTTTAAAAGCTCTTCGTTATCAATATCAATGAAATATGCTAGGAGATGAATTTCTTTATCGTCTACGTCTGTACTTATCTCCAAACCGGTTATGATTTCGATTCCTAAATCTTTTGCACAAACAATAGCTTCGTTAATACCATTAATGCTGTCATGATCGGTGATACTGATAATGTCTAAGCCGCGTTGATGGGCTTTCTCAACAAGTTCTACAGGAGAAAAAACACCGTCCGAATAATTTGTGTGAGTGTGAAGATCAATTTTAAGGGGCATATTAGATGAACATTCCCTTGAATTTTTCATAATCAAGGATTTTTAATTTAGATCCCTCTAATTCAACCAAGCCTTTCTTTGCAAATGAATGCAGAGTTCGAGAAATGGTTTCTCTAGACGTTCCTGCCATGTTTGCTAAATCTTGCTGTAGGGGTAGTTTGTCAATTTCAACTTTACCTTGTTTAATTTTCCCTATATCATCAGCTAATTGGAGTATAACAGTAGCAACTTTTCCTTCGGCATCTTTTAATGAAAGCGCTTTTATTTTCATGTCAGCTGAACGTAAACGCTTAGTCAATTCTTGAAGAAGAGCAACCGAGATTTCCGGATGTTCGTGTAATAAATTCATGAAATCGTTTCTTTGTAGTAAAAATAATTCCGTCTCCTCAATCGAAGTGACTGTTGCAGAGCGTGTGAGTCCATCAAGAATAGCCATCTCACCAAAGAAATCACTATCAGAAAGGATAGTAAGAATTACTTCTCTGCCATCGTTACTGCAACGTGCAACTTTAACTTTCCCCGTTACAATCACAAAAAGAGCTGTGCCGGAATCTTCTTCCATTAAAATTACATCATTCTTTTTGTAGCTTTTGCGAGTACCGATCTTTTCGATTTGGTCAAGGGTCTCACTCGGAAGATCAGAAAAAATTGGAACGAATGATAAAAATTCGGTTATAGCCATTTTTATCCTCACATATAATTATGAATAGATTTTACGATAGTTCCTATTACTGTTGCACCCAAGATAATTTTTTCATATCAAATCAACAATCTTTATCTTAAAATAATTTTTAACCTTTCCACAAATTGAAACTTCATTCACGTTTATCTATATTTGACTCCGAATTTCATTCAATTATGTATCAAGGAGTAATAAAATGACTGTAAAAATTGGCATTAATGGATTTGGTAGAATTGGTAGACAGATAATCAGCGTTTTATCAGACAGAGGTCTTCTTGGAAAGGAAGTCGATATCGTTGCTGTTGTAGATGTTAGTACAGACGCAAAATATTTTGCTTACCAATTAAAATATGATTCTGTTCATGGAAAGTTTAAAGGAACAATTGGAAGCGAAAAAAGTTCTCCTTCAGTTGAAGTTGATGACGTTCTCGTTGTAAACGGCAATAAGATCAAATGTGTAATGGCTCAGAAAGATCCTTCTCAGTTACCATGGAAAGATCTTGGTGTTGATATAGTGATTGAATCAACCGGCTTATTCACAGATTCTGAAAAAGCTAAAGGGCATATCACTGCTGGCGCAAAAAAAGTTTTGATTTCAGCACCGGGCAAAGGTGATGTTAAGACTCTCGTTATTGGTGTTAATGATAACGAATACGATCCGGCAAAACATCTAATCGTTTCGAACGCATCTTGCACCACAAACTGTTTAGCTCCGGTTGTTTATGTTTTATTGAAAGAGGGAATTGGAATCGAAAGCGGTTTGATGACTACAATTCATTCTTATACAGCAACACAAAAGACAGTTGACGGACCTTCGAAAAAAGATTGGAGAGGCGGACGTGCTGCTGCAATCAATATTATTCCTTCAAGCACCGGCGCGGCAAAAGCGGTGGGTGAAGTTCTTCCTCAGACAAAAGGAAAACTTACCGGTATGTCCTTCCGGGTTCCAACAGCCAATGTTTCTGTCGTAGATCTTACTTTCCGTTCGGAAAAAGATACTTCAATTGAAGAGATTGATTCATTGATGAAAAAAGCATCTGAGACTTACCTTAAAGGGATTCTTGGCTATTGCAACGAGGAAGTTGTATCAACAGATTTTATTCATGATGAGAGATCATCTATTTATGATTCACTGGCAACAGTAGGTAACAACTTAAAAGGCGAAAAGAGATTCTTCAAAGTTATTGCATGGTATGACAACGAATGGGGCTATTCATGCCGCGTTGTTGATCTGTTAATGAAAATGATTAAATAATTAAAAAGATATTCTAGCCAGGGAGGCTGTCTCAAAAGTAATTTTTACTGATGAAAAGTTGTAATTCTAAAACGAAATTAAATCCAACTCATCCAATCTTGACACTTTTGATACAGCCTCCTTTTTTTTAGGAATTAGTATTTGCAACGGAGGAGTAAAATGAAAAAACTGAGTATTGACAAAGTAAATCTTAAAAGCAAACGTGTTCTTGTACGTGTTGATTTCA
The DNA here is from genome assembly GCA_964449775.1 of uncultured Melioribacter sp. Classification (GTDB taxonomy): domain Bacteria; phylum Bacteroidota; class Ignavibacteria; order Ignavibacteriales; family Melioribacteraceae; genus Fen-1258. The sequence goes on along the minus strand of CAYVBQ010000018.1, from coordinate 31,186 downwards.
ATGTTCCGCTCGATGAAAACTTAAAAATAACAGATGATATTAGAATTACATCCTCACTCCCAACAATCAAAAAAATTATTGGAGACGGGGGACGCTGCATATTGATGAGTCATCTCGGCAGACCTAAAGGCGGGCCAAATCCAAAATACAGTTTAAAACCAGTTGCGGTACGTCTTGGTGAATTGTTAGAGATGGATGTAAAGTTTGCACCGGATTGTATTGGTGACCAAGTTAAGGCAATTGTCGCTTCTATGAATGACGGTGAAGTTCTGCTTCTTGAGAATTTACGATTCCATCCGGAAGAAGAAAAAAATGTACCCGAGTTTGCCCAACAACTCGCTGAACTTGGAGATGTTTATATTAACGATGCATTCGGTAGCGCACATCGCGCGCACGCCTCAACAGAAGGTGTAACGAAGTTTATTAAAATTTGCGCATCCGGTTACTTGATGCAAAAGGAGCTCGACTATCTTGGTGAGGCAATTGCAAATCCTGTTCGTCCATTCACAGCAATTCTGGGCGGATCAAAAATATCAGGAAAGATTGATGTGATCGAAAATCTTCTGCCGAAGGTTGATAATCTTTTGATCGGTGGCGGCATGGCTTATACATTCTACAAAGCTATGGGGTATGAGATTGGATCATCTTTACTTGAAGAAGAGAAAATTGATCTCGCAAAACAGATGCTGGAAAAATTCAAAACTTCTAGAGCAAAAGTGTTGTTACCCAAAGATAATGTAGTGGCTGCCGAATTCAAGAATGAATCTCCTTCAGCAGTTGTTGATGCCGATAAAATTCCTTCTGGCAAGATGGGATTAGATATTGGACCAAAAACGATCGAAGAATTCAAGAACGTAATTCTTTCCAGCAAGACTATAATTTGGAACGGACCGATGGGAGTTTTTGAGTTTGATAATTTTGCGAATGGAACCGATACTATTGCCGGTGCGCTGGCTGAGGCAACTAGAAATGGTGCTATAACAATTATTGGCGGTGGTGACTCTGCTGCTGCGATTAAGAAAGCCGGACTTGATGATAAAGTTTCACACGTTTCTACAGGCGGCGGCGCTTCATTAGAATTTCTTGAAGGAAAGATTCTTCCCGGTGTTGAAGCTTTGAATGATGATAAATAATTGAAAAGAGCAAGAGCATGATATCATCCTTCTTTCTTGCACTTGCTCATGATCGTGATCTTGCTCGCATTAAAGATCATGATTACGATTAAGAACACGATCACGAAGAAATTTATTAAACTAATTTTTGAGTTTAATTAACGAGTTGCTTCTTTCTTTCATTTAAATGAAGTATTTTCTAACGAAATAAATAAGGGAACAAATGGGTTTAGATTCGAGAGATTATTATCGTCCATCCGGAATGGGTGGGTTTACTTTTTTCCCGCCGGTAATTAAAGCATTGTTGCTGAGTAATGTGATTGTCTTCTTCATCGAACTAATTGGAAAGACTTATTTTATAGATAGACCAATTACTCTTGACGATATGATCGTAAGATATTTTGCTCTGATGCCGTTAGAGGGTGGCGGAGTTCCAATATATTTCCAAGGTGTTTTACAAGGAGCTCTTTCTGCAAGTTTTTATCCGTGGCAATTAATAACTTATCAATTCATGCACGGAAGTTTCTCTCATATTTTGTTCAACATGTTCGCACTCTGGATGTTTGGAATGGAGATTGAACATATCATGGGTCCAAAGAGATTTTTACTTTTTTACTTATTGTGCGGTCTGGGTGCAGGATTACTTCAACTGTTTCTATCACCTTTATTAGCTGCTGGTGGCGTTGGACCAACTATCGGAGCTTCAGGCGCCGTCTTTGGTGTAATGATTGCCTTTGCTATGTATTTCCCGGATCGTTATGTGTTCATCTATTTCTTAATCCCTATCAAAGCAAAATATCTTATTGCAATTCTTTTTGTTTTTGAATTTATGTCCGTTGGTGATCAAAGTTTAGTCGCACATTTGGCTCACGTTGGAGGTGCTGTTACTGGACTCTTTTTCATACTCTACAATCGTAGAAACGAATTTAGCAGAAAAAATATTTTTAGTGCATTCAAAAAAGCTGGTAATACTTTTTCTGCCGGCAATTTCAAAAAAACTTTCCGAAAAAATCCATTTAAGCCGACTGATGTGGAAGATGCAAAGTTTTATGATATCAATGCTTCTCGAAAAGAAGATGATGTGATAAACCAAGAAGAGATTGACAAAATTCTTGATAAAATCAGTCAGAGCGGGTATCAAAATCTTACGGATCGTGAAAAGAGGATCTTATTTGAAGCCAGTAAAAAGAAATAGTAAGATTTTATTACTTCTCTTTCTTACTCTACTTTGTTTTGCTTGCAGCAAGGAGAAGGTATCTGAAGAAGTGTTGGTTAAAGTTTACGTTGAGAATGTTATTGCCGATAAGACTTATGCTCACAATTCTGATTCGCTGCGTATACATAAAGGAGCTGTTTTTAAAAAATATGAACTAACTGAAAAAGAATTTGAGGTTGAACTCGGAAAATATTCTCAAGATAAAGATAGATGGGCAAGATTTTTTAAAAAAGCTAACGATTATCTGGAAGAATTAAAAAAGAGTAACGCAATCAATTAACCCTCCGTTTTGCTACGGCAATCCGCAATTTAGCGTAACCGATCTTGTTCTCAAGCGCCTCCCTTAATGATCTCAGATCAAGAATACCTTCATCAATTTTTTTGTTTATCACTTTTAATTCGTTCTTCTCAAAAAGAAAATCTATTTCAAGACCGGGCTGCAATTCCAGCAATGTTTCTATTTGAGTAGAGACAATTGACTCGGGCAATTTTGTCAACGTTGAAATATCACTTAACGAATATTTTTTTTGTACTAACTCAAGCACTTTTAAAATATTAGCGGGGATGTTCTTCTGCTTCAAATTAGCATCCATCTTTTCTGAGTCAGAAAAATTCTTTAGCACAATCAGAAATTCCTCACCAATTTTATTGAACATACGTTGATTGAACCCATTTATATTTATCAACTCAGAAGAAGTTTTTGGTTTTAACTGAACAATTTCTCTAAGCACTTCGTCGGGGCAAATCAGTCTGGCTTGCTGCCCGAATTTATCTGCGGCTTCTTTTCTGATCTGCCGAAGTAAATTAAATAGCTTAAGTTCCGCTTCATATTTAGTGTCAACTTTTTGTGGTTTACTATCATCTTCAATCTCAATAAAATTACCAACACCTTTCTCGGAGAGTGACAAGACATCTTTGATGACACTCAGTAACCCGCTATTATTCAAGGAAGCGATCGAATTATCAATTTCTTCTTTCTTAAAATGAGTGCATGAACCAAATGTTGAAAACTTTTTCAGTGATGACAAATCTGTTTTACCGGTGAGTATGTGAATTAAATTATTCTTTTTTATCGGTGTGCTTGATTCATGAACCGTTTGAAGTATAATTTCTTCTAAATATTCCAAAGTAACTTTTGTTGTTTGAATTGAACCGGTGCAGACATCGCACTTGCCGCATTTATAGTTTGGATCAAACTGACCAAAGTATTCTAGAATATATTTAAACCGGCATAGTCCAGTGAATGCGTATCCAATCATCTTATCAAGCTTTGCTTTAGCATGATCTGCAAGTTTACGGCTCCTTTCGAGATTTAATCGTAGCCGCTTTGCTTCAACTCGTGGGGCAATTAGTTTTATTGATGGGAAGAGAGACGGTTGTTCATAAGAGAATATGCCGGAACGATTCAAAGTCTGAAGCAACTCTATGATTGAATCCTCAGATATTTCAAGCAAATGAGAAAGTTTTCCTACACCAATCTGAATTTTAGAGCTAAATATTTTACTGCCGTATTCTCGCGCAAGAAGCAGTATTAAATCTTTCAGTTCAGCGTCGGTAAAACTTTTTGCAAATTGATTGAGCCGTTTAGGATCAAGAAGAAATTGACCGTAATGATTATTCTCGAAATCAGATCTGCGGCGGAAGTATTCAGATTCTTCCAGGATTTTAATTGATGCATTCACCAATCCTTGGTTTATCTTTTTTGCCCTAATAAGTGAAAGGAAATTATTATTAAGCGGAATATCACTCTCGGAAAGATTTCCAACCGCAATTTTGCCAAGATCGCAAATCAATTGATAAACATCTTCGATCTGTTGACGTGTTGGAGTTGAGCTTGCAATAAAATATTCTTGAATCAATCTATCGCGCTCATCGTATAACAAAAAAATGCTGGCGGCTTTACCGTCGCGTCCCGCTCTCCCTATCTCCTGGTAATAGTTTTCTATTGTCCCCGGCATATTGAAATGAAAGATGGCGCGGATATCACTTTTATCAATTCCCATTCCGAAGGCGTTAGTTGCTGCAATCACCTTAATTCTACCGGATAGAAAATCGTCCTGAATCATCCTGCGTAATTCTGACGCCAATCCTGCGTGATAAAACGTGCAGTCAATTCGATTGCTGCGCAGAAATTCTGAAACTTCTTCTGCCGACTTTCTAGTTGCAGTATAGATAATAGCCGGCTCATTTCTACTCTTTAATATTTCTGCGATTTTTTCTTTTTTGTGCTGTGTGTGAATCACATTTAAATGGAAATTCTCTCTTTCAAATCCGCGTACAAAAACTTTTGGATCTTTCAATCCAAGCTGGTCAATGATATCTTTTCTGACATCTTCAGTTGCAGTGGCAGTGAAAGAAGAAACATTTTTCATCCCGAGGAACTCTACAAACTCCTTGATCTTCCGGTAACTGGGTCTAAAGTTATGTCCCCATTCGCTAATACAATGCGCTTCGTCAACAAATAGGTTAGAAGGTTGTAATGATTTCAGTCTCTCCGCAAAATATCTATTTGAAAGTTTTTCGGGAGATACATATAGAATTTTTATTGAACCGTTGGCAAGATTTTGTAAAACTTTCTCAATCTCACGTGAGTCTAATGAACTGTTGATGAAAGCAGCTACGGTTTCGATTTTATTGATAGAATCTACTTGATCTTTCATTAAAGCTATAAGAGGTGAGATCACTATTGAAAAACGAGGAGCCATCAAAGCGGGAATCTGATAGCAGAGAGATTTACCGCCGCCGGTTGGCAGAATTGTAAGAACACTTTCACCGTTTTGTATTGCAGAGATTATTTCTTCCTGCGCAGGCAGAAACTCATCATATCCGAAAAACTTTTTTAGAATATCTTTTGAATGCATTAACATAGAGTTTTGTTTGACATCTTAACTTAAGCAATTATCTTAAAGCCAAAATAAAAATAGTTGATTAAATATGCTTGAGGCGTATCTAAAAAGGTTTATTCCGTTATTTTGGATTGTGAAAATAAACCGATTTCAAAACTTTTCTATAATGAAATTACCTTTTTAGAGAAGACTCATGCTTAAAATCAGTCATATCGTAAAAAATTTTGAAAATGTAAACGCGCTGAAGAATGTGAGCTTAAATATCAAGCAAGGTGAGTTCTTCGGATTACTGTAACCGAACGGTGCCGGTAATATTCCGTAGCGGGATTATGTAAGAATCATTTGGAAAGAAATATTCCCAATATTGGCATATTGATTTTTATTTCTGATAAACCGTTCATTCAAACCATATAATCTATTCGTTTTTCCATTTATAACTCTGGTATAATATTTGTTCTTTCTGAAGGTTCTCTCTGTAGATTTCATTATTTTACAGATGGAAATCAAATAATTTTGAAAATATATCGGTGAATCATGGCAGAAGAAAAATTAAAATTAGAAGATTTACTCGGAGGCAATCACAAAGTCGAAGAACTTGAGCGGATTGACTACGTTGCAATTATTGGCGGCGGTGTAATGGGACAAGGAATAGCTCAAACAGTAGCTAACGCGGGTTTGGATGTTGTATTGATTGAACGGGACGACGAACAGCTTGAGCGAGCGAAAGAAAATTTGAAAGTCTCCATGGAACGAGATATCGCCCGCTGGGCAATGACTCAGAGTGAAATGAAATCAGTTCTTAATAGAATCAAATGGACGACTAACAATAGTGAGATTCCGGAATGTGATCTTATCATCGAAGCTGTTGATGAAAATTATGATCTAAAGAAAAAAATATTCAAGGAACTTGATGCCGTAGCTAAACCGGAAACGATTTTCATTTCCAATACTTCTACGCTAAGCCTGACTAAAATTGCAGAAGTAACAAAACGCCGGGATAAAATAATTGGTATGCATTTCTTAAATCCGGTGCCTAAAGTTCCTTTGGTTGAATTAATACGTGCATTGGATACTTCTGATAAAACTGTTGAAGTAATTAAAAAATTTGCGGCACGTATTGGTAAAACAGCTGTTGAAGTTTATGAGTATCCTGGATTTGTGACAACACGCGCAATCGTCCCCTTGCTTAACGAAGCAATGCATATTTTACTTGAGGGAGTTGCGAGCGCAAAAGATATTGATACTGCCATGCGGCTCGGTTACAATTTTAATACTGGTCCGCTCGAAATGGCTGATTCGATGGGACTTGATGAAGTCCTTGCATGGATGGAAACATTATGGGCTACATTAGGCGAACCAAGATATCGTCCTTGCCCAATACTTCGCAAACTTGTTCGCGAAAGAAAACTTGGTAAGAAAACCGGCGAAGGATTTTTTAAGTATGATGCAGATGGTAAAATAATCAACTAAAATTTTTGAGGAAGAAATGAAGGTTCTGGTTCTTAATTGCGGAAGTTCGTCAATCAAATATCAGTTTATAGATACAACTGCACAAATCGCACTTGCTAAAGGAATGGTTGAGCGTATTGGTATGGCGAGTGCGATACTCACTCATCAACCTTATGATAAAGAGGAGATAAAAATTGTAGGCGAAATACTTGACCACACGATTGCGATTGAATATGTAATTGCAGTTTTACTTTCGCCAAATCACGGAGTGATCAAAGATAAGAAAGAGATAGACGCGGTCGGTCATCGCGTTGTTCATGGTGGAGAAACATTCTCCGGTTCTGTATTAATCACAGATCAGGTTATGAAAGCGCTGAAAGATAATATTGAACTTGCACCTCTTCATAATCCGCCTAACATTAAAGGTATTCAAGCTGCTAAGAGTCATCTACCAAATACACCGCAAGTGGGAGTATTCGATACATCATTTCATATTAAGATGCCTCCGCATGCTTACCTGTATGGAATTCCTTATGAACTTTATAAAAAATATAAAATTCGCCGTTACGGATTCCACGGAACTTCACATCGTTATGTTTCTGAACGTGCGGCAAAGATGTTAGGTAAACCAATCGAGCAATTGAAAATGGTTACGGCTCATCTTGGCAATGGATGTTCGATGGCAGCTGTTAACGGTGGACGATCTGTTGATACAACGATGGGTTTTACCCCGCTGGAAGGATTGATCATGGGAACGAGAAGCGGTGATATGGATCCTTCGGTCATTCTATATATCATGGCTAAAGAAGGATTATCACTTTCCGAAGCTAATACACTACTCAACAAGCATAGCGGACTCATCGGTATCAGCGGTGAAAGCAGCGATATGCGTGAGATTGAAGAAGCCATTGGTGAAGGAAATAAAAAGGCAAAATATGCATTTGATGTTTTTACATACCGAATTAAAAAATATGTTGGCGCTTACGCTGCTGCTATGGGTGGACTTGATGCCTTAGTATTCACCGGCGGTATCGGAGAAAATTCGGTAATGGTTCGTAACGATGTTTGTTCGAATATGGAATTCCTTGGAATCAATCTAGATGAATCGGCTAATCAAAACGTTAAAGGTGAATGTGTAATTTCTGCTGCTGATTCAAAAGTGAGTATTCTCAGAATCCCAACAAATGAAGAACTTGTTATAGCTCTTGATACCGAAGAGATTGTAAGTGAACAAATGGCTGTTAAAGAAGTTGCAAATGTGAAGTAGAATTATTGATTATATTTTAAGATTTCTCTCTTCGGTCGAAATGACGAAGTTGCTTTTTATACAGTTTCGATCTAATTGGAAACGTTCGGCATTTCTTTTTAAAATCCTTTCTGAAAAATCCTTAAATTGTAATTAGTAAAAAACAATGAGATTGAAAATGGATTTACATCTAAAAGGTAAAACTGTTTTAGTCACAGCATCAAGCAGCGGAATAGGAAAAGCCACTGCTGAATTATTTATTAAGGAAGGCTGCCACGTTGCAATTTGTTCTCACAACAAAGAAAATCTTTTAAAAGCCGCACAAGAAATTAAAACAAATTACAGCATTGAGCCATTATGGGAAGTCTGCGATATTAATGAACCGCAAGATATTGAAGAGACAATTCGAGTTTTTCAAAAGAATCTTGGTGATATAGATATTCTTGTTAATAATTGCGGCGGACCTGTACCCGGTTATTTTGAAGATCTATATGATGATAGTTGGCAAGCCGCTTTCGAGCAAGTCCTGATGAGTGCTATTCGTTTTACGCGTTATGTATTGCCCGGAATGAAAGCTAAAAATTGGGGACGCATTATCAATGTAACATCTCTATCTGTAAAACAACCGGTTGATAATTTGATTCTTTCAAACTCGCTCCGCAGTGGTGTTACAGGTTTTGCTAAAACATTAAGCAATCAAGTTGGTAAATACAATATTACGGTTAATAATGTTGCGCCTGGATATACGCTTACACCAAGAATCCATGAACTTGCAGAAATTAGAGCTAAACTTGCCAACACAACTCCGGGAAAAATATTGGAAGCGATGTCTAATGAAGTACCAATGAAGCGTCTTGCTCAACCGGAAGAAGTTGCCTCTATGATAGTTTATCTCGCGTCCGAGCAAGCAGGATTTATTACCGGTCAAACCATCGCTGTGGATGGGGGAGTCATTAAATCAACTTATTAGTGCAGAGTGACGAGTTTAGAGTGATGAGTTTAGAGTGGTTTTTAATTTTATAAATATTCATGGAGTTAATATGTCAAGAGTATTTGAACCACCTGAAATTTATAAAGGGATTTTGTATAGAAAAACGATCGATTTTGCAGTTCGTATTGTAAGGTTATTCAAATGTTTAATGCAAAAAGACAGATCATTAGAAGCTCTTTATGTTCAACTTCTTAAAGCCGGTACTTCCGTTGGTGCGAATACTTCCGAAGCACAAAGTGCAGCATCTAAAAAAGATTTTATAAATAAACTTTCAATTTCCTTAAAAGAAAGCCGTGAAACTGACTATTGGTTAAACGTTTTTTGCAGAACTGAAATCATAACTCAATCAGAATACGAAAGCTTAATTAAAGATTGTGATGAAATAGAGCGTTTATTAACAAGCAGTATAAAAACTGCAAGAGGTGTATAACTCCGCACTCTACGTTCATAACTCTGCACTCTACACTCTACGTTCATCACTCTACACCTGTAGCTTTATGTTCATCATTCTGAATTCAAAAGCTTTTCCTCAAAACAGAGGACAATATGACTAAAGAAATAGAACTGATAATACCGCCTGATTTTATTAACGATTATTCTTACCAAAAGAATCTTGCCGCACAAAAACTCAAACTCAACTTTGAAGAAATATCGGCAGTTCAAATTATCCGTAGATCAGTTGATGCACGCAGCCGGAATCCGATTTACAGAACGAAAGCAATTGTATTTATTGGCGAAGAACCAACAGATATATACGCACCATTAAATTTTTTACCGGTTACTAACAATAAACAAGTTTTGATTGTAGGTATGGGACCCGCCGGAATGTTTGCCGCATTACGTTTGATAGAGCTTGGAATTAAACCGATTATTTTTGAACGGGGAAAAGATGTTCAGACACGTCGGCGCGATCTTAGGGCAATTCAGCAATTTGGTGAAGTGAATCCCGATTCCAATTATTGTTTTGGAGAAGGGGGAGCCGGTACATATAGCGATGGTAAACTTTTTACACGGTCAACAAAACGGGGCGATGTAAAACGAATACTAAACATTTTAGTTCAGCACGGTTCTCCGAAAGAAATCTTGATTGATGCTCATCCGCACATCGGTTCAAATATTTTACCGCAAGTTGTCAGAGCTATACGCGAAACAATTTTGATCTGTGGCGGAGAAATTCATTTTGAATCGCGCGTGACGGAATTTATTCTTGAAGGGAATAAAATTAAGGGTGTAATTGTAAATAGTGATAAGGAATATCTTGGCGATTCTGTAATTATAGCAACCGGGCACTCGGCACGTGATATTTATTACTTGCTGGATAGACACAAAATAAAAATTGAACCGAAACCATTTGCTATGGGTGTCCGTATCGAACATCCGCAAAAATTGATAGATGAAATTCAATATCACACAAAAGAGCGCAATCAAAACTTACCCGCATCAAGCTACAGTTTAACATGCCAGGTGGATGATCGTGGGGTTTATTCTTTTTGTATGTGTCCGGGCGGAATAATAATTCCGGCATCAACTTCGCCTGATGAACTTGTGTTGAATGGGATGAGCGTTTCGCGCCGTGATTCACCATTCGCTAACTCAGGATTGGTAGTTAGCGTTGATGAGAAAGACTGGACTCACCATGAATCACACGGTGTATTTGCCGGATTGGAATTCCAAAAAGAAGTTGAACGGATTGCTTTTGAGGCGGGAGGTAAAACTCTACGAGCTCCGGCGCAACGCGTAACAGATTTTGTTAAAGGAATAACTTCCCAATCTCTTCCAAAGACTTCTTACATACCGGGAACAGTCAGTTCACCACTTCATGAAATCCTTCCGATAAAAATTGCAGAGGGACTTAGGGAAAGTTTAATAATCTTCGGGAAAAAAATGAAAGGATATTTAACGGAAGAAGCGCAAATACTTGCCGCTGAAACACGTACAAGCTCACCGATTAGAATACCACGTAACAATGAAACTTTAATGCATGTTGAAATTGAAGGATTATTTCCGTGCGGTGAAGGTGCGGGATATGCCGGAGGAATTGTCTCCGCCGCGATTGATGGAGAGAGAAGTGCTGAAGCAATTATCAAATATCTAAAATAAAACTTGATGGGTTTGTTTAACTATAACAATCCGAATTTGCTTAAGACCTTAGCAAAATCAGGTTGTTGTTTAGCGTATTCTTTTAATGCAGAAAGAATTTTTTGACTTGTTTGTATCTCTTGATTTTCTTCATCAAGTTCTTTTTTCTTGAGATACAGATAGAGAATACATGCCGGAATAATTATAGCTCCCAAAATGATGGTTACTAAATCCTGGGTATTCATTTTTTACCTCTTTTCTTTCCACGCGTTATGTAATCAGATAATATATTGATAGCAATTCAATAAAAAATAATTCGCAATAATTCATACGGGGTTGAGATTGTTTTGAATAAATCAATTCCAATAAACAGCAAATAAATTATCAATACAAAAAATTTTATATGGTCTGCTTTTATTTTCATATCGTAAATCCACATCTAATCTATCAAAAAGGACAACAATAAAAAACTATAAATTGTCTCCGCTGCGATTGATGGAGAGCGAAGTGCAGACGGAGTAACAAAATTTATCTTTTGAAAATCAAATTGATTCTTTATTTTGGTTTAGAGAAAAGCTAAATAAGATGACTTTAGAAGAACAAATACAATACTGGGTAGATATTGCTGAACTTGATGTGCCGGTAGCGAAGAGTATGTTTGAGAACGGTCATAATGTATGGGCTTTGTTTATATCACATCTCATTCTTGAAAAAATAATCAAAGCACATTATGTTAAAGATACCAAGCAAGTGCCTCCCAAGATTCATGATTTAGTTTCCTTAGAGAGAAGGACAAATCTCAATCTTACTAAAGAGCAAAGGGAGTTTCTCCTCAAAGTGAATAATTTCAACCTTGAATCACGATATCCTGATTTCAAAAGGAATGCTTTCGTAGTAGCAACTAAAGTTTACACTGAGGATTACATGAAAAAAATTATGGAGATGTACGAATGGTTGAAGAACAAAATATAATTGATAAAAAAATTCATCAATTTGTTTTTGAACTAAAAAGAATTGGGATCAATGTTGAAAAAGCCATTCTATTTGGTTCTTATGCAAAAGGTACATATAACGAATGGAGCGACATTGATTTGGCAGTCGTATCTAGTGATTTTAAGGGTATCAGAATAATTGATAAAGAAAATATGGTTTCCGCTATTTCGGCTGTTGACTACGATATCTCGCCTCTTCCTTACCGTCCGGAAGATTTTACAGAAGATGATTTGTTTGTGAAAGAAATTTTGAAAACAGGGATTAGGATAATCTAAATTCTACATTTATATTTTTGTTGTAAACCCTATCTCTTCAATTACTTTCTTCGCTCTCTCAGCATCACTTTCGCTTTCAAAAGCCAGGCGGAATGTACCGCCCGAACCTTCGCGGATTTTAAAAATCTCTATTTATTCGTCCTAACATTTCTTATCATAAAAAGTTATATTTACTTCAGTTAAAAGAAAGGAATAAAAATGATAAACTTAGATCAGGCATTAGACAGTGCCAGACAGTTATCTCTTTCCGATAAAGAAATGTTGATTGAAATACTTAAGAAACAAACCGTAGAAGAAAGAAGAGAAGAGATTGCAACAGAAGTGAGAGAATATAGAACTCTTTATGCTACGGGTAAACTGGCGCCTTCAGATTCAAAACAAATTATAGATGAACTTCATAGCTCACTTTCCGAACCGGAAGACGATTGTATAAATTAGTTTCATCACCTCATTAAAAATTGTTTTATTTATTAATAAGATTTCTAAACTCTTCTACAGAAATTTCTATCTCTCTAAGTATTTCACGGATTAACGGGCGGGCAAGGTCGCGATTTGGATGGTTAGGAACAGTAGTTGTCCTTCCGTCTTGATGTTTATAAAATACATGACTTCCTTTTTGTCGCATAACGGAGAAATCAAGATTGCGAAGGATTGAATCCATTTTCTTAAAATTGATTATTGGAAGTTTAGTCACACTGCAATCTCGATTTGTTGTAAGCCTACAAAATATGGAAGGTAGTTTACTTCTTCTTTATTTTCTTCCAAGCAAAGTGAAAGAACTTCTTTAAGATTTGCATTCAATTCGTCAAGTGTAGCACCTTGGGTGTGTGCACCGGGAATTCCGGGTATTATACCAACGTATAATTTTGTTTCAGGATCCCATTCAACGTAGGCTGTAAATGTTTTCATTTATTATTCCTTTAAATATTTTCTTTGATAAATATAATAAAATAACTTGTGTGAAAAAGTAGAATACTTAAACTAGAACAGTGGAAAAGCCCTTCACTTTGGGAAGGGTTGGGATGGGCAGTTATCAATTCTTTGTAGAAAATCCAATCTCTTCAATTATTTTCTTTGCTCTCTCAGCATCCATTAGACTTTCAAAAGCAAGACGGAATGTACCGCCGGAACCTTCCCGGATTTTCAGAAGTTCAATGTCTTTGATGTTGATGTTACTCTCAAACAATGCGGTTGAAATTTTGCTAATCACTCCGGGTTCGTCTTTCACAAAGACAAAAACATCATAGATCTGATTGATAAAACCTTTATTGGATTTTGGAATCTCATCACGCTTAATTCTGGCACTTTCAAATTTTTGGGAGAGAGTTTCATAATCTTCTTTGGCAATAGATTTTTTTATCTGTTCCAGATCAATAATAAAATTGTCAATCGCTTGAATGATATTCTTTCCGTTTTTACGTATGATCGGTTCCCAAACATTGAATTCGCTTGAGGCGATACGTGTCATATCTCTGAATCCGCCGGCGGCGTAATCAAAAAAGTTTAACGCGCTCTCTTTGAAATTTGCGGAATTGATCAATGATACGGAAACAAGTTGGGGGAGATGACTCACAGAAGCGACGATTATATCATGTACTTTTGGATTTAGAAAAGTTATCCGCGCGCCAAGCTGATGAATAATCTCTGTAAAAGAATTGTAGGACGGAAATTCTTTAGCTGAATCGTTAAGAATATATACACAGTTTTCGAAAAGCAGCGGATCGGAATTAACGAAACCACCTTTCTCTTTGCCTGTCATCGGATGACCGCCGATGTAAAAACCATTTCGTTTTTTCTTATCCCATATTTCCTGAAAGACTGTCTTCACACTACAGACGTCGGTAATAATTTGATTCGGTTGGATTCTGTCGGCTAATTCTTCAAATGCAGTTATGGAAGCATCAACAGGGAGACAAATAAAAATCAGATCGGAATCGAGAGCATCGTTAACCGAGAGTAATTTCTTATCGATCACATTTAACCGGAATGCTTTTTCAAGAATATCGGAATTATCGAATGCACTAATTCGGTAATGTAAGGAGAAATTTTTTAATGCTTTTGCGATCGATCCGCCGATCAAACCCAATCCAATTATTGAAATCTTCTCAATCTTCAACTATAACGTCCTGCCAATTGCTATTGCAATGAGACGGAGCTCTTCCATCAATTTAAGGAATGTATCCGGCAATAAAGCTTGAGGTCCATCGGATAAAGCATGTTCCGGATCATCGTGTATCTCAATCATAATGCCATCGGCACCTGCTGCAACAGCCGCGCGTGCCATTGGCGGAACTTGATCTCTTAATCCTGTCGCGTGAGAGGGATCAGCGATAATTGGTAAGTGGCTCTTCTTATGCACGACCGGAATCGCCGAAAGATCGAAAGTGTTGCGAGTGTAATTCTCAAATGTTCTGATACCGCGCTCACACAAGAAAACATTTTTATTTCCCCCGCTCAAAATGTATTCCGCGGACATAAGCAATTCTTCAATTGTAGCCGCTATACCGCGTTTAAGCATTACGGGTTTATTAACTCTGCCCAATTCTTTTAGAAGAGAAAAGTTTTGCATGTTACGCGCGCCAAGCTGAAAGATATCGGTGTATTGATCAATAAGGTCAATCTGGTCCATCTGCATCACTTCAGTTACAACCAATAAATTATTTTCATCTGCTGCCGAGCGTATTAATTTTAGTCCCTCTTCTCCAAGTCCTTGAAATGAGTAAGGGGAAGTGCGCGGTTTGAAAGCTCCACCTCGTAAAATTTTTGCACCGGATTTTGCAACTACTTTTGCTAATCGAAATATTTGATCTTCAGTTTCAATCGAACAAGGACCGGCAATCATTACAATTTTATTTCCGCCAAGCTCAACGTCGTTGATCTTGATAATTGTATTCTGCTCATTAAAACTTCTGCTTGCAAGTTTGTATGGAGTGGTAACGCGGTAAACTTCATCAACGCCATCAAGAATGCTGATGTTACGTGTATCAAAGTTTGGTTTAACGCCAATTGCACCTATTATCGTTCTCTCGGCACCGATGGATTTATGAATTTGAAATCCGAATTCTTCAAGATGCTTTACAACATTTTCTATCTGAGCTTCGGTAGCATTATTTTCTAATATAACAACCAATTTATTCTCCGTTTTTAATCGTGATATTTTTTCTCGCCAGCCCGAATCGCCATCGGGATGTGATCTTCTTTTAATGGAATTGAACATGAATAGTTTGGACTATAGGAGCAATATGGACTGAAAGCCAAATTAAAATCCACTTCATATAAATGATTTGGGTCTGCATTTAGTTCCATTTCAATATATCTGCCGACTCCGTAAGACTCTATATTTGTTGTTTGGTCTGTAAAAGAAATTGTGTAATACTTTTCACCGCTTTTTGTAGTGCCTTCGTAAAAATTGATTTTATAATCTTTCTTATCATAGTTGATCAAAAAGTAACCGTATCGAACCAACTTTCTTTCATCACCTTTAGTGCCCATAACCGTAACAGTATCTTTCGGTGAATACTGGAACAACTTGCTCTTAAAAAGAAAAACGGGGTCAACGTCAAAGTAATTCAGATCATGGAATTCGATTTTCCCTTTTTTGTTGAATGGTGAAGAGTCATCGTTTTTCATCCATTCATTTTTTGCTTCTCTTTCTTTTTCGATCTTGGCGATATAAGCTTTTTGTTCAGGTGTGTAATTCCTTCCGCATGAAACTATGAGAAGAGTAAGAATAAGAGCATGACTAAGAATACGAAAAGACTTTTCTTGCTCTGGATCTTGCTCTGGATCGTTTCGCCGGTATTTATTAAGATTTCTTTTCATCATCAATTTGTTGCTTTAGTTGACTCAATTTATTCAACGCCTCAAGCGGTGTTAAACTGTTGATCGAAATATCGGAAATATGTTTACGTAATTCCTCATCTTTCATCTCGAAAAGGTTGATCTGAAAATCATCTCCGCCTTTCAACTTTGCAAGTTTTGCTTTCTTCATTTCATTAGGAGTTAATTCCTTACTCTCTAAATTAGCAAGAATTTCTTTAGCACGGTTGGTAACAAAAATGGGCAAGCCTGCCATCTGTCCAACTTGAATTCCGTAGCTATGATCTGCTCCTCCGGAAGTTACTTTGTGCAGGAAGATTACTTTATCCCCGTACTCGCGGACTTCAACTTTATAATTTTTTATGCGCGGAAATAATGTTGCCATTTCATTCAACTCATGGTAGTGCGTCGCAAATAAAGTTTTTGCGGCAAGTTTTGGATTCTCGTGCAAGTATTCCGTAATTGCCCATGCGATTGAGATACCGTCAAATGTACTTGTACCGCGTCCGATTTCATCTAACAAGATCAAACTTTTACTCGTAGCGTTATTCAAGATATTAGCAGCTTCTTGCATCTCCACTAAGAAAGTTGATTCACCCGCAGAAATATTATCGCTTGCCCCGACGCGTGTAAAAATGCGGTCAACCAAACCGATGTGTGCTTCCTTAGCCGGAACGAATGAACCGATCTGCGCCATCAGAACTATCAATCCTACTTGACGAAGGTAAACAGATTTGCCTGCCATGTTAGGACCGGTTAAAATAATGATCTGTTCTTCTACTGAAGAAAGTTTGTAACCGTTAGGAGTGAATTTTTCTCCCGGCGGAAGAATTCTTTCAACAACCGGATGGCGGCTGTCAGTAATTTCAATTACATCGGATTCATCAAGCAATGGACGGACATATTTATATTCATCAGCGCACTCCGCAAAAGATTGATAACAATCAAGCATGGCAATTAAACGTGCGTTATCCTGTATCGCCTCTGTTTCAGTTGCGGCGGCAATTCTAACTTGATCAAAAAGCTGATACTCAAGGTTTGCAATGTTCTCTTCAGCATTGAGAATTTTGTCTTCATACTCTTTCAACTCGGGAGTTATGAACCGCTCACTGTTAACAAGAGTTTGCTTGCGAATATAATTATCCGGGACTTTATCTTTATTTGCGTGACTAATATCGATGTAGTAGCCAAAAACTTTATTGTAGCTTACTTTAAGAGAAGAAATTTTTGTTCTCTCGCGTTCTGTTTTCTGGAGATTTGTAATCCAATCTTTTGCGTTGGTCGAGAGTCCGCGCATTTCATCAAGTTCAGGACTGAATCCATGGCGTATAACTCCGCCGTCAGAAATTGAAAGAGGTGGATCATCAGTTATGGATAATTCAATCTTCCCAACTAACTGTTCCAGAGGATTTAACTTTTGGTTAATTGTAACAAGTGTTTCAATTGAAGTCTGATCTAAAAGTTGTTTGATGAGCGGGATTTTTTTGAGAGAAGTTTTTAAGTGAAGCAGTTCCCGCGGGTTAACTCTTCCAGTACAAATTTTTGATATCAATCGTTCAAGATCACCAATCTCTTTCAATTCATTCTGCAGATTTTTTCGCAGCGTTTTATTTTGAAGAAGCGCTTCGATGCACTCTTGCCGTTTTAAGATTGGCTCCAATTTTTTTAACGGGGCAGCAATCCATTTCTTCAGCATTCGTCCGCCCATGGAAGTAGCTGTCTTATCTAAAATCGAAATAAGCGATCCTTCGCGCTCACCTTCTTGCATTGTAAACATGATCTCAAGATTTCTCTTAGTCGAGTAATCGAGGATCATATAGTCGGAAGGATTATGCCGCGAGATCTTATTGATGTGTGTGAGATTGGCTTTCTGCGTTTCGCGTAAGTAATTCAGAGCCGCGCCGGCTGCGTTGATTCCGGTACGCATGGTTTCAATTCCGAATCCCTTCAATGTTTTTGTGTTGAAGTGAGTCATCAGAAGTTCAGAAGAATATTCGAAATTGAAAATCCAATCATCAATTTTTGTTATTCGTGCCGAAGGAGCAGCTTTGTGAATCAGCGGCTCAAGTTCATGTTTAAGTTTTTTGGGAATTAATATCTCTGCAGGATTGATCGAACCAAGTTGTTGGGCAACCTCCGTGCTTTTCACTTCGAAAGTAGAAAACTCACCGGTAGAGATATCACAGAAAGCAATTCCGGCAATTTCATCTTCAATATAAACCGAGAGGAGATAATTATTTTTTTTATGATCAAGAAGTTTATCGGAAATTGTAACGCCTGGTGTAACAACCTCAATCACATCCCGTTTTACAATTCCCTTAGCAAACTTTGGATTTTCCATCTGTTCACAAACAGCAACCCTATAACCGGCACGTACAAGTTTTGGTAAGTAATTATCGATAGCGTGATGAGGAAATCCGGCTAGGGGAACTTCCCCGGCTGCACCGTTCGCGCGTTTAGTAAGTGTTATTCCTAGTACTTTTGAGGCGATCTTTGCATCTTCCTCAAAAGTTTCAAAGAAATCTCCCATTCGGAATAATAAAATTGTATCAGGATAGCTTTCCTTGATCTTTCCATATTGCGCCATTAAAGGAGTGATTGACATAGCTTGCTTATAATTTTGCGCTAAAAATAGTTTAATGAGCGGTTAGAATCAAAAGACGCATGAGTCATTCTGAGTTTCGACAAAGTCGAGACGAAGAATCTCAAATTCAATTTTTTTCTAAATTCTCTAGAATGGATGCCTTTGGTATTCGTTCTCTCGGATGAATTGTAAACCTTGTTTAATGATACCTGCCAATTGTTTATATTAAGCATGTAAACGAACAAACTCAGAGAATAAATGGCACGAACAAAGATTATACTTGGTAATGAATTACCATTCATCAGCCAATCATTCCCAACCTTCGAATTCCACATATCGAAAGATGTTAGAAAGAAATATGATTTTGATGATGAATTATTTTCTATAAGCGGAAACATAGTCTTTGCTGATTTCCGCGCCGTGCGTGTCTTTGTTCAAAAAATGAATGGCAAGAGAGATTTAAAAGATCGAGTTTCAACCGGTAAAGTAAACGCTGCGGGTTTGATGGATGAGATTTATCATTATCTGTTTCGTCTGTATGAATTGCAAGTTAATCCCGGTGTTTTCAAAAAGGCGCTAAACCATCTCAACGAAAATATGGGAGAAGAAGATACCCGCAAATTACTATTTGATTTTATTTCTCACTTTCCGCCAAAGGATGTATACAAAGGGAAGATCAGTTCCTTTGATTATCTTAATTCCTTTAGTGCGGACCGCTCAAATGCAGAAGTTACACTTGAAGAATTAATTCTTCTTTTTATTGCGAACTTTAATCCGGCAAATAAACAATTGCTTGAACTCTTTGATGAAAAATATTTAACTGAAAAAATCCTCTACAATAAAATAATTCCTGAACTCGATCTCTTCTTCAAAAAAGAAGAAAAATTTGGACCCGAGAAGCAGGACATCTTCACACTTTTCAAAACTCCGATACTAAACAATCCTGATAACATTGAGGCTCAACTCGATTTCATATTAGAGAAGTTTGCAATTATTCTGGATGAAAAATTCAAACGGAGAATACTGAGCAGCAAGGATTTGATCAAAGAAGATTACATTTTAGAACATGGCGGACCGGGCGGTGCGCCTACTGTTGTACCGCAATACAAAGGCGGAATTGGCGATGCGGACATTTTAATGCTTGGCAAATCCGGTTATAAGTATGCACTCGATAGTTCTAAAGATTATGATGAACCGGAAAATTTTACTCCCGATACGAATTGGATGCCGCGAGTTGTTGTCATCGCAAAGAACAGTTATGTGTGGTTAGATCAACTGTCAAAAAAATATGAACGCAACATTAGAACTCTGGATCAAATTCCCGATGAAGAATTGGACGAACTTGCACGATGGAATTTTAACGGGTTGTGGCTGATCGGAATATGGGAACGGAGCAGCGCATCAAAAAAAATAAAACATATCATGGGAAATATTGATGCTGTATCATCGGCTTATTCGCTCTATGATTATCAGATTGCTTACGATCTCGGCGGCGATAACGCCTACAATAACTTAAATGAGCGCGCACGGGCACGCGGTATTCGGCTTGCCAGCGATATGGTTCCAAATCATTCTGGAATATTTTCTAAGTGGGTTATTGAGCATCCTGAATATTTCATTCAATCAAGTCAGCCGCCGTTTCCAAATTATAGTTATAACGGACCTGATCTATCGGACGATGCCTCGGTTCAATTACGGATTGAAGATGGGTATTGGCAAAAGAGAGATGCGGCAGTTGTATTCCAGCGGATTGATAATCGAAGCGGAGAAGTTAGATACATTTATCACGGTAACGACGGCACTAACATGCCATGGAATGATACTGCTCAGCTCAACTTGATTCGCCAGGATGTTCGTGAAGCTGTGATTCAAAAAATATTCGAAGTCGCACGGAAGTTTTCGATCATCCGATTCGATGCTGCGATGACGTTGGCAAAAAAACATTTTGCAAGATTGTGGTATCCCGAACCGGGACGCGGAGGCGATATTCCATCGCGTTCAGATTACGCAATGACGAGAGAAGAATTCGATAAAACTTTTCCCGAAGAATTTTGGCGTGAGGTTGTTGATAGAATTAATATTGAATTGCCCGATACACTTCTTTTGGCAGAAGCCTTTTGGCTGATGGAAGGATACTTCGTCCGCTCCCTTGGAATGCACCGTGTTTACAACAGCGCGTTCATGCATATGATGATGAAAGAAGAAAATTCGAAATACCGGGATCTCATCTCAAACACTCTCGAATTCGAACCGGAAATTTTGAAACGCTACGTCAATTTTATGAGCAATCCCGATGAAGAAACGGCGATTAAACAATTTGGAACTGATGATAAATATTTTGGTGTCTGTGCTTTGATGGTCACTTTACCGGGTTTACCGATGTTTGCTCACGGACAGATAGAAGGTTATACTGAAAAGTATGGAATGGAATATCAACGCGCGTATTATCATGAAGTGCCGAATCAATGGGTAGTTGATCGGCATAAGCTCGAAATTTTTCCGTTGATGAAGAAACGATACTTGTTCAGTCAAGTTGCAAATTTCTGGTTGTTCGATTTTATTAACGGTTACAGCACTATAAATGAAAATGTTTTTGCCTACACAAATAGTGAACACGGTGAACGTGCACTTGTTTTCTACAATAACAAGTATGAGAATACTTCCGGAAAGATTCACCGCTCCTCGCCTAAGTTAATGACAAACTATGGCGGATCTAAAGGAATTGAAACTCGATCCATTTTGGAGGCACTGGGAATCAATCCGTCACCAAAACATTTTTACATTTATCGAGAACATATTTCTAATTTGGAATTCATCAAGACCGGAAGTGACGTTGCGCAGAATGGATTTGAAATTGAACTCGGTGGTTTCAAACTGCTCGTCTATTTAGATTGGCGGGAAGTCTACGATGAATCCGATGAATGGGAAAAGTTAGCATGGAAACTTGGGAACACAGGTGTCCCAAATATGTGGCGCGCCTTCGAAGAGATGAAACTCGAATCGATTCATTATGCATTTGAAAGTATGTTCAACGAGGATTCAATTGATGGTTTTATTAAAACATGTGTTCTGGAAGATGCAAAAGCTATGGAAGAGGATCGCATCAGTTTTATTGATGAGAAATATTTTACTCTTCTTACTACAGTGAAAGATCATTTCAACCTTGATAGTGATCTTCAGCCCATAATTGATAAATTCGAGGAAGAAATAGTCTCTGTCCGTAAACTAAATCGTCTGCTTGATGATGAATTTGATTACAAGAAAAACTCAATTTACAAGGAGGTGCATCACGCAGTGCAAATCTCCCGTGATACAAATTATCATGATAACTCAATCATTTTTATGTTGTGGTTGATAGTCTCGAACATGAAAGAACTATTTCCTGTTGAAGGGAAAGTCAACAAAGAAAATTATGTTGATGTTATGCTGCTCGATTCACCGGTGGAAGGAATTTTACAAAAATTGGGGCGCGGCAGTTTTGAAATTTTTAGCGAGATTAATCTTTTGAATATTTTTCACACAAACTCCGATGAGATACCTAAAATCTTTACTCTTAGAGAAGATGTGGCAATGAAAGAATATCTGTTAGATGACCCGATGGAAGTGAAGGGAAATAATCTGTTAGAGTTACTTGCGAAGGATTCTGTTAAAATGTTTCTTGGCGTAAATCAGCACGAGGGGATCTGGTATTACAGTAAGGAAAAATTTGAAGAATTAGTCGATTGGATGTTTACTTTATCTAGTTTAGAAATGATGAAAGATGAAATTATCTCGATTGATGAGGTTGCCGAATCTTTCAAAGAATTATATAAACACTTTCAAGAGATTTTTGAAATTTCGGAAATTGCAGAATATAAATTGGAATTGCTCAAAGAAAAGTTAACTATTATTAAATGATAGAGAAATAATTTGGCATGGGTTGATAAAAATAGGATTCATGAATGCCTAGTAGCCGTTTTTGATGATTCAATCTTACCTTATCAATTACCGTTCTAAAGTATTAAATCTTATTGCTAGAAATGGAATTACAATTACCGACTTATCTTATGATTGTATTGCAGATGCATTTGCAAGGAATGGAGAAAATAAGTTTCATATTATTAAGAAATTTATTTCTTCCTTAAACGATAACATTAATGAAATTGAAGCCCTAAATCTCTTTTTTGCTTATAAAAGTTTTTTGATCAAAGTAGCCGATGCTCAGTTATCTAAACTTTATTCCCAAACGGACCCGATCGGTTCAAAAATTCTTAGAAATATTAAAGATGTTGTACGGCGTTCTGACAAATATACAATAGTAAAAAGTTTAAGAGGGTTGACTTTAGTTGCAAATAACAGCGATGAATTATTCAGCAAACCTGAATTCCCATTTGAAAAAATATTGACTGAATTTAACATGCATGGTAATGATCCGGATACGAATTCATTATTGGAACGGTTACGCCAGATTCTAATTAATCAAAATGAATACCGCAGAAGTGTTTTACTTACTGATACTGTATTATTATTTAAAAAATATTTTAGGACTGAGATTAACGATTTCTATGAAATAAATGAATTATTACTTTTATCTCCGGTTCATAATGATGGATTTGAAGAATTCGAAATTCTTCAGGTAAAGCAGAAAGTTGAAAACTATATCAAAGAAAAAATATTGTTGGATTATTTTGTAAAGGGAAAAATCAATAAAGAAGAAGCTGAATCTATTTATTTAGCGATAAGAGATATTATCAATGATTGGTATTTTGGTGTTGAGACTAAAGATTTCATATATAATTATTTTACTGCACATCACCAGTTAGAAAAAGAAGAATATCTAAAGAATTACAGGACTAAAGTAGAGTATCTAGTAAAACTTGCACGCGATGAGTTTGCAAATTATCTGCTAAAAGAAATATGATTTTCAGCAAATGAAATAAAACGTAGTAATATTTATTATAGAATCAGAAAGAATAAAATGAAGAATCACATAAACGATAACGAATTAGAATTATTACTTCTTGATGAACATCAGTTAACTGATGAGCAGTTGAGAAATATTCAAGAACATTTAACTGAGTGTCTCCAATGCCGTGAGAATTATGAAAAGATAAAATCCTTCTATTCATACATCGAAACTAATTCTGAAGAGAGTGAAAAAGATGATGCTGAGACTGCCCAAAAAATACTGAAACAAAATGCACCGATAGAAAATGAAAAATTACTTGATGAACACAAAAGAGCAGTAGCTGTGTACAACGGCAGTTATGAAATTATTGAACGTACAAAGAAATCCATGGTAAGATTGATAAGAGATTTTGTTCGATATAATCCCCTAAAATTTTCCGGTTCGTTGGCGCTTGTTGGTGCATTGATAACCGTGATTCTTTATTACAAAAAGCCGGAAATGAAATATGTTAACCCCACACTTGCTGTTATAGAAAATAATGTTCTGAAAGTTTATAATGAAATGGGAGATTTATTGTGGAAGAAAGGTGTACCCGGAATGGCAGATTATAGAACTGATATGGAATATAAGGATCAAAGAGTGAAGTCTGATATTAGAGAATTACTATTAGCTGATTTAAACGATGATGGTATTAAAGAATTATTAATCTCCAGTAATTCAAATGCACAAGAGCTTTTCTCTACTGATTTCCTGTACTGTTATAGTAACGAAGGTAAATTAATATGGAAATATAGTTGCGGGGGATTTGTATCATTCAATACACCAAGATGGAAACACTCCAAATGGTTTATTGCAAATTATTTTACTATTAAAGATAAAAAGAAAAACAAAACACGTCTTTTCGTAGTAGCAAGTACAACTTATGCGCCTACTAAAATCATAGAACTTGATTTTACTAATGGAAAAATTCTTCAGGAGTTTTATAATTCTGGTGGTATTACAACATCAACAGTTTTTGATTTGAACAATGATGGCAAAGATGAAATTTTTATTGGCGGAATTAACAACGCATTCAAATCTGCTTTTATTGCTGTGTTCGATCCTGATAGTGTTAAAGGATTCAGTCCTTCCACAGATCAATATATTCCAACTGAATTTCAGAAGAATACAGCATTACATTATATACTTTTACCAACCACCAATTACTTAAGAGCTGTTGGACAAACTGATTACAACTTGGTAGAACAGTTTTTGATTTCTGATGAAGAAAAAACAATTACTGCTTATATTCAAGAAGCTCCTGGTGGAATTCCGGAAGTATTTGCCGGTATTTTATACAATTTTGATAATGAACTAAAAATTAAAAGCGTTGTCTTGGCAGATAATTTTATCGCCCGCTATAACCGTTTGCTAAAAGCAGGTAAAGTAAAAGAACCGCTTGACAGCAATTACACAAAGAAACTTGCAAGAGAGGTAGTTTACTTAAAGTAACAAAGTTCTAATTTATCCCGACTTTTCATCAAACCACTGATTTTCAATTTGATATAGAATTTGGTATTTTCCTTAGAAGAGCAAACAAATAATAGAGCAAATTAAAGTGAATCTTCATGAATAAATTGAAAGTTCGTTTTACCGAACATTCACTTGAGCAGGTTGAAAGAAGAAAAATTTCTATTGAGGTGCTTGAAAAGGTAATCACAAATCCCGATCAAAAATTTGTAGACAAAGATGACCGCGATCGTAAAATATGCCAATCAAAAATATTTGATAACTTGGGAAGGCAAAAACTATTGCGTGCTGTAATAGAAGAAACAGGAAAAGAAATAGTGGTTGTAACTGCTTACATAACTTCTAAAATAGAAAAATATTGGAGTGAAAATGAAAATAAAATATAATGAAGAAACTGACAGTCTTGTTGTAAACTTCTGTGAAAAGGAAATTGATGACAGCGAAGAGATAAGGCCCGGTGTAATTGCTGATTTTGCCGGAGACGGTACTTTAGTTTCCATTGAAGTTCTCAGAGCATCAAAGAAAATTGAATCATTAGATGAGATAACCTACAACTTTGGCAAAGCTTCATAGTAAATATATTTCCTTCTGGTAATACTACACTGCTTACACAAACAAACTTGCGGAAGGAGTAACGTATTTGAAATAGAGTCAATAAGCTAATAAAGATGATTTGTTTTTTTATATTTCACACAGAATAAAATCGTTATATCAAATGAGAATTTA
>CAYVBQ010000018.1:0-5353 GCA_964449775.1 uncultured Melioribacter sp. | reverse complement strand
AGAAATCCAAGGGATTTGACGAATGAAAAATAAAACAAAAAAATATTTTGACGCAGTCCAGATGGTCCGTGAAATACGGGACGCAATTTATATGAAATCAAAAGATCCCGAATTTGACGCCGCTGAATTTAAGAAGATCAATGAAAAATGGACTAAGTTGTTAAAACAGCAAAAGGGACAGTATCATTCTTCTGGAAAACAATTAGCATAACCTTAATGAATACTTTAAAAGGTAAAATCGTATCATTTAATAATAATTACCTCAATGTTGAATTAGAAGATGGAAGGATAATTTCTACACCTTTAGACTGGTACCCGGAATTAAAAAATGCTACTCTTAAACAAATAAAGAATTACATATTCATCTGTAGAAAAACCGGCATTGAATGGCCGGATCTTGATTATCATCTGAATATTGAAGCTATGATTCAAGGTATGTTTATTAAAAGAAAGATCATCAGCCGAAAAAACCAATACCGCACTATTCAATAATTATACTTTCTTTTTCAATTTCGTTTATAAAGTCATCCCCTGATAAATATTTGCTAGTAGGGGGTAACGTATTTGAAATAATAACGTGCCTGATTTACAATTTTTTAGTAACTTGTTACAGGAGAAGTGAAATGACTGAAAAAATCCAAATACTGAAAGAATTAAAAAAACATTTACAGATATATTCCGGTTTAGGAATTAAGGATATTATATTATTTGGTTCCCAATTGATGACGCAAGAAAATTCTGATTCAGATTTTGACCTATTGATAATTCTGGATAAAGATTACAACTGGAAAGATGAAAATAGAATCCTTGATCTTTGTTACGACATTGATTTGAAATACAACATACTTATTGATGCCCACATAATTTCTGAGAAAGAAATTAATTCTAAGCGGGGGAGACAATCTATTTTTATCAATGCTGTCAAATCCGGGGTATACGCTTGACAATTGAAGATAAAGATCGAAATGACTTAATTAAGTACCGTATAGAGCAAGCCGAAGAAGCTGTATCTGATGTTGAATTGTTGATCAGTAATAATAGACTTCGTTCTGCTGTTAATAGGATTTATTATGGTATGTTTTATTCCTTACTGGCTTTAGGTCTTGCAGAAGGATTTGAAACATCTAAACATGCTCAACTGATCGGATGGTTTAATAAGAGTTTTGTCTCTTCCGGAAAAATCAATGACCGTTTTGGTAAAATAATTACGAAAGCTTTTAATAGAAGAACAAAAAGCGATTATGATACTTTTGTTACATATGAAAATGACGAAGTTTTACAAATGTTTGATGAGATGAAAGAATTTATAACCCAAATCAAAAATCTTCTGCCAGTTTCATAGACTCGTTTTCATACGAAATTCGAATTTCCTTTTATTTCCTATCAATAACCCTAAAAGCTAAAAAATCTTTTCAACTATTTTCTGCAAAAGCCCTCCGACGTGGGAATATATATGTATGTTCATATAAATATCACCAAACGGAGGAAGTATGAAAACCAGAATTACTTTTAGTTTTTTCTTTTTAATAACTGCCATCACACTTTTTATCTCATGCGCCACTTCTAATACCGATATGATTTTGAAACCAGAAACTCTATACCGTTCTCCTGCGCTTGATTTTACAAAAGTACAAGCAGTTGCTATAATGCCTGTTAATAATTATGAGAATGAAGTTCCTGAAGTATCGGGAGCTATTAATGATGGACTGCCAATAGAATTAAAAACCACACAGAGGGCTTGGAAAGTAATTTCTTATGACGAGATTTTGAGAAAAATGAATGAAAAAGGATTAGGGAGAGGTTACCAAAATTACGTTGCTGATCTTAATACTTATGTTCAAGCCGCCGGAGGAACGCCAAATTTTACTGCAGAAACATTTAAGTTTTTTGAAGATCTAAGAAAGGAGATGAATTTTGAAGCGCTTCTATTCACAAGTTATGGTTATTCAGAGGAAGTTAAAATGGGTGAAAAATTACTTTGGGGCGCAGTTGATTTATCATCCAAAACTAAAAAATTGAGTGTAACAGTAGTTCTCTATGATTTATCCAGCAGACGAGCATGGTGGTTAGGAAGACTCTCTCTTCAAGGAGGCGAGAAAGTCTCTATCCCTGATCTTGTGAAATCTGTTGTTCAAGGAATTTCGCAGAATTTTGGAAAAGGAACATTAAGACAATTATAAACCGAGGAGGATATAAGGGATAATTCGTGTATATGAAGTTGTTCAAGATTACGCTAGAGCTCAACCGAATGGAATTAGTTATAATGAAGGAGATACAGCGATGAAGGTAATAAAGAAGTGAAATACATTTTCAAGTTTTTCAGTAAAATGATTTTAATTAGTGGAGTCTAAATGAAAATCCATATAGAAATTTTTAAGATGATTTTAATATGGACAGTATTTACAACAAAATTTCTTTTTAGCCAAAATGCATTTTTATTAAATCCAAATGGAATTTCACAGTTGTATTGGCCATTTCCTAATTCACAATATCAGAATCCTACAACCGGAACAAATGGATGGTATGTTACTTGTTCAGCAGGATGTGTTGCTACAGGGAATACAGTTGGGCATTTGGGAGGAGATTACTATGCAGATGATTGGAATTTAAGTGGAACTTTAGATTGTGGTGTTTCTTTTTTATCCCCTTTAAAAGGTACAGTAATTTTTGCTGGTGGCGATCCAACTTCAGGTTATGGATATAATATCATAGTTCGTTCAATCGCTGACTCAAATTTTGCATTTCGAATAGCACATCTTAATTCAATTTCGGTATCAAGTGGCCAAGATATTTTAGCTGGTCAAAAATTAGGTGAAATTGGGAATACTGGCTTATCTCAAGGTTGTCATGCCCACTGTGTATTGTATAAAAATATTACAAATATTTATTCGGGTTCACAAACAGCTCTTCAGAGATTACAGCAAGGGTTAACATTAAGTGTAAGTGGTAATGCAAATCAATTTGCAGCCATGTATTATTTCTCTGCACAAAATACTATTCAGAATGGATTAGCAAAAGTGTCTCAAGGTGTTTCCATTTCTCCGAATCCAATTAATATTGGAAATAATTTTCAATCAACATTTACACTCCAAGAAACTCTTGGTGCATCAATAACATATGAATCTATTGTATGTGCAATTGTTAAAGGTGGTTCTCATGTTGTTGATATGGAGGTGAAAAATAATGTAACTATTCCAGCAAATGGTAGTTATCAATATTCTTCAACTCAACAATGGAGATTAACTGATCCGGCAGGAACTTATCAAGCAGTAGCAAGAGGCAAGCCGGTCGGTGGAAACTGGTTTGACTTTGCAACTACCGGTTCGGGTATAAATGGTAAAACATTTACTGTTCAAACAAATCAGATATTACTTGGATTGAGTCCGTCTTCTGAATTAGATTTTGGGAACGTTGAAGTAGGTCAAAGTAAAACGCTGACTTTGAGAATCACAAATCAATCCAGTTCAACAGCAAACTTAACATTATCACCTAGCAACCCTACCAGCCCTTTTGAGTTAATTAATGGTAAGTCTCTAGATCTTTCGCCGGGTAGTGATCAAATATTCTCTATAAAATTTACACCACTGAGTCCGCAGTCATTCAATCAAACTTGGACTCTAACACACAATGCAACAAACTGGTCGAGCCCCTGGCCTATTGTATTAAAAGGAATTGGGTCATCTTCTCCACTCAGAGCTATTACAATTAGCGGTCAAAGCCCAATTTCAAATTATGGTATTAACATTGAAGTTAGTCCAAACGATAAAAATGGAAATGGAAATGGACAAACAGGTTTTATAAGATATTATTATGATGGAGCGTCTGTAAACTTTACAGCACCAACATTTATTTTTACAGACCAACCCTTTGTACAATGGTTAAAAAATGGAGCATTCCTATCATCAAATAGAACTATAAGCATAACTATAAGTGGCGACGCAGAATATACTGCTGTCTATGGATATTCGGTTACTGTGAGCAGTAATCCAATTAATGGTGGAAATGTTACTGGAGATGGAAATTATCTTGCTGGTAGTAACGTTACAGTAAATGCTGTTGCTAATTCTGGGTATACATTTATAAATTGGACGGAGAGTGGTTCGATTGTCTCTGAGAATTCAAGCTATCCTTTTATTATTAATTTAAATCGGGTTTTGGTTGCAAACTTTTCAACTGGAGATGGCATTCCTTCTCCTCCTTTACTTATTTCACCGAGTAATAATCAAATTAATGTTGTGAGTAATCCAGTTGTGGTTTTCGAATGGAATTCGGTAGTTGGAGCTTCGTCTTATACATTCCAAGTATCTGAATATCAAGATTTTAGAACCTTATACGTATCGTTTCCCAATCCATCATATAGAATTAATTTTGCGGGCTTAGAATATGGGAAAACTTATTATTGGAGAATCAATGCGAAGAATAATATCGGTACTAGTGATTGGTCCCAGATATGGAAGTTTACAACAGCAAACGTTGTTAGTGTCAATGAACATGAATTGCCCCAAGATTATCGATTGATTCAAAATCATCCGAATCCATTTAATCCAAATACAACAATTCAATTCTCAATTCCTCATTCACAATTTGTTACACTAAAAGTGTATGATATTCTTGGAAGGGAATTAGCGACACTAGTAAACGAAGAAAAGTTGCCCGGTACTTACGATGTAAAATTCGATGGCATTAATTTACTAAGTGGTGTTTATTTTTATCGTTTACAAGCTGGAAATTATTCTCAAACAAAGAAGTTATTACTGCTAAAATGAGTGCCAAGCTAAGGTGCTGTCAAACTAGTTCTGTGCAAGGTCAGAACCGTGGTAATATCCTATCAGCCACGTAGCAAGAGGTGGTCGTGAGCAGAGATGCAAAGCGATAAGCCACCCGACAATGTAGCCATAAAGGGCGCTATGCGAAAGAGCGGGTTGCAACAAAAGTGAACTCAGAAGTAGCCTCGTAAAAAATCAAAGTGAGAGTGACGAGCCCCTATTTTATGGGCGAAGTCAGAAGCGATGAAATGATAGATAGGGAAGTGAGAATCACCGCACTCTCCGGGGTATTAGAGGCGACACGTTCGGAAAGATGACAGTGCAACTTGGGAGACCCTACTCTTGACTGAGTAGTAAGAAATCAGTAGAAGACAATGCCTATAAGGAAACGAAGTGGCATTGACGCGAGAGGGAGTCGGATACGATCATAGTAGTGCTGAAAGGAGAGACAACATAACTCTTCATGAGCGAAGGGTCGTAACTTGAGCGGGATGAGCAAAGGAAGAAAGGGTGAGGTGACTGCCGAAAGGCTACTAGTGTAGTAACAACTTAATTTTGCAACATAGTTATAGTTTTTATATCTTTGC
>CAYVBQ010000017.1:0-78296 GCA_964449775.1 uncultured Melioribacter sp. | reverse complement strand
ATCGTTGGTGGTATTACAACCTCGAAGGTTGCTTACCGACTTCTGCAACAGACTCGGCAGGCAGGTTTTATGAATAAAATCGACTCTGGATTCTGCCGCTTGCAATTCTTCATAATTCGCTCCGATTGAAGTAGCCGCTTTTGCCAACTGATTAATTATAACTTTGTTCACAGTTGTGGGTGGAAGAGCATTTAGGAATTTCAAAGTATCCACTGCAAACTGAAAAGTTCGATTCAACATTTCCTCTGTTTTTGAGTTCATATTTATTTCTCCTACTATCTATTTTTTAATTAATAAAATCATAATCTTTTCCATCACACCTCAACCATCATCCATTTTCCATCAACCATCCAAACTCAAACATCATCCATCAAACATTCTCCATCAACCATCATCCCTCAACCATCACTTCCCTCCAACCATCATTTCAATTTCCGCAAGCGACATTTGCGTATCGGCTTGAGACATGTAATAGTTCATCTGCTGCATTAAGAGCATACGATAAGAATCAATTACGGTTGTAACGCCGGTTCTGTTATTCTGATATGCCGAGACTTGCGACTCGGCCGCCTTGCTATAGAGCGGAATAACTTTTTCGTTGTAGAGTTTTGTTAAATCAACAGCGGTGTTATATTTAACGAGAGCCGCTTTCAATTGAGAAGTCATCTCGCGTTGCATATCGGATTTTTGATATTCGATGCTGCTGATCCCGGCGTATAACTCTTGTTCCTTTGCTTTGTATTTATTAATGGACCAGGGGGCAAACGGAAGATTGATAGAGAACATCAGCGAATACATTGTTTCAGTTTTCGGATCGAGCATTGAAAGATCGCTTTTAGATGTTAATATCATTCCTTGGGGCATTCTCATCAGCATACCTTGAACCATCAAGTCGGGAATTAACTCACGGTTGTTTGCGTCAATCATTGCTTTGTTCATTTCAATCATACTGCCCATTTTTTTAAGAGACGGATTAGAGTAGCCGAGAAGTTCTTCCAATTTTGATTGAGAAGATGAAAGTATATCCGCTGAAAAATCTGTAACAGCATAAACTTCTTTTGAATCAAGATTACGTCCGAGAAGTTTGTTGATTTTGTAAATCTCAGCTTCTTTCTGTTTTTCCAGAATCAAAAGCTGGGTTTCGTTGGATGCAATTTCGCTTTGAAGCGTAAGAAAATCCGCTTGATTGATCTTGTTTGTATAGTAAGATGATTCGATTGATTTTATTACATCATTGATGAGAGAAATATTTTTCTTCTGAACTTCTATCTTTCTATCAATCAACCATAGACTGTAGTAAGACATTTTAACTTGGGCGGTAAGATTGATTTTATATATCTCATAATTATTTCCTTCAACCAAAGTATTTTTTCTTTCAACCTCTGCCATTGCATTTAACTTTCCGCCAAGAGGAAACATTTGCGAAAGGGCAAAGTTGTTGGAGTTGGATTGATTAAGAATATCAATTGAATTTGTCGGGACTTGAGAAAACTCGACCGAAAGATTCGGCGCCGGCAGAGTGTTGATAGATTCTGTTCTCTTTTCCGATGCAGTGATTCTGTATTGAAGCGATTTCAATAGGGGATTATTTTTTACCGCTTCTGCTACTAAAGAATCAACAGATTGCGCTTGTAAACCAGAACTTAATAGTAAAATAAAAATAACTATCATCTTTTTAATGAACAGATTAAAAATCTGTTCTACATTTTCCATCATCCATTTTCCATTTTCCATTTTTCCCTCAACCATCATCCATTTTTTTAATTCTGCACTCTTCACTCTACGTTCTGCGTTCATTTTATTCACCCTCCTTCATCCAATCAGCCATTTTAGAAATTTCAAGTTTTCCTTTTTTCAGAGCGTGTTCTTTCATTATAGCAAAAAGAATTGGCGTAACAACAAGTACGTGAATAGCGCTAGTAAGCAAGCCGCCAATCATCGGAGCCGTCAAAGGTTTCATAACATCGGAGCCGGTTCCGGTTGCCCACATTATCGGAATTAAACCAACCATCGAAGTTCCAACAGTCATCAATTTGGGTCTTAGGCGAAGGACAGAACCTTCAACAGTCGCTTCATAAATATCATCTTTTGTTAAGTGTCCTCTTTCACCTCTATGAAAAGCTCTTAATCTTTTATCGAGAGCTTCGTGTAGATATACAACCATTATAACACCGGTTTCAACTGCAATTCCGTAAAGCGCAATAAACCCAACCCAAACAGCAACCGAGAAATTGTAGCCGAGAATGTAAATCATATACATTCCACCAATGAGTGCAAATGGAACCGAAAGCATTACAACTCCGGCTTCCAAATAATCTTTAAGAGTGAAATAGAGAAGCACAAAAATCAACAATAAGACAACGGGCATAATTATTTGGATGGTCTGCTGTGCGCGGACTTTGCTTTCATACTGTCCGCTCCACGTATAAGAATAACCGGCTGGTAGTTTCAGTCCACCGGCAATAACTTCTTTAGCATCAACCATTACACTGCCCATATCGCGTCCGCGTGTATTCATAAAAACTATTGAACGAAGCATTCCATTTTCACTGCTTATCATTGGAGGACCGGTTACTAAATTTATATCAGCTAATTCGGCCAGAGGCAGATAAGTAACAGCGCTTTGATTTACACTTGTAAGCGAAAAATCATTTTGTGGATTAGGTGCTTGCGGAATAATGCTTGCTTGGTTTGAACTTCCCATTGAGGAAGACATTCCGCCGGAATTGCTTTTACCCATTCCACCGCCGCTCATTGAACTTGAAGAAGATTGAGCAGCCATAGGATTTGATAATGCAACAGGAACGATTAAGCTTTTCAGGTCTTCAATATTATCACGGTAATCTTTTTGATATCGCATTCTAATAGGGAAGCGCATTCTTCCTTCGATAACAATTCCAAGATTTTGCCCGCCGATTGCAGTTTCAATTATGTCTTGAAGATCGCGGACGTTGACGCCGTAACGAGCGGCAATAGCACGTTTGACTTGTATATCTAAGTAATAACCATTCTGAACGCGCTCGGCAACAATATCTGCCGCACCGTTTACTGTCTTCAACAATTTTTCTGCTTGGATAGCGTAAGTTTCGAGCGTATCGAGATTTGGACCAAAGATTTTAAATCCGATATCGGTTCTAACGCCGGTGGAAAGCATGTTTATTCTATTTATGATTGGCTGAGTCCAACCGTTACGTACACCTGGTATTTGTAATTTAGAATCGAGTTCGGCAACAATATCTTGCTTAGTAATACCTGGGCGCCACTCGCTTTTTGGCTTGAGTAAAATTATCGTTTCAATCATACTCAACGGTGCGTTGTCTGTTGCAGTTTCCGCACGTCCGGTTTTACCAAGAACATGATGAACTTCAGGAACAGACTTAATAATTTTGTCTTGCTCTTGTAAAATTCTATTTACTTCCGAGATGGAAGCGCCGGGCAATGTTACGGGCATATAAAGAATTGATCCTTCATCAAGCGGAGGCATAAACTCGCTGCCGGTATTGAGGATCATTGGAACCGTTATGAGAAGAGCAATTACATTTATAGCGATTGTAGTTTTTCTGTGCTTGAGTACCCAATGAATCACCGGCTCGTAAATGCGAATAAAAAATCTTGTAGAAGGATTTTTTTCTTCAGGACGGAATTTACCGCGCATCAACATTGTCATTAAAACCGGAATAAGAGAAATAACAACAATTGCCGCGCCGATCATCGTGAAAGATTTTGTGAAGGCAAGCGGTTTGAAAAGTTTTCCTTCTTGACCGGTTAACATAAATACGGGGAGAAATGCAACAAGTATTATCAATTCGGAGAAGAAAATTGCTCTGCCGACTTGCTTTGCTGAATCAATCGAGATTTTTTTGTATTCCTCAGTTGTAAGATGCCCTTTCTCTTCGATGGCTTTTGCAATGTTCCGGTAAGCATTTTCCACCAGCACAATGGACGAGTCAACTATTACTCCTATCGCAATAATAATTCCGCCTAAACTCATTATGTTGGAAGTAATATCGAACATATACATAAGGATGAATGAGATAAGCACTGCAATTGGAATTTCGATAAGGATTCTTACAATGCTTCTCCAATGCAAAAGGAAAATTGCGACCATAATTGATACTGTAATAGCAGCTTCAATTAATGCTCTATCCAAAGTGCCAATGGCTTCTTTGATGAGCGTGCTGCGGTCGTAAGAAGTTACAACTTCAACACCGGGCGGAAGACCGGGAGAAATTTCTTTAATTTTTTCTTTAATGCGGTCAATAACTTTTTGTGCATTCTCGCCGGTTCGCATAACAACAATTCCGCCGACAGTTTGTCCTTCGCCATTCTTTTCTAAAGCGCCGCGTCTTATATCTCCACCTAAAGAAACCGATGCAATATTCTTAATTAAAATTGGAATTCCATTAGATGAAGTTTTTATTACCGTATTTTCAACATCATCTTTAGATTGAATATAACCTTGACCACGCACAAAATATTCTGCGTCGCTTACTTCCAATATTTTTCCGCCGACTTCATTATTGCTTCTTTGAACAGCATTAACAACATCGGCGACGGTTAAATTATAAGCGCGAAGGTCGGTAGGATTCACATCAACTTGATATTGCTTAACATAACCGCCGATGCTTGCAACTTCTGCAACTCCATCAACCGAAGAAAGTTTGTAACGAATGTACCAATCTTGCACTGCGCGTAGTGTGCCAAGATCATACCCGCCGCCTTCAACTGTATACCAATATACATGACCAACGCCGGTTCCATCTGGACCAAGAGAAGGAACCACTCCCCCTGGAAGTTGCGCTTGTATTGTGTTCATTCTTTCTAAGACGCGTGTACGTGCAAAATAAGTATCAACACCGTCTTCAAAGATTACAAAGACGAATGACATACCGAACATTGAATTTGCACGCACAGCTTTTACGTGAGGCAATCCTTGTAAACCGGAAACAATTGGATATGTAACTTGGTCTTCTATTATCTGGGGTGATCGTCCCATCCATTCAGTAAAAATGATAACTTGATTTTCCGAGAGATCGGGTATCGCATCAACAGGTAAATTTACAACGCTGTAAATTCCAAACCCGATTACGATTAGATAAATCAGAATTACAATGAATCTGTTGTTTGCAGACCAATCAATAATTTTTTCTATCATTTACTTTCTCCGTAAAGTGTGTTTATTCCTTCTATCATCGCTGATGAACTTGTATAGTTGGAAAGCTAAAAATCCAATTAGAATAAGATAGATTGTGCACCAAATAAGCCGTTCCACAATATTGTTCTTTCATTTTGGGAATAGTAGAACCAACAAGCGTGCCGGTAAATAGTGGGCTTTTTAGGTTATTTCTTAAGGGTGAGCTGCTCGAACTATAAAGAATCTTTAAAAGATTTTAAGATTCTTAAAATATCCTATTTGTATTATCTACTCATGTTACGCAAAAAGGTCATTCTGAACGCAGTGAAGAATCTTAACTCCTCGAGTTCGAATTGTTTTGAGATATTTCGCTTCGCTCAATATGACAAAATACATTCATTGCGTAACATGAGTTATCTATTAAGTTTTTATCTAAAAGAAATCTCATTGAGAAAATTTTGTGACAAGATATTTTAAATGGTTTTCCCATCATCCATCAAACATCTTACATTGCGGCTTGCCGCACTTTAGAGGGTGTGTGAAAATATTAATTGTAAAGCGAGATTCATCTCGCTAATTGCGGAAAAAATAATATTATCACAGCATTTATGAGCGAAATAAATTTCGCTATACAATTATCACACACCCTATTTAGCGAGTTTATAGTTCTCGATCTTTGAATAGAGAGTAGGAAGTGAGATGCCAAGAATTTCTGCGGCTTTTGATTTATTCCACTTCGTATGTTCCAAAACAGAAGTGATATGTTTTCTCTCAATTTCCGCAAGGGAAAGATTAATCGGAAATGAAGATGAATCTGAAAATTGATTTTTAAGAAGTATATGCTCTTTGAGCAGAACGTCCCCATTTGTTAAAACCACTGCTTGCATAAGAGTATTTTCAAGCTCACGAACATTTCCAGTCCAGTCGTGTTCTATTAACAGATTCATCACTTCTTCCGAAATTTTAAGAACATTCTTATGCAGTTCACTGTTGATCTGCTGCAATAAGAAATTTACAAGGAGAGGAATATCATCTTTTCTTTGGCGGAGCAGAGGAAGTTCTATTTTGACAACATTCAAACGGTAAAAGAGATCCTCGCGGAATTTCTTTTCCTTTACAAGCTGATCGATGTTTCTATTTGTAGCAGTAATGATTCTTGCTTTCATTGGAATTACAGATTCGCCGCCGACCCGTTCAAATTCTTTTTCTTGAAGAACGCGGAGAAGTTTTACTTGAAGATGCTGTGACATTTCGGAAATTTCATCGAGGAAAATTGTGCCGCTTCCGGCAAGTTCAAATTTTCCTTTTTTAGTTCTATCAGCGCCGGTGAACGCACCTTTCTCATGTCCGAATAACTCGCTTTCGAGAAGGGATTCGGTTATAGCGGTGCAGTTCACAGCAACAAATGGTTCGGTTTTAGTAACGCCGCTGTAATGAATTGATTTGGCAACAAGTTCTTTACCGGTTCCACTTTCTCCTTGCAGCAAAACAGTTACACGGTTTGCAGATACTTGTCCAATGATTTTATAAACGTCTCTCATCGGTTTAGATTTTCCAATAATTCGTTTTTCCGGCTGAAATTCTTTCGCATGATCTTCTATGAGCGAATCAATTCTTTCGCTTAGATTTTTCGATTCGAGGGCACGTGCAATTGTTACTTTGAGCCGCTCTATATCCAGTGGTTTTTCGAGATAATCATACGCGCCGTATTGCATCGCATCAATTGTAGTTTGAACATCATCATGAGCAGTTATTAAAATTATTTTTGTTAGAGGATCAACATCTTTTACTTTCTTAAGAAGTTCAAGTCCGGTGAGATTCGGCATTTTGATGTCGGAGATAATTAAATCCGGTTGCTGACTTTGGATGATATCAAAACCTTTTTCTCCGTCTTCAGCAGAGAGGACAGAATAACCGAGTCGTTTAAGATAATTCGAAAGCGTCTGACGAATTGATTCGTCGTCATCAATTACTAAAATCTTTTCCATAGTTGTTCAACGGTAATTTAATTTCAAAAATTGTTTCGCCGGGACGTGATGAAATAAGCGTAAACGTTCCGTTATGCTGTTCAATAATTTTTTGTGAGATAGACAATCCGAGTCCGGTGCCAGATGCTTTGGTTGTAAAGAAGGGATCGAATATGTTTTGTGGTTCAGAAATTCCGCAGCCATCATCCGTTAAGCTGATAAAAAGATAATTGCCGTTTGAGATAGAAGAGATTGTAATTGCTCCATTTTTATCTATGGCATCAACCGAATTTTGAATCATGTTCAGAAAAACTTGCTTTAGTTTATCAGCGTCACCGGTAAACTCAATTTCTGTTGTATTGTTGACAAAAGAAATCTTTTTTTGTTTTGTATCTGATTCGATTTGATAAAATATTTCATAAATAAAGCTATTGAGTCTAAGTTTAGAAAGGTTAAGCGGTGCCGTGCGGGAAACTTGAAGAACTTCTTTAACAAGCTCTGTAAGACGATTGATCTCTTTGCTGATAATCTGAAATGCTTCTTTATCTTCCGGTTGAAGAGAAAGCGTTTGATGCAGAATATCTACATTCATTTTTATGGAAGTGAGAGGCGTTTTGATTTCATGTGCAAGGACGGCGGACATTTTACCAATTGCCGCAAACTTTTCGGAACGAAGTATTTCCGCTTCAAGTTTTTTCATATCGGCTATATTTTTGTCCAAAGAAAAAGCCATACTATTGAACGCTTGAGACAGCTCGCCGATTTCATCGCTTGAATTATATTCAACTTTTACAGCAAAGTTTCCCTTTTCTATCTCAATAGCTTTTTCTTTGAGTAATGAAATTGGCTGTGCGATTAATCTTGAAACAATGAAAGACATGCTTACGCTTACAATCAAGCCAACAAAAAGACTAATAAAAAAGAAACGGATCATTTCTTGATTCGAATTGATACCGAAAAGAATTCTTCCGAGCGGAATTTGAACAAGCAAAATAATGATCGGGACTATCACGATTGCCGAGAAGAATATTTTTTTGTTCAAGCTAAAGCTGTAAACCTTCTGAATTGCCGATGGGAACATGTTGTATTTGCCAATAGCAATTGCAGTAAAGAATATGAACCCGATAAGAAATGCAAGAGGACTTATTTCAACAAGGTAATAGAAGCCAAGAATCCAAGGTAAGAATAGTCCGAAAATAAAAGTTGCAATATTTGTTATAACCAATCCAAATAAATAAAAGAGCAATTGATTGCGGATGTTTGTGCCTGAGGAGATTTTAAGTTTCTTAATTATCCAAGTTGCATTTAGGACAATGAGAAATAAATACCAAAAAAGGAACAATGGATACAGTGATGAGAAATGTGCTGTAAACATATTCATGTGGGCATGGGATTCTTGAATGAAATTTCCATTCCATAAAAGAATTAAGAGAATAGTTGAAGGAATTATTATTAACAAACCGCGTGTTATACCAATCTCCTTTTGAACCGGGTAATTCCAGGAAAAAAATGTAAGTGATACTAAAATCATTAACAGAAGCGAGTGGCAAGAAATATCAAGAGCAGTTACATCGTATGAGGGCATCAAAACAAAGTGAACCGTATGGGAGATTAAGTAAGCAATAACCAAAACCAAAGTAAGGATAAAGAGCTTCGAAGTAATTGCGGTCGAAGAGCGGGAATAAATAATAAATATAAGTCCGACTGCGGCTATGAACGAAGCAAGCAAAAATAATATTTGAGTGAACTCAAAGTGCATTAATTTCAATTTTTATGTTTGTTGAAAATAAGTGAAGGGAGAGAGGAAGTAAAGCGATGGCGAAAAAATTCGTCCACATTATCTTTGACACTTTACTGAAGAATTGAGTAGAGCTTGGTGTCTTTCACATATGCTCTAAATTCGTTCCATGTAATAATGATTGCAGACAGAGAATAAATAAAGCGAGTTTTTTCATTATTTCTTTATACATATTGTTCATTCTACTTTGTTTTGTCTCTTAAAAAAATAAGATTTTTTTGCTGAATAAAAAAAGTTATTTTTGAAACCGTAATTCAACAACAAATTATTGGCTATAGTTTCAACGAAAGAGGAGTATATGAAAGTAAAACCGATTTATCTTTATCTCGGAGTAATAATTGTATTTATTGCCGCCGTGATTTTCTTTTCAAAAACAACTAAAGATTCGAATAAAGCTTTGGAAATTAATCCGCAGGCTCAGATGCCAGACGATGATATACATGGTAAAATGAAATCGCAAGGCAACGGCGATGTACCATCAAAATCAAATGTTATGCAAGATGCTGTCGAAAGGATAAATACTTTAAAAGCTGATGTTACAAAAAATCCAAACGATACTGCAAAAGTGCGTGAATATGCCGATGTATTACTTGCTCACAAGCCTGAAGAAGCCATAAAGCTTTACGAAAGAATTCTAAAAGTAGATTCAAAAAGAACTGATATTCTTTTGCAGTTAACATTCGTCTACTTCAATCAGGGCGATGTGAAAAAAGCAGAAGAATATAATTCAAAAGTATTGACCGTTGACAATAACAATCTGATTGCAAAATTCAATACCGCCGGACTAGCACAAGCTAAAGGCGATGAGAAAAAAGCAAAAGCAATCTGGCAAGATTTGGCTAATAAATATCCTCAATCTGAAGTCGGTCATTTAGCGGCTCAATTGGTAAAGCAACTCGATCAAAATACTATTCAAATGAAATAATAATTGGATTTTAGAGAAGGAAATTACCCAGCAATGATTCTTTGCTGGGTTATTATTAATCAGTTATTATTTTTGAAATGAGTGATGCGGGGATTTTTTCGAAATAAATATTTTTTATTGCAACTCCTTTTGGTGCATCTTTCCAAATCTCCTCAGTCGATTCTCCAATTTGCTTAAATTCATTTTTCAAGCTGAACTTCGATTTTTCAGTAATCACATAAAATGGTTTCTGGAAATAATTGCAAAGAAGTGCTAATTGAAAACTTCCTACTTTATTGACTACGCTTCTATTCCTCAACACTGTATCTGCCCCGATTATGACACAATCGCACTTCCTCACATAACTAGCGGACATTGCTTCTGTTATTAGCGCTACACTAATTTTTTCTTTATTTAATTTCTTGGCAAGTATTCTTCCTTCTAACTTTGGACGGGATTCTGAAACAGTTAGCAGTTTACAGTTTTCAGTTCTCAGTTTTCTAAGAATTTCGAAAACGGTTTTGCTATTCGAAATGGTTAGAATTGATCTCTTATTCTTTAAGTAGGGAAGAGAGTTAGCAAAAATTCTATCATAGATAGTTTCACTCTTCATGTGAAATTCAGTAAAGAATTTTTCTGACAACTGTTTACTGTGAACTATCATCCCTAGTTGTTTTAAAGAACGCTGAATATTCTGAAACAAAATTCCGCTATTACCTGTCCCATCTTTAATCTTAACAGTCGGACATCATTACAAATTTCAGCATGATTAGTGCATGAAGAGGTTTTGGATATGGACACGTTACACTAACCTGACAAGGTGTTGAATATGGAGAGCTAAACAATCTATAAGCTATTAGTTTCCATTGGCATCTAATGAGATTTTG
This sequence comes from uncultured Melioribacter sp., assembly GCA_964449775.1. Lineage (GTDB taxonomy): Bacteria > Bacteroidota > Ignavibacteria > Ignavibacteriales > Melioribacteraceae > Fen-1258. The sequence goes on along the minus strand of CAYVBQ010000017.1, from coordinate 67,606 downwards.
AAAATGAACAACAAGACTTAAAAATGTCAGGGTTATTTCAAATAAACTATTTAATAAAAATTAGTTTTTTCGTTTGAACAAAATTCCCGGAGTGCAGTTGATAAAAATAAATTCCACTGCTTAATTCACTACCCTTAAAGTTTATTTGATGATATCCTGCAGATTTTTCCTCATTCACCAATGTTGCCACTTCTCTACCCAACGAATCAAATACTTTTATCAGAACGAATTCACTTTTGGGTAATTGATAACTAATTGTCGTCTCGGGATTAAACGGATTAGGATAATTCTGTTCCAGACTAAAATTACCAACCAAGTGTTCCGTTTCTCCGACAGACACTTTTACGGAATTAAAAAAATCGATTGCTTTTGATACTACACTATTAAATGATTTATCGTCAGCCGTTGATTCCAGTGGAAATGCGAGATAGATTATACTACTAAGGATTGTTGAATTACCAAAATAGCCGGTATATTCTACGCCGGCTCCTTTACCATTTGAATATTGCATACAGAGTTTGCTTCCGTTCTGCGCCGAAATTTCATCCGGATAATCCTCTTCATATGTTTGACCAAAATTAATAAGGCAATCATTTAATGACCTATCAACAACGCCTTTAGCAGAGTATACCCCCGCATCATCAGAAATGAAACTCGATTTTAAATAATTGTTATAAAAACTTTTATCCTCGGTACTGCCTTTTGAATCAAGATCCCAGCCAATTTCACTGCCGGATACGAATAAACTTCCTCCATTGTTCAAATAGTTTTTAACTAACTGCTGTTCTTTGGAATTGAATGTTTCATTAATTGTGCTCTCATCGCCTAATATCCAAAATATGTAATTGTAATCATCAAGTTTATAATTGCCGTTTTGCAATTCAGAATTTTTAACACAGATAAAATCTGTGTTTATTATTCCAAGAGCTTTACCATATTTTGTGACAAAAGAATGTCCTGCGCCTTGCCAGCTTCCAACTTCCCTCTCAAATCCATCAACAATAAGTGCTTTCTTGTTAGAAGCATAAGAACTTATGCCCAACACATTCGACCAATTACTTTCAGAAAAATTGGGGGAATCATTTTTTACGCTTGAGACTCTAAAGAAATTTATAGCATTGTTAATATTGATTTCTGCTGTAGTTGATTGACAATTGATTTCATTTAGAACCAAATTCCAAGTATTTCCGTCCGTAGAATGATAAACTCTGTAACCCAGAATATTAGCTGTATCACAACTCCACTTCATTCTAACTAGATTTTCAGCTACCTTTTCTGCACTTAAAAGTTCTGGTTGTTGTGAATTATAATTATCCTCCATATCGTTGTAGTATCGAGGTGTATATTTCACAAGATCTGAAGCAAAGAATGACCAATAAGAGACATCCCAATTTCGACCGGCGGCTTCTGCAACCTTAAAACTGCCATTTGAATTTCGTTTAATGAATAACCTAACATGCCCGACTTTGTGAATAGCATCTCCGGGTTTTAGATTTTCCCAACTGCTGTATTGTGTAGTGATACCGGGCATGTTGGCAGTAGAAGAATGGTAACTTAACTGCCAGCAACGGCTAACATAACCGGAACAATCAACACCTAATGCAAAAGATGAAACACCGCTTGTAACAATATCTCCTGCATATTTACCATTTGCTAATCCGGCATCAAACTGTTCAATTGTGTTAAATCCTCCCCACTTATATGGCAATCTTGCGTTGGCACCAATAATCAACCAACTTGGGGAACGTACTGCGTCGCCATCCGGTGCTGTAATTTCATTAACGGCTAAATTATTTTGTTTACAATCATACTGATGCAAAACGTAAGTTTCTGCAATTTGCAAAGCCTTTGTTCTGCCAACTTTAGTCACCATATTTTTATTTATTGTTTGAGCTTGTATTGATATCTCGTTGGTAGGAGTGAAATAGTTAAAATGCAATTCATAATTATATTCGTTCGGGTAATAAAGTTTATTCTGATTTTTAGTAGTTAAATTCTTCCACTTAACAATTTGTACTTTTTCCTTAAACGTTATTAAGTGATACAAATTTCCATCTTCATCTATTTGTAAATCTTTGATTGTGTAAAGGTATTTTATATTCGGAAGTACTAATTGGGATAAAATCTCACCATCTTTTGAAACGTTGTAAACTTCTCTCTCTATGTTAAGCGGGATTTCGGAAATATATTTTTCAACTAGAATGAAATAATTCCCCGCTTTATCAATACCCACCAAATCAGCACATGCTAAGTTGGAAGGGAAATAAAGAGTTATTCTATTTCTAATATGTTTTAAACTGAAGTCTACTATTAATTCACTTTGATTTGGCACAATAACTTTAATCTCCTCTCCAGCAGTCCCTATAATATCCCCGCCATCATCCCTCAAGAATGAATTCCCATTACGAAAATTCTTTTTATAAGTAATGGTTTCTTTGACAGTTGATTCAGCCGTTCGTTTATTCAATCGAAGATCATTAGTATTGAAACCGGCGACGAAATCTTTTTCTACATTTAGTGACCCCGACTCTTTATAATAATTTTCCCCAGTGTATTTAAAAATTGATTTACTGTTAAAGGAGGATAAATAGATTACACCATTTTCAACATCAAAAGAGGCAATTGAATAGATACCGGAATTATCTATTCGTAACGGAAATGGGAGGTTGCTATATTTTTCTTCATAAATTATCTCTTGCGAATAATTGATACATGCAATAAACATTAAAATAAAAAAAAGAATAAATTTATTCATAACGCTATCCAACTATTTAGGGAATATAAATCTCCTTAAGAGAAATAATTTTATTATTAATAATTTCTATCTCATATGGAGAATTCAGAAATCTTACATGCTTAGATTTATCAAATTCAGCTAAAAGCTCCATGAGAGTAATTGATTGGTTGAATTTGTAATTACCTTCAGCATCATAACTAAATTTTTGCATAATAATTTTTACACTATCGGAAATCTCATAATCTTCAAATATTATTTCTTTATTTACATAACAAAATTTATCCGGAAGTTCTATTATTTGAGGATAAGTAGCCTTTGAATCTATATCGCTGATCTTAATATGTTCAATAAAATCTAGCGCAGCATAATTCTTTTCTTTACGATAAAAACTTTTGATAAAACATAACCTCTTCACTACTTGTAATTCTTCTTTTACGTTCCTTGTGTTAATGTTTTCATGTTTGCACGATGTAAAAAATAACACGAAGGCGATTATTAGCATTACAGAATTTTTCATTTTTGTTGGCAACATAAAATCTATTTGGAATCACGTATAAAATGGTGCCGGATAATCTACTCAATTTGCGTTATTTGAATCGTTATCCGGCACTACAATTAATTATTTCTGTTTCTGTATTTCTAAATTTCTAAAAGGTAATCCCGACAGAAAAATAGTGCACACTCTTCAATCTGCCGAAATCTTGATAAGCGTAATCAACTTTAGCTTTGACCAAATCGAAAATTCTATAATTCAAACCAAAACCAAGTGTTAATCCTTTTTCAGAATCTTTTTCAAATAAAGAATTAAAGCCTGCTCTGAAATGAATAATTTCATTCCACGCATATTCCAGACCGGTATTTAAATATTCAGTATTATCATTTGGATGAATTGCGTCAACGCCAATTGTCAATCTTGAACTTTCTCCTTTGATAACATCGGCAGAAATACCAAATCTAAAAATTAATGGAAGATCGAATTTGTCAAGTTCAACATTCGAATTAATCAAATTTTCGTTTCCAGCCCCGGAGGAGTAAATTACTGTTGCGTCTCTTCCGGAAAGCTGCATTTTAGTTCCAAAATTTGAAATGCTGGATGCAATTCTGAGTTCATTAAAAATTGGTATTTTATAAAGTGTACCTATATCAATTGCGAATCCGGTAGAATTCATATGCCAGAGATTTTCACTGATATATTTTACGTTAAATCCGATTGCAAAATTTGTAGTTAGATACTTTGAATAATTTAATCCCATTATAAAAGTATTGTAATTAAAAAATTCACCGGTACCTTCGGGGTTTTCAATTGTTCTAACTTTCATTTCATCCATCGATAGAACGGATACAAAAGCGCCCACAGTTCCAATGCCGGAGAGATTAGTTGCAAATGCCGCAAAGTCATGACTAATATCTGAAAAGAGAGAAGTGTGATTAAAAAATGCTTCATTTGTATTTATGTTTGCAGTACCACCTGGATTCCAGTACATGGCAGTTATATCATCGGCAATTGCAGTAAATGCACCACCCATTCCAATAGCGCGTGGACCAACATTATACTTAAGAGCTTGTACCGCAGTAGTTCCGATTTTAGTTGTTTGCGCAAATCCAACGATGGCAAAAAACAGCACAAATAAAATGCTAATTAAAAAAAGTAATTTTTTCATAAAACCTCCTGCATTACTTAATTAAGGCAAACTTGATTAACTTTTCACCAATTTCCGGTGCATCTATGTGAGCCAGATAAACACCGTAAGCAACACTGAATCCATCCCGGTTCAGGAGATTCCAATATTCTCTGCCGTTATCGAAGCCTGTATCATGTTCCAAAGTTGTTACGAGTTCGCCGCTTAAGGTAAATATTTTTATGGTGCACTTCACAGGAAGATTTTCAAAATAAATTCTCCGTTCACCACGGTTTTGCCCCGATAATTTATTAGCAGGTTCAATTTCATTTGTACCCACATAAGGATTCGGAACAACATAGATATTATCAAGCCTGCTTGCCGTTTGAACATTATCAATAAATCCCGCTTTTGTTTGAAGAGTAAAAACATCTTTAGAACCGAAAGGTCTCTTCGTATAAATTAGAAGCGCATCGCCTGGCCCAGGAACTTTTTTGGGTGAAGTTGGTGAAGCGGAAACGACTAAACTCCAGGAAATCTGTGCCCCCTGTCCTCCGGGTGAGCCCGTTTTATAGAAGACTATCTCTTCTCCCACAGTCCATGATGAATCGTTGGAAGCTGCTAATTCTTGTAAATTAGTAACAACAACAATCGGGACACCGGAAGTAACATCTTCTACCTTATACTTAACCGGAATGTCTATGAACCCTTTTCCCAGTACAAATTTCTTTGCTGTTGAAATATTTTTATCAGAGAATGTGATTATATAATCAGCGGGTTCTGCTTTTGGACTACCAGCGGGTCTTAAATAAAATTTGAATGGCAGATCTATACCAGATGACCACTTGGATTTATTTTCATCGAAGATTAGTGCCGGATTATCTTTCACCTGAATTAGAATTCCATCAAAAATAGGATTTGAATCTTCCCCATTTAACGCCTGACTTTGATAGATACCATAATTTCTATAAGTAATAAAATATTCTGTAGCTTCAAGCATAGAACTTTTATCTGTTCTTTTTATGCTTCCTTTTTCAAGGTTTATTTCGTAATCGAGACCACTCTTAAATACTTTTCCGGACTTGTCAGTTACTTGCAAAGAAGGATCATTAATCAAATGACTCTTTGAAAGATTAGCAAATTTAGTTCCGTACAAATAGAAAGATTCTTTTGTGGTTTTTTCACCGGTTACAGAATAATTTTTTGCTAATGTGGCTTTACTCGCCGAATACAAAGTATCCTTAAATGTAAGAGTATATTTATCACCTTTAACATTAAGATCATTTATAATTTTGAAATTCATATCTCCATTAGCAATTCCTCCGGTATGCAGCACATCGGTAGAATTAATTCCTGGCCGGTTGTAACCGCCTGCTCTTGGACCCGGAATTACTTGTACTGTGTTATCATCAAAAATTAACTTGCTTGAAATTGGGTCTGAAGAAATCTTCTTTGTTGTTTCAGAAGGAGGAATGCCGAGTGAATCACCATGGTCGTAAGCGACAACGGCATAATAATAAGTTTGTCCGTTTCTAACTTCATTGGAATCGACAAAAGTATGAACTAATCCCGAATTGTCTCCGAGATAATACATTAATCCTCTTCCTAAATAAGGAACCGGATGATATCCCTTCCAATCATTGCGCAGATCCCATTTGGCATCAAAGCCTTTCAAATCCTTTAATGGTTCATATAAGAATTTTGATCCTTTACCATCAGTAACTTTTTGAACATCTGCAAAATCGGGGCGGGTACTTCTATAAATAGCGTAACCCTCAAAATCATTTCCGGTTATTGGGTCAATACTTCTTTCTGAATTTGAATCCCAAAATAAGGTAACTTTTTTATCGTCTGGGATAGCGGTTACTTTTGGAAGACTCGGAGGTCTAAAGAATCGATAATTTTTATTATAAATATTTTGAACCGTTTCAGCAGTAGTTAAAAGATCGTCTAAGTCTTCACCAAACAGAAATGCCATCGATATTCTTTTTGTCTCACCTGGTTTAAGAGAAATGTATCCGGAACTAAAAATGAAAACGATATCTTCATTTTGTGTAATCTCACTGAAACTTCCGGGTTTCGTTGCATTCCAAACATCTTCATCATAAGCAATTCTTAAATCTGTTGCCCACTGAGAACTCTTAAAACTTGTTAAACCAATCTGATCTGACTCATCAAGATCGGTATAACCAAAATTTGGCTCACCGGGTTGTAAAGGATCAGGTCTCCCGTCTGATAACCGGTTTCCTAATGTTGGAATTCCATCTTTTTCACCAATATCACCTGTATTTGGAATTCCATCTTTTCCCACATCATCGGTGTCGGGGTTCCAATCGCCATCTTCATCAATATTATTATCCTGCCTTTCATCAATCAAACCATCACCATCATTATCGATACCGTCATTAGGATTTCCGGGAGACTCTAAAAATTTACATCCTAAATAACCCAACCTTCTCCCAGCATCACCAGTTTTATCTGGATCGAAAAAATAAACCATGTTGCGAGAGTAAAGTGGTATTGATGTATTGAACGGTGAAATAAAAAGTCCATTATCATCTTTGTTGTCTGCACCACCAATGTCGGGATCGCCGTAAATACCAAACATTACGGTATCTAAGTTTTTATCGCTTACATTTGTTATTGACCAAACGAAGAAGACAGCATTTGAAGCTAATGAATTACTCCATTGAAAAGCTCTGCCATCAATCTGAACTCCTAATCCCTTTCGTGATTTATCATTTTGAAATGGGTAATAACCAAACTCTTTGTTATCGCGGTCATCCATTGCCCAGTAAGCTTCAAGATCGGCATTGTTTTCACCTTGAACCAAATAACCGGGCCAAACGTATTGTCCTAATCTCTCATTATACCATTCTCTTGGCCAGCTATCAGGTTTACCATCGCGGTCAGAATCGAAAGCCGGATTTGAGGCAATGTAATTTTGGTTGGGATCTGCATAACCTGGTAATGGTTGCCATTGCCATTTAAAACCGGTTGCTGGATCAATCTCTCTTAAACCAGCTCTATCGTAATCATTCATGGCATCGGTTATAATATGTTTCCTAACACCAGTTGAATCAACAACTGATGCGCCTACAATAGGACAGAATTGGAAAATATATGGTGCATCACGCCAAATTAGATTTGTAATTTCTCTAATCCCTCCATAACCCGGCGCTATTCCTCCATAGTTTTCAATTTCAACAGAGACATTATTTCCATTCATAAAGAATGATTTTCGATCAGCATTGCCTTTTGTTTTAAATAAATTTTTAAGCGAGTACTTTTCTTCACTGGAACCTGTATTGCTTACGTTAATTGGTGAAGTTGACAACTTAGAATTTAATAGGTCTTTTACAGCCTGGTGCTCAATTAGCCTTCTCTGCTTTACCGATTCCGATTGTGCAAAACTTGATTCAACCAGAAGTGGAAAAACACAAAGAATTAAGCTAAGATAAATTATTTTTTTTCCAAGCATGTTGTTACTCCATAAATTTCATTGGAACTCTAAAGTAAGACCAATTCTTACTTCTCTTGGTGCCGAGTAGTAATTAGGTCTGTTGAAGTATTCAGCCGCAGATTTAATGCCGGGATATTTTTCGGAAATTAGATTTGTAGCCTGCGGACCGCCCTTTGTTTCTTCTAAAGAATAAATAGCTCTGCCGGTGTCATCGTAAACGAACCGTTCATTTTGAGTATCAAATAAGTTGAATACTTTTAGAAATACTGTTACGGTTGTGTTATTAGCAATTGAGAAGGATTTATCACATAATAAATCTGCATTTGCATAAAATGGTTTTCTTCCGCTGTTTGACCTCAAATAAATCTGCTGCTCATAAAGTATAGGTGAATATGGAAGTCCGGATGATAGAGAAGCTGTAATTGTAATGTTCCAATCTTTGGTTCCTCCAAATGAAATAACACCATTCAAAGTATGGGTCTGATCCCAACTCAAAGGCACAGGAATTTTTTCGCTTTGCCTGCCGGATTGTAAATCGATAAAGAAAGCATCTGAACCGGTTTCATTTCCTTCGGCAACCTGAAAAGTATAATCCAGTGAGGCGCTAAAAAGATCGTTGGGCAATTTTCTTTTTGTTAGAGAAAATGTAATTCCTTTTATATTGCCGTAATCTTTGTTTACATATTTTTGGTAAATGGAGTTACTGCTAATTCTTATTTGTTGAATTGCCAAAAGATCACGGACATCTTTATAGAATCCTGTTATGTTAAAAGCAAGAGATTCATTTAATTGCTGCTGTAACCCAACTTCGTAGGTAACGGTTTTTTCGGGATTAAGATTTGCGTTGCCGTATGCAGGCTCAGCTGCAATGTCTTCAAATTCCGGATTACTATATAAATATCTATATGGTGGCAATTGATAAAAATGACCGTAAGAAAAATGTATTATTCCCTGATCGGTGATAGGGAACGAAATACCAAGTCGGGGACTAATAGTAAGTTTTCCTTCAGCATTAGTAAGATTCTCAGTTGGTTTGAAAGGATCAGGAGCGTAAACTGCATTGGCATTAAAATAATCCAATCTTAACCCCGCGTTAAGAATCATACTCTCAAATTCCATTTTATCCTGAAGATAACCGGAAAATTGTTTTGGAGAACGTGAATAAATATCTATTGAACCCTTTTGATTATTAGGATCTGGAATAGTGGGAATCAAATAATTATTCCTGTTTCTTAACACCTCAAAGAAAACAAAATCCATTGTATCCCACTTACTTTTTAAACCAAACTTAACTTCATGCTGGTTTGTAACCTGACTAGTAATATCAAACTTAACTTCTGAAGTGTAAGAGCGTTGATAAAAATGTTCAGGCTGGGTGCCGCCTGAAATAAATGTGTAGCTGCTGTAGCCGTCGTTTTTATCTTCAGGTTGATATCTTGGATCTGCATGCAGACCACCCAAACTCATACCCGGATGATAAGATACTTCACTCACGGAAGCGTCGAGTAACGGAAACAAATACCTTTTAAAATCATAAATGTTGTATGATCCTTTTAACGAAAAAAAAGTTGTGTTGCTAATTGCATGTCTGTATTCCAATGAGTTTATTATTCCCCATTGAAACCTCTTATAATTTGCATCGGGGTTATATTTATAATCGTGAGCATAAGATTGGTACTTCGAGTTCGAATAGACAACATCATAATTAATTTTAATGTTAGATATTGGTTTGTATGTAATCTTTGCACTAGTATTTAGATCTTCATTCGGATTCATTGATATAATCGAATTATCTCCCGTTTGAGCAAGATATAATACATCTGCACGCAACGGGTCTCTGGAAAGCGAATCAAAAACCGTATGCTGTCTTATCCCATATAAATATCCTTTATCATTGTTATATCTTCCGGAAAAGAAAAAAGAAAAATTATCTTCCAATAAAGGAATTGGTCCGCCAAACGTTCCTTCAAAAACCTGATTATTTATAGGATTAACTTTATCAATATTATAAAAGATATCTTTAGCAGAACTTATATAATCACCGGTGTAATAAGTTAATGTTCCTTTATATTTTGAACCACCTTCTTTGGTTATTGTATTAACAACACCGCTTAGCGCGTTACCATATTCAGCATTAAAAGTACCGCTAACAACTGAAAGTTCTTGAATGGCATTTGTTGAAATTTGTACTGTTCTGCCAAAATCATATGGGTTTATTGCAGAAACACCATTAACATTGTATGCAATTTCGGTTGATCTTCCTCCGCGGATGTGTAACTCTCCGCTTGAACCTTTAGTTATACCAGCTTGCAGTGATAGTATTTGACTGATATTTTCAACCGGTAAAGATTTAATTTGTGATTCATCTATTGATGTTTGGGAAGATGTTAAATCTTTTCTAATCAGAGGTCTCTCTGCTTGTACTACAATAGTTTCCAAATTAATTGCTTCTGCCAAAAGTTGAACATCAATTCTTGTAGTAAAATCACTTGATACTCTCACATTTGTGATCATCTTTTTTTGATAACCAACGCCGCTGAAAATTAAAGAATATACTCCGGGTTCTATATTATTTATAACATAAGTACCATCAATATTTGTAGCGGCGCCTAAAGATGTTCCTTCTATAAGAATATTAATACCAATCAGCTCCTCTCTTGTCTCCGCATCGGTAACTTTTCCGGCAATTTTTCCGGTAACGCCAGCATAAACTTGAATTCTAAAAAGAAAGAGAGTAATTGAATGGAAAAGAGTAAAAAATAGTAACAGTTTTTTCATCGTTACCTCAGTAGCAAAATTAAATGTATGATAATCGAATTATGCACTGCAATGCAGGATTGCAAAACGATCTTAATCTAATTACAATTGAATAAAAATGAAAAGGGTTATCAGAATATTTATTCTTTAAAAAATTGCTTACAAACAAATACTGATAACCCTTATAAACATCTACTAAATTACTTGAGCAATTGCATTTTTTTTGAAACTGTAAGATTGCCGGCAGTTAATTTATAAATATAAATTCCGCTTGCAAGATTTCCTGCACTGAATTTTACATTGTATGATCCGGCAGCTAAATATTCTTTGTTGATTAAAACCGCAATTTCTCTTCCAAGAATATCAAATACTGTTAACTCAATATTGGAAGCTTCAGTAATTCCAAATTTAATTTGAGTAGTTGGATTAAATGGATTTGGATAATTTTGCTCAAGGAAGAATTGTGTCGGAATTGCATCGTTTACTTTTTCGACTGAAAGCAATGTGAATTTTTTATCTAAAACAATTAGTGGCATTCTGTCATTGGTGACATCAGTTCTTGGATAACCTTGAGTGTAGATTATTTCATCTTCTGGATCCCCGTCAACATTCGCAACTGCTATAACATCTAGATCTCCTGTTTTTGTTCCATAAGCCGAATCAATAACAGAAGCAGTATAACTAGCAGCTAAAGTAATATCTCCCCCTTGGTACTCAACTCTAAACAGTGGTTTTCTTCTGCTGTTATTTGCATCATTTCTAGATCCACAAATGAAATCCAATTTACCATTTCCATCAACATCGCCGGCATCTGCACCATTTAAACGAACGGCGCCGAGCGGCTCCAGATCAACTAACGCAGTGGCTTTAAGAGTGTCAGCAAATTGTTGTAATAACCATACTTTTGCACCAGCTCCTTTTGTATTCGTAAACCAATCAGCCATTAAAATTTCCTTCGTCCCATCCTTGTTGATGTCTACAACTTTAGTTCCTTTAAAAGAACCTATAGCAGTCATGCTTGTTTGTACTTTTGGTGCTTGCCAAGCGCCGTTTGCATATTTAATTCCGTAAACTTTACCACCGGAATCAAAAGCATATATAATATTATTAAGAACAGCTACATCATATTTACTGGAAGTACCATATGCAGCAATACCAGTTCCATTATATTCAAGAGTCCATTTTTCAGTACCACCGCCTAAATTGGGTATATTATCAACAGATAGAACACCAAGATGCATTGTACCCTGACGGTCAGAAAAGATTAATTCATCCTTGCCATCAGCATCCGGATCAGCGATAACAAATTTAATAGGTCTTATATTTAAAGGAGCCGCGGGAACATAAGGAAGTATACTAGTGGAAGCATTTGGCATAAAACCACCAAGACCATCAGAAACTCCCATATTATTACTTCCATCATTTGGATATTCATAAACCAAAATTCTTGGAACATCTTTATATGTTCCGCCAACTGCTGGGACAGTAGCATTAACTATCCCCCAATAAATCTCCGGTCTGCCGTCTTTATCTGTATCTCCCCATGTTAAAGCTGGCCATGTATTTTGTGTAGCGATAGGTGCAGTAGCCGACCAAACAGAATCCCATTTTGACGTTGTTTTATTCCATTCAAATTTATAGATCCTTGGAATTAACTCGTAATCGCGATCAACTGCATTTGTGTTGCATGCATAAATTTCTGGTTTTCCATCTTTGTCAAAATCTACTCCGGCAATTATATTACCAAAACCACCAACCTCTTTACCAGAGGGCTCTTTGATCTCTGCTGTGCGTGTAAATAATTGTGCTTGAACTTGAATTACAAGCAGCAATGAGAAAAACAATACAAGGTATGATAATCTTTTCATTAAAGCCTCCTATGTTGTTTTTGAGAGTTATAAATAATTGTTGAATTAGAATCTTTGTTGAAGTATCTGCCCTTATTTAATTAATTAAATTGATTAAGTATTAGAAGTTATCTTCTAATTATCTAACTTACAAGAAGTTAAATACATTTTTTTCTTTGCGCACTACACGAATGGGCAGTAATAAATCTATAAAATTACCAGTTATATAGCCTCACTCCGAAGGACTTACATCCTTAACGGTTTTCAAGACCGCCGGACTAGCACAAGCTAAAGGCGATGAGAAAAAAGCAAAAGCAATCTGGCAAGATTTGGCTAATAAATATCCTCAATCTGAAGTCGGTCATTTAGCGGCTCAATTGGTAAAGCAACTCGATCAAAATACTATTCAAATGAAATAATAATTGGATTTTAGAGAAGGAAATTACCCAGCAATGATTCTTTGCTGGGTTATTATTAATCAGTTATTATTTTTGAAATGAGTGATGCGGGGATTTTTTCGAAATAAATATTTTTTATTGCAACTCCTTTTGGTGCATCTTTCCAAATCTCCTCAGTCGATTCTCCAATTTGCTTAAATTCATTTTTCAAGCTGAACTTCGATTTTTCAGTAATCACATAAAATGGTTTCTGGAAATAATTGCAAAGAAGTGCTAATTGAAAACTTCCTACTTTATTGACTACGCTTCTATTCCTCAACACTGTATCTGCCCCGATTATGACACAATCGCACTTCCTCACATAACTAGCGGACATTGCTTCTGTTATTAGCGCTACACTAATTTTTTCTTTATTTAATTTCTTGGCAAGTATTCTTCCTTCTAACTTTGGACGGGATTCTGAAACAGTTAGCAGTTTACAGTTTTCAGTTCTCAGTTTTCTAAGAATTTCGAAAACGGTTTTGCTATTCGAAATGGTTAGAATTGATCTCTTATTCTTTAAGTAGGGAAGAGAGTTAGCAAAAATTCTATCATAGATAGTTTCACTCTTCATGCGAAATTCAGTAAAGAATTTTTCTGACAACTGTTTACTGTGAACTATCATCCCAAGTTGTTTTAAATAACGCTGAATATTCTGAAACGAACGAAAATGTTGTTGGAGAGATGAAATTAATTTGAGCTTATTCGGAATTCTATCGAAGTTTTTTAGAAAGTAAACGTTTATCTCTCTCAGCAGCTCCGAACTGCCAGATGTCTTATCAGCAAGAATATCTTCCAGTTTAGGGATAGTTTTTTTGTTCATTTATTGATGAAACTATTTGTTGTACTGAAAGCCCTTTATGGGTTCTCGCAACGTGAGAACCGGGCACGGTGCTTTACGAACAACTTTCTCTGCAGTACTACCAAATAAAAGATGCTCAACGCCCGTATGTCCGTGTGTTGCTATGATGATCAAATCAATATCTTTTTCTTTTGCTGTCTCTATGATCTCAACGAATGGTTTTCCCGTTTTGATTATAGTCTCAACCACTAGAGATGAATTAATTGATTTGGAGAGGTTCTTTAATTCTTCTTCGGCGCGGGCATGTAAATCTATGTCGGTAGAAGGAATTGCGATTTGTCCCATGCTGAAATCAGCTGGATAAATCATTGGCTCAACTACATAAATCAGATACAATTTGGCATTGAACTCCTTTGCGAACTCAGCAGCATATTTCAAAGCGCTTTTTGAGTAATCGGAGAAATCAATTGGTGCCAATACATTATTAATCATTTTAGTGAATTCCATTTTATCCTCCTCTATTTAATTCTAGTTTTATGATAGAGTGAAAAGTAATCCTGGTTCAAATTCCGGAGACGAGTTGCAACAATAGTAGAAATACCTCTAAGAACATTTACACCTTCTTTGGGATATGCTTCAACAAACTCATCCAGGTCAGGTCTAAAGATCACTGCTAATTGGGATTCTTTCATTGCAATTGCCGATGCAGATCTCTTTGCCTCATCCAATAATGCAAGTTCGCCAAAGAAATCGCCATGACCAAGTATGGCTAAATCGAAACGATCTCCTCCTTCATCTTGTGTGATTAATATTTCACCTTTGATTATGATGTATAACGCAATTCCCGGATCGTTTTGGAAAAAAATATATTCGTTTGCAGCATAGACACGATTGTGAATTACTTTCATTAGAAGTTTGAGGAGTTTGGAATTAAGATGTTGAAAAGGAGGCATCGAGAGCAAAACTTCTTCCAGTTCGCTTTTTTCAGTAGGAGTTTTAAAAAGATTTGCCCAGAAACTACTTCTTGTTGCACCTGTTGAACTTCTTTCCATTTTAACCTCTCAGTTAAAAATTCCGCTTTCCGCTACGCGCCAAATTTTTTGACACGGAAATTTATTTTCATACAAAGCACGACCTATGATAACTGAATCTACATATTCAGAAGCTTCACGCTGCAATTTAATCAAATCTTCGAAACCTCCAATACCACCGGAATGAGTAACTTTTGTATTAGCCGCTTCTGCAATTCGTTTGGATAATTCAATATTTGGTCCGGTCAACATTCCATTAGTAGAAACATCAGTTACAACAATTCTTTTTGCGCCACAAGAATTTAAAAATTTTGCGTATTGAACTGCCCGAAGATGTGTGCGCTGCTTTCTTCCTCGTGTTACAACTTCATCATTAACTACATCAATTGCGGCAACAACTTTGTTGGGAGTATATTCATCTAAAATTTTTATAAATTCTCTCGGATTTTCAAATGCCATCGATCCAATTACAACTCTTGAAACACCAAGCCCGAAAGCTTCTTTTGCATCATTAAAACTGCCAATACCACCGCCAAGTTCAACCGGAATAATTACCGCTTCACATATCTGTCTTATTAATTCATAATTTGTGTGTGCATGTTCGTGCGAGGCATTGAAATCAACTACATGAATACACTTTGCATTTTCGGCGCGCCAGATCATTGCCATTTCTACAGGATCGTTTGCATATTCAATACAACCTAACTCGGGAATGCCTTGAACAACACGAACTGTTTTTCCGTCTTGAATATCAATTGAAGGGATGATTAAAATTTTGCCCATCGAATTTCCAAGAAAACTTTTTTGCGTTAATATAATTTTGTTTGCGGGTGAAAAATAAGGAAATGAACCGTAAAAGAAAATGAATTCGGAATTGAATTTATTGAGGAGTAAATGAAGAAAACTTATTGAGCAAACATTTTTAATTGATCGTATAATGATACGGCTGTATCAAAATCAAATCTTGCTCTAATGAGGAAACTTTCATTTCTATCCTTCACAAGTGGAGGTTCCGGTTCCCATTCAAGGTTTGAATTAAGAACCAAGTTCTTTTCACTATCTATAATTGCCCATTTTGCAATGCCGTCTTTGTTGGATTTCATAATTAGATGAACTTTTCCATCCAAAGCGAACTTTAGAGCTTTATCGAACCATTTTACTTTTTCTTCCACTAGCATACTTCTTCTTTAAGAAATTTAACGATGAATCCCACTTTATTATCGAGAAATAAGCGTTGAGGTTTAAGCTGGATTGAACAAAAATGTGAATTCATAAAAAAATCTTTATGTATTGGTTTTCTTGACTTTTCTAACTCAAAACCTCATATTTCACACCGTATGATTAAAGACTACTCGTTTAGCGCTTCTGACGGAGAAAAACTAAGTGTCACCACTTATTTTGATGAACAATTCTTCTTCGGTAAAATAATTGTCTTTGTACACGGTTTTAAGGGTTTTAAGGATTGGGGCTTCGGTCCATATCTTGGAAAATATTTAGCAAAAAAGGGTTTCTTTGTTCTTACATTTAATTTTTCGCATAATGGGGTAGGTGAAAACAGAACAGAATTCACCGAACTTGAAAAATTTGCGAAAAACACGTTCAGCAGAGAAGTTAGAGAATTAAATGAACTTCTCGATGTTTTTAGAAATGGATATTTTGAAGGAATTGATCCGAATTCGAAAATTGGGATGATAGGGCACAGCAGAGGCGGGGCAGTAACACTTTTTAATGCTTCGAAAAGAGATGATATTGATGCAGTTGTAACCTGGGCAGCAATCTCTCAAATGGATCGTTATTCTAAACGACAAAAAGAAAAATGGCGAAAAAATGGTTATTTCGAAGTTCTAAACACCAGAACCAATCAGTTGATGCCGATGAATGTTTCTTTGCTCGATGATATTGAACAGAATGCGAACGGATATCTAAATCTTGAGAATGCAGTCAAAAATCTGAATAAACCGTTATTGATTGCTCACGGCGATCAAGACTTAGCCGTTCCTATTGCCGAGGCAGAGCAAATTTACTATTGGTCTGATAAATCAAAAACTGAGTTATTCAAACTTTTCGGTACAGGACATACATTTGATATTGTACATCCGTTTGCCGGTTCGACAGAAAAGTTCGAAAAACTTTTAGATGAGTCAACAAAATTTCTTACTAAGAATCTCAAGTAGAAAAATTATAGCTATCAAAAAAATAAAAAAATCGAAACTTCTAAAACCATTACTTACATAATGATGAAACAAATTATTTTCTCAATAATATTTTTAAGCGCTTTCGGTTTTCTTTTCTATAATCTGAAGAGAATCCTTTCTTACATTAAGCTGGGTCAACCGGAAGATAGATTTGATAATCCGGCTGAAAGAATTAAAAATGTTTTGAAGATAGCATTCGGTCAATCAAAACTTTTACGAGAACCCGTTGCCGGAATAATTCATTTCCTGATCTTTTGGGGATTCATGCTTTTTCTTCTTGCAGTAATTGAGGCAATTATTCAAGGATTTTTTCCCCATTTCTCGCTTCATTTTCTCGGATCGGTTTTCACAGCAATAACTTTGGTTCAAGATATTTTTGGTTTACTTGTGATGGGTTCCGTCCTATGGGCATTATATCGTAGATTTATACAGAGAGTGCCACGGTTAGATGTGAAAGGGCACAATCTTGATGCTGCAATCATTCTTTTGCTTATTCTTGGTGTTGTTCTCTCAATGTTTGGTCAGAATATTACACACATTGCCAATTCAAATTTTATAATGGCTGATTACGAAGTTCGTCCTATTTCATATTATCTAAGCGGTTTATTGATTAATAGTGGGAGTGAAACAACCCGGGATTTATATGAAGTATTCTGGTGGATTCACATTCTAATTATTTTCGCTTTCATGAATTTCCTCCCGTACTCAAAACATTTTCATGTATTCACATCAATTCCGAATGTTTACTTCTCAAAGATTGGTGATGATAAATACGCCCTAAAGAAATTAAATCTGGAAGACGAGAATTTAACTCAGTATGGTGCTGCAGATTTTGAACATCTTTCATGGAAACAAATCCTTGATGGATTTTCCTGTACAGAATGCGGACGATGTACTGCTGCATGTCCGGCAGCGGCGACAGGTAAAAAATTGTCACCACGCGAAATAATTGTAAACATTCGCCACCGCACGGAGGACAAGGCTCCTTTAATGTTGGCTAAAGTTGGCGATGTCAATGAGATGATTCAAAAAACTCTTGTTCACAATTATATCAATGATGAAGAACTTTGGGCGTGCACAACTTGCATGGCTTGTGTTTATGAATGTCCGGTAACTATTGAGCATATTGATTCGATTGTTGATATGAGAAGAAATCTTGTATTAGGCGAATCAAATTTTCCGCCCGAACTTAATGCGGTTTTCAAAAACATAGAAACGAACTTTACTCCTTGGGCATTCAACGCACAGGATAGAGCCAATTGGGCTGATGGGATGGATATTAAAACCATGTCTGAAGATTCCAATACTGAATATTTGTTCTGGGTAGGATGTGCAGGCTCGTTTGATGCGCGCTATCAAAAAGTTACAAAAGCATTTGCAACTTTGATGAAGAATGCGAATGTTGACTTTAGAATTTTGGGCGTTGAGGAAAAATGTAATGGTGACACTGCGCGGCGTCTTGGAAATGAGTACCTTGCTCAAATGATGATGCAAGAAAATGTTGAGACACTAAACAACTACGGCGTTAAAAAAATAGTTACCGGATGTCCTCACTGTTATAACTCGTTAAAGAATGAGTATCCGCAGTTCGGTGGAAACTATGAAGTTGTTCATCACACTGAGTTGATCAATCAACTTCTTGTAGAAGGGAAGATCAAACTCAAAAACGAAGAAGTGAAAACAAAAATAACTTATCACGATTCTTGTTATCTTGGAAGGTACAATGCCATCTATGATTCGCCACGCGATCCACTGAAAATGATTCAAGGAGTTGAACTGATTGAGATGGACAGAAATCGTGATAAAGGGTTTTGTTGCGGCGCCGGGGGCGGAAGAATGTTTCTTGAAGAAACTGAAGGTACAAGGATCAATAACAACAGAGCTGAAGAAGCTATAAAGACAAATGCTGATACAGTTGCTTCTGCTTGCCCGTTCTGTATGACAATGATGAATGATGGTATTAAATCATTTGATAAACAAGAAGCAGTTCAAGTAAAAGATATAGCAGAGATAGTACTCGAAAACTCAATACAATAAATCACTCACTAAATGTAGGAGGCAACATGAACGAAAAATATTTAAAACTCATCGACTTCTTAAAAGAACTTGAACCTGACGTAGCTAAATTCTACGATAAGGGGCAATCCGCTGCAGGCACACGTTTGAGAAAAGGTCTCAGCGAGTTGAAGAAGTTAACTCAAGATTTGCGTAATGATGTTCAAGAAACAAAATTACAACGCAAAGCTGCTAAAGGCGGAAACTAGTTTTTGAGTTTTCGATTTGTTTTAGGTTGGGTTAGAAATAGCCCAACCTATTTTTTTAAACCGACTAACTCGAGTTGTAGACGTGTATTATCATAATCATGATCTTGCTCGTGTTCGTGATCGAAACGAAAGAGTACGAGCATGATCAAGATCACGATCACGAGCAAGAAAAATATTAGAATTGCATAACTCGTTTTGACTATGAAAAACTTATTCATTCTTTTTTTTACCACCGTAATAGCATTCCAATTTCTATTCGGTTCGATTGAAAAAATAGAGAGGAAAGCCGATGATGCTGATTCAGTCAGCACGGCAACTATTTCTTTCGTCGGAGATCTGATGTGTCACTCACCACAAATGGATTATGCACGTACTGGAAAAGATAGTTTTAATTTCAAACCGGCATTTCGTGAAGTAAAAAAGTTTTTATCCTCTTCAGATATAACCATTGGAAATCTTGAAACAACCATCGCCGGTAAAGAGAATCGTTACAGCGGTTATCCGCTTTTCAATTCACCGGATGAATATCTCGATGCATTAAAAGATGCTGGATTTGATATTTTATTAACAGCGAATAACCACTCTATAGACCGGGGCAAAAAGGGAGTAATCAGAACAATAGAAAAGATTCACTCACTCGGAATGAGTTCAATAGGAACTTTCACATCTCAACATGATCGTGATTCGATACGGGTATTTGAAATCAATGGGATTAAAATCTCTTTATTAGCATACACATATGGATTGAACGGAAATTACATCTCAAAAAATGAAAAGTTTTTAGTTAACATTATTGATACGAATGTGATCAAACTTGATATTGGAAATGCGCGTGGCAAAAATGCTGATGTTGTTTTAGTTTATTTCCATTTCGGCGGGGAATATCAACGCAAACCCAATGCTTACCAAAAAGAAATTGTTAAGTGTGCAATTAATTCAGGAGCTGATTTGATAATTGGCAGTCATCCTCACGTAATCCAACCGATTGAAAATTTTACTTCAGAAAAAAATAAAATTGGAGAGGGGATAATTGCATATTCACTTGGCAACTTTTTTTCTAATCAAAGATGGCGTTACTCGGATGCCGGTGTTATACTCAATATTTCGCTAAGAAAAATTTTTTCAAACGGTCAAGTTCTGTTGTCAAATGTTTCATTCTTACCGACATGGATTTTCAAAGGTAAGATTGAGAACAATAATGAGTTTGTAATTCTTCAAGCTGATACGTTGGTGAGTCAACCACCAAAATTCTTAAACAAAACAAATCGAGAAAAACTTCTTCAGTCATACGATGACACAAAAAAGATGTTTAACGCAATTTATAATCAGTATAACAAGCCATTGAACGAAAAAGCCAACTAATCTGTTCGTGTAAATAAATCACATTTTATTTTTTATCTTTGCAACAAAATCTAATAGAAAAACTGAATGCCTACTAAAAATAAAGCCTCA
The DNA here is from genome assembly GCA_964449775.1 of uncultured Melioribacter sp. Lineage (GTDB taxonomy): Bacteria > Bacteroidota > Ignavibacteria > Ignavibacteriales > Melioribacteraceae > Fen-1258. The sequence continues at coordinate 47,002 of CAYVBQ010000017.1, read as the reverse complement.
CTGGGCATAATCTTCGTAACAATATTTATTGACTTGATGGGATTCGGCATTCTTATACCAATTCTTCCAACGTTTGCCAGCAAAGAACTTGGTATCTCGGATTTTGGAATTGGTTCTGTAGTAGCAATATTTTCGTTGATGCAGTTTATCTTCAATCCAATGCTCGGAAAGTTATCAGATAAAATCGGAAGACGACCGGTAATTTTAGTAACGCAATTATTGACAGCTGCTTCCTATTTGATATTTGCTTTCTCAAACTCATTTGCTCTACTTTTCTTTTCACGAATGTTAGCCGGTTTGGGTGGAAGTAACATTGGTGTTGCACAAGCTTATATAGCAGACATCACTACTCGTGAAGAACGCGCTAAAGGTATGGGTGTAATTGGTGCAGCATTTGGGTTGGGTTTTGTTTTTGGTCCCGTAATAGGTGCGCTGCTTGCAAAGTATGGGTATCACGTCGCCGGTCTAGCCAGTGCATTCTTTACTTTGACGGCATTCACTTTTGCTTTCTTCAGATTGCCTGAATCTTTAAAAGAAAAGAAGAGTGATGGCAAAATTCAAATCAAAATATTCGACTTTCCTTTTGCGAAACAAGTGCTTTCAAATTCTTCGCTTGGATTCTTAATTGTGCTTTTGTTCTTAATAATTTTTTCGATTGCTAATATTTACGGAACGTTTGCAATTCTTGGTTACAAATTCTATCATTTCAGCGATCAACAAAACGGAATGTTATTCGGAATTACCGGTCTGGTTGGTGCTTTGGTTCAAGCAGTATTTATAAGGACGTTATCTCAAAAATTGAGTGATAAAACTATTGTCCTAATCGGTATCTTTTTCATGATGATCGGTCTTGGATTTCTACCATACGGTGGTAATTTTAGCGGTGTTGCGATTGTAATTTCTATCATGGCAGTCGGGTCTGGAATTCTCCAACCGATTATTCCCAGTATGATTTCAAAATACGCTCCCGATAACCAGCAGGGTGCAACACTTGGATTCAGTCAATCAGTTTCAGCTTTTGCCCGTGTACTTGGTCCACTATGGGGAGGATTTTCTTATCATTTCCTTGGTTATCAGTTCCCATTTCTCACAGGTGCCTTTTTCACAATGATAGCATTAATCGTTTCTTTTATAATGTTGAAGTCCCATAAAATTAAAGATATCCAAAATGTTTAATGTCGGGAAAATAAATATCGAAAATGCACTTCTTCTCGCGCCTATGGAAGATGTAACAGACATTGCTTACAGAAAACTTTGTAAAGAGTTGGGTGCCGATGTTGTTTACACCGAGTTTGTAAATTCGGATGGATTAATTCGATCAAATAAAAAGACAGCTTTGAAACTTGAAATTACCGAAGGAGAACGTCCGGTTGGGATTCAAATATATGGCGGTAATCTTGAACCTATGATTGAAGCAGCTAAGATTGCCGAAACAAGAAATCCTGACTTGATTGATATTAATGCCGGATGCTGGGTAAAAAAAATTGCTACAAGGGGTGCAGGTGCAGGTCTTTTGAAAGATCCTTGTTATTTGCAAACAATGGTTGAATCAATTGTTAAGTCGGTCAATATTCCTGTAAGCGTTAAAACCAGAATTGGCTGGGATTCTGACTCAATAAATATTTTGGATATAGCAAAGCGAATTGAAGATGCCGGTGCTGCGGCTTTAACCATTCACTGCCGCACAAGAAAGCAAGGCCATAGCGGAGAGCCGGATTGGTCTTGGATAGCCAGGGTCAAAGAAGTTGTGAAAATTCCGGTAGCTCTTAATGGTGGTGTCTTTACTGCTGAAGATGTCAAACGAGCTTTTGCCGATACTAAAGCCGATGCAGTTATGATAGCACGTGGAGCGATTGATCATCCTTGGATTTTCAGGGAAGCAAAGGAATTGCTGGAAGGGAAGACTTATAAAGAAGTCACACCGCACGAAAGAATTCACACAGCACTTCGTCATTTGAAGTATTCTCTCGAGTTAAAAGAAATACGAGCCGCTATAATTCCATTTAGAAAATATTATGCCGGGTACTTGAAAGGACTTCACAATTCAAAAGAAATTAGGCAAGAATTATATCAGCAACTTGAATATGCTCCCATAGAAGAGATTTTACTTAGGTATCTTGAACAAATAGAAAATCACGAACAAATTGGTAATGAAAACTGAGGAGAAGTGTTAATGGATTTGAAAAATCTAATAAGAGATATCCCAAATTTCCCCAAAGATGGAATAGTTTTTAAAGATATCACTACACTTTTGAAAAATTCAAAAGGACTCTCGAATGCTGCAGAAGAATTATATAACTTTGCAAAAGATAAAGGAATAACTAAAGTAGCTGGAATTGAATCTCGTGGTTTTATTCTTGGAGGGATGGTTGCAGAGAAACTTGATGCCGGTTTCATCCCAATTCGAAAGCCGGGAAAACTACCGGCTGAAAAAATATCGGAAAGCTATTCGCTTGAATATGGGACCGATTCAATTGAGATACATAAAGATGCGATACAGCCAGGCGATAGAGTTTTGCTCCACGATGATCTTCTAGCGACTGGAGGAACGATGGAAGCAGCGTGCAAATTAGTTGAGAAGTTAGGTGGTGAGGTCGTTCAAATTTCTTTTTTGATTGAACTTAACTTTCTAAATGGTCGTGAAAAGTTGAAAGCTTATGATGTACGTTCAATAATTCAGTATGACTCGGAATGATCTTCCGGGTCTTTCTCTTTCCAATTTAAAGGTGCAATGGTTACCACGAATTCACCTTTTTTGATTTTCTTATCAAAGTCAGTAAGAATTTCAGAAGCTGTACCGCGCCAAGTTTCCTCAAATTTTTTAGTTAATTCTCTAGCAACCACAACTTTTCTTAAAGGCATGTATTCATTCAATTCTTCAAGAAGTTTTTTGATCCGGTAAGTAGATTCGTAAAGTACAATAGTTCTCTCTTCTTCTGAAAGTTGCTTGAGTTTTTTTTGTCGTCCTTTCTTCTGGGGTATAAATCCTTCAAATACAAAAGCATCAGTTGGAAGACCACTAATACTCAAAGCCATGATGGCAGCATTCGGTCCAGGAATTCCAACAACTTCAATTCCATTTGAGATCAAATGGTTAATTAATCGAACACCCGGATCAGAAATACAAGGTGTTCCAGCGTCTGAAACTAACGCGCACGATTCACCAGATGAAATTCTATCTAATAATTTAATGCTTACTTTCGATTCGTTGTGCGCATTTACTACTGAAAACGGTTTGCTGATATTGTAATGATCCAATAAAATTTTGGTAACACGTGTATCTTCGCATAATATAAAGTCAACCGATTTGAGAATTTCAACTGCACGGTAAGTTATGTCAGAAAGATTCCCTATCGGAGTAGCAACAATAAATATCTTTCCGTTTAATCTTTCCAAATTATTCAATCTCCACTATCAGTGTTGTTTTTTAATTCTAATGATTATTCATTTACTCTATTCAGAAGCAGATTATCACGATTTATCTCTAAGTCTAAATGTAATATACAAAATATTTAAAATGAAGAATTAGTATGAGTGACTGCCTCATCAAATGTGAATTGGATACCTATCAGATTACCATTCAACTAATTTAGCTTAATAGAGCCCAATCATCTAAAGACCTCCAAAGCATTAATCCAATCTTTCAATAATCTACAACTATCGAAGTAAAATCTTTTTTGTTGATAGCACTTTAATAAAATCGTTACGATAAAAAATATTAATAAAATAATTTTATTTTTTTCTAAACATCGCAGAAGTCCATCCGATAATGTGGTAGAAGTAAAAAGAAGTTGTTTTAATTCATGGATGAAAGAATTAGAAATGGAATTCAAAATGAAAACAAAATATTTCACAATTGTGATTGCATTCATTTTTGCGATGATGGGCTGCAATCCGGAATCTACTACCGAGGTAGTAGAAGCTCCTAACTATACAGGTCAATATCAATCTGTTCCATATGAATCTTCTCAAGGTGAGGATCCAAACATAGTCCTATTGTTATCGCATGAAGGTAATAAACTCTCAGGCATAGGGAATTGGAATGGAATAACATTTAATTTTATCGGTACTCTTGTAGAAAAACATATGATTGTGACGTTTGTTCTTAAGGGTACAAATTATGGCGATATAAATGGAAGTATTGATACATGGATTGGGAATGACAGATCTTTAGCAGGAGGATTTCAGCTTTGGAATAGTCTGACCATCATGAACGGTGCAATAAGATTTAAGAGTTATAAAGTATAGCTGTTCAAAATTTCAATGATATGATTGGATCGCGGAGGTCATCTGGATTCAAAAATAGTTGTTTATTAATTGGGAAGTAGTAATACAAAATAATTATTCTCTCTTATTGAAATAAAAAAAGCTCCGAATACTCGGAGCTTTTTATAAATGCCAGTTTTAAAGTGAATGAAGTTTGTGAAGTACGTTTTTTATTTTGACCATTCCGTCATCAATATTTTCTTTGGTGATAGTTAGTGTTGGTCTGAATCTGACCGATTGACTTCCACATCCTAGTATCAACAGTCTATTTTTATAAAGTTCGTCCAAAAATTTCTTCCTCATCTCTGCAGACGGCAAATTGAATGAACACATCAAACCAAATCCACGAGCTTGGCTAATGTATCCAGAATATTCATTTTGAATTTCTTCCAAATTATTCAGAAGATATTTTCCCATCACTTGTGCATTTTGAACTAAATTTTCTTCCTCAATGATCTCAAGGTTTCTTCTGCAACGAACCATGTCGGTCAAATTACCGCCCCATGTAGAATTGATTCGGCTTGATTTTTTGAAGACATTTTCTTCAACGTCATCGATTCGATCTGAAGCCATTATTCCGCAAATATGAGTCTTCTTGCCGAAAGCCATAATATCCGGTTCAACAAAATATTCATGTGCCCACATTTTACCTGTCATTCCTATTCCAGTTTGAACTTCATCAAACATTAGCAATATTTCATTCTCGTCAGCAATCTCACGAAGTTTCACGAAAAACTCTTTCCGGAAGAAATTATCTCCGCCTTCGCCCTGTATTGGTTCGATAATTATAACCGCAATATCATCGAGATTATTTTTAATAGCAGCATAAATTTCTGTTATGGCTTTATTCTCTAAATTGATAACTTCATCAAGATTTTCTTTAAGAGGGAATTTGATCTTTGGGTTAACTATTCTTGGCCAGTTGAATTTTGGATAATACGCAATTTTAACCGGATCGGTATTTGTGAGAGACATTGTATAACCGGAACGTCCATGGAACGCTTCGCGGAAATGGATCACCTGATGCCCGCGTTCTTCTTTATATCCTTTTATAAAATTTTTACGGACTTTCCAATCGAATGCAACTTTCAAACCATTTTCAACTGCAAGTGCGCCGCCATCTATAAAGAATAGATGTTTGAAATAATCTGGCACCGCAACACGACTTAGTGTATCAACAAATTTAGCCATCTCTACTGTATAGATATCGGAATTCGATGGTTTATTGATCGCAGCAGTGGCAAGTTCCTCCCGAAATTCGGGATTATTAATCTTTGGATGATTAATACCAACGGGAGAAGAGGCGAAGAAAGAAAAGAAATCCAAAAATTCATCGCCGGTTTTTTCATCGACGATTGTGAGACCATGGCTTTTTTCTAAGTCGAATACAAAATCAAATCCATCAATAAGCATCTTCTTGCGGAGAATATCGTGAACGTTTTGTGCTGTAATGTGAGTGTTAATTTTTTCCGAGTCTAAAATGTTAATTGATGTATCCATCATTTTTCCACCTTAATAATAGAAATGTGAGTAAATCAGTTGGGAAAATCAAAAAAAGATGGAAAGTAAATTAGAAAACTTGTTCAAAGCGGGATGAAATGTAATTCCGAAGATTCTTTCTGCCTGTTATTTTTGAAAATATTTTATACTTGCACATATGTCACTAAATTTTCTGATTAAAGATAGTTATATTTACGAGAACTTTCAATTGCATTATCTAAAGAGAAGTTTTTATTCATCAGTTGGTATTATGAAAAAAATAATAAGATATCTCCAAACATATAAGCTGATTTATTCATTTCTATCTGTTATTGTAGTGGCGATGTTACTTTTTTCATGTGGGAAAGGGGATAATGGTCAAAACGATTCTGATTATTTCTCTTTCGATAAATCTATGCTTGGAATCGAGGTTGTTGATCAGGAATTTGGCTTAAAATTTTATCCACCGGTGAATTGGGAATTACAACAAACTTCCATATCTAAAAAGGTTGAAGCGCACGATTCTGCAAATCCGAACGATCACTTCGTCTATTTACCCACATATGTTTTCTTTGATGATTCCACAGGTGGATTGCTGAGTGTTGGAAAAGTTGTTACGAATGACACCACTTTGGCAAAGAGCGCCCGCCTGAATTTCTACAAGGGTTTGATAAGCTCAAAACATAAAAATGATAAACTCATCTCAGGAAACTTTGTTCATTCAAAAATATATTTCTCCCAATTTAAGATCGAGAAATACAATCTCGTCTCATTTAAGTTGTTTTTTCTAAATATAAACGGTGATATACTTGAATTCGATTACACAATCCCAGCCGGTTACTTAGTAAGCACACAGCCATCTATAAAATCCTCCATTGGTTCCATCAGACTACAATAAATAGTTCATAAAAGATTCTCTTCGATTTTTTTTCTAATTTACTAACAACAAATTTTTAAAAGGTTGAAAAATGAGATTTTGTATAAATGTCGATCATGTTGCTACATTGCGAAATGCACGCGGTGAAACACAACCAGATCCTGTTACTTTTGCACTAATGGCAGAGCAGTTCGGAGTTGATGGAATTGTGGTTCATTTAAGAGAAGACCGCAGACATATCAACGAACGTGATGTTCGACTTCTTAGGGAATTGATCACCACAAAACTCGATCTTGAAATGGCTCCTGTGGATGAGATCATTAAAATTGCATCTGATATACAACCGGAATTAGCAACACTCGTTCCGGAGAAAAGACAAGAACTTACCACCGAAGGTGGAATTAATGTTATTGATAATATAAAACAAATTCGCTCTGCAATTGAGCGGTTACATGCCGCAGATATTCCGGTTTCTTTATTCATCGAACCGGATGTTAATCAAATTGATGCAGCCGCAGAAATAAATGCCGACTTAATCGAAATCCATACAGGGAACTATGCAAACGCTACAAGCGAAGAAGATATTTTTGACGAACTTGAACGTGTTCGAATAGCAGCTAAACACGCAAAAAGACTTGGACTCGGTGTGAATGCCGGTCATGGTCTGAACTATATCAACATGAAAGAATTCCTGGCAATTGAAGAGATTGATGAGGTTAGCATTGGTCATGCTGTTCTTGCGCGTGCAATGTACGTTGGTGTTGAGCAGGCTGTCAAAGAGATGATTGCGTTGACGAGAAATCAAAAACACTAGGTTATAAAAATATTTCTTGCTCATGATCGTGTTCGTAATCGTGATCAAAATTACGATCATAAGCATGAAAAAATGGATTACAAAGGGAAAATTTTTTGTTACTTACTCAGAAAGAAATCACGTTAAAGAAAAAGTTAGATCATCATTACAAATATTTCGACTATTCGCAAATTTCACCGGATCCATTAGAATTTCCCCATCGATTCAACAATTATTTTGATATAGAAATCTCGGCATTTATCTCATCGGTTTTTGCTTATGGGAATGTAAAGCAGATTAATACTTCAATAAACAACATCCATCTGTTAATGAATAACCAGCCATATGAATTTGTGAAGAATTACACTTTCGCTAACGGCTTAAAAATTTTTAAGGATCTTAAACATCGTTTCTATACCGGCGAAGATGTAGCTAAATTCTTTTTTGCACTAAATAAAATTTATTCGAACTATGGCTCGCTAAAATATCTATTTCTCCTCTATTACTTCGAGAAAGATCCAAATCTGAAGAACACAGTCTCCTTTTTCTCTCAAAATTTTCTAGATATAATTTCCAAGAAGGGAAGTATTACTCACGGAATTAAATTCATGATTCCGGATCCATTGAAAGGAAGCGCTTGCAAAAGAATGAATTTATTTCTGAGGTGGATGATTCGAAAAGATCAACTCGATTTTGGTTTGTGGAATGAAATACCTCCTTCAAAACTTGTTATACCGGTTGATACTCATGTTGCTAAAATCTGTAAGCAATTAAAACTAACTAAGAAAAAAAATGAATCATGGCAGATGGCTGAAGAAATTACTGAACACTTGAAAAGATTTGATGCTTCCGATCCTGTTAAATATGATTTTGCAATATGCCATATTGGTATGAGAAAACTACTTTTTTGAATTGAGAATTTAGAATTGAGATTTAATCTAAATTAACTTCTCAATTCTCAATTCGTAATTCTAAATTATTGAGTTGCTCGGCTAAGGATTCATATTTATATTAGCCGAAGCATTATGGAATAGTTTTCAAATGATCTTCACTAAATAAACTATCTCACCATTTACAGGAGAAAAAATATGGCGGAACAAAAGAAACATGTTCCATTTGTTTCATCAGAAACAAACATGGCAGAATTTACAATACGCGCTCTTTTGATCGGGCTTGTTCTTGCGGTTGTTCTAGGTGCAGCAAATGCCTATTTAGGATTGAAAGCTGGAATGACAATTGCCGCTACGTACCCTGCCGCTGTGATTGGAATGGCAATCATTAAACTTTTCAAGGGAACGATACTTGAAGAGAATTTTGCCCGTACGGTTGGTTCAATTGGGGAATCAATTGCAGCAGGTGCAATTTTTACTTTACCTGCTTTTTTTATTGCTGGAATTTGGAATCCATTCTTTACTCCGGGCAATTATGTGCTGTCTGCAGCTATAATGATGGCAGGCGGTGTACTAGGAATTATGTTTGTTGCATTATTACGAAGAGTTATGGTCGAAGATGTTGAACTTCCTTTTCCGGAATCTGTTGCTGCTGCAGAAATACATAAAGCTGGTCGTCACGGCGGAACCGGCTCAAAATTTTTATTTGGTGCAATGGGTTTTGGTGCCGCTATTCAAGCATTAGGTCAATTTAGATTATTTGCTACCAGTGCAGATGGAATGATCTCCTTAAGTAAAGGTAATATATTATTCCGTTCTCCGGATGTAAGCCCTGCCTACATGGGTGTTGGTTATATTATCGGTCCGCGTTTAGCTGCTTTGAACTTTAGTGGTGGTGTTATAGCTTGGGGACTTTTAGCACCTATCATTGCTTATTTTAAATTCGGGTCAATACCAATGGAAGGACAAGATTGGGCAGGAACTATTATTCAAGTTTGGAGAACCTATGTACGTCCGATTGCTATCGGAGGAATGTTGGTAGGTGCTACATTTACATTATGGAAAATGAGAAAAAATTTGATCACCGGAATTTCACGCTCTATAGGCGATGTTAAAAAAGCCGCTTCAGGCGAACATGTTGTAGATCGAATTGAAAAAGATATATCATTCAAATGGGTAATAATTGGAATCCTTTTAACAGGTGTAGCAACATTTTTTATTTACAACTATTTTGCTCAAAATATTTTAGCAGCTTTGGTCGCAACAGTTGTAATGATTGTAGCAGGATTTTTCTTCGCGGCGGTTTCCGGATACCTTGTTGGAATTATTGGTTCGAGTAACAACCCTATCAGCGGTCTGACACTTTCTACCTTGGTTATAGCAGCGTTGTTGATGGTTGCTCTTGGAATGAAAGGTATGCAGGGAGTAGCGGCTGTACTTGGTGTTGCTGCTGTTGTTTGTGTTGCTGCTGCTGTTGCCGGTGAAATGCTTCAGGATCTAAAAGCAGGGCACATACTTGGCGGTACACCCTGGAAGATGCAGGCTGGCGATTTAATTGGTGTTGCAATTTCCGCGGCTGTTATGTTCATACCGCTAATTATTTTACATGAAGGTGATATAAAAATGGGCGGAACAGGATTTGGCGGAGAACATCTTCCTGCGCCTCAAGCTAGTTTGATGGCAATTCTCTCTAAAGGAATTGTTTCCGGAGATATGGAATGGATCTTAATATTTACGGGAATGTTAATGGGTGTAGGATTTATTATGATGAACGTAAAGAGTCCGATGTTGGTAAGCGTTGGTATGTATCTTCCTTTAGGAACTACATTTGCGATTTTTGTAGGCGGTTTGATAAAAGGAGTTGTTGAAAAAGTAAATGCGAAAAAACAATTTAATGATGCACAAAAATCAAGAGTAGAAAATAACGGAATATTGATAGCAGCCGGACTAATTGCAGGTGAAGCGTTAATTGGTCTTCTGTTTGCAGGTTTGGCATTTTTTGAAATCCCAATCTTTCATATTTTTGAAGCACCAAGTTTCTATTTAAGTTTATTAGTAATTGCTTTGATTGCATGGTTGCTGATCAGAATTCCTGTGAAGAATGCAGGCAAACCGGAAGATCCGGCACCGCCATCTGTATCTATGTAATTTAGTTAATCCCGACACTACCTTTGGGCGGTGTCGGGACTCTAATCAAAATGTTTTCAGATTCTCCGTAATACCGATGCAGTGGCATTGCGAATTCCTCAGAATTATCAACCATAAGGATTACTAAATGAATTTTTTCCAACGAAGGGCAAAATTAAAAAACGCCAATTATCTTGAAGTCACACCCTTAAGAATTTTGAAAGAAGAGGTTGATGAAAATAAGCTTGTAACTGTACTTATACCGAAAGTAACAAACCGTTTTGCAAAAAAATATTTTGAACCGATGCTCAAAACGCCTGTCATCAAATTAAAGTTAGATGAAATTGGTTCTGCCTCATGGCTTGCAATTGACGGCAAGAAAAATGTAGGGGAGATTGCCGCGGAGTTGGCACAAAAATTCGGAGATAAAATTGATCCGGTTGAAGAGAGACTCACAAAATATTTAACCACACTTTATGAACAAAGATTCATTACGTTCCAAGAAATAAAAGGAGAAAAATGATGGGAGAAAAATTAGGTCACTTAAAACCAGAATTGTTGTGGAATCATTTTGAAGAGATTTGCAAAATTCCACATCCTTCACGTAAGGAAGCAAAACTCGCGGAGTATGTTGTTTCTGTTGCAAAGAAAAACAATTTAGAAAGCGCTCGCGATGAATTCGGAAATGTTGTAATTCGTAAACAGGCTACTCCCGGTAAAGAGAATTTAATACCCATAGTAATGCAAGGTCATTTAGATATGGTTGCTGAAAAAAATTCTGACGTTACTCATGATTTCGACAAAGATCCAATTCAATGTTATATTGATGGCGATTGGGTCAAAGCCAAAGGGACAACTCTTGGCGGTGATAACGGAATTGGTGTTGCCGCAGCTCTGGCAATTATGGAATCGAAAGATCTTGAACACGGTCCTATAGAAGCATTATTTACACTTGATGAAGAGACCGGATTATTCGGTGCACAAGCATTAAAACCCGGATTTTTAAGCGGAAAAATATTGATGAACTTAGATTCCGAAGAAGATGGTGCGCTATATATTGGTTGCGCCGGCGGACAAAATACTTTTGTAAAATTCAGATTCAATCAGAAAGATATTCCTTCTAAAACAACAGCACTTGAACTAAAAGTAACCGGATTAAAAGGCGGGCACAGCGGGTTAGATATTAACACCGGTCGGGGTAACGCAATCAAATTGATGACGCGCTTACTGCACGAATTGAACTACACATTCGGTATCCGACTTGTAAGTATTAACGGTGGAAGCAAACATAATGCAATTCCACGTGAGACATTTTCTGTTATTCGCGTGGCTAAAAAATTTGCTGCCGAGACTCTCGCTTTTATTGAGAGATATAATAAAATTGTGCAAGCAGAATTAGCTACAGTTGAACCAACATTAACTGTTACTGCTTCTGAAACAAAATCAAAATCAAAAGTGATGGACAAAACCACAACCAAAAATTTGATCGATTCACTTTACTCTGTTCCTAACGGTGTAATAAAGATGAGTGCAGATATTCCAGGTTTAGTGGAGACATCAACTAATCTCGCCGTCGTAGTAACAAAAGGGAAAGCAGTTGAAGTTACATTGAGTCAGCGAAGCTCTGTTGAATCTGAGAAACATGATATCTCAAATGCAATTGCCGCATTATTCAAATTGGCAAAAGCAGAAGTAGTTCAAGGTGATGGTTACCCGGGATGGAAACCGGATATTAATTCTCCGGTGCTTGTTACTATGAAGAACGTGTATAATCAAATGTATGGTAACGAGCCGGCAGTTAAAGCAATTCACGCGGGTCTTGAATGCGGAATTATTAAAGAGCGTTATCCTGATATGGATATGATCTCATTCGGTCCAACACTCATGGATGTTCACTCCCCGGATGAAAAAATTCTGATTAGCACTGTAGACAAATTCTGGAATCTGCTTGCAGCAGTATTAAAGAACATACCTACTAACTAATAATAATATTTCTTGCTCTTGCTTGTGATCTTGATCTTCCTCTTTAACCAAAGAGATTACGATTAGGATTAAGATCAAGAGCAAGATTTTATACCGAGACTTCATGGAAAATCAAACCATAGCCAAACCTGAACCCAACGCTTTCTTCAGATGGGGAATTCTTCTCTTCGTTAGTCTTGCAATGTTCGGCAACTATTACATTTATGACAGCATCAGTCCACTTGCAGATCTTCTAGCCAAGCAGCTAAAATTTTCCAATGCGAATATTGGATTGCTTCAAGGAATCTATAGCGTTCCAAATGTTTTTATGGTGCTTATCGGTGGAATCATTATAGATAAGATTGGAACACGCATTTCAACATTTGTCTTTACGTTATTGTGTCTTCTTGGTACAATAGTCACTGCATCATTTAGCGATTTAACAATGATGGCAATTGGCAGATTGGTATTTGGTCTTGGCGCCGAATCAATGATCGTTGCTGTTACAACTGTTATCGGAAGATGGTTCAAAGGAAAACAACTTTCTTTTGCATTCGGATTGAATTTAACGCTTGCCCGTCTCGGCTCTTTTGCGGCGCTTAATTCTCCAACCTGGGCAAGATCATTTTATGAACATTGGCAGACACCTTTGTTGATTTCTGTTGCCGCCGGTGTAATTTCAATTGCGGCTGTAATAATATATTGGGGTATGGATGCTTACTCTGAAAGAAATTATTCTCTACGTCCCGTCCCTAAGCAGGATAAAATTGTTCTCAAAGAAATTTTTAGTTTCTCTACTTCTTATTGGTTCGTTGTTTTGTTGTGCGTTACTTTCTATTCCGGAATCTTTCCATTCCAAACATTTGCCGTAAAATTTTTCATGGAGACACACGGAACAACACGAGAGATGGGTGGTTTCCTATCTAGTTTACTAACACTTTCGGCAATGGTTCTAACTCCTCTTTTTGGATTGATGGCTGATTATATTGGTAAGCGTTCCTTATTGATGATGCTCGGTTCGATGCTGCTTATACCTGTTTATCTGCTGATGGCTTACACACAAGTATCACTCTATATACCAATGGCGTTAATGGGAATTGCATTCTCTTTAATTCCCGCGGTAATGTGGCCAAGCGTTGCTATTATTGTTGATGAAGCGAAACTCGGTACAGCATTTGGTTTGATGACAATGATTCAGAACATTGGTCTTGCTCTTTTTAATTTTATGATCGGCTGGGCAAACGATTTTAGCGGTGGTTACACTATGGGAATGTGGATCTTTTCATCTCTCGGATTTTTCGGAGTACTCTTTGCATTCATGCTAAGACGCAGCGAGTTGGGAATTCATGGTCATGGTTTAGAAGAAGGAATCTCCAAAACAAAATAATTTTTCGTAAATTGCTATCAAATGGATAACGCCTTTAAATGAAATTAACTCTTATAAAATATTTCTATGCAACAATTTTACTTTTTTTGATCTCAACAAGCATTCAAGCACAAACATTTGGTTTTGGATGTCTTGGCTTGAGCGGATTCTATACCGGAATTTCTCAAGAGCAGTATGATGCCAAAGGGATAAATGATTTTCTGAATTATCAACTCTTTACGAAGTCTTCCATTTCTTCATCAATCCCGATTAAATTTGAAAAGGGGACAGGTTACAGAATTGGGGCAAATTTTTTTCGGGCTAAGTTTGATAAAATATTTATTACCGCAAAAGGGTACTATCAATTTTTGAAAGAAGAGCATTCCGTAACCGAATTATCCGGCGGTTCGACAATTATTTCAAAACATAACCTCTCGTTGAATCATTGGGGTGTTGGAGTTGATTTCGGTGTGAATCTTTTTTGGATTTTAGATTGGAAAGTTCTTGAAGGAAATGTAAAATTTTTTAGCGGAGATTTTACATCAGAATATTCTAAAGACAATGTTTTTTTGAACGATACAAAATACAATCTCGATAAAACTCAGATCGGTTACTATGTCGGTTCCGGATTGATTCTTCATCTCGTTCCGGATTATATAAGTATAGAAGGAACCGCTGGTTTTAATTTTGTAAAAATTGAAAGTTTGAAGAGAATAGATTCTCTTGGTAATGAAATGTTCATTAACAATGCCATACCTCGAGGCGGGTTTAGTGCCACAATTCAATTAAATGTTGGTTTTCCATTGTAAGATAAGCATGCTTTCGATCATCAAAATAGAAGCCGTTGCAAAACTTATCCGTTTTGTTCGCGGAGAAAAAGTAATCTTAGATAGAGATTTAGCACAACTCTACGATGTTGAAACAAGAGCGCTAAAACAAGCTGTCAAAAGAAATATTAAGCGTTTTCCTGATGATTTTATGTTCACGTTGACTGAAAATGAAATTACAACGATGGTATCACAAAATGTGATACCATCAAAAAAATATTTTGGCGGTTCTAATCCCATGGCATTCACAGAGCAAGGTGTAGCAATGCTTTCTAGTGTTCTAAATAGCGATAGAGCTGTTGAAGTTAATATTGCAATAATGAGAGCTTTTGTTAAACTCCGTCAGCTCATAGAATCCAACAAAGACCTTGCTAAAAAAAATGCTGCTCTGGAAGCGAAATATGATGAGCAATTTCAAGTTGTATTTGAAGCAATCAAACAGTTGATGCAAGAAGATAAAAAACAAAAAAATAGAATCGGTTTTTAAGTTATGCGCAGATTCCTTTTGAAAATGGAATAAATTATTTCACGAAGATAAAACAGGAAATATATGACCACAAAACTCACAAAACTTGACAAGGCTTCAATCATTGCAATCCGGGATTGCATGGGTGCACAGACAAATGAATCGGTATTAATTATAACGGACGAATTCAAAAAGAAAATTGGGTACTCGCTTTTTCAAAATGCCAAACGACTCGGTCATAATTCTCTTTTTGTTGAGATGAAATCGCGCGAGATGCACGGGCAAGAGCCGCTGAATCAGATTGCAGAATTGATGAAAATGTTTGACGTTGTACTTTGTCCTACAGCTAAATCGCTCACACATACAAACGCTAGAAGGAATGCATCCGCACTCGGCGCTCGTATTGCAACATTTCCCGGTATAACAGAAGAGATAATGATTCGCGGTCTAAACGCTGATTATAAACGAATTGCAGCGCTCACAATAAAGCTTCAAGAAATTTTAAATGATGTCAACAGCGTTCGGGTTACTACAGCAATCGGAACTGATATAACAATGGATATTTCCGGAAGAAATGCGTTGCCAAGTAAGGGACTCTTTCACAAGAAAGGGGAGAGCGGAAATCTTCCGACGGGAGAAGCATACATCGCACCGCTCGAAGGAAAATCTAACGGAGTATTTTTTGTTGATGGCTCTATGGCGGGTCTTGGTGTGGTAAAAGGTAAACCAATCCGCATTGAAGTGAAAGATGGTTTTGCAATTAATATTTCCGGCGGAATTCAAGCTAAGAAACTTGATGCTACACTAAACAAGTATGGCGAGCTTGCCCGCAATATTGCCGAATTTGGAATAGGTACAAATTATAAAGCTAAACTAAGCGGTGTTTTGCTTGAAGATGAAAAAGTGATGGGGACAATTCATATCGCGCTTGGCGATAACAAATCTATGGGTGGAACAGTTGATATTCCGATCCATCTTGATGGTGTGGTTAAAAAACCAACAGTCTATTTTGATGGCAAAATCATAATGAAAAACGGAAAACTGTTGGTCTGAGATAAATCAATTTAAGAGATTACTTCCCCGCAAAGCGGGGTAAACTGTCACTTCGTTCCTCGTAATGACGGAAAAACTTTTAATTTGTCATTGCGAATCCTGCTTTAGCAGGATGACGCAATCTCTATCCTCTCATTCTGCAAATAGATCACTTCACGGAGTTTATACTGGACGACCTGCCGGCAGAGCGTGTTGCAGAACTCTTTTCACTGTCATTTCGACCCGGCGCAAGCCGGGGAGAAATCTTTATGTAACATTATCGTAAGATTTCTCAGTCGTTCCACAAAACGGAACTCCTTCGAAATGACATGCTTCCTTGTGCAACACGCTCGGCAGGCAGGCAGGAGTGAAAGTGCTCGTGATGATAAAACATCTTTTGAAACTACCTCCTTTACTCTTCGTTTTAAAAAAGATTTTTGTTAAATTGAATTGCAACACTTCTGCAAACATCTTGCGTAAAAAAATAATAGTATAATATAGTGGAGAGGAGACACATGCTTAGTGTAAAAGGAATTTATGATGGAGAAAAAATACAGTTTCTTGACGAAGTAAGAATAAAAAACCCTCAAAAAGTTATTATAACATTTTTAGAAGAGCCGGAAGAAAATTTCCAAAATGGATTATATACACTTGCGGAGAAAAGCAGTTCGTTTGATTTTCTAAAAGAACCGGGGGAGGATATTTACACCGATAAAGATCTAAAGGTGAGATATCAAAAGTGAAGAAGGGGACGATAGTTTTAACGAGATTTCTTTTGAGAATCGCCTTTGACTGACTCTATTATTGTTGCATCTATATCTAATATTTCTACTTATTTGGTCAATCCCACAAATAAGTGTTTTACTACTTCAAACATCTTTCCCTCTGATTGCTTGCCCCCATGTTTCCGTAACCAGTCTCCTATTGCATCACTTGTAGGTAGTTGCATATCTGATAATAACTCTTGGAATGCTTCGTCGCTCATTAAATGACGGACATCTTCTAAGTGTAAAGCGCCATCTGTAAACATATAGACTAACGTCATTATATAATCGCTTGCTAATATCCCTCGGTTACTTCCCGGTCTCCCAAATTGTTCATCTATCTTTTCTCTTATTCCGAATCTCCGGATGAGTTCTTCTAGTAGCGGTAATCCGATTCAATTGCTTAATTTTTCTTTACTTCGTGTTATCTTAATTGGTTTTAGTCTTTTCAACATCAGAATTTATCCTTAGATATTATTTCTCACCTATTCGGTGATTTTTATATGCAAAGATAACCTTGTGTTTTCAATAAACCTGAGACTTTCTTTATTTTCTATTGCCGGTTTGAGATAAAGTTGTGTTGATAATGCATTTTATTTTTCTCAAATTGCCAATGCAAATTTTCAGAACTAAGTGATTACGCTTTAATGAAAATAAATTATCTATCCTCATACGAAAATTTCTGCTATAGAAAGCTTACTAAGCTTTTTTTACGCCCTTGTCCGGATCACTAATCATTCTTATATTTTCCCCAAAACTAGTTTAAAATCAACAGGAGTAATCTATGTGTGGAATAGTTGGATATATAGGAGATAAAAATTGTGTTCCGATCTTAATAGAAGGTTTGAAAAGATTGGAATACCGCGGTTATGATTCTGCCGGTATTGGAATTATAAATAGTGACGGATGTAAAGTTCTGAAGACTAAAGGAAAAGTCTCCGAGTTAGAAAAATTAGTTTATCAAAAGCATATAGAATCAAATTTAGGAATTGGTCATACCCGCTGGGCAACGCACGGTGAGCCAAGTACGATAAATGCCCATCCTCATCTAAATAAAGAGAAAACACTTTTTCTAATCCATAACGGAATTATTGAAAACTATTTATCGCTTAAAAAAGGATTGGAAAAAGAAGGATATGAATTCATCAGTGAAACTGATACTGAGGTTCTTGCGCATCTGATTGATCACTATTTAAAACTCAAACACTCGCTTTTTCAAGCTGTGAGATATGCTCTGAATGAGGTAGAAGGCACTTACGGAATTTGTGTTATCTATAAAGGTGAAAGTGACAAAATAATTGCCGCACGTAAAGGTTCTCCATTAGTTTTAGGTATAGGGAATAACGAGAACTTTGTTGCTTCGGATGTGAATGCTCTAATTGCCCATACAAAACAAGTTGTGTACTTAGAAGATGGTGAGATAGCAGAAATTTACAAAGATCATTTTACTACAAAAACAATTGCCGATGAAACTATAATTAAAGAGATATTTCAGGTTGAAGTGGGTATTGATGAGATAACCAAAGGCGGCTTTCCTCATTTTATGCTGAAAGAGATTATGGATCAACCGGATTCAGTTTTCAATTCTATGCGCGGAAGATTGGTTTATGATGAAGGTATTTCAAAACTTGGCGGGTTACAAGGATTTGAAGAGAGGATAATTAATTCAAATAGAATAATCATAACCGCTTGCGGTACATCATGGCATGCCGGACTTGTTGCCGAATACATGCTTGAACAATATGCTGGAATTCCCGTTGAAGTTGAATATGCTTCCGAGTTCCGATACCGTCACCCAATTATTGATAAAAATGATACAGTATTTTTTATTTCGCAAAGCGGTGAAACAGCCGATACATTGGCTGCAATGAAAGAAGCTAAAAAGAAGGGTGCGCTTTGTATTGGCATCTGTAATGTCGTTGGAAGTTCGATTGCACGTGAAAGTGATGCCGGTGTTTATATCCATGCCGGGCCCGAAATTGGAGTTGCATCAACAAAAGCATTCACTGCTCAGATTTCAGTACTTGCTTTGATAACACTTTTGTTAGCTAGAAGAAAAAATTTAAGTCTGCCTGAGGGGCAAGATATCATTAATCAAATGAAAAAATTGCCGGAAAAAATTGAACAGATATTGAAGCTTAACGATTCTATCGAAAAAATCGCAGAGCAATATGTTAATTCAAAAAATTTCTTGTACCTCGGCAGAGGATATAATTTTCCGGTAGCACTTGAGGGGGCTTTGAAATTAAAAGAAATATCTTACATCCATGCGGAAGGATATCCCGCCGCAGAGATGAAACACGGACCGATTGCTTTAATTGATGATGACATGCCGGTAGTATTCATTGCAACAAAAGATTCTGTTTATGACAAGGTTATCAGCAATATTCAAGAAGTAAGAGCAAGAAAAGGGAGAATACTCGCGATAATTAATGAAGGCGATGACCAAATTGAAAATATGGTAGATCATGTAATTAAAGTTCCTAAAACACACAATATGCTGACTCCTCTTCTTACTGTAATACCATTGCAATTAATTGCGTATCACATAGCTGTTAAGAAGGGATTAAATGTTGATCAACCCCGTAACCTGGCAAAAAGCGTCACAGTTGAATAAATCACAAACGAGGTAAAATATGTCATCTAAAAACGTCCTTATTATGGGTGCAGCAGGACGCGATTTTCATAACTTCAATGTATTCTTTAGAGATAATGAGAACTACAATGTTGTTGCGTTTACTGCCACACAAATTCCAAATATCTTTGGTAGAAGTTATCCTGCCGAATTAGCCGGTAAATTATATCCAGACGGCATAAAAATTTATGAAGAATCAGAGCTTTTAGATCTGATCAAAAAATTCAAAGTGGATGAAGTAGTTTTCGCTTATTCAGATGTAACGTTTGAATACGTGATGTCAAAAGCATCTATTGTGAACGCAGCAGGAGTATCGTTCCGTTTGATGGGCGCTGCTGAGACAATGATTAAAAGTACCAAACCCGTTGTTGCAGTCCTTGCTGTTAGAACAGGCTGTGGTAAATCTCAAACGTCAAGGAGAATTGTAAAACTTTTGCAGGATGCCGGAAAGAAAGTTGTCGCAATTCGTCATCCAATGCCTTACGGTGATTTAGTTAAACAAAAAGTTCAACGCTTTGCAACATTAGAAGATTTGAAAAAACACGAGTGCACAATTGAAGAGATAGAGGAATATGAACCACACATCGCACGTGGTGGTGTTATTTATGCCGGAGTTGATTACGAAGCAATCCTTAGAGAAGCTGAAAAAGAAGCCGACGTAATTTTATGGGACGGTGGAAATAATGATATGTCTTTCTACGATGCAGACGTAATATTTACAGTCGTAGATCCGCACAGACCGGGTCATGAAATGCGTTACTACCCGGGCAATACATGTTTACGTATGGCAGATGCTGTCATAATCAACAAGATGGATTCTGCTTCTAAAGAAGGAATTGAAACAGTAAGAAACAATATAAAATTGGTAAACCCTAATGCAGTTGTAATTGATGCAAATTCTCCATTAACTGTCGATCATCCGGAACTTATAAATGGTAAACGAGTTCTTGTAGTTGAAGATGGTCCAACATTAACCCACGGTGAAATGAAATACGGCGCCGGTACAGTTGCTGCTGAAAGAAACAAAGCTAAAGAAATAGTTGACCCGAGACCATTCACAGTAAATTCAATATCAGATACATTTAAAAAATATCCTAACATTGGTGTTCTTCTTCCTGCAATGGGTTACGGTGATGAACAAATGAAAGATCTTGAAGAAACAATTAACAAAACTGATTGCGATTCTGTCATTATAGGAACTCCGATTGATCTTGGCAGAATATTGAAGATCAACAAACCTTCAACCCGTGTCATGTATGAATTGGAAGAAATTGGTACTAATACGTGTGAGTCTGTACTTAAAGCTAAAGGTCTTCTATGAAAAAGATTGCTGTTGTTGCATTTGGTGGCAACGCACTCTTACGCGCCAATGAAGTTGGTACAATCGAGCAGCAGGAAAAGAACACGCTTGATACTTGCGAGAAGTTAATCAGTTTATTGCGTAACGATTACAATCTTGTGATAACTCACGGCAATGGTCCTCAGGTTGGAAATATTCTTCTTCGTAACGAAGCCGGTTATGTTCAATATAAGATACCCAAGATGCCATTAGATATTTGTGTAGCCGATTCCCAGGGTGGGATCGGTTACATGATTGACAGGCAGATGCGTAATGCAATCAGTAAAACTAACTTGCGTAGAAATGTGGTTGCTATAATTACAGAAACTCTGGTTGATATTAATGACCATGCATTCCAAAATCCCACAAAACCGATTGGACCATATTATCTTAAAGAAGAAGCCGATCTTTTAGCTAAGGCGAACAATTGGGTTTTCAAAGAAGACCCCCGCAAGAGAGGTTGGAGAAAAGTTGTTGCTTCACCAAAACCTTTAGATATAATGAACAAAAAGGTGATTAAAGATTTAGTTAAGCATGGTCATATTGTCATTGCTGTTGGCGGCGGAGGCATTCCGGTTTATTGGCATGATGATACTAAATATTTGGAGGCAATTGAAGCCGTAGTTGATAAAGATTTGGCATCATCGCTCTTAGCACGCGAAATTAAAGCAGACCGCTTTTATATCATCACCGATGTTCCGAAAGTTTTTATTAATTTTAATAAACCGGATCAGAAAGCGCTTGATCATTTAACTGCTGCGGAAGCAAGAAAATATTTGGATGCCGGAGAATTTCCTGCCGGAAGCATGGGTCCTAAAATTCTTGCAGCAATAGAATTCGTTGAGAGCAGTGGTAATGAGGCAATCATTACTTGTGAAGCGGATATTGAAAAAGAGAACTGCGGTACAAGAATAACTCTGTGATAGATCAAGATCATGAGCAAGATCTTGCTCTTGATCTTGTTCGTGCTCTTGTTCTTAATCTTAATCATACTTTATGAAAGAATAGATGACTTCATACATACTCGGTATATCGGCTTATTATCATGATTCAGCTGCGTGCTTGTTGCGTGACGGTGTTATTGTCGCCGCAGCTCAAGAAGAAAGATTCACACGTATAAAGCACGATCACAAATTTCCAAAGAACGCTGTTAATTATTGTTTGAAGGACGCAGGTATAACGGTAGAGCAGTTAGATGCGGTCGCTTTCTACGATAAGCCGATTATCAAGTTCAATAGAATCCTTGAAACATATCTTACTTTCCCGGGCAGGGGATTGAAATCATTCTTGATGGCAATGCCTTTATGGTTGAAAGAGAAACTCTGGATGCAAGATCTAATCTCAAGTGAACTAAACTATAAAGGGAAAATTATTTTCCCGGAACATCATGAATCGCACGCCGCATCGGCATTTTTCCCATCGCCATTTAAACGTGCTGCATTTCTAACAATAGACGGAGTGGGTGAGTGGGCAACATCTTCTTTCGGTATTGGTAATGAAAATCATGTTGAGATAATTTCAGAACTGCATTATCCACATTCACTCGGATTACTTTATTCCGCTTTCACTTACTTTACAGGATTTAAGGTAAACTCAGGAGAATATAAGGTTATGGGTCTCGCACCCTACGGCGAACCAAAGTATGTCCAAAAAATTTATGAGCATCTGATTGATCTTCGCGAAGACGGTTCATTTAGAATGAATATGGAATATTTCAATTACAACACCGGTCTTACGATGACAAATAATAAATTCGCGCAATTGTTCGATGGACCGCCGCGTAAATCAGAAACGAATTTAACACAACGTGAAATGGATTTGGCTCGTTCTCTTCAAGAAGTTACGGAAGAAATTATGATTCGAATGGCACGTCATATTAAAAAAGTAACTGATGAAAAATATCTTTGTTTAGCCGGCGGTGTAGCGTTGAATTGTGTTGCTAACGGAAAACTTCTGCGCGAAAATATTTTTGATGATATCTGGATTCAACCGGCAGCCGGTGACGCGGGTGGTGCTCTGGGAGCTGCGTACATCGCTCATCACCATTATTTCGATCAGCCTGTTAAAGAAAAAAATGGGAGAGATTTACAAAAGGGTTCCTATTTCGGAACGAGTTATAGTGATAAAGAGATTGAAAAATATTTAACGAAATACAAATTGCCGTCTCACAAAATTACCGAAGAAGGAATTGTTGAAAAAGTTAGTGATCTAATCGCTGACGAAAAAATTATAGGATGGTTTCAAGGAAGAATGGAGTTCGGTCCGCGCGCTCTTGGTGCGCGTACGATTATCGGTGATGCGCGTTCTTCTGAGATGCAGAAGAAAATGAACTTGAAAATAAAATTCAGAGAAAGTTTTCGTCCTTTTGCCCCAACAGTTCTCGCCGAAAAAGTTTCCGAATGGTTCGAGTTGGATAGAGAAAGTCCCTACATGCTACTTGTTGCCGAAGTTAAAAAAGAGAAACAGCGAAAGATGACCGGGGAAGAAAAAAATCTTTGGGGCATCGAAAAATTAAATATTGTTCGTTCCGAAATTCCGGCAGTGACTCACGTAGATTATTCAGCGAGAGTGCAAACAATCCATAAAGATGATAATCCACTCTACCACAGATTGATTGAAAGATTTTACGAGAAGACAGGTTGTGCGGTAATTGTAAATACATCGTTCAACGTACGCGGAGAACCAATTGTTGAATCGCCGCTTGATGCTTATAAATGTTTTATGCGCACGGAAATGGATATACTTGTTCTTGGCAATTATCTGCTTTATAAAGAAGAACAACCTGAATTTCATGATGATATAAACTGGAAGCAGAAGTATGAGCTGGATTAAAGATGTTTCGCATGAAATAAAAGAACTGGATCTTTCGGAAAAAGCTCTGCGGAAATTCGGATTGACAATTGGCGGTATCTTTTTGGCAATAGGGCTGTTACTTCTTTGGAAATCCATTTGGCCGGATGTTAGAATTATATTTATCTCAATTGGAGGAACTTTATTTTTAGGCGGGGTTCTTCTTCCAATGCCGCTAAAGTATGTTTATTTGATATGGATGGGATTCGCATTTGCAATAGGCTGGGTAGTTTCTCGTTTTATTTTGATAATTTTGTTCGTGCTGGTTTTAACGCCGATCGGTTTACTTGCAAAATTATTCGGAAAACATTTTCTCGATTTGAAATTCAGAGATGGAAAGGAATCCTACTGGATTCCGAAAGAAAAAAGAAAAAACGATTACGAAAAAATGTACTAGTCAATGAGTCTTCTCTAAAAAGGTAATTTCATTATAGAAAAGTTTTGAATTCGGTTTATTTTCACAATCCAAAATAACGAAATAGACCTTTTTAGATACGCCTCATCAATAAATAGAATTGATAAAAGATGGCAGTTAATATTTTTTGCAAAAACAACTTTTAGAATTTTACAGAATATTCAAAATAAAATTAAGGAGAATAATAAGGTGGCTTTTAATCTTAGGAACAGAAATTTTTTAAAACTTCTCGATTTTACTCCAGAAGAAATCAAATATTTATTAGATCTCTCTAAAGAGTTGAAAACTGCCAAATATGCCGGTACCGAAACTCAGAGACTGAAAGGGAAAAATGTTGTACTTCTTTTCGCAAAGGATTCTACAAGAACCAGATGCGCTTTTGAAGTTGCTGCTCTTGATCAAGGTGCTGGAGTTACATTTATAGGTCCGTCAGGATCTCAAATGGGCAAAAAAGAATCTATGAAAGATACAGCTCGTGTCCTTGGTAGAATGTACGATGGAATTGAGTATAGAGGTTTCGGTCAAGAGATTGTTGAAGAACTTGGTGCACATGCCGGAGTGCCCGTTTGGAATGGTCTTACCGATGAATTCCATCCTACTCAGGTATTAGCTGATTTTCTTACCATCATGGAACATACCGACAAGCCATTGAATGAAATTACCTTAGTCTATTTGGGCGATGCCAGAAATAATATGGGTAATTCTTTGATGGTAGGTTCTGCAAAGATGGGAATGAAGTTTAGAGCTGTTGCCCCCAAAAACCTATGGCCTAATGAAGAACTTGTTAAAAAATGTAAAGAGATTGCCGAGGAAACCGGAGCCGTAATTGAGTTTACAGATGATCCGGTTAAAGGTGTGAAGGGTGCCGATTTCTTATATACCGATGTCTGGGTTTCCATGGGTGAACCGGAAGCTGTTTGGGAACAAAGAATTAAAGTGATGAAACCTTATCAAGTGAATATGGAGATGATAAAGAATACTGGCAATCCAAATGTTAAATTTTTACACTGCTTACCGGCATTTCATAATAGAGAAACAACAGTTGGCGAAGAAATATTTCAAAAGTTCGGTCTTGAAGCAATGGAAGTTACTGATGAAGTTTTTGAATCTTCTCATTCAATTGTTTTTGATGAGGCAGAAAATAGACTTCATACAATTAAAGCTATAATGGTTGCAACATTAGGCGATTAGTTCCTTCTTTTTTTTAGATGACCTTGTTAACGATAGAAAAATGACTTGATACTTTTTGTTGAATGATTTGTATAAAATAAGAGCGCTAATCAGCGCTCTTATTTTTTAAGTAATCCATGTGGAAATGATAATTAGGGAATTCTCGCGGCAGTTTCATGATGTTGTGAATCATTATACCCGTTGAAAGACGATCCAACCAGGATGACAGCGGCCAGCCAAAATGTAAATGTATCTCTCTCTCTGAAAAAGGAATTTCATATTCAATTGTTTTGAGAACACCAGTGATCATATCAAATAGATTAAGCCTGCGTTCAATTGCGATCCAAAAATGATTTTCACGGAAAGGAAGAGGAGTATCTAACCGTGGAGTGTAAAAACTCACGTAGATAGAATTATCTTCAACAGAAGCTGATTCTTCTTCAAGCGGTCTTCGGAAGAAAATATTTATCTCTCTATTCTCAATTTCGGCGATCCTGAAAACCAGGTCCATAACATTTCTGGTTTGACGACGCACTGGAATGTCCGGTGCTCTGTAACGTGATATTTTGATACCAAGGAACAATACAATTGATGTTATGATAAACCAAAGAGTGGTTCCATACGGTCGGGCAATCATTATATATATTAATGTACTTAGTAATATGAAAAATAAAATTAAAGTCCCGACTCTTGACGTATGGTATGTAATTTCTTTCGTTCCTTTTGAGAAACGGTATTTAATAAGTGAACCCATATTGATCACGAAACTTGCAACTAGACCTACAGCATACATTTCAGCAAGAATTGCTTGGCTTCCGCTAGTGATAATTAGAATTATTGAATAAAAAATTGCATTTACAATGTGTATTCTATAGAGTGATTGCGTTTTATTAACATGTATTAACCACTGGTAATTATATTTTTCTGCAACCTTTTCAATTAATTCTGCTGATGCAACCATCGCAGTATTAACCGCCATAATCAAAGTTATACTAGCTAATACACCTACTATTATTCCAAAGAAGTTTCCATTTACTTTTGAAGCAAATGCAGGAATTAAATCTGTCTCGTGTTTTGCAAGATCTATTCCAGATGAGAGAGCAAGCAATGCGATAAACGGTGTTACAATTCCTACAGTAACCGCAAGGAACAAGTATGCTTTTCGTATCTCTTTCCAGCTTTTCACCAAGGATGCTGTTTGTAGAACAGATTCAATTCCGGAATAAGCAAGAATACAACTGCCGATACCAATAATTAAATTTTCATATGCAATAAGCGGATTATTATGTAGAAAATCGCCTGTGAAGGAATGAAAGCTGCTACTTAATACAGAAACCGAATTAGAATCCATACTTATAGCACCACCTACAATCAAATTTACCAGAACAAAGGCAGCGAAAACGAAAATCAAAAAAGTGAACTTAGCATTTTCTTTAATACCGACTATATTCAAACCGGTGATTAAGCCGATAACTCCAAACTTGAGGAAGAATTTAATTTCCGGACCCATCCCGAGGAAGTAAGTTCCATTCTCAACTGCGCTCACAGTTGATAATGTTGCTGTTAGAATATAATCAACAAGTATTGATGAAATGGCAACGAATGATAAAGTTGGACCGAGAACTAAATAAGCGAAAGAGTAGACTCCACCGCCGCGTATATTATTCTTCTCAAGTATTTCGCCAATCTCAACCATTCTAGTTGAAAGGAATCGGATCAGGATGGATGTGAGAGCGATATAAAAGATGGCTTTAAGGCCTATGAACCGCAAGGCTTCTGAAGGTGCATAATAGATAGAAGTCAGCTCATCCATTAGTGTGATAATACCAATGGCAAGCCATGTCAGCATCCATTTACCGTTGTATAAGTAGGAGAGAAAATCTTTCTTACGGGTAAGATGAATAAACGCTCCAACTAAGGCAGCATTTATAATTAAGAAAACAGCGGTTTCCATGATCTCATTAATTTGACGGGGTCTAACTTAACAAATTTGTCACTCATTATAATAATAAATATAAATGTTGAAATTACCTTTTGGTTTTAAGGTGAAAATAATTATTTTTACGCCGCGTTTTTGTTGGGCAGATAGCTCAGTCGGTAGAGCAAAGGACTGAAAATCCTTGTGTCGGGGGTTCAATTCCCTCTCTGCCCACAAAACATGAAAGGGATGTGAAAGCATCCCTTTTCTTTAATACTTACCTACATTAGTCATCGAAAGAATTCAGGATTCGTAAAACTGATGTCAACAAAAATTATAAAAGTAAACGAGACAGAAATACTTCTTCGGAAAAGTCCCCGTTCACGGTATATGAGTATTTCCGTTAGACCGTTTGGAGGTGTTCGTATAACCATACCGGAAAGAGTATCGTTTAATGAAGGGGAAAAGTTAGCTCATGAAAAAATTAAATGGATAGATGAGCACGTTGATAAAATGCGGGGTTATGAAAAAGCATATGCTAGTTATGATGAGAATTCCAAATTCCAAACACGGAATCATCGGTTGGAATTAAAAGTATCCGAAAAGAACAGAATTTCTGCGAGAGTAAGAAATGGATTAATAATGATTAAATATCCTCTGGGGAAGGATATAAAGTCATTCGAAATACAAAAGGTAATAAGAAAAGGAATTGAGAATGCTTATCGAGAAGAAGCGAAAGAGTTTCTGCCTAAGAGACTAAATGATCTATCGGATAAGTTTCAACTTCCATTTAATGAACTTTTCATTAAAAATATAAAAAGCCGGTGGGGGAGTTGCTCGGGGAAAAATAATATAAATCTCAGCATTCACTTGATGCGCCTACCCGATCACTTAGTAGATTATGTGCTTCTTCATGAATTGGCTCATACAAAAGTTAAGAACCATAGTAAGAAATACTGGAATTTTCTCGATACGTTAATCGGAGATGCTAAAGGATTGGACAAGCAATTGAAACCACACCGAATAATGAATTATTAATGAGTCAACTCTAAAAAGTCTAAATAATGACACCTTGCGTAAGGTGACTTATTAAGATCGGCAACCAGGATTAAAAATCTTATTGTTGAATCCCGAACATCCTCTCTTTATATTTCACAACCAAAAATTATTGAGGAATAATGCCGTTCAAAGCAACTACTACAACTGATTTTACAGATTTAGAACTATTCAAACGCGGTAAAGTTCGGGATGTATATAATGCAGGTGAGTATTACTTAATTGTTTCAACGGATCGTCTTTCGGCATTTGATGTAATTATGAATGATGGAATTCCCGCAAAAGGGAAAATACTAAACCGTATTTCAAAATTTTGGTTTGATTATACCAAAGATATTATACCAAACCATTTGATAACTATGAATGTTGATGAATATCCCTCTGTTTGTCAGCCGTATAAAGAAGTGCTTCGTGATCGCTCAATGCTGGTGAAGAAAGCCGAACTGATCCCAATCGAATGTATTGTTAGAGGATATATTACCGGTTCAGGATTAATTGATTATCAAAAAACCGGGAAAGTCTGCGGAATTGAATTGCCGAAGGGATTGGTCGAATCGGAAAAACTTCCCGAGCCGATCTTCACACCTTCAACAAAAGCTGAGATTGGTCTTCATGATGAGAACATCTCTGCCGATGAGGCAATAAACATCATTGGCAAAGAAGCATTTGAGTTTATCAAGAATACCACAATTGATGTATATACTAAAGCTGCTGAATTTGCTCTTCAGAAAGGAATTATAATTGCCGATACTAAAATGGAGTTCGGTTATTACGATGGAAGTATAATTTTGATTGATGAATTACTCACTCCGGATTCGTCACGCTTCTGGCCATTAGATGAATATCAAAAAGGGAGATCCCAAAACAGTTTTGATAAACAATACGTGCGCGATTATCTCCTTTCTGTAAAATTCAATAAAAAGCCGCCTGCGCCATCACTACCTGAAGAAGTCATTTTGAGTACAAGTAATAAATATAAAGAAGCGCTCTTCAAATTAACGGGAGAAACTATTGAAGGATGATTCCCATTCAGATAAAAGTGAAAGAGAAAAAATATTTGTATGTAAGATGGGATGATGATTCACAAACTGAGATACAACTTGCTCATCTAAGAAGATTTTGTCCGTGCGCTATCTGTACTTCACAAGAAGAAGCGCATCATCATGATTATATCAAAGTTTATACTCCCGAACAATTGATTGTAAATAGTATTAACATAGTGGGGAGTTATGCTGTCGCAATTAAGTGGGCAGATAATCATAACACTGGCATTTATGATTTCGGTTACTTAAAAAAATATCCGACTTATAAAGGAAAATAAAAACTCACATTATGGTTCTCCCAAATCAATTAACAATATTGAGAATAATTCTAACTCCGGTTTTTCTGATACTATTTCTCACAGGTGAACCATGGCTTATCCAAATGTCATCAGTGGTATTTATCATTGCTGCAATTACAGATTGGTATGATGGCTGGCTTGCTCGCAAATTTAATTATATCACAGAGTGGGGAAAGTTTATGGATCCACTCGCGGACAAAATATTAACTTCTACTGCATTCATGGCTTTTGTAATAGTTGGAGTTCTTCCATTATGGATGGTTTTATTGATA
Organism: uncultured Melioribacter sp.; assembly: GCA_964449775.1. Classification (GTDB taxonomy): domain Bacteria; phylum Bacteroidota; class Ignavibacteria; order Ignavibacteriales; family Melioribacteraceae; genus Fen-1258. The sequence continues at coordinate 17,156 of CAYVBQ010000017.1, read as the reverse complement.
ATCATTCGAGATTTCGTCATAACGTTGATACGCGTTTTTGCAGATTATAGAAAAGTATCTTTTACTACTACTCGCACGGCACAACTGAAAACATTTATGCAGATGTTTTTTCTCTACTATTTACTTTCGATATATACACTAAAAACATTTGAAGGATTACAAGTTGCTTATAAAGACTTATTCAGCTTCCTTTTGGACCCTCTCGGTATTTATATCGCAATGTTATTTATTACATTATTCACAGTTATTACAGGCATTACTTATATTTTTAGTAACCGTTTTTTAATAAAGAAGTTGATCAAAGGTGAAAATTAATTTTGTAGAGAAACTCCTCGGTTCCGGATTTTATACCGGATATTTTCGATTTGCATCGGGCACGTGGGGGAGTCTTGCCGCGCTTATCATTTATCTTGTTCCCGGATTTGAAAATCCATCTCTGATGATATTCATAATATCGCTATTCATCTTGATTGGTGTCCCAATCGCAAGCAAATTTGAAGTGCTTTATGGAAAAGATCCCAAGGAATGTACAATTGATGAATTTGTAGGAATGTGGATTACTTTACTCTTTCTTCCAAAGAAAATATGGTGGATAGTACTCGCATTTGTAATATGGCGTGCTATGGATATTGTAAAACCTTTTCCGGCGCGTAAATTCGAAAATATTATGGGTGGGTGGGGAGTTATACTGGATGATATCATGGCGGGAATTTATTCATTAATTTCGATTCAGTTGATAATTTACTTTTTCAATATGATTGTAAAATAAACTCAGATAAATAAATGAAAGCACACATTATTACGATTGGCGATGAAATATTAATTGGACAGACACTTAATACCAATGCCGCCTTCATCGGTGAAAAATTAACAAATTTACAAATTCGGATAAGTGCTTCCAGTGTTGTCCCGGATGATGAGGAAATAATTTTAGAAGAATTCAAACGTGCATTCGATGCAAATGATTTAGTTCTTGTTACCGGGGGATTGGGACCAACACACGATGATGTTACAAGAAAATGTGTTGTCCAATTCTTCGATACTGATTTGATCGAAAATGAAGAAGTGCTTAATGATATTAAAAAGTTTTTTGAAGCACGAGGAAGAGTACTAACCGACACAAACCGCGGTCAAGCCCTAATTCCCAAAATTGCTATCCCAATCCGAAACAATAAAGGTACTGCACCGGGATATTGGATCGAGAAGAAGAAAAAAATATTTGTTTCTATGCCCGGTGTTCCATATGAAATGAAATATATGATGGAGAGCTTCGTTCTACCCAAAATCGAGGAGCGTCTTGAAAGAAAAAGTTTTATTGTTATCAACAATTTACTCTCTACCGGAATTCCTGAATCGATGCTTTATGACCGTCTAGGTGATGTGGATGAGCTTCTTCAAGATGCGAAGATGGCATTTCTTCCAAGCCAATTCGGTGTGAAGATGCGTATCACTGTAGAATGTACAACTGAAGAAGAAGCGATCAATAAACTGGATGAGATCGAGCAGAAAATCAGAGCGAAAGTTGGCAGATATATTTATGGAAAAAACGATGATACACTTGAGAGTGTAATCGCAAAATTATTGATTGATCGTGGTTTGAAAATAGCGGTGGCAGAATCATGTACAGGCGGACTGATTAATAATCGACTTACGAATATCAGCGGCAGCAGTCAATTTCTTGAACGTGGAATCGTTGCTTATAGTAACGCAGCCAAAGTTGAACTGCTTCACGTTAATGAAGATTCTATTCAGAAGAATGGGGCTGTAAGTCTTGAGGTGGCGCGGCAACTTGCTGAAGGTGTTAAGGCAATCAGCGGTGCGGATATTGGTCTCTCAGCTACCGGAATAATGGGTCCAACCGGTGGAACGGAAAATAAACCAGTCGGGTTAGTTTATATCGGTATTTGCGATTCTAATATTTGTACTGCAAAAGAGTTTAGATTTGGTGATGATAGGTTATTGAATAAAGATCGTACATCTCAAGCCGCACTTGAAATGCTGAGAAAAAATCTTCTTGGAATTTCAAATGAAGATTAGATCTTTCATCTCCCTCGAAATTCCGGATGCAGCTCTTACTACAATTCTTAAAATTAGAGGTGAGAAAGTTGGCAAACTTGAGGATGTACGATGGGAAGGAAAAGAGAAACTACATCTCACATTGAAATTCCTTGGAGATATTAATACTGAAATGATAGGATCATATTCTCAAATTCTAGAAAAGATTACAAACAGCTATGAGAGTATGAATCTAAGTTTTAGCGAGTTCGGAATTTTCAAAAGAAGAAATGAGTTTAAAATTCTATGGATCGGTTTGAAAGAGAACCCAAAATTAATCCAACTCGTTCATGAGATTGAATCGTCATTTACCGAATTTGGATTCGAAAAAGAGAATAGAAAATTTAAATCGCATATAACATTATTAAGATTTCGGGGACAAGAAGATTCCGAAAAAATAGTATCTTTGCCAGAAGTAAAACTTCCCGAAATTGAATTTAAGGCAGACAAAGTAACCCTTTATGAAAGCAAATTAATGCCGGGTGGATCGGTTTATAGATCATTAAAAAATTTTCATTTGAAAAACTAACGGAGGAAAAATGGCTACTGATAAAGATGCCAGACTAAAAATTATAGAAGAGACAATTGCCAGTATTGACAAGACGTACGGCAAAGGCACCATTATGAAATTGGGCGATGGAGTGATCAACCCTGTTGAATCCATTTCAACCGGATCGATACAATTGGATCATGCTTTAGGCATTGGCGGAGTTCCACGCGGAAGAATTGTTGAGATATATGGACCGGAATCTTCCGGTAAAACAACTTTGTGTTTACACATCATTGCCGAAGCGCAAAAAGCCGGCGGACTGGCCGCATTTATTGATGCTGAACATGCAATGGATCTGAATTACGCAAAACGTTTGAACGTTGATACAAAAAATCTTCTTCTATCGCAACCGGACTATGGCGAACAAGCTTTGGAAATTGTTGATACACTCGTTCGCAGTAATGCGCTTGATATTATTGTTATAGATTCTGTTGCTGCACTTGTCCCGCGTTCTGAAATAGAAGGTGATATGGGCGATCCGCAGATGGCTTTGCAAGCTCGATTAATGTCTCAAGCGCTTCGTAAATTGACCGGCGCGATTAGTAAATCTAAAACTTGCGTTATATTCACAAATCAATTGAGAAGTAAGATTGGTGTAATGTTCGGCAATCCGGAAACTACAACCGGTGGAAACGCACTAAAATTTTACGCATCCGTTCGTTTAGATATAAGAAGAGTCGGAGCGTTAAAAGACGGACAAAATGTTTTTGGCAACAGAACAAAAGTGAAAATTGTAAAGAGTAAAGTTGCACCGCCGTTCAAAGAAGTTGAATTCGATATTCTTTACAACGAAGGAATCAGCAAAGCCGGAGAGATCATTGATATTGCGACCGAAAAAAATCTTCTTAACAAAAGCGGTTCATGGTTTACCTACAAAGAGAATCGTTACCAGGGACGCGATCAATTGAAAGCTAAGATGCTGGAAGACCCGGAACTATTTGTGTCGCTTGAAAAAGATGTCATGACCGCACTCGGAATGATTAAGGACGTTCAAGCGAAACCGGTAAAAGAAAAAGAGGAACCGGAAACAAAATCAAAGAAGAAATGATAGATGATCATCACCGCTCTTCAACGCAAGGGAAACAATGTTGTCATTTCTTTTGATGATAGCGAGCCGATAATTCTCGATTACCGTACTGTGCTTGATAACGGTCTTCGAAAGAATGATAAGATTGATGAAATATTCTTTGAGCGATTAGTTTCGGAAAGTATCTTTTTAAAAACTAAAGATTCTGCTATTAGATTACTTGGAAGAAGACATCACTCGACTTCCGAATTGAGAATCAAACTCATTCAGAAAAAATTTCCGAAAGAAATTATCGAGAAGGTTCTTTCTGATCTCACCAATCGAGCCCTGCTTAATGACGAGCAGTTTGCAATCGCTTACCTGGAAGAAAGATCGGTTAAAAAGAAAATCGGTCTCAACAAATTAAAAGCCGAGTTGTTCAAAAAGGGAATTGAACGAAAAATTATAGATAATGTATTGCTGAGTGTTGATCCTGAATTGAGTTATGAGCAGGCGTTGGAATTAGCCAAAAGAAAAAATTTAGTTTTGCTGAGGAAAGAAATAGATAAGAAAAAACTGAAATCAAAGATATATTCATTCCTTAGTTCTCGCGGTTATGAATCTGATATGATTAGGAAAGTATTGAATAACATCGAGTCTGATGAAGACGAAGAAACTTTTGGATGATTAAAATTGAATCCGCTCTAGAAAGGTTCTCTTAAGAGATGTCATTGCGGGTATAATAGTCATTTTGTGTTGCTGTTTTAACATTGAATATTACTACAAAAACAATTTTAGTTGTTATACAGCTATCATAATTTATTCAACAACTTAAAAAGTATTGTAGTGTTTTTCTCAAGTTGTTTTTCCGCATTGCTTTTAACAGCATGTTATAAGGATGAAAGTCATCTTCATTATTTTAATGATTATATTTTGTGTGGTTGCATTAAAAAATTATATGTTATAAAATAAAGACGCCACGAAAAAGCAAGGAGTAAAACTAAAAATTAAATGAAAGATAATTCAGAAACTCATTTGTTTTAAGTTTACTCCTTGTAATTATTTGTGATATAATAGGTTACTGTAATTTTAGCAACACTTTTTGACTATTATACCCATTGCGAGCGAAGCGAAGCAATCTCTTAAATTAAATCTAAAGATTGCTTCGTCGCTTCGCTCCTCGCAATGACAGTAAATGCCTTTTTAGAGTGAACTCAGAATTAAAATATGGATTTCTTTCGGATGCATTTTTTTTGAAGTATAAAGTCACTTAAGCTGTTCTATCTTTTCCAGAATATTGTTTTCACTTTCACTTTTACTATTTTTAGAACCAAGTTTCGAAAGAATATTATGAGAAAATTCACCGGCGTAGATTATTTCAACATAGAAAGTCTTCTTGAAGAAGATGAAATGCATACTCTCATAATTGGTGAAGATATAACCGCCTATTCAGCGTTTGATTAAAAACGGGAGAGTGTCTCAAAAGTCAGTTAGGCTGTCATTGCGAGGAGTTTACGACGAAGCAATCTTTTGTTTTTATAAAATAATGAGATCACTTCGCGGAGTTTACACTGAACGAAGTGAACGTGCTCGTGATGACAAACGATCTTTTGACACCCTCTTTTTTGTATATAAAATGAGGTTAAAATGGCTAGACCAAAAATTGAATTCGAAGGGTTGACATTTGACGACATACTTCTTGTACCGGCACGTTCTACTGTTCTTCCTCGCCAGACAGATATTACTTCATTCTTAACTCGTGAGATTAAGTTGAACATTCCATTCCTCTCTGCGGCAATGGACACAGTTACAGAAGCCCAGATGGCGATTGCTATGGCAGCTCAAGGTGGAATTGGAATCATTCATAAAAATATGTCAATCGAGAAACAAGCTGATGAAGTTGATAAAGTAAAACGTTCTGAGAGTGGAATGATCGTAAATCCTATTACTCTTACTCCGGAATGTACTATCGGGGATGCGGAAGAACTAATGACAAAGTATCACATCTCCGGTATTCTGGTAATAGATGAAAAAGGAAAACTTGTTGGCATCCTTACTAATCGCGATTTGAGATTTGAAAGAAATAGCAGCAAACTTGTAAGTCAACTAATGACAAAGGAAAATTTAGTAACTGCACCACTTGGTACAACCCTTCATGAAGCAGAAAAGATTTTACATAAATATCGAATCGAAAAACTTCCCGTGGTCGATAAGAATGGAATCATCAAAGGATTGATTACCTACAAAGACATTATGAAAAAGAAGACTTTTCCCAATGCTTGCAAAGATGAACTCGGTAGATTAAGAGTTGGTGCCGGCGTTGGGGTTACAGCCGATTCACTCAAAAGAGTTGAAGCATTGGTAGCAGCTCATGTTGATGTAATTGTTCTCGACACCGCTCATGGTCATTCCGAAGGTGTACTAAAAACTGTCAAGGCGATCAGAAAGAAATATAAAAATATTCAGCTTGTAGCCGGAAACATTGTAACAAAAGAAGCTGCGTTAGAGTTAGTCGCTTGTGGTGTAAATGCTGTGAAAGTTGGAATTGGAGCCGGTTCAATTTGTACAACTCGTGTAATTGCCGGAGTGGGAGTTCCACAAATAAGCGCTGTAATTGAGGTAGCTCAGGCTTTAAAAGGGAAAAATATTCCTGTGATTTCCGATGGAGGGATAAAGCAAACGGGTGATGTAGCAAAAGCAATTGCAGCCGGAGCTGATACTGTTATGATGGGCGGTATGCTCGCCGGTGTTGATGAAACTCCCGGTGAAAAAGTTTTATTCGAGGGTAGAAGTTTTAAAGTTTACCGCGGCATGGGCTCGCTTGGTGCAATGAAACAGGGCAGCAGCGATCGTTATTTCCAGGATGTTGAAGCGGATATCAAAAAATTGGTTCCGGAGGGTATTGAAGGACGCGTTCCTTTCAAAGGATCCCTATCCGATACCATATATCAGTTCGTTGGCGGCTTGCGTGCTGCAATGGGTTACTGTGGAGCCAAAACAATTTCCGATTTGAAAACAAAATCGAAATTTGTTAAAATTTCTAATGCTGGTTTACGGGAAAGTCATCCGCATGATGTATTGATAACGGAAGAAGCTCCGAATTATCAGATGACGAAGAAACTCTAAATTATAGTCATTCTGAGAGGTTGTCCAAAAAGTAATAATATTTCTAAAAATAAAGCGCGGATGACGCAGATCCACCCCGTGGAATAAATTAAGAATCAAATTGTTTCAAAAACATAAATGCTATTCCACGGGGTAAACAGATTTTCACAGATTTTTAATTGAAAATTACTTTTTGGACACCCTCGAAGAATCTCCTACTTGTTTTTGTCTGAGGATATTTAGTAACCGAGTTCAATTAGTATGAAAAACAACAGAAAAAATATTACTCACAAATAGATTCCGGATTATGTTCAAAGTCTTGGTTATTGCTTACTACTACCCGCCGCTTGGATTAAGCGGTGTTCAACGCACACTTAAATTCACAAAGTATATGAGCAGATTCGGTTGGGAACCGACAGTAATTACAACTGGTAATGTTGCTTACTATGCTCATGATTTCTCCTTGCTTAAAGAAGCCGAAGAAGCAGGTGTAAGGATAATCCGGACGGAAGCTTTTGATGTCAATGCAATTCTCGGCAAGCAGTTCGATACCGTGAGTATGCCCAAAGAATTTATTCGAAAAACTCTTTCACGATTGAGTAAATCTATTTTTATTCCGGATAATAAAAACTCTTGGGCAAAGAAAGCATACAAAGTGGCTAAAGAACTTCTTCAAAAAGAGAAGTTTGATATTATTTTTGTTTCGGTTCCTCCATATTCCGGATTTATTACTGCTGCCAAGTTGAAGAAGGAATTTAATATTCCTCTATTTGTAGACTACCGCGATCTATGGTTAGGTAATCATTTTGCATTTTATCCAACACCGTATCATCGTTACAAACACAAGAAATTAGAATACAAAGCACTGCGTTCAGTTGAAAAAGTTGTTGTTATCAATCGCAGAATAAAAGAGAAGATTTTATCGTCGTATCCATTCCTTTCATTTAAAGATGTGATGATAATTCCACACGGATTTGACCCTGCTGATTTTGAATCTACAGAAGGAAAAATTGAATCCTCAAATAAGATGAAACTAACATATGCTGGAATATTCTATGAGAATATTACTCCGGAGTATTTGTTAAAAGCATTCAAACAACTTTCCATTGAAAGACCCGATATTGCGGCAAACATTGAGCTGGAGTTTATTGGTCACCTTCGAAAAGAGAATAAGAAATTGATTACCGAACTTGGAATAAATGAGTTTATTCGAGACCATGGATATCTTGATCACAAAGAAACTGTAAAACGTTTAAAGGGCAGTGATATTTTGTGGATGATGATCGGGAATATTCGGAATGCTGATACAATTTCGACGAGTAAACTTTATGAATATATAGGTGCTCGTAAACCTATTCTTGGTTGTGTTGTTGAAGGCACAGCAAAGATCACTCTTCAAGAGTATGGTGCTTCATTCATAACTCAACCTGATGATATTCAAGAGATCAAAGATGCAATAATTCGAATACATCAATTATATCAGCAGAAAAATCTTCCTATCCCTAATGAGGAGTTTGTGAAAAAGCATGATCGAATTGCTCTAACCGAGCAGCTGACTAAAACATTTCAATTTTATTTAGGGGCAGAATAATGAAAATTGTTTTGATCGGTTCAGGTGGCAGAGAACATGCACTTGCATTAAAAATTTCGGAAAGTAAGATGACCGATGAGTTATTCATCATTCCGGGAAATCCGGGCACAAAAGAAATCGGGAAAAATGTTCTAATCAATCCGGATGATCATCATAGTATAACTGAGTTTTGCATGGAGCAAAAAATTGATCTTGTTGTTATTGGTCCGGAGAAACCACTTACCGACGGATTGGCAGATAAACTACGTGAGAAGGGAATAAAAGTATTCGGTCCTTCTAAACAAGCAGCTCGAATTGAAGGGGAGAAATCCTTTGCTAAAAATTTGATGAGAGAGCATAAAATACCTACTGCTTCTTTTGATGTTTTCGATAAAGCTAATTATGATAATGCCATAACCTACCTACATAAAGTTAGTTACCCGGTTGTAATTAAAGCTGATGGTATTGCTGCCGGTAAAGGTGTAATCATTGCTGAAACTTTTGATGATGCTAAGGAAGCAGTGAAGGAATGTTTAGTTAATTCTTCCTTTGGAACAGCGGGTGATAAAGTTGTGATTGAAGAATTTATGACCGGGCAGGAAGCTTCTATATTCGCGATTACAGATGGGACTGATTTTATTTTACTCCCCGCAGCTGAAGATCATAAAAGAATTTATGATGATGATAAGGGGAAAAATACCGGCGGAATGGGAGCGTATGCTCCAACGCCATTTGTTGACGTAATGGAACTGGAAATCATTTCCGATGAAATTATTAAACCTACTTTGAAAGCTATGCAGGAGAAGGGCATACCTTTCATTGGGTGTCTTTATTGCGGTTTAATGATGACAGAAGATGGACCAATGGTTGTAGAGTTTAACTGTAGATTTGGCGATCCGGAAACACAAGTGGTGTTACCACTTTTGAAAGGTGACTTAGTCGAACTTCTTTCTTCTGCCGCAAATAATAAATTGAATAAGAATGCAGTTAAATATAATGGTGGTGCGTCAGTTTGTGTCGTCGCTACATCGGGTGGTTATCCTGATAAATTTGAAAAAGGATTTGAGATACACGGCTTGAATAATCTTCCAAAGAATGTTAGAGTCTTTCATGCCGGTACTAAGGAAGTTGACGGGAAGATATTAACGAACGGTGGTAGAGTTCTGAACGTCACTTCATTTACTGAGAAGAACGATCTAAAGGAAGCCAAGAGAATAGCTTATGAGTCTCTCTCCAAAATTAGTTTTGATGGAATGCACTACAGAAAAGATATTTCGGATAAAGCGATTAAAGAATAGTTTGTAGAACAGACCCGCCAAATAAACCCGGTGGTGCAGGTTTCCAGTCTGCTCATTAGTTCTCAGATTAGAAATCTGAGTTACAGTAGAACAGATTTCCAATCTGTTCGTTAGATCTACAAAATTATCCCGGAGGCCAATTCATTTTTCGTCCGCCTAGAAGATGTATATGAAGATGATAAACATCCTGTCCGGCATCCGCTCCGCAATTTAGAACTAATCTAAACCCGGTCTCATTTACACCCAAATCTCTAGCGATCTTATTGGCAGCTTCAAAAAGAGAACCTAAAAGTTCGGAGTGATTAGTTGGATCAATATCTTTTGTTGATTCAATTTCTGTAATCTTCGGGATTATGAGAACATGTACGGGTGCCTGCGGATTAATATCATTGAATGCGAGAACTTTGTCGTTCTCATAAACAATCTTTGCAGGAATTTCTTTTCGAATAATCTTGGAAAAAATTGTTTCTCCCATAGCTATTCCTTTTCGATTTCATATTTCTTGAGTTTGTTGTATAGATGGCTTCGCTGAATTCCGAGTATGTCAGCCGTTTTGCTGATGTTCCAACTATTTGCATTGAGTTGTTTTACTATGAAAGCCCGTTCGGCTTTCTCTTTAAATTCCTGAAAGCTGTTTGAGATGTTGAGAAGATCATCAACCTTCGATCCTGCAGTTTGTGTGAACAAAAGGACATCTTTTTCATTTATTTCCGGTTTTGGAACCATTATAACAATTCGCTCAACCACGTTTCTTAGTTCGCGAACGTTTCCTTTCCATGGAAGTGACTGAAGTGTCTTCAGCGCTGCATCTGTATATTTCTTTTGCGGAAATTTATTTTTTTCGCAAATGATTTTCGAAAAGTGCTCTATGAGGAGAGGAATATCATCCTTTCTCTCGCGGAGAGGTGGAATATGAATTGGAATTACATTCAATCGGTGATAAAGATCCTCGCGAAAATATCCTTTTGTAATTTCTTCTTGAAGTTCTTTATTTGTAGCCGAGATAATTCTCACATCAACAGCAATTTTGGCATTACCACCAACACGTTCAATTTTACCTTCTTCGATTGCACGCAAAACTTTTGCTTGTGCTTGAAGACTCATATCGCCGATTTCGTCCAGAAAAAGATTACCGCCGTCAGCTTGTTCAAATTTACCAATCCGTTGTTTTACAGCGCCGGTGAATGAACCTTTCTCATGTCCAAACAATTCCGATTCAATCAGCTCGTGCGGAATTGCAGCGCAGTTCACTTCGATCAATTCTTTATTAGCTCGGTTACTCTGACGATGCAGTTCTTGAGCTATTAGTTCTTTCCCGGTTCCATTCTCTCCGGTTATAAGAATCCGGGCATCAGTTTTAGCAACACGCGCAATTGTTTCGTAAATCGTTTGTATTACTGAACTATTGCCAATGATTTTTTCTGAAGACGAAAGTTCCTTCTTAAGTTTCTTATTCTCTTTTACCAGACTCGATTGTTCAACCGCATTGCGCACGCTGATTAACAGTTTGTCACGATCTATCGGTTTCTCAAGAAAATCAAACGCACCGAGCTTAGTGGACTTAACAGCGTTTTCAACACTAGCATGAGCAGAGATCATAATAATTTTTATTTCAACCTCTTTTTCATGCAGCCAATTCAAAACTTCAAAACCGTTTTTGCCCGGCATCTGAATGTCGAGTAGTAATGCATCGTAATTGCCATATTCGAGTTTTTGTAATCCTTTGATAGAGTCGGTTGTATAGTCCACAAAATAATCCTCGTATTCAAGGATCATCTTGATGCTCTCACAAATCTCTCTTTCATTGTCAATTACTAATATCGCTTTCATGGGTAGATTCTTAAATAAAGTAGTTGATAAATTTTTAGCGCATCGGAGGGTTTCGCATTTGGATTGTTATGTACCATCTCTGCAAATAACTCACCAAGATGGTTTGCCACCAAATCCCTCCTGTCAAATCCGCCCTGAAGAAAAAATCCTTGTTCAAAATACTCAACAAAGATACCGAGAAATTCAGACAAATTGAAAATACTAATATTGTAACGTAGAAATGCATTTGCAAAAAAATGGGCAAGTTTATCTTTATCACCAAAATTATTATTAGGAGAATCAAAGAATAAATGTTTTGGTGTGTTTTTCACTTTCTCGTTGAATACAGATTGCGGAGGAGAGGGAAGCGGAAACCTTACATTTGTCCCTATCAACGGTAATTTTACGGTTATATGATTGTAAGGAATGAAAACGAACATAAGACAAAAAAATGTTTCCGATACATCGCCATCAAAAAATAAAAGCGCCTTTTCATAAATGTGATCCACAGATTCCAAGTCATTATGAGTTTTTGAAAATTGCTTGTATTCGTCGGAAGTCATATATTCTGTCAAGTAAAACAATCCGCCGTAGAAAGATTTATCGTAATTTTTTTGTGCTTGTGAAGAAGAAGAGATCAAGAGCATGAACACGAGCAATCCGCCGAAGGTGGACAAGATTTTTTTAGAATTAGTTCTCGAGTGTTTCAAAAACAAATTTCTTACTCCAAATGATTTTCTCTTCATGACGACTGACTAAAAACTTCTAAAGAAACATTAGTTATAGCTGCTGTAAGATAGGACATAGCTGCAATCAACATAACCAAGGCAAAACCAAATTCAACAGCAACTACTACAACAAGAATAGACGATACAACGCTCGAACATCCGTTAATGCCCCATGCCCAAGCCACCAACGATTTATTTCCGGTAGAAATTATTTTTAATCCGATCGGGAAAGGCATGCCCATTAAAAATGAAGGGACAGCAATTAAGAAGAATGCAATAACAACTTTTAAGGAAAACTCAAAACCAATTGTTGATTGCAAAACCGGAGTTAACGAGAATTTATATAAAATTAGAACAGCCAAAATCAATCCGCATATAAAAATGAGATTTCTTTTACTTCCTTTAATTTGGGATGAGAGATAGCTCCCTACTCCCGAGCAGATCAACATAGAGCTAATAACAGCGGCTGCGGCATAAATAATATTTCCAAAGTATAGAATAAATCTCTGGATGAAAATTATTTCCACGAACATATAACCCAATCCTATCGCTCCAAAATATAAGAGAGTCTTTAGTTTGCCATTACCTTTCAAATCAGTTTTAAATAGAGGAAGAACGATCAGCACAAAAGCAATAATAACTATTTGTATGAAAGTAATAATAACAAGTAAGTACCCGATCTCCAAAAAAGGCGCATTACGTATTCCGTAAACATCCTTTAGATAAGAGAGACTTTTCCATTTCAGAAATTGGGAAAAGTAAGGTTGATTATCATCCACCGGTTTAATGTTGAAATCATATTCGTCGTAAAATCTTGAACGATGCCCGGACAAAATTTCATCAATGTATTCAAAGAACTTTTCATCTTGCATCGAGTTGTATTTTGTTCTCCCGGATTCCGAAAGATCAGGTAAAATGATTGGATCAAACATTAACGAATCACAGAACGATCTGATATTCATAATTTCTTCGGGATTAAGTGGAGATCTTTTAACAACAAAAGTAATTGTCCCCCAACTTTTAACGGCAGCGATATGATTCTTAAATTCCGTAATATTCTTTTCATGTAGAACCTCAACTATAGTAGAAAGAACTTTTAACGGATTTCGAAACGGGTAATCTATCCATGATGAAACAGAAATGACTCCTTCGCTATTCAGATGATCGAACATATCTTCAAAAGAATCTACCGTGAAGAGATACTGTTCTTGAAGAGCATATAAACCTACACCTCCACCGAATGAATTTGTATAAGGAAGCGTGATCAAATCGTATTTATTTGTGTCTGCTTGCAAAAACGTTCTTGAATCAATATTGCGGATTGTAAGATTTTTATGATGATAAAGAGAATCGGAATCTTCAGCGAATTCATTTTTCATTAAAGAAATAATTATACTGTTCTGCTCAACTGCGGTAATACGATTGGCGTTGTAACTTATCGCTTGCGCTGTTTCGATTCCGCTTCCGGCATTCAATATTAGAACCCTCTCTTTTTCCTTCATTACATAAGGCAGTGCAGCAGCGGTGTAATGCAAAAATTCGTTCTTATGATTATTAGCTTTAACTACAGCGCCAAACCAGTCTCCATTTAAAAATATCGCTTTGCTTTGAGGCACTTCTTTTTGATAAGCAAGACTTAAACCTTGCGAATATCGTAAAACCGGAGATGATACAACTTCAATCAATCCATACGGACTATTTTTTGTGAAAACCACTTTAGCATCAATCAGATTTAATGTTTTGCTGATACTCTTGAATTCGGATTTTTTTAGTGCGGAAGGATTAATGAAGAAGAAGACCGAGACAGCAATTGAAAGAATAAATATTACAGTGAAAATTCTTTTATAATTTTTCGGGAAAAGGATCAAAGCAGATATTATTGGCAGCAAGGAAATCAACGATGAAATTTCTTCCGGCAAAAAGATCGAGTACAAAATTAGAGCTGCAATTCCGCCAAGACCGGAACCAGTAAGATTACTGAAATAAAGCTTGCCTATTTGATCTATATAAATAATAAAAGATAATCCGATTGATAAAGCGCCAAAGAAAAATGGAAGGGAAAAGATCAAATAAGTAATTATTAGATTTATGAATTGGGAATAGTCGGCAAATATCAGATATGAATCGAACCTTGCAAACGGTAATTGAGAAAGAAAAATTGCGCTGCATTGAAGCAATCCCGAAATCAGCATTGAAAAAGGGATCAACCAGGGGGAATATTCCACTAATCTATTTTTAAATAATGCAATGAAAGAACCTGCGGCGCCAAATCCGAGCAGTGCAACCGAGATAACCATAAAAGCAAAATGATACCACTGAGTTATTGAAAAAATGTGCATCAGCAGCAATTGATATGCTATGATAGAAACGGAAAGAAGAAATATTGATATGGAGATTCTTTTAATATTTAATCCAAAATAATTCACTTGCCTCTTTTGAAAGGAACAAACATTACCGGCATCAAACTTTTTGTAGTTACTTTACCCTCTTTTTTTTCGATCAGCATTAACATTTGTGTTTGAAACGGAGAACCAACCGGGATGATCATTCTGCCGCCGTCTTTCAACTGCTCAATCAAAGGAGGAGGAATATATTCAGAGGCAGCAGTAACAATAATTGCGTCAAAAGGCGCATGTTCTTTCCATCCGTAGTAACCATCGGCATTTTTTACATAAACGTTTTTGTAGCCAAGTTCCTTCAATCTTTTTGCTGATGAATTACTCAACCCGGTTATGATCTCAATTGTATAAACATCGCTTATAATTTCAGCGAGCACAGCGGCTTGATAACCTGAGCCGGTGCCGATCTCGAGCATTTTAGAATTCTTGTTCGGTCTTATTATTTCCGTCATATAAGCAACTATGAACGGCTGAGAAATAGTTTGACCGTAACCGATCGGCAAGGGTCTGTCATCATAAGCGTATTCTCTTTGATGATGCGGTACAAAAAGATGCCGTTGAACCTTCTTCATTGAAGATAGAGTTGCCTCATCCGCTACTCCGCGCATTTCAATTTGCGTGCGAACCATTTTTTCACGGTCTCTTACATAAGGGTCATCTTGCAAAAAAGCAGACGAGCATAAAATCAATATTAAAATTAATGCGTGCATGATGTTACGTTTTATTTATTAACCAACATACATTAAGCGGGGAATGAAGCCGTACGTAAAATAATCAGCTAAACAATAATAGTCACTATAAAAGCGCAGATAATGATTATAAATAAGTGACAGGGAATGGATGAATGTTGAACTTAGAAAGTGGAATTAACTATAGGGTATCTCTAAAAACTATTTTTTAAAAAATAGAACACAGATAAAACGGATAAAAACAGACTTGCCTGCCGGCAGGCAGGTTTTCACAGATTAACTTTTGAAGTTATTAGAGATGCCCTTAATTAAAAGAAATTGACTATTAAACTGCCAAAAAGTAATTTGAGCATAGATTGGAAAACGAGTATTAGAAAACGGATTAAATACATAGAAGTGTATCGGTTTCGCACAACTAAATTTTATCTGTAAATGAGTGAGGCGTTTTTGAGTAGTATTATTTTTTTGCTCATTTCCAGATAAAATTCTTTATAGTTAGGTGTTTTGTCAAAAAGAAAAAGGAGTAAAAATGAAACTAAAACATGCTACATTATTTGCGATAATTGGTCAAATAATTTCATTAGTCCAACACATTTATTTTTCTATTGAATACGGTGTTCAATCTTTATCTTTCATCGCCGGATTAATTACTACTTTAGGTCTAATAGCATTTTTATTCACTCTTTATTCAAAACAAAAATAAATTATTGGAGGAATCAAAATGTCAGAAAATTTAGATGATATTCTTGAAATAAAACCACAAGGGGAACAAAAGAAAGTAGCTGAATTTAGCAATAATAAAAATATTACACAAAATTCAGATGAATATTTTTGTACAGATTGTGGTGCAGATGTTTTAGAAGACGATAATATTTGCCCAAAGTGCGGAGCTGACTTGGCCGAAGTTATAATCGTTGACAAGGTAGAGAAAGCTCCTAAAAAAACTAAGGCTGATATTAGCGATAACGACAAAATGAACACACATAATAATATGCGAATTATAAGCTTAGTTTGTTCCATTATTGTAATCATAAGTTTCTTCTTACCTTGGTTGGGCTCTTCTGGTTTATGGTGGTTGCAAGCTATAGGGGTATCACTCTCAAAAGCAAATTCAAAAGTTGGTATGTTTGACTTAGTTGGTATCCTTTTCATACTGTCTCCTATTATCGCCAATGCAATTAACCTTTTGTTGTTACTTAATAATAGAGAAAAGAAAATAAGATTAATTACCATTTCTTTTCCCTTAATTATTTGGATATGTGTTTTTTTATACATTTCATCAAAACTAGAATCTTCTATGATTCCAAAAGATTTATCCGGAGTTGGTGTTGGATTTATTCTTACCTTAATTGGAATGATAGTCGGGTTAATATCTACGATTGCCGAGACTGAATTTATAGGAACAAGCAAACCAATAAAATTAATAAATGATCAGAAATATTGTGGTCATTGTGGTTCGCAATTAACAATTGATGCAACTTTCTGTGGGAATTGTGGAAGCAAAGTCTCATAAAAAATTATTATTTTCTTAAATAATTAAAAGACATAGAAAATGATAAATCGAATATTTTGTAGAGGTATAAAATGGATATGAGAAAATTTTCGACTTTTATTTTGACACTTGGTATCTTAGTTTTTGTATATGGTGGATTCCAGTTGGCATCTAATCAGCCCAAACAATTTGACCCTTCGGAATCTAAGCCCGGATGGTTTGGGGGAAGAGATGATTTGACTAATGCGATTAATCTTTTAGCTGAAAATAGTATCCGAGAAGAGAAAAGAAAAGATGCAATTCCCATTATGATCGTTGGAGGAATAATTACCATTATCGGATTCGGCATAAAGAGTTCATCAAAGAAAATTATTCAAAATAATGAAACAGATATAGAAAGTTCTGAACACAATCAAAAATATTGTGTCCATTGTGGTAATCAATTATCTCAAGAT
>CAYVBQ010000016.1:0-79216 GCA_964449775.1 uncultured Melioribacter sp. | reverse complement strand
CATCATCAGGAAGGACTACTTTCCAGTAATCATAATAATCTGTTTTAGCAGCATTGAAAAAGCCTAAATGGCCAGTCGTAGTTGAATTAGGTAATAAGGTTATTCCTTGTGAATAAGTATCGTTTGGTTCTGTATCGTTGGCTAATGAGGTTTGAGTAAATTCTGATCGTATAGTATAAGCACCGGTTCCGGTATAACGGGTAACAAGAACATAATAAGTTCCTGCCATTAGGTTATTATTGAATGCAATTTCTTTTGTAGAAGATCTTGTATTACCATAACTCAAATAACTTGAACCATTACTATCATAGATGGTTAAGTCAATATCAAGACCTGCATCAGAATTTGTTTCAAAATATAGCCTTCCATCGGCAGGAAGAATAACTTTCCACCAATCATAATTATCAGCTGTAAGACTTTGAGTAGCTTCATTGAGGGCTCCAATATCGGTAGCATTTAAACTAAGAGATGTTGCTTGAGAATAAGTATTGTTCGGTTCAACTTCGGCATAATAAGTACGGACGATTATCAGAAGAAATAATGAAAGAAGAAATAGAAATGATTTCGTAGGAAATTTGTTCATATAGCCTCCTCTCGGTTTTTATGAATGAAAATTTGTCTGTTCCTTTCTAAAAATGTTAAATTGCGCCCTGTTGGAGGAAGTAGAACGAATGATGAAATATTATTCGCAATAAATCCTAATTGAAATTAGAATTAGAGGTCTGAAATGTCAACAATTTTTTTAATATTATGATTTAAAGCACATTACCGGATTTAACAAGTAAAAACGATATTTTAACAGTGAAGAAATATTTAGAAAAACATTATCCCAAAATTTCATTCTAAAATTATGAGCAAAACTAAAATTGTAGTTACCGGCGGTGCTGGTTTTATAGGAAGTCACATTGTTGAATATTGGCTTAGCAAGAATGCCGAGGTTCATGTTATTGACAATCTACGCACCGGTTTTTTATCTAATGTGAAAATGTTTCCGGATCTATTTTTCCATGATGGAAGCATTACAGATCGCGGTCTGATATTCAAAGTATTACCGGAAACAGATTACGTGCATCATCTTGCAGCACTGGTGTCGGTTCCGGAATCGATAGAAAAACCTGAAGAGTGTTATGAGATAAACATAAACGGTCTGATCAATGTACTTGATGCTTCCAAAGAATTCGGAATTAAAAAAATTGTATTGAGCAGTTCGGCTGCGATCTACGGAGAAAATCCCATCTCACCAAAAACTGTTGATCTGAAACCGGATCCCAAATCTCCGTATGGTGAAACAAAGCTGGAAGGTGAGTTGCTTCTAAACCTTTATAATCAGAATGACGGGTTGGGTGCAATTTCGCTCCGTTATTTTAATGTGTTCGGTCCACGCCAAGATCCCAAAAGTCAATATGCCGCTGCTGTTCCAATCTTTATTGAAAAAGCATTGAAGAACGAACCGATAATTATTTACGGTGACGGAACGCAAACACGAGATTTCATTTTTGTCAAAGATGTTGTTAATGCAAATGTTCTTGCGGCAACGAATGAAAACGTAAACGATGTCTTCAATGTGGCAACCGGAAAAGCCGTATCAATCAATGACATTGCCAATCTTGTAATTGCAAAGATAGGTAGTAAGAGCAAGTTGGTTTATGAAAAAGAAAGACCAGGCGATATTAAACACAGTCTAGCATCAATAGAGAAAACCAGTGCAGATCTTCAATTTTATCCTGAATACAACTTGATTGAAGGACTTAAAGAAACAATAGATTATTTTGTGGAGCGGTTGAAATAATTAATCGCTCTCTATAAAGAGAGGAAAATATTTTTCGATTAGAAGTTTTATTCACAACAATTTGCATTCATTTTTTCAAAGCACTATTTTTGCTTCGCATTAAAATCTTAGTGTAAAAATAAGGGCTCTTAGCTCAGTTGGTTAGAGCAGCTGACTCATAATCAGCGGGTCGGAGGTTCAAGTCCTTCAGGGCCCACTTAAAAAGCTCGAATTCGTAAAGGATTCGGGCTTTTTGCATTTTAGGGCTTCCAAGAATCCCGATGATCTTTTACTTTAAAGTAGGGACTTTTCGAGTAAACATCCGTTTATACCTCTCAAACATAAGGAGGTAGTTCCTTATGTTAATTTCAAAAAAATCTCCTTTCTATCAACTCATTTATTTTGTTGATGGGAAAAAAACCTCTGTATCTACAAAAACTTCAAATTATAGAGAAGCACAATTATTTCTTCTCAATTATTTGAAAGAGAAGGAAACAGAATTAATCTCTTCGGGTTGAATTCCCCGCTTCGCCTATATTTGCGGCGTCATTCCCGCATGTGCCGCCTTTCGGCATCCCGTAAAGCGGGACTTTTAGCGGGAATCTATAAGTGGATGCGCGATAAAAACATTCGGGCATGACAAGATACCTCGCTCCGCCTTCGGACGGATTGCGGCGAGGAGGTTCATTATTTATAAAAAGTCAAGTTTCAATTGGAAAAATCAAAATATCAGACTTTTTGAGATCATCAATAGAATTCTGGCAAAATATTTTGGAATGATTTGAATTATTTTGGTTAAATTTAAAACACAAAAACATTACGAGAGTAAAAATGAACTACAAAGAAATTCTGTCACAAAAAATTGAAGACAAATCTGCTTTGATAGGAATAATAGGGTTAGGATATGTTGGATTACCACTTGCCCTAGAATTTGCTAATAAAAAATTTAATACAGTCGGGTTCGATATCGATGAAACGAAAATCCCCATCCTCATGAAAGGGGAAAGTTATATCAAGCATATTTCAGAAGACAGAATTAAGAAATCGGTAGAGAGCAATAAGTTTGAGGCAACATCTGATTTCTCACGTCTTAAATATTGCGACTGTATTATTATTTGTGTTCCCACCCCTCTTGATCATCATCGCCAGCCGGATTTGAGTTATATTGAAAACTCAGGCAAGGTAGTTGCTCAATATCTGAAAAAAGGGCAACTCATAACTTTAGAATCTTCAACTTATCCCGGAACAACGGAAGAAATATTACTTCCTCTATTCGAAAATGCACAAATGAAGGTTGGTGAAGATTTTTTCCTTGCATTCTCACCTGAACGTGAAGATCCAAATAATCCGGTCTATTCAACATCAACAATACCTAAAGTTGTAGGCGGAGTTACATCAGCGTGTTTAGAAATAGCATGTAAATTATACGATCAGGTAATAGTTAAGACAGTTCCGGTTTCTTCTCCGCGTGCGGCAGAAGCAACAAAATTATTAGAAAATATCTATCGTTCGGTTAACATAGCGCTTGTAAATGAATTGAAGATGGTATTTGAAAGAATGGATATTGATGTTTGGGAAGTGATAGAAGCTGCAAAGACAAAACCCTTCGGATTTCATGCGTTTTATCCGGGTCCGGGTTTAGGAGGGCACTGTATCCCAATTGATCCTTTCTATTTAACATGGAAGGCAAGAGAGTTTGATGTTAATACAAAATTTATTGAATTAGCCGGGGAGATAAATACTTATCAACCATACTATGTTGTAGAGAAATCCCAAGATGAATTAAACAAGTATGGTAAGTCTCTCCATGGTTCAAAGGTTCTTATACTGGGAGCGGCTTATAAAAAGAATATAGATGATATGAGGGAATCTCCTTCACTTAAATTGATCGAAATTTTTGAAAGCAAAGGTGCTCAAGTTGATTACAGTGATCCTTTTGTCCTTAAACTACCAATAACAAGAAAATATAAATATGAGATGGAATCGGTTGAACTTTCTGCAAAGAATCTAAACTCTTATGATCTAATTGTATTAGCCACAGATCACGATTCCTTCAACTATCAACTGATAGCTGATAACAGTAAACTGATTATTGATACTCGCAATGTTTTTGAACGGCTTGGAATAAAAAAGTCACAAATTCATAAAGCTTAGAATAAGGTTGGATTATACGCAACAACTAATTGGATTCCTGGTTATGGGAGTATAATTCTTATAACTCACAGAAATGAATTTAGAACTGTATATGGACACGTTTCTAATATTGAAGTTCAAGAAGGGAAAAAAGTTAAACCTGTAAGAGCCATTGGAAAAGTAAATGAAAGTTTAGAAGGAAAAATCCCTCACTTCGAAATATGGAATGAAAAGAATTATCAAAACCCTGAATTATGGCTGGCGCGGAAATGAAATTATTTAGACGTTTTGCTTCGCCCATTTTGTCAAATAGTTTGAGTTCTCGTTTCAGAAATAAAAGAGCTCACATTCTTTTAGATAAATTATCGGCATTAAATCTTAGCGAAATAAAAATTCTTGACGTTGGCGGTTCCTCATATTTTTGGGATGGAATGAAAAGCCAATTCAAAAATAAATATCAACTGGTTATTGTGAATTTGAGCAAAGAGGAAATTGGGATTGGTGAATGCCAAAAAATAGTAGGCGATGGAAAAACTTTATCTTTTATAAAGGATAAATCCTTTGATGTTGTTGTTTCGAACTCTGTAATAGAACATCTGGGAACATTAAATCAGCAGAGAGAAATGGCTGAGAACATTAAAAGAGTTGGGAAATATCACTTTATTCAAACGCCTGCATTTATTTTTCCCTTTGAACCGCACTTTTTATTTCCTTTCTTCCATTGGCTACCGAAATGGATTAGAGTGAAGTTAGTCCAAAATTTTAACCTGGGCTGGTTTATGAAACAAAAATCTAAAGAAGATGCACAAACGTTGGTGAATTCTATAAGGATATTGAAGAAAAAGGAATTGAAGAGATTCTTTAGGAACTCTCAAATTATCTCGGAGAGATTATGGTTTTTTACAAAATCTTACTTAGTTATTTCAACGAACTAACTTTATTGCAATGTGAATAATAAAACGCTTGACCTAAAAGAACTGTTTTCGAAAGGTAAATTTATTTTCTTTATCTCTCTTACCGAAAAGCTTACTTTTTTTATCGTTTATTTAATTATTGCACGTTATTACTCCAAGTTTGAATTTGGACTTGTTACAACTGTGTTTGCATTTGCAAATATAGCAAGTTCCCTTTTGGATTTACAATTTATTTTCAACGAGAATCTGCAACAAACGGCATAGAACTTTCAAAAAAGTTCTTGAGTGCATTAAATCTGCGTCTCCTTGCAGTAGTGGTATTCATAGTTTTGTGCATTGGTTATTTTTATGAAGAGATGCACGCTGAACCGTTGAGTATAATTTTATTTTCTTTATCAATTTATATAGTGAGCTTTGGATATTTTCTCAATAGCATGCTTTATGGAAAAAGCTTGTACAAAAAATCTTTCCTTGGAATATTTATTAGTCGCTCTATACTAATACTGTTATCTCTTAGCATATTCATTTTCAAAATTGATTTAACTGTTCTTTCATCATTCTTTGTCTTAGCATTTAGTTTGCATTTAGTTTTTCTAAACAGAAATCTGGATGAAATTAAAATTCCCATAAAAATTGATTTTAATCTTATAAAACCAAGTTATAGTTTAGTAAAATCGGCTTTGCCATTTGGATTGGGAATATTGTCCGTCTGGATATACGACCGCTCGGCTTTCTTGATCTTACATAAGATGATCAGTATTGAGTCAGTAGCAGTATTTGGAGTTGCTTATTCGTTATATAAAATACCTCAAGCTTTCTTAGGAATAATATTAACACCTTTGTTCACAGAACTATCGGCTTTTTATGCTGCTAATCATTTTATAGAAAGAAAAATATTTATCTCGTCAGTGAAATGGATTATAATTATTTCTATTGGCTTGATTACATTCTATTTATTATCAAACCAATTATTGATTAAATTGACTTTTGGAGATAAATATATAGAAGCATCGAGTATGCTTGCACTGATTAGTATAGCAATTCCGGGGCTGTTTTTGAATAATTTAACCGGGGTTGTGTTGAATTCTGCCTATAAAGAAAAGTTAGCTATGAGATCCACAATGTTTGGAGCATTTGTGAATGTTGTATTGAATATAATCTTAATAAGTTTATATGGTATTATAGGCGCAGTAGTAACTTCAATACTGACAGAATATATTACTTTATTGGTGCAAGCGTACTTTATTTATAGGACGAATATTCTCCGCTGAAAATAGCAAAATTTAGATTATTAGGTATTTAGTAAGGACTATATGAAGGTTGTTTTATTAGGCAGACTTCACGAAGGAGAAATTTCATTCGGACCCCAAAAGGTTGCACAACAACTTTATTCACATTTGTTGAAACACAATATCAAAGTTGAGTTTATTGAATATTTTTTTAAAATCTATAAAAATTCTACCTGGGTTAAAAGATTTTTAGGATATGAAACATCGGCTGATAATGTAAAACGTCTCGGCATAATTCGACTTTTTATTTACCTGCTTCGAACACAGCCCGATATTATTCATATAATTACTTTAGAACGTTTCATTCTAAGTGTTTTTTTATACAAGTTTCTTCTTAGAAGTAAGATCATTGTAACTTTTCATTCTATATTAAAGTATGAAATACCAAGAAGAACAAATAAACCAACCAATTTTGAAAAGTTAAAAGATTACCTCCTTGAATACTTTACTATAAAATTTTCTGATTGTTTGATATTCCTTTCAAAACCTCACCGTTCACTCGCAAAAGAATTTTACAAGTTTTCAGATGAGAAAACAAGCATTATTCCCAACGGTGTAGAACTTCTTGAAATGCGAAAACCAAAAGAATTCGATTTTAGCTGCGGGATGAACATTGTTTTTTATAATGGCAGAGATGAAATAGATAGAGGATTTGAGCAGCTACTATTAACATTAGAAAAAGTAAATGTGCCAGTGAATCTTTATGTATTAGGAGGGAAGAAACACATAGCTGAAAGAAAAACCTTTCTAAAAATTCATTATGTCGAAATGATTTCACACGATAAACTCCTAGAATTCCTAGCTAAAATGCATATAGTGATCAAATCGAATGTGATTGATTCATTCTCAATCTTTGTTGGTGAGTGCATGTCGCTGGGGTTGATTCCAGTTCTATCGGATAAAATTGGAATTTCTGAATATATTGTAAATGGAGTCAATGGTTTTGTTTACAATAGTGAGAAAATTGAAGAAGTCAAAACGATTTTGGAGAATATCTCTAATGGTCGATTCGATATTCAATCAATCTCACATAACGCACAAAATATTGTTGACGAATTAAATTGGAATAAAATTGCTCAGAAATATCTTGAAGTCTATCAATCGGTGATAGGATGCAAAACAAAATAAGAGTTTGCCACATCTGCGATCGTATTACCGGTAAAGCCGATGGAGTATTTGCTCATCTTTTAATGTTATTAAGAAATGTTGACAATCATAGATTTGAACAAATCGTCATTTACCAAGGCGGAGAGGTTGTTGAAAATGAATTGAAAAAGTTGGGGATTAAGTTATATCTCGTTCCGGGATTAATTAAAAGAATTTCAGTCACTGGTATTATTAGTATTTATAAAATTCTAAAAAAAGAAAAAATTGATATTATTCATACACATCTAATAAAGCCATATTTTATTGCAGGGCTTATTAACATCTTTCAGAAGAAAAAATTGATTTTTAATTATCATGGTTTGTTTATTGATTCAATATTCCATGGTTATTTTGAAAAACAAGTTTTGTATGCCATTCACTCACTTATATGTTTTACAAAGGCGGTCGACATAGCTATAGTTCCGTCAAAATTTAGTAAACAAAAATTGGAAACTGAAACAAAACTTTTCTCCAAGAGAGGGATTTATTACAACGGCTTCGATGGAAGATTGGACAACTCGATTGATTCTGCGATTGTTGACGAACTTAAAAATCGAAGAACAAACTTATTTCTCGTAGGTATTCTTGTTAGACTTGAAATCGAAAAGCGAATAGATTTATCATTACTTATCCTAAAAAAGTTAATTGATAGAGGTTATTCTGTTTTTTTGCTTTCTTTGGTGACGGACCTTTAAAAAATGAAATGAAAATTCTGTCAGAGAAATTAGGTGTTAGTAGTAACTGTAGGTTTTATGGTTTTGTTGGACAGGCGAGTAATTACATAAAATACTTTGATACAATTTTGTTTACATCAGACTGGGAAGGATTACCTTTAACTTATTGGGAAGCAATGGCAAACTCTATACCTATTGTTTCAACTGATGTAGGAGGAGCAAAAGAAATATTGGTTGAAAATAATTGCGGGTTAGTTTATCCAACCGGTGATATTGATGAAGGGGAAAAAGCATTAATTAGATTGATGGAGGATGAGACATTACGTTTGACCTTGGGGAAAAATGGGAAAATCGCAATCCAGAATAAATACAGTATTAAATCCTTTAAATCATTTTTCGAAAATCTATATAGCAATTTGATGGACAAAGTTTTATGATGAAAAAAATAAATATCCTCCATATCTCACCCGATTTTAATTACTCTTGCGGAATAAGCAAATATGTTTCTCTTCTCCTTGGGGAATTAAGCAAAAAGAAAAATTTGCATTTACTATTTATCACTAACAAAGGAGATTCTCTAAATAGACTGAATGGATTGAATGTAAAGGTCAATTTCTTGAATTTTGAGAGAGGGGACAAAAACCCTTTCGTTTTTATATTCAATTATTTTCGTCTCAAAAAATTCTGTATCGAGAATAAAATTGAGATAATACATACACACCATCGCTATCCAGAACTTCTTGCATTTTTTGTGGGTAACTTTTTGGGAATCAAAACTATCACTACTGTACATAGTCTAGTGGATGGATGGAAATACCTCAGTTTCAAGTCAGATAAAATTATAGCTGTAAGTAAAGCCGTTGAGAGGCATTTGATTGAAAAGTATAAAGTGAATAAAGAGAAGATCACTCAAATTTATAATTTCGTTAAACCTTTTGATGCCCCGAAAAAGGAAGATATAAGTAGCTTAAAAGAAAAACTTGGAATTCAAGAAGATGAAAAAGTATTACTCTTTATCGGTAGAATCGGCTACATAAAAGGTTGTGATGTTTTAATCTCTGCATTTGAAAAGCTATCGAATAAATATCCGTCTTTAAGGTTATTGATGATTGGTAATTTTGAGTCTGATGAGCTCAAAGAATCCGTTATGAAAAATGATAGAATAATTTATCTTACTCCTACAAATGATATTTATAAGTATTACTATTTATCTGATATAGTTTTGTTACCTTCTCGAATCGAATCGCTTGGTTATGTAATGCTTGAAACTGGTTTAGCTAAAAAACCATTTATTGGAGGAAAAACCGGAGGGCTAGCGGAGTTTATTGAAGATGGTATCGACGGACTTTTAGTGAATCCTGGAGATGTAAATAACTTAGTTGAAAAGGTTGAACAATTGCTAGGTGATGACAGACTTGCTCAGACGCTGGGTTCCAATTTATTCACCAAGGTTGCACAATTAACTAATGCAGATTTGTACATTGACAAATTGTATGAACTTTATTCAGGAATGCTAAATGAAGCCGTTCGATAAAATCCTTGCTGATGAACATGAAATAATTTATTTGGCATTATCTTCAATTGAAAAAGGAAACGAACTTTTGCTCACTTATTTTAATCAGCACTGCTATAATTTATGGGCTGAAGACGAAAAATACCGTTATCATATCAATACCAAATTCCAATATTATTTAGACGGTATCGGTATTTGGTTCGCATTGAAGTTCTTTATTAACAAAAAAATAAAAAAGTTCAATGCTTCAGAATTAAATGAGAAATTGTTTACTGTTTTTACCGAACGCCAGGTTCCCTTGGTACTTATCGGCGGTAATTTTAATGAGACTATGATTAAAAATAAACCATTGAATGTAGTTTCGTACATTAACGGGTATGAAGATGCAATTAGTATAGAAAACGTAGTTCAACAAATATCGAATTCTAATTCTAAGTTGATCATTCTCGGGCTGGGTGTTCCACTTCAGGAAAAATTAGCGGTTGAAATTGCATTTAGAATTCCCAATTTGCAAATTATTTGCATCGGAAACTTTTTAGAATATTACTTTGGCACAAAATCTCGTGCACCAAAATTACTTCGTAATAGTGGTTTGGAGTGGTTGTTCAGACTCTTTACAGAACCAAAACGATTGTGGAAAAGATATCTCTTAGGTATTCCGATTTTTATTTTCCGTGTATGTAAGGAGTATTTTCTAATAAAATCAGGGAAGAAGCGTTATGAAAAACATTATTAGATTTTTTCAAATCTCTTTCTTCTTCGTTTTTCTTGTCTCACCAGTTTTTAGCCAACATCAAAAGATAATTTACAGCTCGCAAGAAAAGGTTCATATTCAATTTAATTTTTCTGAAGATTCTATATCAAACAATCTTATTACAAACTCCTCGCATTTGTTTCCAAGCATTGATGAGAGTAAGCCTGGAGCGCCCGCACTTCCTTCAAAAACATTCTTTGTGGCAATACCGCCATATAGTAAAGCAAAAGTTTTGTTAAAAGATATTGAACGAAATGTATTTTCTAACGCAGAAGTTCAAATCAATCCAACTGTAGAATTGGTAAATGATTCTACATTGAATTATAAAAAAGCTGAATTATCTCCTAACTATTTTTTAGACGAAACATATCCTTCAAATGATGTTGAGTTAGTTGGTTATACATGGCTGCGTGATTTTTATTGCGCTGTAATTAAAGTAAATACTCATAAGTATAATTGGAAAAGCAGAGAAGTATCCGAAATACTAAATGCTCAGCTTCAGATAGAGTTTATTGACAAAAAACCTTATAAAAAAGTGAATAGCTCTCCCGATAAGTTTTTTAGTGAGTTGAACTCGATAATATTAAATTACGATCAAGCTAAAGAATATCGTTCAGAGAGAGAAATATTGAACGATGATCCAACTTCTTCGTGGATCGATTATTCCAAAGAATATATCAAATTAAAAATAGCTAATGATGGCTTGTATAGAATTACTTTCTCTGATTTTATCAACTATGGAACTAATCCAGCCGCAATAAACCCAAAAACGATCAAAATGTTTTATAAAGGAAATCAAATCCCAATTTATCTTCACGGCGAAAATGATTTATCTTTTGATATCAGCGATTACATAGAATTCTATTGTGAAAAAAATTATGATTCGAAAAATTACCGTCAAATTGTTCCAAGGGGCACTGATTATTTGAATTTTATGAATAGGTACACTGACACGACAGTCGTATGGTTAAGCTGGGGTGGAGAATTAGGCAAAAGAGTTCCAATTGACAATTCATCCCATGTAATACAAACAGACACAGTTTCTTCTACTCTGGTAAAATTACATTTTGAAGAAGATAAGCGATTATGGTATTATGATTCGGTTGACCCGCGAGTGCAGCTTCCATATTGGCAGGAAAACAAAGTTTGGACTTGGTTAGTAACGGGAAGTTCGGGAAGTCAAAGTATTAACTTTACTGCCAAAAATATTCTTCCAAATTCTGAAGTAAAAAGTTACGTTCGATTAATTAGTAATGCTGCGGATATTCAAACAAGGGCTCACAAAAACGGAGTTTCGCTAAACTCTGCAACTTTTCAAGATACTCTTACCTACAATTACAGAGAAACTGTTAACCTAATTTCAAAATTTCCATCTTCACTATTAAAGGAAGGAAGCAATGTTTTTAGAATTTTTGGTATGCCTACAAAAGCTTCTTTTCAACAATCGCTTGTTGATTGGGTTGATATAGAATATCTTAAAAAAAATGTTGCGGAAAATGATTCCATTCTAATAACAATCCCCGATGAAATAGCAAAAGCGGTGCGAGCAATCAAAATAGAAAATATTAAAGATGATGCCGCAAATATATTAGTGTATAGAATTTCACCTTCATTTAAAATATTTGAAAATATAATTCAAAATAAAAGCAGGAACGAAATTGTTTTTGTTGATTCTGTTGATGGTGGGAACAAGTATTTGGTGATCAATAAAGACAGGGCAAGAAAACCGATATTTACTCATCTGAAAAAATTTGCAAACCTCAGAGATAAAAATAGAAGCGCCGATTATATCATTATAACAGAGAAATCTTTTTTACAATCAGCTACAGAATATCAAAAATTCATTTCTAATAATTACCGGTTAAGAACTCAGCTTGTTTTTACTGAAGATATTTATGATGAATATTCTTATGGTATGCTCACCGCAGAATCAATAAAGGAATTTTTAAAGTATGCATATAATAATTGGTTATCTCCCAAACCAAGTTATCTTTTAATTATTGGCGATGCTAATTACGATTACAAAAATGTGCATACACCGGTGCCTTCAATTAGAAAGAAAAATTTTGTTCCATCATTCGGCAACCCGGTAAGTGATGTATGGTTTACCGTTTTTGATGATACAAATATTCCAGCACCACAAATGTATGTTGGCAGAATACCCGCTATAAATAACGAACAAGTATTGTTTTACTTGAATAAGCATAAGAATTATATTAAAAAAGATTTTGATGTATGGAATAAATCCTATCTCTTATTCAGCGGCGGAGATACTCAAAAACCAAGTGAACTTGCTCAAATAAAAAAAGTTAACGACGATATCAATAACAATTACATTCTTCCTAAACCAATCGGTGGAACTTCAAAACATTTCTACAAAACAATTAAACCCGCCTCGAATTTTGGAGATTACTCTACAGAAGAAATTAAAAATGCAATTGAAAGCGGAGCCGTAATTATATCTTATGTGGGACACAGCGGAACTCAAACCTGGGATAACGGGATAACAAAAGTTGAGGATTTAAAAAATAATTATCCCGATCGAAATCCTTTAGTATCAGATTTTGGCTGCTCTACCGGAAAATTTGCCGAACCCGATATAGACGCTTTCGGAGAACTTTTTATTAGCGGAAGTAATAACGGGCAGGCAATAAACTATTTAGGAAATACAAGCTGGGGTTATCTTTCAACATCTACTGGTTTTCCGCTTCTTTTCTATAAACAGTTTTTACAGGATTCAGTACTAAATGTTGGTAAAGCTCATTATTTGGCTAAGATAAGGCAATTACAAACCACGGGTGTTAGCAATGTAAACTTAGTTTTTGCTTATTGTAATTTACTTTTTGGCGATCCAATAATATCTCTGCCAATCCCGCCAAAACCAAACTTCTACATTGATAATAAATCATTTCTAATGATTACTGAAAATGTAAATGATTCAATGGATTCTGCATCTGTTAAGCTGATTATTAAAAATTTAGGAAGAGCGCCGGATGATAAATTAGATATTAGTATTCAAGTTAGCATTGAAGGTATTAAGACATTTGCAAAAACAATTAAAATTAATTCACCGCTCTTTAATGATGAGGTTGCATTTAAGATACCAGTTACAAGACTGCCCGGCATTCATAAAATTGAGATTGTTTTAGATCCGCTAAATAAAATAACGGAGCTTAACGAAAATGATAATACAGCAAGTTATTCTTTCAATGTTTATTCGAGCGCTTTTAAGTTATTAGATTACGATATAAACTATTTATCTTCTCGAAAAATATTAAAGCTGATTAATCCTAATAAAGTTTTTAATAAAAACGAAGACCAACTTAATCTGGTGCTATCTTTAGACAAAAATTTTGATAATCAAATTAGAATTGATAAAACTCTTGACACGCTAATTACAAAAGTCAACTTACCAAATCTAATTTCTAACAGTCGTTATTATTGGAAAGCCAAAACAAATGCTTCAACCTCTGTTTGGTCTGAAGTACACTCATTCAAGAATATTCAAACCAATTTTAAGTGGTATGCTGATGATAATTCCAATAAAGAAGAATTTGTTAATAACTCAGTTGAATTTGATTCTAGCAAAAGCAATTGGGTTTTACAAAAAAATAGAAATTCGTTAAAACTAATTTCTTCCGGTCAAACCGCAGGTTCATTCGCATCATTATCACTCAATTTAAAAGAAGTTTTTCCAAACACATATTTTTGGGGAATAGCTACCGCTTTAATTGATACTCTAACTCTAATTCCACATTCGTTCAAGTATTTTTTATATCCGGCAGAAAAGTCTGGCCCTGAATTAAAAGATTATATAGAATCATTGCCAAAAAATACTTTAATAGCGTTGGCAATCTGCGATGACGGTGCTCAGTCCGTTTTAGGATTTAGCAGCGGCACTCCGGTTAGAAAAGCAATCGAAACGCTTGGCAGCCAGTTCATTAACAATGTTATGTATAGAGAATCGTGGTCTATAATAGGTAAGAAAGGGGCTACAAAGGGCTCTGTTCCGGAAGTCCATAAAAAACTTTTTGAGGGACAAGCAATAATTGAACTAAGCAAAGAGGTTTTAGCAGATTCCGGTTATGTTGTTTTCCCTCTTATTAAAAATTCTGCAAAGTGGCATGATGTTTCAATTATTACTAATCAGCCGCAGGGCACATCATTAAAACTTTATCCTATCGGTTCAACGCGGGATGGAAGATTAGATACATTGAAATCGTTAATATTAAGTGGAGGCGCTTCTTCACTTTCTCATATCAATGCAGGCCAATACCCAAATATGAAATTATTAGCTAAGTTTTTTTCGAATGAAAAGAAAGAATCGCCGGTATTAAAATCTGCCGGTGTTAATTTTACATTACTTCCAGAACTTGTAACCAACTATCAGGTTGTATCTATTGCAAAAGACACGGTAGAGCAGGGAGAAACCGCAAATCTCTCTTTTAAAGTTTACAATGTTAGTGAATCTCGCGCGGAAAATTTTAAGGTGAATGTTGAATTAATTAAGAAAGACAACTCACGAGAAAAAATATTAGAGCAGAATGTTGATTCTATAGGGGCGGATAAATACAAGCAGTTTAATGTTAATTATAATACCGCAAATGTTACAGGACAGCTGCTACTCAATATTAATATCGATCCAGAGAATAAGATAACGGAACTGTACAAGGACAATAACTTTTACTCTGTTCCAATTTATGTTAAACCGAATACAAAGCAGGCATTATTAAAACTTACGTTCGACGGGAACGATATCATCAACGGCGATTATATTTCACCTAATCCCAATATAAAAATTGAACTTAACGATCAATCTCTTTTGCCGATTAATGATACATCGGCAGTGCAATTATTCCTTAACAATAGGAGAATATACTTTTCGAATAATCCGTCAATCACTTATTCATATTCATCCAATAATCCAAAATTTAGCGTTGATTATAAACCTACTCTAGAAAACGGTCAATACACATTAAAGGTTTTAGGTAAAAACGCTACCGGACAAATAATAGATACAGCCGGAGTAGTAAGAAAATTTTCTGTTAATAAAGAGATGCAGCTACTGAGTGTTTACAACTATCCCAATCCTTTTAAGGATGATACATACTTCACTTTTAAGCTGACTCAAATACCCGATGAACTGAAAATAAAAATATTTACTATTAACGGACGAATAATTAAAGAGTTCAAATTTACTTCGGGGGAACTGAAATACGATTTTAACAAAATATTTTGGGATGGACGTGATGTTGATGGCGATTTAATAGCAAACGGTGTCTATCTCTACAAGTTTATTTTAAGGAAGGGGAGCGAGATCACGCAGATAACGCAGAAATTGGCGGTTGTTCGTTAGTTGTGAAAAAAAATAGAGTAATTATTAAAGATTTTGCCGTTGGAGAGGGCTGAAAAGAATATCTAAAGAGATCAATTACGGGATTTGCAATTTAAAAACTGATTCTTATCTTTCGGCAGATAATTTCTCATCCTTTATAGAATTTCTTAACGTTGCCGGAAAATAATATGAGCGGGAATTAAGGTTACCTGCCGCTAAATTTCTGTTCGTAAAAAAGAAAATAAAAATATTGTTTAGGGAGGAGGACCTTCCAAATTTGTACCTTCCAAAACTGTACTGCAAAAAGTAAAACTCATCTTCAAAGAAGATAGATTCCATTTAAGGAATTGTATTCAAGATTTCCGTTTTGGGCAACTGATTTTAAGTAATGCGCAGCTAAGCCGGGGAAATGAAAAAAACATTTAGCGAAATAGGGAACTCAACTGATGAAATGTCAAAATGAATTATCGAACAGCTTAATGTAAATTGCGAAAAACCGAAATGAAGCGGTGAAATGAAGTGTGCAGTTTGCGAAAAATCAAAATGAAGCGGCGAAAAGCTGAATGTGATGTGAGAAAAACCAAAATGAATTACCGTGATGAGAAATGCAATATGCGGAAAATCAAAATTAACCCAAATTATTCAATAGAATAATTTGCGCTCCGCTCCGCAAACTGTAACTAAATATGTTAACTTGTGTTAGCCACGCTTCTCAATTTTCAATTCTTGTAATAATAAGTTACATGTTTGCGGGGTTAATCCCGCAGTAAAACGTATTATTCTATAACGTTTTACATGCGGCCTTCGGCAAAAAATTCATTCCTAATGAATTTTTTGGGATTAAGTTACGAAATGCCCGATAGATTTAGCGAAATGAAGGAAGAGAGTAAAGAAATGAAGAAAAATCTGCCAAAATGGCAGAATCAACTAAATAAACACTAAAAGAGAGGTTCGATATGACCAAAGCAGAAGAAAATAAGTTCTCTGCCTACCGTGTGGTAATTTCTGTCCTCGATGAAAACCAAAGTGTTGTTTCAACATTACCTGCACTAATCAGTGCAGTGACCAATTTCAAATCCCTTGTATCGGATATTTCCGTTAGAGATATGGAATTCACAACAAGCACAAAAGGAAAGACTAAAGCGAAGAATCTTGTTGAAGATGAATTGCTTAATGTAGTAATACCACTTGCTGATTCACTTTACGCTTATGCAAGCCGAAATAAAATTGAGGAGATAAAGGCGAAAAGCAAAGTGACTAGAAATGGATTAGAAAAATTGCGTGATACCGATCTGATAAGTAAAGCAAGATCAATTTATGGGTTGTTAGATACTAACATTGCAGTGCTTGCAGATTTCGGAATTACTAGTACCAAGGTAACGGATCTGTTGAATAAAATAGTTGAATATGAAGCAGCTTTGAGTGTGAAGGATACAAGCTTTGCAACGAAGAGCGCAACCCGTCAAACATTATCGCAATTGTTTGATCAAGCAGATTTTGTTTTAAAAACAGAAATTGACGCATTGATGGAAAATTTTAAAGCCGGCAATAAAATGTTCTATGATCAATACCGGTCAGCCAGAGTGATAAAGGATTTAGGATTAGGACATGATGAAGGTCCAACTCCGCCAACTCCACCAACACCGTGAATGGTAAGACTGAAAATGTAATTGTAGAGACGGGATATATCCCGTCTCTACTAAAAATGCAAAAGCAAAGAAGCCAATGGAACATGCAAAGAATAATTAGCGGCGGGGCTAATTGCCCCGCCGTTTAATTTTAGAAAACAATTTATTTCTATACGAATTAGTATTAAATTCTATTGAAAATTTTCTTCCTTAATTAAGAATGGACATATGGACGGTAAATCATTAGATATCCTTTCCGAAAAATTTTCCAAACTAAAAGAACTTTATCCGGAAACTTTTACGGAAGAGAAAATTGATTGGGAAAAGTTAAAAGCTGTTTTGGGGGATGATCTTAATTTTAGCCAAGAAAGATATCACCTCAATTGGGCTGGTAAATCCGAAGTGTTTAGGGTTTTACAGCAAAGAACTTCTGCTACATTAATACCTGATAAAGTTAGCTCTATCAATTTCGATTCTTCCGGAAACATTTTTATTGAAGGAGAGAACCTCGAAGTCCTCAAGGTTCTGCAAAAGTCTTACTTTGGTAAAATAAAAATGATTTACATAGATCCTCCTTACAACACCGGCAGCGATAGCTTCATTTATCCCGACCGCTTTGCCGAATCTAAAGATGAATACCTTAAGCGAATTGGTGATAAAGATGAAGAAGGATTTTTATTAAAGGAAGGAATGTTTAGAAAAAATAGTAAAGATAGCGGACACTACCACAGCAATTGGTTGAGTATGATGTATCCCCGTCTTTACCTTGCGCGGAATTTACTGCGTGATGATGGAGTTATTTTTGTATCTATTGATGATAACGAAGTCCACAACCTTCGTATGATTATGAATGAGATTTTTGGTGAAGATAATTTTTTAGCACAACTCATCTGGAACTTAAGAAGCGGTTCACAAGCTGGTCACTTTACGGGCTCTCATGAGTACGTTCTATCTTTTTCAAAATTAAAGGAGAGTTTGAAATATTTCAGTGATAATAATGGCGGTACAATAAGACATGGTGCGCTAAAGAAAATTTCAGCCGATAATCCAGAGAGCGAAATTACATTTCCCATTGGGATGGAATTCGAAGGTGATAAAGCTGAGTTTGAAAATGAAATTGGTGGATCGGAAAAAGAATTTATAAAAAATGACAAAATGGTTTTCGAAGATGGGAAACTTAAAAATCCTGTTACGATTTCTGCGGGTTGGGCAATGAGAAACCAAATACTTTCTTGGTTGGATGGTAAAGAAACATTTGATTCCAAAGGTCAAAAAGTTTTAAAGTTCTTCTTTAATAGTCAAGGAATACTATGGTATGAAAAGGAACGGGGGACGATTCATCCCAAAACAGTTCTTCCTGATGAAGTTGGTAATACTAAGACTGGGTCAGATCAAATAATTGAAATGTTTGGTAAAAAAATAATGGATTTTCCAAAACCATATGAACTAATAAAATTTCTAGTTGAGGTTGTTCTTGAAAATGATGGAATAGTTCTCGACTTCTTCGCCGGTTCCGGAACTACAGCTCAAGCTGTAATGGAATTAAATAAAGAAGACGGCGGGAACAGAAAGTTTATTTTAGTTCAACTTCCGGAAAAAACAGATGAGAGCAGTGAAGCATACAAAGCTGTGTATAAAACAATAGCAGATATTTGCAAAGAAAGAATTAGAAGAGTAATTAAAAAATTAAATGAAACGTCAAACGTGAAAGGTAAAACGGAGAAAAAACAAACTAGTCTAGATTTCGATAAAGAAAAAGTTGTAATTAATCACAATCTTGGTTTTCGTACCTTCAAACTCTATCCTTCCAATTTTAAAATCTGGCGAAGCGATGTAATAGAAAATGAGCAAGACTTAGAAAAGATGATTGATATATTTGATGACCAAGTAAGATCAAATTCAGAAAAAGAAAACATACTGTATGAGCTAATACTCAAATCCGGCTACAAATTAACAGATAATATCAATGAAGAAAATAATTATTACTCAATTGCAAATGGTGAAACAGTTATTGCATTAGAATCAATTGATTCTATGACCATAGAAAGTATCCTAAAGTTGAAACCAAAGAATGTAATCGTATTAGATAAATTGTTTAGTGGTAACGATCAATTAAAAACTAATACAGCACTACAGATGAAAGACGCAAACATAGAATTTAGGACGGTTTAAAATGGCTGAAATATCTTACCTTTTAACAAAAGATTACAATATCACTTATGATGATGTAGCTGATAAGTTAATTGTCGGTAATGAAGAAATAAACACTAACCCGAAGAATAATCAATCCTACACTAGTGATGAAAAAAAAGCTATAGCAATAAAGTGCTCACGGGAGTTTTATAGAAAAAAGGCAGAAAAGCAATATGAAAACTTGATCATATTATCTGGAGCCGGTTCTTCAGTAAGTATTGGACTTGGTGAAAAAAAAGGTAAAACAATGACCCAATTATGGTCGATTGTTAAAGAGGATGAGACTATAAAACTAGAATCGTTTTGTGGTAAAATTGAATACAATTCATATGCAGATTCTAATTTAGAAAGTCTGTTATCATATGCAAAGCGTGCCATCGAGTTTTCAACTAAATTTGAAGACGTTGATATCACCGCAACTTTAAACAAAATAGAAAAAATAATTAAAGAAGAATGCACTATCGCTCTTCCAGCAAACTCTCCTCATGAAATATTACTTAATAAATTAGCGAAGCGAAAATTAAAATATCCTAGAGCCAAGATTTTTACTTTGAATTACGATACATTATTCGAACAAGCAGCCTCAAATGCCGGATTCATATTAATTGATGGATTTTCATACTCAACTCCACGAACTTACAATGGAAAACTATTTAAGATTGATTTCGTTTTAAGAGAAAATAGTAGAATTAATGCTGAAGAAAATTATTTAACTAAAGTTGCCCATATATACAAAATACACGGGTCAATTGATTGGACTAAAAGCGGGGATCAGATAATAATTAAAGATAATCCGGAAAAACCTCTAATTATATATCCAAACGATTCTAAATATGAGCTATCATATGAACAACCATTTTTCGAAATGATGGCTCGTCTTCAAGCCGAACTCAGAAAAGAAAATGTACTAGTCATCTGCATTGGCTTCAGTTTAAATGACAAACATATTACTTCTGTTTTGAAGGAAGTAGTTTCACAAAATCCAAGCTTTGAGCTATTCATTGTCGATAAAAATATTGGAGACTCTGATAACTGGAGATGGTTCAAAGGAAAGGCTTCGCTTGATTCTAGGATTTGTTTAATACAAGAGACCTTTGAAGATTTTTCTAGAAATTATCCTGAGATAAATACGACTACAAAGGAAGATATTCTCGAAGAAATTTATAATAAACCAAATGAGTAATAAATTAATAAATCCTTTCGATCACAACCATTTTGTAGGGTACGTGAGTTTTGTGTCTCCTGGTTTTGTTAAAGTGCATTTCCCCTCCTCAATATTATTAAAAACATTTAATTACGCTGGAGAACAAAACTATCCTGGTATGGTAGGTAGCTATGTGGCCATTGAAGGTGACAACTTGGGGTTTCTAGGAAAAATTATTGAGATGGCACTACCTGAAAGTGAGCGATTAGAGCTTAATGAAAGCTCGTTTTACAGAGAAGACTTTCATCCAGTAGGTAAAATAGAGATCTTACTAGGCTTTGATTTCTTTAATAGAAAAATTAAAAAAGGTATAAATCAATTACCGACAATTGGAGCAAAAGTATTCATCTGTTCCGGTAAAACATTCGCTGATTTCTTTCAACAAATTGGTGTAAATAATAATTCTGAAAATAATCCCTCTCTTTTTGATTTAGGTAAACTAAATATAGATTATGCTACAAATGTAAAAATTTCATCTCAAGCAATATTATCTAGGCATTGCGCCATAATTGGAACGACTGGAGGCGGTAAAAGTTATACTTTATCAAAGATTATAGAAGAATTAATTAATAATCATGGTAAAGGGGTGTTGATTGATCCCTCTGGAGAATATAAAGATCTATGTAATGATTCTGCTGTTCAAACTGTAACCATTTCATCAGACACATTTTTCCATTATTCTAACCTTACCATAGGCGACATATTTGTTCTTTTACGTCCTGGAGGTCAAGTACAATCGCCGAAATTATTAGAAGCGATAAAAAGCTTAAAGCTTGTCGAAGCAGTAAACAGAAGTCAGAATATTCCTACTGGTATGATTATACAGAATGGTTTGTTAGTCAAGGCAAGTCAAAATAAAACTCCATTCAAGACGGCATATCAAGATCATCTTGATGAAGTTGAATCTATAAATGCTGATTTTGTAATTAGAAATTTATCTAATCAAATACTCAACGAATGTGTTTATGAGGCACCCTTTAATTCCATCAATTATAATCTATGGGGAGGGGCTGATCAACGAGCTTATGAGAATTGTACTAGCTTGATAGTTAGACTTAATTCTTTATTAAGTAATACTAGTTTTAAAAGTGCATTAGGATTTGACAAGCTAAAGACAGACGCATCAGAACTAAGAATTATCATTGAACAATTTCTCAATAATAATGATAAAAGAGTTTTACGAATTAACCTTGAGAGTGTTGATTATGAATTTAACTTAAGGGAAGTATTGGTAAATGCTCTTGGGAAGTATTTTCTTGAGGCGGCTAGAAAAAGCTCATTCAAAAATAATCCTATTGTTTTATTTTTAGATGAGGCTCATCAATTTTTAAATAAATCTGTTAAGGATGAATTTTTTGACTTGGTTTCCTTAGATTCTTTCGACGTAATAGCAAAAGAGTGTAGAAAGTATGGTCTCTTTCTTGTTTTAGCCACACAAATGCCTAGGGATATACCAATAGGGACGCTTAGTCAAGTTGGCACTTTTATAATTCATAGGTTAATCAATGAAAAAGATAAAGAGATTGTTTCAAATGCCTGTCAAGAAGCAAACAAATCGGTATTATCCTTTTTACCAATATTGTCTGAGGGTGAAGCTATTATACTTGGTGTTGACATTCCAATGCCAATCATATTAAAAATTAATATGCCTAAGTATGAACCAGATTCTAAAACGCCTATTGCAATT
Source organism: uncultured Melioribacter sp. (assembly GCA_964449775.1). GTDB lineage: Bacteria > Bacteroidota > Ignavibacteria > Ignavibacteriales > Melioribacteraceae > Fen-1258. The sequence goes on along the minus strand of CAYVBQ010000016.1, from coordinate 56,978 downwards.
CCTGTTATAACTATATGAAACTCCATTTTGATTCTAAACAAGAATACCAAATAGATGCTATCGAGTCTGTTGTAAAACTATTCGAAGGACAATCACTTAGTAAGGGTGAATTTGAATTAACAGCTAATAGTAATGGACTTGGCTTCGGCGATCTTGGATTTGGAAATCAGCTCAACCTATCTCAATCAGATATTTTAAATAATCTAAAAAGTGTACAAAAAGAAAACGAAATTGATATTTCATCTAAGCTTGATTTTATAACCTATACAGATATTGCAGAGAACAAAGAAGAAATTAAAGTAAACACTGCCTTTCCAAATTTCACTGTAGAAATGGAAACCGGTACCGGAAAAACATATGTTTATCTCCGTACCTTTTATGAACTGAATAAACTTTACGGATTCACAAAGTTTGTAATAGTAGTCCCTAGTATAGCAATCAGAGAAGGAGTTCTAAAAAACCTTGAGATTACAGACGAACACTTTCAATTATTGTATAACCGCCCGCCAATAAATTATTATGTATATGATTCAAAACGGCTTCCTCAGTTAAAGAGTTTTGCAACTAATAATGCTATTCAAATACTCATAATAAATATTGATTCGTTTACCAAAGACTCAAATATTATTAATCAGTATCGGGACAGCACAAACGGCAAGAAACCAATCGAGTATATTCAATCAACAAATCCGATTGTAATTCTCGATGAACCTCAAAACATGGAAACCGATATTCGCAAAAAAGGTATTACAAATCTCAATCCGTTATTTGTCCTAAGATATTCGGCTACACATAAATATATTTATAATCTCATCTACAAGCTCGATCCTGTTAAAGCATACGATCTTGGTTTGGTTAAACAAATAGAAGTTGATTCCGTATTCTCAGAAAATGATTTTAACAAAGCGTTTATAAAACTTGAAGATATTAAAACAGCAAAAACAAAAGTTACAGCAAAGCTAAAGATTGATGTTGATTCTGATAACGGAGTTCAAAGAAAATCCGTAAAAGTTGATTCAAAAAACTATGATCTTTACAAACTCTCCGGAAACCGTGAACAATACAAAGATTTACTAGTCAGCACAATCAACTATGCAGATGGTCTAATTGAATTATCCGAGGGTACAGTCCTAAAGCTTGGTGAAACACAAGGGGCTTTACAAGACCAGATAATGAAAATTCAGATTCAGAAAGCAGTTGAAGAACACTTCATAAAAGAATTGAAACTAAAGGATTTGGGTATAAAAGTACTCTCACTTTTCTTTATTGATCGGGTTGCCAACTATCGTGGATATGATACTTCCGGCAATATCATTAAAGGGAAATTTGCTGAATGGTTCGAAGAGATTTATGCCATTTATCAAAAGAAATATCCGACACTGTTGAATCATGAAATTGATAAAGTTCACAATGGTTATTTCGCTCAAGATAAAACCGGAAAGTATAGAGATTCAAAATCCGGTGAGTCAAAAGAAGATGATGATACTTACCATTTAATAATGAAGGATAAAGAAAGACTATTAGATGTCAATGAACCGCTTCGTTTCATCTTCAGTCACTCCGCACTTAGAGAAGGATGGGACAATCCTAATGTTTTTCAGATATGTACCCTTAATGAAACGACTTCTGAAATGAAAAAGCGGCAAGAAATTGGCAGGGGTTTACGTCTTTGCGTAGATCAATCCGGTATTAGAATAAGGGATAAGAACATCAACCGCTTAACAGTCTTTGCAAATGAAAGCTATGAAGATTTTGCCCGTAAACTTCAAAAAGAAATTGAAGAAGATTGTGGAGTTAATTTCACCGGAAGAATAAAGGATAAAAGAGATCGTGAAAAAATAAAACTCAAAAAAGGTTATCAACTAGACAAGAACTTTTTGGATTTATGGAATAAGATAAAACATAAAACTCGCTACCATGTAAACTACTCAACAGAAGATTTAATTTCTCAAACAGCAAAAGCAATTAATAAGATGCCTGAGATCACTACACCAATAATAAAATCTATTAAAACCGGTGTTGATATTGTGAAGGAAGGGGTTGAAGGTAAGCAATTAAATTTTGGTGTCTATCGAATAAACGATTACGGAATGGAAATCCCCGATTTAGCTGGTTATATCCAAAATAGAACAGAACTAACACGATCAACTATTATTCGAATTCTTAAAGAATCAAAACGATTAAACGACGTTCTAAAAAATCCACAACTGTTTTTAGATAATGTAGTAAAACAAATCAATGATGTTCTTACAACTCTAATGATTGAAGGAATTAAATACGAGAAGATAGGCGATACAGACTATTACAGCATGGAGCTTTTTGCCAAGGATGAGCTAGAGGCATATCGCGATAATTTGTATGAAGTAAAAAAACAAAGCAAAACTTTATATAATTATATCGAGTATCAGTCAAAAGTGGAAGAACAATTTGCTATAGACTGTGAATCGAATGAAAATATAGAGTTCTATATAAAGCTCCCTTATTGGTTTGTTATTAATACTCCAATAGGAACGTATAATCCCGACTGGGCTTTGATACTGAAGAATGATGAAAAGATTTACTTTGTTGCTGAAACTAAATACTCTTTAGATCCACAGAAACTGTACTCATCAGAGAATTACAAAATTAAATGCGGTAAAAAACACTTCGAAGAATTTCCAGAAGTTACTTATAAATCCGTAACAAAAGTTAGTGAGCTTACGCAGTGATCCCTTTATCCATATCGTATAGACTAATGCGGAATAACCCGTTAAAAAATAAATTTTATTTCATAACTGCTTTATTATTCATTTCGTTTCAAATTGTGCAAGCACAGAATGGAATTGTAAAGAGTTATTATGCCGATGGGACAGTACAATCGGAAGCTTCGTATGTAAACGATGTTCTTGATGGTGCCTATATAACTTATTTTGCTAATGGGAAAGTTAAAACGGGAAAAAACTACAGCCAAGGAATTCTTGATGGTTATGTTAGAGAATATTATGCAACCGGTTTGATGAAAGAGGAATATTTTGTTAAAACTGGAATAAAAGATGGCTCTCAACGGAGATATTTCGAAAACGGTCAACTCAAGGAACTCATTAATTATTCCGACGGAATACAAATACAGAAACAAGTTTTTACTTTCGACCCCGCTCATCACGCTTCCCTTGGGCCTTCACCAGTTGGGAATAAGCAACAAAACGTTTTACCGGAAAAAGAATTGTTATGCGACGTTCAAGTTTGTCCGGTGCCAATTGGTGGTATGAAGGTTATTCATGATAGTCTTATTTATCCCGAACATGCTTTGCGATACGGCTTAGAAGGAACGGTAACTATTATTGCAACAATCAACACTCAGGGTGAAGTTATTAAGACACAAGTTCTAAAAAAGCTCGGTTTAGGTTGCGATGAGGCGGCGCAAGAAGTACTCAGAAAAACAAAATTCATTCCCGGGAAAAGTAACGGTGTAGCAGTAGAAACGAATGCCACAATAAATATCGAATTCAAAATCTTCGATAAAAAATCAGTACAATGAAATATCTCTAATCAGCAGAGAATTTCTTTAAACTCACGTTCTAAACTTTTTCCCCGGTCTCTGCCATACCACAAATGGAGTTGTTTTATAAATTTTTCCTTTGGCATTCCTTCACATCAAGAATGGATAGCTTCTTAAGAATCTCAGCATAATTGAATTGTATTCAAAACTAAATTCTTTGTCTTTTTCATTGAACATTTTCACAAAAAGCGAATTCATTTCGCTGATTTTCTGCACTATTTTAGTGGCACATTCCTTGTGCGTATGGGACTGTACTAAATCAGCGAGGTAAGTCATGAAAAAGACAATTTTATTAATAACAGCTCTCTTTGTTTTTATGAGCTTAAGATTAGATGCAAAACCGGGCTTCGGGATTTCTTTCAATTTCTTTTATTCTTCTCTTCGTCCTTATGGCGAATGGATTCAATTGGATAATGATTTGGTTGTTTGGCGTCCGAACGGAGTTAGTCATCGTTGGCGTCCGTATTCCGAAGGGCGATGGAGTTGGACTTCCGACGGTTGGTATTGGGACTCTTACGAACCATTCGGGTGGGCTACCTATCATTACGGAAGATGGTATAATGATGATTACTATGGCTGGATTTGGATACCCGATTATGACTGGGGACCATCATGGGTAGAATGGCGCTATGATGATGATTATATAGGATGGGCACCACTTCCACCATATGCTAGTTTCCATATTGATCTTGGAATTCACTTTTCGATCAGATGGCATTCTCATCACAATTACTGGAATTTTGTAAGATATAATCGCTTTTATGATCGAAGAGTATATAACTATTATCTTGATGATAGACATTGCGAAAGAATATTTGAACGCACAAAATACCGTACAAATTATTATTCAGATCGTGACAGAATTATCAATGGCGGGATCGACAGATCATTTATTGAAAGAAAGGGCGGTTATAGAATTTCTGAACGAAATATAACTTCGGTTGATAACTATCGAGATTTTGAAAGGAGTCGTGAAGTTCGTAGTGATAGAGTTATCGCTTATCGACCATCGAATAGAGAAGTTGAAAACGGGAGAACAATCGATAAATTCGATATCAAACGAGGCGAAAATCGTTCTACCCTTGAAAGAGAAAAAATCAGAACTCCATTAACGCTTGATGATGGTAGAACAATCAGCAGTGACCGTCCTAGAGAAAGAGAACGTGAAATTAATGTTGGGATGGATACAAGAAGAGATGAAGGGCGCATTCGGGAAGAATCAAAAAGAGAACAATCTGCCGATCAATTTAAAAGAGATGCTGAACGAGATCGTATTCGCATCGAGAGTGAAAATCGGAGAATGGAAAAAGCTGAACGCGACCGTGCTGAAAGGAGAAAAGATGAAACTGTGAATAGGGAAGCAACAAGAGAGCGTCAACCCGTTTATGAACGACAAAGCAGAAGCGAAAACCCAACTGCAACTGAACGAAAGGTTGAACCACGACGTGAATCTACTTATGAAAGACCAACTCCTAAAATTGATAGAGGAAATGATAAAGGGAGTGACAGAGGTTCTAGTAAAAGTGAGCGAAAGGAAGAGAGTAGATCTTCAGACCGAAGAAAATAATATCCAAATAATCATTATTCTTAAAGACCCCGCAACTTCAGCGGGGTTTTTTTATAATCCTTCCTCGCTCAACAACAAACTCATTATTGCGATTGAGGCAGATCCAAGTTCCATTTCGCGCGGATGAACCGCAGAAAATATATCTTTATCTGAGTGATGAAGATCCATATAACGCTGATCATCCGGAACATATCCAAGAAGAGCTTTTGCGTTTTTGATCTGCCCAACGTCTCCACCGCTTCCGCCTCTTCGAATCCAGTCTATGCCGGATTTATTTAATATTGGAAGCCATGTCTGAATCTTCTGAAATGATAGGGAATCAGTAGTAACATTGAAACCGCGGGGTGTAAATGCGCCTCTGTCGGATTCGATAGCGGCAATGTGAATTTCATTGGATGCTTCCGCAAACTTTCCATATTCAATTCCACCGCGCAATCCGTTCTCTTCATTTATAAACAAAACGCAGCGGATAGTTCGTTTGGGTTTGATGCCAACTCGTTTGAGAAGGTCGAGTGCTTCCATTGTCTGGAGACACGGTGCACCATCGTCATGAGCGCCGCAACCCTTATCCCAACTATCGAAATGTCCGCCTGCAACGATGATCTCATTAGGTTTTTCCGATCCGGTAAGTTGACCGATGACATTGTAAGATTGAACATCAGGGAAGTTGGCGCAATCCATCTTGATATTTACTCTTAAACCCGGTTCTTCTTGAATAGCTTTACTTAAGAAATCTGCGTCAACTATGCCTATGGCTGCACTTGGAATTTTTTGTACACCATCTTGATAATTCATTACGCCGGTGTGCGGAATGTTATCATATCCGGATTGAACAGAACGGACGATTACACCAATAGCTCCAACTTTAGCCGCTTCGATAGCTCCATTAGCTCGTTGATCAACTGCCTTACCGTATCCCTCAAATGAACCGAGTAATCCGTTATCAAAGGAACGGTTGTAAAAAATTATTTTCCCTTTGGCTTTATCACCAAGTGTTTTGACTTCATCCAAACTTTTTACTTCTATTACTTCTGAAGTAATTCCACTTTTTGAAGTTCCAATACTTCCGCCGAGTGAAACAATTGTAAGTTTTTTATTTAGATATTTTTTAGATCGTGAGATAATTACCTTTTCAGTTCTTCCACGTTCCCATTTTGGAACCATAACTGGTTGTAACCAAACAGAATCAAATCCACATGACCTCATTTTTATTTCAGCCCATTGGATTGCTTTCAATGATTTTTCAGAACCGCTCAAGCGAGGACCAATATCACATAGCTCTTTTAACCAATCATATCCTTTTCTATCAATCAAAGCTGTTCGAACAATCTTAACGGCTAGATCGTTATAAGTTTGCAACTTATTAGGCGAGGGTTGTTGAGCGTAGGAAGGAGAAAAGGATGTCAGAAATATTATTATTGAATAATTAATAAAAGGGAGTAGGGATTTCATGCCGATCAAGATTTACCTCGTTATATTTTCTGAAGACAAAGTTATACGTGGTTCATACTAAAATCAAACTAAAGATTTAAAACAAAAAACCCCCGACAAGACCGGGGGCTCTTGAAAATGCTAATGCAAATTTTATCTCGTCTTAATTTTTTTCTCGGTAACGAGTTTTGCAAGATCAGCAGTTCCGTTCTTTGAAACAGTTCTCAAAGCGGCAGCAGTAACTTTAACGGTAACGAATTTATTCAATTCTTTAACCCATATTCTTTTCTTTTGAAGATTAGGTAAAAATCTTCTCTTAGTCTTATTGTGTGCATGAGAAATGCTATGACCACTCACCGGACCAACGCCAGATAGCTGACATTTTCTAGCCATGTAAAAACCTCTTTGTTTCAATTTTTGGTGGCGAAAAATAGTAAAAAAAATCTTAACGAAAAAATATTTTACTCAAAAAATATAAAAGGCGACCAGTTAGCCGCCTTTTAGGGAAGAATAGATTATTTTGCCCGCATACCAAGTTCGCGATCCAGAAGAAAGAGGGATGTTTTGTTATCGCTAAGGAGATTGAACTTATGAACGATCTGAGAAACTGTTGAAACTTCTTCAATTTGTTCGGTAACAAAGTAATTCAAGAAGAGATTTGTAGCATAATCGTTCTCTTGCATTGCCAATGCTACCAGTTTATTGATGCGGTCTGTGATGTAGAGTTCATGTTTGTGCGCTTCTTCGAATACTTGCAGCGGCGATTTCCATTCTGTTTTCGGTTTTTCGATTGCATCCAATGTTACCTTTCCATCAACATCATTAATGAATTTGTAGAATTTCATCGCATGAGCATATTCTTCACCGGATTGCACTTTCATCCAGGCTGCAAAACCATTCCAATTCTCACTTTCAAAGTATGCTGCCATCGAAAGGTATAAGTAAGAAGAAAAAATCTCTGCATTGATTTGATCATTTAATGCTTTTTGCATTTTGTCGGATATCATGTTAACCTCTAGTTTTTTATTGGTTTTTAAGTTTTATTTCAAAAACAAGTTATCTATTTGCGGATAATTATTCAAATTCTTATCTAAGTAACAACGATTAGTCTCTTTTAGTTCTTAATCGCATTTATGAAGAATAAATTTTAACACACAACAATCCGGCTGAGTTGAAATGAAATATATTTGGCGTGCAATTAAAATTATAAGTTCGCTTTTTCTTTTGTACACTGCAATTTCCGTTTTTCTTATTTTATTTTTTAGATTTATTGATCCGCCGGTTACAGCTTTTATTAATTCTAAAACTGATCCATTGTTGGGATTATTTTCCTTCTCAGATGTGATTCAAAAATCAGTAAGAATTCAGAATGTTTCCAAGTACGCACCGTTAGCCGTAATAGCATCTGAGGATCAAACATTCTTTGAGCATTTCGGTTTTGACTTTGGACAGATCGAAAAGGCGATGAAGGAAAATGAAATGAAAAAAAACTTCCGGAAGAAAAGAGTTCGTGGTGCCAGCACCGTCTCAATGCAATTGGCTAAAAATCTCTTCTTATCTCCCGGGAAAAATATAATCAGAAAGGGGATTGAGGCATATTTTACTTTACTACTGGAATTGCTGTGGAGTAAGGAAAGGATATTAGAAGTTTATTTGAACATTGCTGAGATGGGAAATGGAATCTATGGAATAGAAGCGGCATCAAAAAATTATTATGATAAACCAGCCATAAAGTTGAACGCAACTGAAGCCGCTACTATCATTGCAGTTCTGCCCAATCCCACAAAACGGAATCCAAAAAGACCGACTTCTTATTTGATCAACCGTCGTGATAATATCCTACAACAGATGAATTTGATAGGCGGTGTTGGCATGTTAAAAGAAGGTATCGATTATTAGATTGGAAAATTTATTTCTTCTCAATTGATGGACTCATATACTCAAGACACTTCGATAATATTTTATCAACCTCAGAATTCCGGATGATAGGATAATTGAATATGAATTCCGGTTTGTCTGATTTGTGCTCGTAACTATACTGCTTCAAGACATTATCTTTTACATCGTAGAAAACTATTTGCAAAATACTGTAACGATTAATTTCTCTGTTAATGTGGTAATAAGTGCGAACTTTATAAATGTCCCCATTTACTTCTTCCATCTTCATTGGTGGGTTCATCTCTTGTAGTGACCAAACATATATCTCATTTTCTGTAAAATTAGATAAACCAGATACATTAATAAACAAGGATCTATCTTTCTCAATTGAAACGGGAACCCAATTTTCAGATACTGTTTGCGCTTGCAATAGACAGAGAGTAAAGAATAAAAACGAGATGAAAAAGAATTTTTGCATTGAACTATCACAATTATGGAGGAGAGAGAGGGATTCGAACCCTCGGTACCCTTGCAGGTACACTACCTTTCCAGGGTAGCCAGATAAACCACTCCTGCACCTCTCCATTAACTTCGCAGCAAATATATCAAGAATTGTTAACAGAAAAAAATTGCAATAATACTTCCGGATATTTTTCTTGCAAAAGAAAAAGTTATGACTCAATTTGAATACTGAATGTAGATTTGTAACTTTCGACCCGCTAATAGAATCATCTTATTAGGAAAGGTGGCAGAGTGGTTGAATGCGGCAGTCTCGAAAACTGTTGTCCGGCTTTCGCCGGATCGGGAGTTCGAATCTCCCCCTTTCCGCATATTCTTGATGCATATTGAGCTATTAATTCACAGTTATTCACTTGAGAGCTATTTACTTTGTTTTATAAAATTATTACAAAACTCAAATCACTGTACGGTACTAAACCAAAATCAGTTTCTATTCCTATAGTCCAATCAATCAAAGAGTCTAAATCTTCAACACGAGAGCATAAACCGTATCCTCATGAAAAAGCAAGCGGCACCCATCTTCCACGCGAACCGCGTAAGAAAGAAACACAAGAAGAATATCGGCAGCGTCACCAAAAACGTTCGAAAAGCGAGCATGGCATAGTGAGACCACCGCAAATAATTCCTTTGGAACCGTGGGATGATTCTGTTTTTAAAGTTCCGGTTGTTGATGGTCAGACACGCTTTCATGATTTTGATATATCCAAAGAAATTCTACACGCAGTATATGATGCAGGTTTTCAATATTGCACACAAGTTCAAGCTGAGACACTTCCTAAATCGCTTGCCGGCGATGATGTAACTGCCCAAGCTCAGACGGGAACAGGAAAAACAGCAGCATTCCTTATTACAATATTTGATCGCATCCTTAAACATCCCCTTGAAAAAAAACGTAAGCATGGTACACCTCGTTCGCTGATCCTTGCACCAACGCGTGAACTTGTGTTACAGATTGAAAAAGATGCTCGTGAAATTGGAAAGTATGTACCATGCTCAATTCTTTCACTTCTCGGCGGCATTGACTATGTAAAACAGATGAATGTTCTAAAAAGCGAACCATGCGATATTCTAATTTGCACTCCCGGACGATTAATTGATTTTATGCGCAAGAAACTTGTGGACTTGAGTAAAGTAGAAATTCTAATTATTGATGAAGCAGACAGAATGCTGGATATGGGGTTTATTCCTCATGTTAAACAGATTGTGATAAACACACCGCCAAAAGCAAAAAGACAGACAATGTTTTTTAGCGCAACAATTTCCGGCGATGTGAAGCGTCTTGCAGAATCGTGGACCCGGCAAGCATTTGAGATAACTGTGAAACCGGAAAATGTCGCAGTACAGAGTATCGAGCAGTTAACATATATTACGACAATAGCCGAAAAACCTACACTGCTTTATAATTTGATTATGCAAAAAAATCTTGAGCGTGTTTTGGTTTTTGTTAATCGTCGCGATGATGCAAAACGATTAAAAGAAACTTTTGAAATGTATGGAATCAGTTGCACACTTCTTTCCGGAGATGTTGAACAAACCCAGCGTATAAAACGATTAGAGAAATTCCGGGAAGGTAAAGTACGTGTACTTGTTGCAACAGATGTTGCTTCACGCGGTATTCATGTCGAGGCAATTTCGCACGTTATCAATTACAATATGCCGCAAGACATTGAAGAATACGTGCATCGAATTGGACGGACAGGACGTGCAGGAGCCACAGGAATCTCTATTAATTTTGCTGACGAGGAGGACTCGCATGAACTGCAGAAATTGGAAGAATTCCTCGGCAAAAAAATCGATTGTATTTTTCCGGAAGAAAGTATGCTAATACCTATACCTGAAATGTATCGGAAAATAGTGCCGCAGAAATATCACAAAAGAGAACCTTTCAAAAAAAAGAATACTGTGCCACGAAGAAGAAAATAGTATAGTCCATTAAACTTGGAGATCAAATGAACCAGCAAACCGAATCGATCAATCCGGCAACCGGGGAAAGTCTTGGATTTTCAAAATTGCACTCCGTTGATGATCTAAAACAGATGATTCATCGAGCTCGCGAAACTCAAAAATTGTGGGAACAACTTTCTATTGATGAGCGCGTAAAATATCTTCTGAAGATTAGAGATTTCATTGTTGAAAATGCCGACCGTATTGCCGAAACAATCTCACGTGATAACGGCAAAACCAGAGTGGATGCTTTAGCTACAGAAGTATTGCCCGCAAGTATGGCTGTTTCGTATTACTGTAAAAATGCAAATCGTTTTTTGAGAGATAAAAAATTACATGGCGGGAATGTAATCCTAATAAATAAAAGAAGTAAAATTATTCGTGTGCCCTATGGCGTAGTGGGAATTATATCTCCATGGAATTATCCGTTCGCTATACCTTTGTCTGAAGTTATCATGGGATTACTTGCCGGTAACGCTGTTGTCTTAAAAACTGCTTCCGAAACTCAAATGGTGGGACTAATTCTGAAAGAGGCAATAGAAGCGGCAAAACTTCCGAAAGGAATGTTCAATTATATAAATTTACCCGGTAAAATAGCCGGCGATGCTTTCCTCGATTGTGGAATGAATAAAATATTTTTCACCGGTTCGGTGACAATCGGGAAATATTTAATAGGGAAAGCAGCAAAGTATTTAACTCCTCTTTGCCTTGAACTTGGCGGGAATGATGCAATGATTGTATGCGAAGATGCGGATCCGTACCGGGCGGCAATGGGTGCATTGTGGGCGGGATTTCAGAATGCAGGACAATCATGCGGTGGCGTTGAGCGCCTCTACGTACACGAAAAAATCTATGATCAGTTTATGGTCGTACTAAAAGAAAAAATTATAAATCTTCGAGTTAATTATGATACTGATTTTAATTCCGATATGGGATGTATGACTACTCAACGGCAAATTGAGACCGTGAACAGACACATTGAAGGTGCACTCAACAAAGGTGCTAAAATATTTGCTCAATCTATGATGCCGTTAGATAGTCGTTTGAAAAATTTTCTTCCTGCAACAGTTTTGACTAATGTAAATCATGAAATGGATATTATGCGCGATGAAACGTTCGGACCTGTAGTAGGTGTAATGAAATTCAATGATTACGATGAGGCGATTAGATTAGCCAACGATTCATATCTTGGGCTCACTGGATCTGTGTGGACAAAAAATTCAAAGAGGGGAGAAAACCTTGCGCGTCAGATCAAAGCCGGTGTTGTAACAATCAATGATCATCTGATGAGCCACGGTTTGTCCGAGACTCCTTGGGGAGGTTTCAAACAATCCGGAATTGGAAGAACACATGGAGAACTTGGATTTGATGAGATGACGCAGACGATAACAATAGTAAAAGATATTCTTCCTTTTGTTAAAAAGAATTTATGGTGGCACCCGTTCAGCAAAAATCTTTATGATGGTTTGAAAGGTGCAATGAATTTTCTCTATGGCAAAAAACTTTCACTTCGAGTAGAAGGAACAATCGCACTATTAAAAATTGTCTCGAGGATATTTAAGAAAGAATAAATTTATTTGTTACGCATTCTTTTTCTTTTTCATCTCTTCAAATTTATTTTTAAATTTTTCAATCAATTTTTTTGCCCAAAGAAATTCTGTTGCAAGTATAGACAGCCCAACCGGGATAACAATAAATGCCGGGCCCGGTAGAACAATCATAGCAATACCAATAATTAAAATACTTGTACCGATAATGCCAATTATCAAACGTTTGATTTGCTTGAGAGATTTGAAAATCATAAGTCTATTTCCCTAATGAAGAAAATTATATCAATGAATCAAGAATCTCTGAAGATATTTTTCATCCTCAATTTGTTGTATTGAATTTTCTTAAAAGAGAGTCGACTTATTTAGTCGGCTCTCTTTGCACCTAAAATTTAGGATTGATTCCCATATTGTAAAACATGAACGAGTAAAGATCGGTTACAAGCTCGATCGATTTTGATGTGCTTGTGCCCGCACCGTGACCAACTTTTGTTTCGATTCGAATCAATGCAGGATTCGTTCCATCGTTTATCTCTTGAAGTGTTGAAATGTATTTGAATGAATGAGCTGGAAATACACGGTCGTCATGATCTGCAGTGGTTACCATTGTTGCCGGATAAGTAACGCCTTTTCTAATGTTATGAAGAGGTGAATACTTAATCAAATATTTGAATTGATCTGCTTTATCACTCGATCCATATTCCGAAACCCAAGCCCAACCAATTGTGAATTTATGAAATCGCAGCATATCCATAACACCTACTTGGGGGAATGCAACTCTGAAAAGTTCCGGTCTTTGGTTAATAACTGCCCCTACTAATAAACCGCCGTTTGATACACCCTGAATAGCAAGTTTAGATGGATTAGTATATTTATTTTTAATTAAATACTCACCGGCAGCAATGAAATCATCGAACACATTTTGTTTCTTCTCAAACATACCTCCTTTATGCCAATCTTCCCCATACTCACTTCCGCCACGCAGACAAGCTGAGGCATATACAACTCCATTATCGAGCAGCGGGATTCTTGAAACGCTAAAAGATGGAAGAGTAGCGGCATTAAATCCCCCGTATGCATAAAGAAGTGTCGGGTTATTACCGTCGAGCTTCAAACCTTTTTTATGAACGATGAACATTGGTATTTTTGTACCGTCCTTACTCTTGTAAAACACTTCTTTTGTTTCATATCCCGATGGATCGAATTTCACTTCTGCCTTTCTGAATAATTCTGATTTATTATTCTTCACGTCATACTTGAAAATAGTTGGCGGGTAGGCGAAGGATGTAAATGTATAAAAAGTTTCGGACTCATCTTTCTTGCCGCCGAATCCACTAACGGTTCCGACTCCTGGAAGTTTAACATCATACAAATATTTGCCATCAATGGTATAGACTGAAACTTTGCTATTGGCATCTTTTAGATAAGTAACAATTAATTTTCCACTTAAGAGCGATACACTTTGCATTACATCTTTTGTTTCCGGAAGTATTGTTTTCCAGCTCTCTTTTGTATGGTTTTTAGTGTCGATTAAGATCAGTTTATTATTAGGTGCATCAAGATTTGTCGAGACCAAAAATTTATCATCAAGATTATCAACAACTCTAAATCTAGCTTCGAATTTATCCACGATAGGAGTTATTGGCGAATCGGTGACCAAGTTTTTGTAATAGAGAATATTATTAGTTGAAGAGCCTTCCGAAATTGAGAGGAACATGAATTTTTCGTCGTCACTTACTCCAGCGCCGAAAAGTCTTTTCGGATTTTGTTTGTCCTCCCAGATCAATTTATCTTCAGATTGCTGGGTTCCGAGTTTGTGATAAAATATTTTTTGAAATTCATTTTTCTGTTTTAATTCTTCACCCACCTTTGGTTCATCATATCTGCCGTAATAAAATCCATCTTTATACCATGCAGTTCCGCTAAACTTAGACCACTTGATTTCATCTTTAGTGAGTTGTTTTGTCCGAACATCCATCACATAAAATTCACGCCAATCTGATCCGCCGCGTGAAATACCATAGCAGAGATATTTATCATCATTCGAATATGTTAATCCACCAAGACTAATGGAACCATCGTTAGAAAGTTTATTTGGATCGAGCAAAACTTCCGGTGTCCCGTTCAACCCCTCCTGCAAATAGATAACACTTTGCTCTTGCAATCCATCATTTTTGGAGAATGTGTAATAATCACCATGCTTTGAAGGCGCGGAATATCTCTCATAATTCCATAATTCCGTTAATCTATTTTTCAAGGCTTCACGAAAGGGAATTTTGGAAAGATATTCTTGTGTAACTTTGTTCTGAGCTTCAACCCATTCTGCTGTCTCTTTCGAGTTATTATCTTCTAACCAGCGATATGGATCAGAGATTTTTGTCCCGTGGTAATCATCAATTTGATCAACTTTCTTTGTGAAGGGATATTCGATTTGCTGTGAATGTGTAGATGTAAAAGCAAACAGCATTAAAAGAAAAAGCATCAGCAGTTTTTTCATATTTATACTCCTATCTTTACTTTGAAGTGAATGGCTTGTTACTTAATTTTAATATAGAATTCCTTCACCTCAAAACCAAGAAAGAATAAAATAATCTTATGTTCGATATTAAAAACATACCCCATCAATCACCAACTGATAGTAGGGAACATTTAGAATGGCATTGGCATATTCATTTTTATCCCCCTCTTTTACGTTCCGGGTCAGTTAAAAAATTCATCGTAGATATGAAATGTTAGTTATGGCTCAACGAGATATTACCGGAATTGACTGCTAAAATCTTTAATAAACTCTCAAATAAGCACTATTCATTATAAACGTTATTCAACGTTCAATTACTCTAAGCTATTTCTTGCTTAAGAAAGCAAACGTATCTATTTTTCTTAGGTAAAATTTTCATTTAATGAAAATTTGGTCGGCGAGTTGAAGTTTTTATCTTGAATAAAATAGTATCAACTTTATAAATTTCCTTGTACCGACACATCAAAAAATCCAAAAAATAATTTTTATTGAGGTTAATTTATGAGCAGCAACAAAGCTTTTAATGCATTCGAAATGGCGCAAGCCCAATTTGACAAAGTTGCGGAAGAGTTAAATCTTGACGGTGCAACGAGAGATATTTTGAGAAATCCATTAAGAGAATTTCACTTTAGTATTCCTATTAAAATGGATGATGGTACAACAAAAGTATTTAAAGGATTTAGAGTTCAACATAATGATTCTCGCGGTCCGGCTAAAGGTGGAATCCGTTTTCACCCGCACGAAACTGTTGATACTGTTCGCGCATTAGCAATGTGGATGACATGGAAATGTTCAGTTGTTAATATTCCTTTAGGCGGTGGAAAGGGAGGAGTTATTTGCGATCCTCATAATCTTAGCATGAAAGAGCAAGAACAAATATGCCGCGGTTGGGTTCGTCAGATGTCAAAAAATGTTGGACCATTGAATGATATTCCGGCTCCAGACGTGATGACAAACGCTCAGCATATGTTATGGATGCTTGATGAATTTGAAGTTATACATGGTGCAAAATATCCTGGCTTCATTACCGGTAAACCGGTTGGAATGGGTGGTTCATTAGGTAGAGCAGAAGCAACAGGTTACGGTGTTGTATTCACAATTCGTGAAGCGTTGAAAGAAATTGGAATTCGACCCCAAGATACATCTGCCGCAGTTCAAGGTTTTGGAAATGTTGCGCAATATGCTATTGAACTTTATCAACAACTCGGAGGTAAAGTTGTTTGCGTATCAAGCTGGGATCAAAATGATCAATGTTCATATACATTCAAAAAAGAATCCGGAATCAATTTACATGATTTATTAAAAATCACCGATAAATTTGGCGGTATTGAAAAAACAAAAGCAAAAGAACTTGGTTACGAAGTTCTTGATGGCGGCGCATGGATAGATCAGGAAGTTGATATCTTGATCCCTGCTGCTTTAGAAAATCAAATTAATCAAGAAAATGTTAATAAGATCAGTAAGAAAGTGAAAATTATTGCTGAAGGCGCTAATGGTCCAACCACACCTGAAGCAGATAAAGTAATTCATGAAAGAGGAATATTTGTTATACCGGATTTCCTGGCTAACGCCGGTGGCGTAACATGCAGTTACTTTGAGCAAGTTCAGTCCAACATGAATTATTATTGGGAAAAAGACGAAGTACTTGGTAAATTAGATGTGAAAATGACCGCAGCATTCCACGCTGTTAGCGATCTTGCAAAGAAGAGAAAACTCTACATGCGAGATGCGGCATATGTAATTTCTGTTAATAGAGTTGCACAAGCATGCAAGGATCGCGGCTGGGTTTAAGAACAGATTACTTACAATAATTAAGAAATGGTAATTAGCCGGGAATTGTGCGACTCGTTCAACCAATTTCCGGCTTTTATATTTGCATCGAAGGGGATATTTTTTTTGAACAAGAAAATGACGGAGTACAAATGAAATTAGGAATCATAATCTATTCTACGGATTCTGAAACGGTTTGGAATGCTTTCAGACTCGGTATCTTTTCTCTAAAGAAAGATGATAAAGTAAAAGTATTTCTTCTGGCTAAGGGTGTGGAATGTGAAAAATTAACAGATGCAAGATTTAATGTGTTAGAACAGATGCAATTATTTGTAAATGAGGGAGGTAAAATACTTGCCTGCGGTACTTGTCTGAAAATTCGTAATTCTGAGGGCACAGAATTATGTCCGTTATCTACTATGGCGGATCTGTACGAGCTAATAATGGATTCTGATAAAGTCGTTAGTTTCTGATAAACGGTTATCAACTTTTTTGGGTTAAGGATGCAACCTATCAAAACAGAGAACGGCGGCACATTTCTTCCTCGCTTCGATAGAAAATTTTTCGAATCGCTGGAAGACTTTACCTGGATAGGTGAAGGATCGTTCGGAGGTAAAGCAAGCGGACTCGCATTAGCCAATAAGATTATACATGAGAAAATTAATGCTGAAGAATTTTCAGATGTCATCTTAAACATTCCACGAATGATTGTTCTTAGGACTCAAGTATTTGATTGGTTCATGGAGAGAAATAATCTTTATGATTTAGCTTATTCAAACGAATCCGATGACAATATCATTCGAACTTTTCTTCAATCGGATTTGCCCGTTGAAATTCTGGGCGACTTACGAGGGTTGATCGAAAATGTTCACGTTCCTCTTGCCATCCGTTCTTCAAGTATGCTGGAAGATGCTAAGTTTGAACCGTTTGCAGGAATCTATGAAACAAAGATGATTTCTAATAATCAACCGAGCGCAGACACCCGTTTTAATAAACTCACCGAAGCTGTTAAGTTTGTTTTCGCGTCAACATTTTTCAAAGCTTCAAAAGATTATTTCAAAGTATCATCGCATTCAATTCAAGATGAAAAGATGGCGGTGATAATACAGGAAGTGGTTGGACAAAAGTACGATGACAGATTTTATCCTAACTTTTCTGGAGTGGCAAGATCATTTAATTTTTACCCCACCGGAAAAGCAAAACCGGAACAAGGTGTAGTAAATCTTGCGCTTGGACTTGGTAAAACAATTGTTGAAGGGGGATTAGTGTGGAGCTACTCTCCGGCACATCCAAAATCATCTCCACCATTTGCAGACCCAAGCGATTTACTCAAAAATACACAGACAAAATTTTGGGCTGTAAATATGAGTCATTGCATTGTATATGATCCGACTAAAGAAGCAGAGTTTATGATACAGGCAAACCTGAGCGATGCAGATTACGATGACACTTTGAGATTTATAGCTTCGACTTATGATTCTTCTTCACAACGCATTGTTATGGGAACCGGAAGTGCGGGACCGCGAGCCTTGAATTTTTCTCAGTTACTAACGATGAACGAATTTCATTTCAATGATCTTATTAAAAAGCTTTTGTTGGTTTGTGAAGAAGCTTTTTCGAATCCTGTCGAAATTGAATTTGCGGTTACGTTAACCGAAAATCCTCGCAAACTTCGTTTCGGATTTCTTCAAGTGCGACCAATGGTTGTATCTGATGAAACAATTGATCTTGATGAAAAAGAATTATCAGGTGATGATGTACTTGTAGCTTCAGATTGCGTGATGGGAAATGGCATCATAGAAAATATTTCTGATATTGTGTTCATTAAACCGGAATCATTCGATAAGAAAGACACAACTAAAATTGCTCACGAAGTTGATTCGATTAATAAGGAATTAGTTAAATTAAATTCCAAATATCTTCTAATCGGATTTGGAAGATGGGGAAGTTCTGACCCATGGCTGGGTATTCCTGTAGAATGGGGACAAATTGCCGGTGTAAAAGTAATTGTGGAATCAACACTGTCCGGAATAAATGTTGAGTTAAGTCAAGGCTCGCACTTCTTTCACAATCTTACCAGTTTCAACGTAAGCTATTTTTCAATAACTTATGACGGTGAGTTTAAGATTGATTGGGATTGGTTAAATTCTCAGCAGGTAGTAAATGAAACAAATTTTGTTAAACATGTAAAACTAGTAATACCACTGGTTATTAAAGTTGACGGCAGAAAGAGCCGCGGAGTCATTAAAAAATGATAAATGAACACAAGCCGATAGATAATTTAGTTTTTGAACTTCAAGAACGAGCTAAGGAGTTAAACTGTCTTTACACAATTGAAGATAGTCTGAACCGTTCGGAAATCTCTCTTCGTCAAGCTTTTCATACTGTTATTAATTCTGTACCGCCGGCATTTCAATTTCCTAAAAATTGCAAAACTAAATTAGTTTATGGAGATATTGTTTATCAAACAAGCGACTTTGAAGAAACAAAGTGGTTCATAAAATCTGATATTATTGTACAGGATAAAGTAGTTGGGCATGTTGCGGTTTACTATTTAGAGGAACTTCCAACTGCTCATAACGGTTATGGTCCGTTCCTGAAAGAAGAAAAAAAATTGCTTACAACTATTGCAGATCGGCTCGGTCATTTCATTCTTCATCATAAATTAAAAAATGTTTTTAACGAGTTTAGAAATGTTCGCGAACAAGTTGACGGGCACACAAAAGGTGAATGGCGAATTGTTCTTGATATGATACGCAAAACAGATCCGAATTTATTTATGAGTCTTTTGCGGAAAATGCTGCACCTTCTTTGTTGGAAAGGTATTGAAGAAGCTGAAATGCTTATGAAGCATGCTAATATGTCACGCCGAGGTGGAACCGAGGATGAAATAAATTACGATGACAACAAACCGATGAAGTTCACAAAGATTACCAATTATGATCAATACGTTGATACAATATTAAAACTTGCTGGTGAAAATTTGCCGGACGAGATCATTCTTAGCAGAATTCAAAAGTGGATTCAAGAAGATAAATCAAGCTTGCTAATTAAAGTTGTTGATAATCAGAACACATCTCTTTCTGAAATTGCCGACGCGATACGAAAGTATTTTCATATTGCACCTGAAAAAATTGATCTGCCGCCTTCAACAATTAAAGGATTACGCGTTTCTCTTTTGAGAAGATTCTTCACAGATCATCTTGATTATATTTCAATTGCCAAAGAATATGTGAAGCTGACAGATTTTTACAAGCTGATAGATAAAATGATTTTTCCAACCGGCAGCCACGGTAAATTAGGTGGTAAGAGTGGAGGTCTATTTTTAGCCTCCCACATTCTCAATAAAGAAGCCGAACAAAATGAACTACTTCAAAATATTAAAACACCAAAGACATGGTATTTAACTTCAGATGGTGTTTTATATTTTATGCGTCACAACAATCTTGAAGAAGTTCTCGAACAGAAATACAAAGAGATCGAAGAAGTTCGAATCGAATATCCACATGTTGTGCAACTCTTTAAAAATTCTGAATTTCCACCCGATATTATTAAAGGTCTTTCTGTTGCTCTCGATGATCTTGGCGAACAACCGCTTGTTGTCCGCAGTTCAAGTTTGCTTGAAGACCAAATCGGTGCTACTTTTTCGGGTAAATACAAAAGTTTATTCCTTGCCAATCAAGGAACAAAACAGCAGCGGCTTGTTGCTTTGATGGATGCGATTGCAGAAGTATATGCTTCAACATTTAGCCCTGACCCAATTGAATACCGTGCTGAACGCGGATTACTCGATTTCCATGAAGAGATGGGCGTTATGATTCAAGAGGTTGTGGGAACGAAAATCGGGTCCTACTTTTTACCAGCATTTGCCGGTGTTGCATTCAGCAATAATGAATTTCGATGGTCGCCTCGAATAAAGCGTGAGGATGGACTGGTGCGTCTTGTACCGGGACTTGGAACACGTGCTGTTGATAGATTAGGTGATGATTATCCTGTTCTTGTTTCACCGGGACAACCTAATTTAAAAGTAAACGTGACCCATGAAGAGTTATTACGCTATTCTCCTAAAAAAATTGATCTGATAAATCTGAAAACCAATGAGTTTGAATCTATTTCAATCAACGAACTTCTTAAAGAATATGGAGCAGAGTACCCGCTTTTCACACAAATCTTTTCGGTTATAGATGGAACAATGATTCGGCAGCCGAATGAGTGGGATGCGGGTGATCCGTTCAAAGAATTCTTTGTAACATTTGACGGAATGATCACAAAAACAAATTTTCTTAAACGAGTTGATATGATTCTTAAAACTCTTCAGATGAAAATAAAATCTCCTGTGGATATTGAGTTTGCCTCAGACGGAAAAGATTTTTATCTGCTTCAATGCCGTCCGCAAAGTTTTACCGGAGATTCTAACTCCGATGTTATTCCCAAAGATGTACCTTTGGAAAAAGTTATTTTTACTGCACACCGCTACGTTTCAAATGGACGGATGCCGGATATAACGCACGTGGTATACGTTGATGCTCAAAAGTATTCGGAGATACCGGATAGGAATAAAATGCTGCAAGTTGGACGCGCAGTGAGCAAGCTCAATAAAACACTTCCTAAAAGAAAATTTATTTTGATTGGACCCGGTAGATGGGGAAGCCGCGGAGATATAAAACTTGGTGTGAGTGTAACATACTCAGACATAAACAACACAGCTATGTTGATAGAAGTAGCACGCAAAAAAGGAAATTATGTGCCCGATCTTTCTTTTGGTACACACTTTTTTCAAGATCTGGTAGAAGCAAATATCCGCTATCTTCCTTTATATCCGGATGATGTTGGCATTATTTTCAACGAAAGATTTTTTAATGAATCAAAAAATATATTTTCGGAAATAGCTCCAGAGTTTGATCATCTAAGAGAAATAATAAAAGTGATTGATGTTGCTGCTTCGACGGGAGGATTAATTCTAAAAGTGTTAATGAATTCAGAACAAGAACAAGCAGTGGGAATATTTTCTACTCCTTCTAGTGAAATAGCTACTGAACAGGAACACAAAGAATTATTCGATTATAATCCGAGCGATCACTGGCGCTGGAGAATGAAAATGGCTGAAAAGGTTGCATCCGAATTAGACCCCGATCGATTTTTTGTAAATGGAATCTATGTTTTCGGCAGTACAAAAAATGCTGTATCGGGTCCCGGCAGCGATATTGACTTAATTGTTCATATTGATAAAGAAAAATGTAACCTCAATGAATTGAGTCTTTGGTTTGAAGGATGGAGTTTAGCTTTGAGCGAAATGAATTACCTGCGCACCGGCTATAAAGCGCAAGGGATGTTGGATATTCATTATGTCTCGGATGATGATATTAAAGCTAAGACCAGTTATGCATCCAAGATCGGTGCAATTACAGATGCTGCGCGTGCATTGAAAATGAAACAAAAAAGTAGTTAAAGAAGAATCCGCTCTGCATCTTCCGGTTTGTTGGAATCAAATTTGACGATTGCTAACTCCGTTCCGTCGTGCGCGGCAGTGAAACAAAATGTCTTTCCGATTCTCTCTTTCCAACTTCCAGTGATTCTTGCCGATTCATGAATGTGTCCGTGAAGAGTGATATGCGGCTGCCTCTGCTCTATAAATCGTTTTATTGCGATACTGCCGACGTGCAGATCAACTACTGCATGATCGAGTACTTTTCCGTCTAAAGCTGCACGATCCAAATTTGTTTGATATGGCGGTCCATGAAAAAGAATGATCGCATTTGAAATATCTTCACTACCGGTCAGCAGTTCTAAATCTTTTTTAATGGTAGAATATTTTTTTTCATTGGGTGAAATCTCAACAGATCGTTTTCCTTCTTCAGGTGAAATGCAGCCATGCTCTGTATATCTTGACACATCATACTTCTCCCAATCTTTTAAAAGGAAAGGAGATGGAGGTGTAAATGAGTAACCTAATATTTTTCTGCCGTCTAATTCTGAAGAGTTAAAATGAATGTAGTGAAATAGATTGTTCTGTGCTGCCCTAATAATATAAGGTTCTTCAGAGCGGGCGTCATCATTACCAAGAATTAAAAATATTTTTGGATAAGATGCGTTTAGCTGTTGTTTGATTGATAATAAATTCGGCAAAAGATAATCATTTACGAAGTGCTTATCATGATAGTGATGAGGGAGTAGATCGCCGCCGAGAAATAGTGCTTGAGGTTTCTCATTAAGAATTGTTTGAAACAATTTCTCATAACGCTCGGTTATTCCGTGAAGATCGGAAACAAAAAAATAATTTGGCATATTACATTCGTTGGAAATTTCTTACTTCAATATATGAATCAGTTCAAAAAGATCAACTAATCGTGTTCATTAACTTTTATAAAGAAAAATTAATTTGACTATTCCGCCGGATAAGGTATATTTGCACAAGAAAAAAGAGACTTGCAAAATTATGTTATCGGCAATCCATCATAACCACCATCATTTTTTCCTTATAATGGAAGCCGGAGTGCTGTAACTAATTTATAAATTAATTTGAAATGACACCCCGCTTGCAACGGGGTTTTTTGTTTTAAAGGAGAATATTATGAACGGAAACTTGAAACTGGCTATTCAAAAAAATGGACGGCTTACCGATAAATCGCTTCAGCTGCTTCGCACATGCGGACTGGATATTGAGGATTATAAAGACCGTCTTATTGTATCTGCACGGAATTATGATCTTGATCTGCTCTTCTTACGGGATGATGATATTCCGGAATACGTTCAAGATGGTGTTGCGGATATTGGAATTGTAGGCGAGGACGTTGTGATTGAGAAAGAAGCCGACGTTGAGATGATTAAAAAACTGGCATATGGTAAATGCAGATTAATACTCGCCGGACCGGAAGACGGAAATATTCCCGAACTGGATCAACTTGATGGAAAGCGCATTGCCACTTCTTATCCAAAAATACTTTTCAACTTTTTACGTAATAATAAAATTGATGCTAAGGTTATTCTGATCAGCGGTTCGGTGGAAATTGCACCTTCATTAGGAATTGCTGATTACATCTGCGATATTGTCTCTACCGGTAATACTCTTAAGCTGAACAAACTGAAAAAAATTACGACTGTTTTCGACTCGGAAGCTGTCTTAATAGGTAATAAGAATATCGAGAAGGATTCGGAAAAATATCTGAAGTTAAAGAACTTGATCTCACGAATTGAATCGGCACTTAATGCGAAGAACTCTAAATACTTGATGATGAACATACCCAAAACCGCACTGGAAAAAATTCGCGAGATTATTCCATCGTTAAGTAGTCCCACAATCCTTCCGCTTGCCAATGATAAAATGCTTGCTATCCATGCGGTAATACCTTCGGATAAATTTTGGGAAATTCAAGAAGACTTAATAAACACCGGTGCTTCCGGAATTTTATTAATTCCAATAGAGAATATGATATTATGAAACTCGATTCAGTAGAAAATATATCTGAAAAAAAATTACTCAAACTCTTTTCGCGTCCTTCTATTGATACGGAAAAGATTTTGAAGATCGTAAAACCGATTATTGAGGATGTAAAACGAAATGGACTGAAAGCCGCACTAAAGTATTCAAAAAAGTTCGATGGATTTGATAAAGAGAAAATAATTGTAACAAAAAAGGAATTTGATAGAGCAGAAAAGTTTCTTGATGGTGCATCAAAGAAAGCGATGCTTACCGCGGCAAAGAATATCGAAAAATTCCATAGCATGCAGTATCCTTCCGGTTACAATATAGAAACAATGCCCGGTATAAAATGCAGCAAAGAATATCGCTCCATAGAAAATGTTGGTTTATACGTACCCGGTGGAACGGCTGTGCTGCCATCAACCTTATTGATGCTTGGAATTCCTGCATTTCTTGCCGGTTGTAAAAGAGTGGCAGCAATCTCTCCGACAAAAGATAAAATCAGTAATGCCGTTCTCTTCGCAGCTAGGATTTGCGGAGTTGAAGAATTTTATAAAATTGGCGGCGCTCAAGGAATTGCATTATTGGCATATGGGGATAAGTCGGTTAAAAAAGTTGATAAAATTTTCGGACCGGGCAATCAATATGTGACTTCGGCAAAATCTTTGGTGAGTATAGACCCGAAAGGATGCGCAATTGATATGCCTGCAGGTCCGAGTGAAGTTTTGATTATTGCCGATGATACTGCTGACCCGGTATATGTTGCGGCAGATTTGCTCTCACAAGCCGAGCATGGCAAAGATTCTCAAGTGATCTTGTTAACGACGAGCAAATTACTTGTTGATGAAGTTCAAAGTGAAATTCTGAGACAGCGAAAATATTTATCGAGAGATGAAATCATTGAAGGCGCATTGCTTAACTCAACTGCTCTTTTGGTTCGATCTATCGATGAAGCGATTGAACTTAGTAATCTTTACGCGCCGGAACATCTGATCATCAACACCCAAAAAGCTGAGCAGTACAAGAAAAAAATTACGAATGCCGGTTCTGTTTTTTGGGGAAGTTACTCAGCCGAAAGTATTGGAGATTACGCTTCGGGAACGAATCATTCACTGCCGACATATGGATATGCCAAATCATTCGGAGGAATATCAGTCGAGTCATTCATGAAGACAATTACTTTTCAGAAAGTCACTAAAAAAGGTCTTAAGAATATTGCTTCAACAGTCGTCAAAATGGCATCGCTCGAAAAATTAGATGCGCACGCTAATGCAATTAATGTGAGGTTGAAAAATGGAGATTGAATTGCTAGTTAGAAAAAATATTCTGAAATTAAAACCATACACATCGGCACGGGGAGATTTTTTAAGCGGAATTCTTCTGGATGCCAACGAGAACAGTTTTGGATCTGTTGCAGGTGAAGAGTGGCAAATGGAATTGAACCGTTATCCTGATCCTTTTCATAATTGCTTAAGAGAAGAATTAAGCAGATATCTAAATACTGGAAAAGAAAATTTGTTTATCGGTGTCGGCTCGGATGAAATTATTGATCTTTTGGTGAGAATATTCTGTGAACCCAAAATTGATAATGCTATAATATTGGAACCGACTTACGGAATGTACAAAGTAGTTTGCGATGTGAATGATGTTCGATCAATAAATGTAAAGCTTGATGAGTCATTCCAAATAAACCTTGATAAAACATTCCGGGCAATTACGCCTAATTCAAAACTTATTTTTGTTTGCTCTCCGAATAATCCAACAGCGAACGTGATTAAACAGGATAGTATTTTAGAATTAGCAAGAAAATTTAACGGAATTGTTGTTGTTGATGAAGCCTACTCTGAATTTGCTAATGAATCCCAGTTGCTAAATTCTATTCAAAATTATCCCAACCTCGTTGTGTTAAGAACCTTTTCTAAAGCGTGGGGACTTGCCGGAGTAAGATGCGGTTACTGTATAACTTCTCAGCAGATCGTGAATCTGCTATACAAAATTAAATCTCCATACAACATCAATAAACTAACGACAGAAGTTGTACTAAAAGCATTAAAAAATTCCGCGCAAAAGGATAAATTTGTTGAGCAGATAAAACAAGAAAGAAAATTTCTTCTCGGTGAGCTTGAAAAGATTGCGGAGATTAAGAAAGTTTACTCATCCGAAAGTAATTTTATTTTATTTGAGTGTGACGAACCTTCATCCGTTTACCGCAAACTTACAGAGAAAGGAATAATTATACGCGACAGAAGCAATCAAGTGAAAAATTGTTTGAGAGTATCGGTTGGAACTCACGAACAAAATGAAAAATTTTTAACTGAATTACAGAATGTTTTATGAAAAAGATGGAAGAGAAACTATCTCGCAAAGCGGTACATAATCGGAAAACGAACGAAACTGATATCAAAATTAGATTAAATTTGGATATCCCCGGCAAATCCAAAGTTAAAACCGGCATAGGTTTTTTCGATCATATGCTTGAACAATTGGCAAAACATTCGAATATATATATGGAAATTAACGTCGAAGGTGATTTGCACATAGATGAACATCATACCGTAGAAGATGTTGGCATTGCATTGGGTGAAGCGATTAGTATTGCACTTGGAGATCGAAAAGGAATTGAACGATTTGGTTTTATGCTGCCAATGGACGATGCGCTTGCAGAATGCGCAATTGATCTTGGCGGACGAGCGTACTTAGTGTTCAATTGTAAATTTAAGCGCGAGATGGTAGGTGAGTTCCCTACTGAATTATTCAAAGAATTTTTCAGAGGTTTGTCAATCGGGCTTCGCGCAAATATTCATATTAAAGCCAGTGGAGAGAACGATCATCATAAAGTAGAAGCAATCTTCAAAGCATTTGCAAGGGCACTTAACAATGCGCTTAAGTATGATTCAAGAAATATGGGTAGTTTACCTTCAACAAAAGGATTGATATGATCGCATTGATTGATTACGGCGCAGGTAATACCGCATCGGTAGCAAATGTGCTTGCTGAACTTAAATATGAATACGTGATTACAAATCGCGAATGTGATTTATTGAATGCATCTAAAATAATTTTTCCCGGTGTTGGAGAAGCATCTTTCGCGATAAAAAAACTTCACATGACGAATCTATTTTCTATGCTTCGGATAAATAAAAAACCGATGCTTGGAATTTGTCTCGGGATGCAGCTGATGTGTGAAAAATCAAAAGAAGGAAATGTTATGGGACTGAGTATATTTCATGCCAATACGGAAAAGTTCGATGATTCAAAAGTGAAAGTACCGCACATGGGATGGAATCAGGTGAAAATATCAAAACCTTCTAAGTTGTTAGACGGAATTAAAGACCAAGAATATTTCTATTTCGCAAATTCTTTTTATGTACCTGTGAACGAACAAACAACTTCAATATGTAATTATGAAGTTGATTTTACTTCTTCGATGGAGAAGGACAATTATTACGGTGTACAATTTCACCCGGAAAAATCCGGTCAAGCCGGAATTCAATTAATTAAAAACTTCGTGGAATTATGTTAATCATACCAGCAATAGACATACTTGACGGAAATGTAGTCCGTCTTCAAAAAGGAGATTTCGCTACGGCGAAAAGTTATTTTGAAAATCCATTAGATCAAACCAAAGTCTATGATGAACATGGTTTTGAATGGATTCACATTGTAGATCTCTCCGGAGCCAAAGACGGAAAAATTACAACATTCAAAATACTCGAAGAGATAAAACAGAATACAAAATTAAAAATCCAGTTCGGCGGTGGAATTAGAAGCACCGATGATATTCTTAATCTCTTTTCACTTGGTGTGAACAAAGTTATTATCGGATCACTTCCATTTGTAGATAGACCGGAATTCGAAAAAGTATTACAAATAATTCCTTTAGATAGAATCATCATTGCTGCCGATACTCAAAAAGGTGAAGTTGTTGAACAAGGATGGAAAGAAAATACAAATCTGGAAATTAGCGCATATATCACACAATGCCGGGAATACGGATTGAAAGATTTTCTCATTACCGATATAGATAAAGACGGTATGCTTGAAGGTCCGAACCTTCGGCTTTATAAAGGATTGAAAGAGATTTTCCCTGAGATATTTATAATTGCTTCCGGCGGAATTAAAGCAATGAGCGATCTGACCGCTTTGAATGATATGGATTGTAATGCCGTTGTTGTTGGTAAAGCAATCTATGAAAATAAAATTGATCTAAAGGAGCTGGTAAAGTTTGGTAAGTAAAAGAATTATTCCGTGTCTCGATGTTCTAAATGGGCAAGTTGTAAAGGGAATCAATTTTGTAGAGCTTCGTCATGCGGGCTCTGCAGTTGAACTAGCCCAAAGATATTATCAAGAAGGTGCCGATGAACTAGTGTTTCTTGATATAACCGCCTCAATCGAAAAAAGAAAAACTCTGGTCGAACTGGTTAAAGAGGTTGCCAAAGTTATAAGAATTCCATTTACCGTTGGCGGAGGCATTTCCGAGTTGTGTGATATCGAAGCATTACTAAGAGCCGGTGCCGATAAAGTTTCGCTCAACACATCAATAGTAAATAATCCCTCTTTGATTTCTGAAGCCGCCAAACGTTTCGGTAGTCAAGCTGTTGTAGCGGCGGTTGATGTGAAAAGAGTAGGATCAAGTAAAAAAATATTTATAAAAGGGGGAAAAGAGGAAGCTGACCTGGAAGGGTTAGAATGGTGTAAAAAAGTTGCAGAGTTAGGAGCGGGGGAAATCTTGCTGACTTCGATGGACCATGACGGCACGAAAAACGGTTATGATTTGGAATTTCTTGCACAAGTTGTGAAAAATGTTACAATTCCGGTGATTGCCTCCGGTGGAGCCGGTGAAAGTAAACACTTTCTCGATGCCTTCCGTATCGGAATAGATGCTTGTCTTGCTGCCACTCTTTTTCATTACGAAGAATTGGCAATTAAAGATCTAAAACAATACTTACAATCAAACGGAATAAGAGTACGTCAATGATAAATGCAGATGAACTGAATTTTGAAAAACTTGGCGGATTGATACCTGCGATAGTATGCGATGCTCAAACAGGTCAAGTGCTGATGCTCGGTTTTATGAACAAAGAAGCGTTTACTAAAACAATCGAGACTAAACTTGTTACATTTTTCAGCAGAACCAGAAATAACTTGTGGACAAAAGGAGAAACATCCGGTAATTATTTAAATCTTGTTGAAATAAAAAAAGATTGCGATAATGATTCTCTTCTTGTCTTTGCAAATCCTGTTGGACAGACTTGTCATCTAGGAACATATTCATGTTTTGGGGTCGAGAAGAGGAATATTATTTTCTTGAATCAACTTAGTGAGTTGATTAAAGGAAGGAAGAATCAACTGCCGGAGAATTCCTACACAACAAAACTGTTTCAGTTGGGTGCCGATAGAATCATACAGAAAGTGGGTGAAGAAGCAATTGAAACGGTTATTGCCGCAAAGAATCGTGATAAAAATGAGATTGTCAACGAAACCTCCGACCTGATATACCATTTACTTGTTATGTTAGCCGAGCAGGAAATTGAATTTGAAGACGTAGTTTCAAATCTAATCGAAAGACATTCTTTGAAGAAAAAATAGAACAAAGATTCAACGGATTGTACGGGTTATGGCTGATGAATCCGCCAAAATCAACATTATCTGTGTTTTCAGCTTTGTATTACAATTCTTTATAAGACCTAAGTATGCACTCCTCTCCAAATCGTTCTGCACGGAGTTCAAAATTATCCTCTGCTCAATTAAACTTTTTCAAAAACTCTCCGATAATACAATTGTAAGATACCCATTTTTTGAAGGATCAATTTGGTAAATAATCCATCAGAAATTTAATGCTACCAGCCGGGCATTTTTTCCTGAGTGAAGATCATGATCAAAATGAAGATAAATAGATTGATCGGTAATAAGGCAGTACTTTTATTATTGCTTCATTGATGTTTGCAGAAATACTCGAATTGACTAAAAGTAAACTCAATAAAAGTGGTACATTGTGCAGAACAGTAATAAGAATCTTATGGGGATCATCCTTGCGGGCGGAGAAGGAGTAAGACTGCAAAGATTTGTGACGAACGTTTATGGATATCACCGACCCAAGCAATATTGCACATTTATAGGTACACGTTCTATGTTCAAGCACACCGTAGACCGTGCTTCCATGCTAATTCCTCAGAATCGTTTATTTGCAGTGGTTAATATAGATCATCGCGGTTATGTTAAAGATGAATTAGCAAAGAACCCGTCATTAACAATTGTTGAGCAACCATGTTTACGCGATACCAGCGCTGGAATTCTCTTTCCTCTTCTAAAGATAGATAAGATCAATCCTGATGCAACGGTGGCAATCTTCCCGTCCGATCATTTTATTTTGGATGAAAAAAGATTCATGGAACATGTTGCCAAAGCAAATCTTTTTGTTGAAGAGAATCCAAAATCAATTGTTCTGCTCGGAATCCGTCCGCAAAAAAATGAACCAGGTTATGGCTGGATAGAACCTACACGGGAACTATACAGCGATGGTGAATCGAAAGTATTCAACGTAAAAAAGTTTATTGAAAAACCGGATAGCAGTTTAACAAATAATCTTATTAAGAGCGGTTGTTTGATAAATACATTTGTGATGGTAGGGAAATGCTCTGCCTTTATTAAATATATTAGCCGTTGTATCCCGGAGTTAGCGGGTGCATTTCAACCGATCCGGAGTAAGTTCGGAACTACTTTTGAGGATATTACGATTAGACGGTTTTATAAATATCTGCCTTCTGTAAATTTTTCGAAATATGTTTTAGAAATGATACCAAATCATCTAAACGTTTTGGAAGTTAAAGATGTATATTGGAGTGACTGGGGTGATGAGCAACGCATCAGTAAAGACATTGAAAAAATGGATAGGGTCTTAGAACCTTCTGTGTTAGCAATCTAAATATTTGCATAGTCTGAAAGTGAACACCATCCTCACATTTAGAGACTTCTGAAAAATAGGATTATACAGAACGGCAACATTTTTAATAGCACACGGATGACACGGATTTGACGGATTTTCACAGATTTTGATCCGTGTTAATCAGTTCAATCTGTGTTTATCCGTGTTCTATTTTTATTTTTCAGAAGTCTCATTTAGTAATAACACATCCCCAAAATAAAATATCTTTTATCCATCGAAATATTAAACGTGCAAAAGAAATTATGAATGTCGCTATAGCGATATTTTTCAGAATACTAAGTTCTTGGTAAGGTGAGTTCATAATTTAATTGACATACTGGAGAAAATAATGCAAATTTTCATTGCATTTGAAACGACATCAAACATTTGAGATATAGATATGGTAGATATCCGCATCATAATTCGTTTCGCAGTTAAGGTTATCGCTTTTTGTTTTGTACTATTTATTACCGGTTGTAATGAATTCTTGGATAATCTTCTTTGGCCAAAGAATGAGGTCATTTCCCTCTACAAATCTCCTAAAATAGATTCATATAAAATTCGATCGGTTGCTCTCCTTCCAATGACTCCAGATGATACAACGGATGCCGGAACATTTTACTCAACAAATCATTTTATTAATTCATTAGAAGAAAAATATCCAAACATAAAATTTACAGTCTCAGATATTGATACTGCTATTACCATTGATTCTTTAGCGATTTCTAAAACCATTCATTCGATAGAAAAAAAGAAAAAGTTAGATCTAAAAAATTTTTACAGCTCAGAACTTGGGTATGATGTCATAAAAGATTCAGCGGATGCAATAATCATAGGAACGGTTGATAGTTGTTCAGTGAAAAATGGTTTCTTAATAGCGAATTACCAGCTCTATAAAACAAGGATAATTTCATGCCGCTTCACCTATTATTTAATTTCCTTGAGAGATGGAAGAGTTCTTTGGAAAGCTCATGTTTTGGGTGAAGATGGTTATATTTATTACGGTATAGATGAACTACACACTCCACTTTATTACGCTGTCTCCAATGGGATCAATCTTTTGTTAGATAAGATACCGCTTGAATAGGCGTAGCACCATGATTGAAAATAAAAAAGGAGTTTCAAATGCAGATCATGAAAAAATTATCCACTTTCAAAGTAGACTGGATTGATGTTGTCTTGATCAAAACTTCTGTTTTTGCAGCGACACTTTTATTCGCTAAGATTTATGAACCAATTCTTTCTTTTGAATGGTATTGGTATTTAATAGCCGCGATTATTGTTTCTGTCCGACCGGTAAATAACTCTTTCAAATGGTTCAAAACTGGTTTTAGTAAATAGTAATTCTCATTATATAAAATCATTCTTTGAGAATTATATATTATTCGTGCGCGCAGATAATTTCTGTTGTAAGTAAAAAATAAGTTCCACAAAAGCCATATTATATGCCATGTCAAAATATTTATGGTCGATCTGCCAAGAAGAAAAATCTAAATAGAACCATACGATGCGATAATAATAAACTACATGAGAAGAAATAATTGATAGAGCCAAACCTTTTTCCGGAATATGTCAACGTAGAATTCCAATTCGACAAAAACTATTATGAAGAGACTGTTTTTGAAAAGATATCGTTTCCGAAGTTACAGCTTAACGATATCGAGTTTTACAATTGCGTGTTTAACGGTGTGGTTTTAATTAACGCTTCATTCAATTCATGCAGATTTGAAAAATGTTCTTTCAAGAACAGCGATCTCAGTGTCTCAAAAGTCATTAACAGTTCCTTCTTGGATGTAAAGTTTGAGAACTGCAAATTGATTGGTATTGACTGGACAAAGATTTGCCAGCCTGTAAAAGTGGATTTTCTTAAATGCAAAATAAACGATTCGATTTTCACCGGAATGGATCTCAGATCAATAGAAATAATTTCGTGTGAAGCGCGTAATTTAGATTTCGAGAAAACAAATCTTTCCAAAGCTAAACTGACGGATACCGATCTGCTTAATACCACCTTCTCAAATACGAATTTATCGTTCGTTGATTTTACAGATGCAAAGAATTACCGGATTGACCCGACCAAAAATAATATAAGGAAAGCAAAATTTTCTCTGCCGGATGCAATTGCACTTCTTGACCAATGGGATATTGAAATTAAGTAGATTATTTTACCCGCCACTAATTATGAACTTTTCATTTAAGGGTGCAAGTTTAATATGGATAAATCAATCAAGACAAAAAATCATGAAGTTACACTTCGTTTTGCGAACGAAGGAGATACACCGATAATTTTCGATTTAGTAAAAGCTCTTGCTGAATATGAAAAGTTATCACACCAAGTTGTTGCAACAGAAGAACTTCTGAAAGAAAATCTTTTTGGAAATAGAAGAACGGCAGAAGTTATACTTGCATTCTATAAAAATGAACCGGCAGGGTTCGCTCTTTTCTTTCACAACTTTTCTACATTTCTAGGTAAACCCGGAATTTATCTTGAGGATCTTTTTGTAAAGCCGGAATTACGCGGAAAGGGAATTGGAAAAATTCTTCTTGCTTATCTTGGCAAACTTGCAATTGAAAGAGATTGTGGAAGAATTGAATGGAGCGTTCTTGATTGGAATGAACCCGCAATTCAATTGTACAAAAAATTGGGGGCTCAACCAATGGACGAATGGACTATCTTCCGAGTCTCCGGTAAAACGATTGAAACCCTGGCAGATCAGTTTGATCGGATCTCTATTTAGTGTGAGTGATAATTTTAATCACTTTCGAGAATGAACCAGTTCTTAATTATTTCAAATTCCATTTTATTTTGCGATTTATGGCAATACTCATTAGTCTTTGGTGAGTATGTGTAATCTCTCGACCATTCTTTTACATTGATAATAATTTCATTGATCGCGTTTAGAATAAAATCTAGTTCATCGTTTGTCATAGTAGGATGAAGCGATAGACGAACCCAGCCCGGTTTTTCGGAAAGATCGCCATGATTGATTTTGTCCGTGATGCGCTTCGAACGAGTAGGATCAACATGGAGAAGATAATGCCCGTAAGTACCTGCACAAGAACAACCGCCGCGCACTTGTATTCCAAAACGGTCATTGAGCAATTTCACCATTAAATTGTAATGAATATCTTCGACATAAAAAGAAATTATACCAAGCCGGTCTCTTATTTCCGGCGCAAGAATATGCAAAGAAGGGATCTTCTCGAATCTTTCGAATGCTACTTTAAGAAGTTCGTGTTCACGTGCTAAAATATTTTTTGTACCGATATCATTTTTCAAATTTATCGCAAGCGCTGTTTTTATCGTCTGAAGAAATCCGGGTGTACCGCCGTCTTCACGTAATTCAATGTCTTCGATATATTTGTGCTGACCCCAAGGATTTGTCCAATCTACAGTCCCACCGCCGGGATTATCCGGAACTCTACGCTTATATAATTTTGAATCGAATATTAATACACCGGAAGTACCCGGTCCGCCAAGAAATTTATGAGGAGAGAAAAATATTGCATCAAGTTTTTCCATAGGATCATCGGGATGCATATTAATATCAATGTAAGGAGCCGCTGCTGCAAAATCTATGAAACAAAGTCCACCGTGCTCGTGCATCATCTTTGCCATTCTATGATAGGGAGGTTGAATTCCCGTAACGTTAGATGCGGCTGTGAAAGAACCGATTTTCCATTTGCGATGATCATAAAGTTTAAGAAGATGCTCAAAATGATTAAGGTCAACCATTCCTTGCTTATCCGGTTCAATGATTACAACCTCACAAATTGTCTCAAGCCAGGAAGTTTGATTAGAATGATGTTCCATATGTGTTAGAAAAATCACCGGCTTTTCTTCTCTTGGAATTTGAGTATACTTCTGGAGTTGTTCGCACACGCGGTGACCTAGCAGCCTTTGAAATTTATTTACAGCCGCAGTCATTCCGTAGCCTGCAAAAATGATTACATCCTCCGATCCGGCATTAACATGTTGCTTGATTATTTTTTTAGCTTCGGAATAAGCTCTTGTCATAGTTGTTCCAGTAACGGAAGACTCGGAATGTGTATTGCCTACATAAGGAAAAAATTTTTCACTTAGAATTCTTTCGATTGGTTCGTATAGACGCCCGCTTGCGATCCAATCAGCATAAATAATTTTTTTTCTGCCATATGGTGAATCAAATTCTTGATTGAGACCTATAATCTTATCTCTGAATTGTGAAAAATATTTTTCTAACGACATGATTTTTTTTTATTTGTTCTAAAGAAATATAATGAATTTGATTTTGAATTCGAGTGCATGAAATTATTTAATCACACTAGCTAAACATCTTTTCCAATAGCATCTTTAAGTCGTGGCTATAAATCCAAGCATTCTGCGTAAGGTGACTTATTTAGTTATCTCTAAAATCCAATTGCCAACAGCTTCCAAGAATCCCGGTACAAATTCTTTTTTTAATTCGTTGTATTCGCCCGGGCTACCTGTTTTAGCTTCTTGATAGAGATGATTTGCTTTTGGAAAAACGATGGATTTAAAATTTTTATTTCCGCCTAAAGCGAGTGCTTCTTCCATTTTAGGTTTGTTTTGTGCCGCCGGTACTTGCAGATCAAGCTCTCCAAATGTCATTAACACGGGTATCTTTACTTTTTGAAGAGTTGGTACTGGATCGTATTTAATATAAAATCGTAACCACGGATTGTTAAACATAAGAATCTGTGATTGAACTGTTGAATTGATGTATGCTTTCTTATCCTGAATAGACGTTTTTATTTCCGAGCTCAAAGTTTCAAAATCTTTTTCAGCAAATGCCTGGATATCACTGCGCAAGTCATTCAAATCTGTGTCGTTTATTAATGCAGTATTAATTTTTCTCTGCAGATCTAAATTCTGTTCAATCAGACTATCTGTGACGCCGCTTGATTGCAGAATTAATTTTTGCTGCTCTAGTAAAACATCACCACCGTGTACACCTGCACCAGACATTAAAACTATAAATGCAACATCTGTTGAAGTGGATGCAACCATAGGGGCAATAATTCCGCCTTCACTATGTCCAAGAAATCCAATCTTTTTTACGTCAATATTTTTTTGTTTCTTTAAAAATTCAATTGCTGATTTTGCATCATCGGCAAAATCTTCTGTAGTGGATTGCATAGAATTTCCGGTTGACCCACCTACGCCGCGGTCATCGTATCGTAATACAGCAAAACCTCTACGTGAGAAGTAATCTGCTATTTTTTCAAATATTTTAAAACCGAAAATATCTTCATCACGATTCTGGGGACCGTTGCCGGTTAATAAAATCACAGCCGGATATTTATTTTCATCTTTGGGAATTGTCAATGTTCCTGCCAATAAAATTCTGCCGCTCTTGAATGCGACTTCTTCTTCAAAATAGGGAAGTGGTTCATCTGATTTTATTTCGCTATGCGTAATCGCTTTTTTTTCTGTGCCTTTTACGAGATAGAACGATCCTTGAATACCGGCTTGAAGTATTTTTCCTTTGATTGAATCAGATTTAAGTTCACCATCAAAATTTGCTATTCCAGCTTGACTTGGTAATTCGAAGTGTACTTTGTTTTTT
This sequence comes from uncultured Melioribacter sp., assembly GCA_964449775.1. Lineage (GTDB taxonomy): Bacteria > Bacteroidota > Ignavibacteria > Ignavibacteriales > Melioribacteraceae > Fen-1258. The sequence continues at coordinate 20,351 of CAYVBQ010000016.1, read as the reverse complement.
TTGAATGTGAATACCGGAAGTTGATAATCTTTCAATTTCTGGGAAGGGATACTCATAAAACCATTTAATGATTTCTTAGTTTTCTCAACCCGAATTTGGATGTCAAGATTCATGGTTAGCATTTTTATTTTTCCCTCCCAGTGACCTACAATATCATTTTGGGCATTAACGTGAGAAATAGTAAATACAAACGCGATAACGGCTGCTATAATAAGATGCTTCATGAATTTTCTCCACAATCCTTTCATTTACACTTGCAAAATAGTCAGTTTAAAACAAAAAAGCCGCTGCATTGCAACGGCTCTGTTTGTGATACAAAAAATTATCCAAGATAAGCTTTTAAATTTTTACTCCGTGTAGAGTGCCGTAATCGAATTAAAGCTTTCTCTTTGATCTGGCGAACTCGTTCGCGTGTCAGATTTAATTTCTCGCCAATCTCTTCGAGAGTTAAAGAATGTTCTTTACCAAGACCAAAGTAGAGACGAATAACTTCTGCTTCTCGTTCTGTTAAAGTGGAAAGAGAGCGTTCAATTTCGGCTTTCAATGATTCTTTCATCAAAGAAAAATCGGGAGCCGGTTGATCATCATTAGGCATTACATCTAGCAAACTGTTATTGTTATCTTCGCTGTGAGCAAACGGGGCATCCATAGAAACGTGGCGACCGGCAATTTGCATAGCATAAGTTACATCTGAAACATCCATATCAAGCTGAGTAGCGATCTCTTCAGGACTTGGTCTTCTTTCGTACTCCTGCTCCAATTGGCTTAATGCTTTTCCCATTTTATTAAGAGCGCCAACACGGTTTAAAGGTAGACGTACCATTCTGGACTGCTCTGCAATAGCCTGCATAATAGATTGACGAATCCACCATACAGCATAAGAGATAAATTTGAAACCGCGTGTCTCGTCAAATCTTCTTCCTGCTTTTATAAGACCAAGGTTTCCTTCGTTGATTAAATCACCTAATGGAAGTCCTTGATTTTGATACTGCTTAGCAACGCTAACAACAAATCTTAAATTTGCTTTGGTTAGTTTCTCCAAAGCCATTTGATCTCCCTTTTTTATCCGGATGGCTAAATCAATTTCTTCATTCGGGGTCAGAAGATCTACTTTTCCGATTTCTTGAAGGTACTGATCCAAAGATTTACTCTCACGATTCGTAAACTGCTTCGTTATCTTCAAATCTTTACTTCTCCTTAATTATTCTAAAAAAAAATTATAAACAAAAAAGATCTTAATTCTTACTTTTAATACGCATTAAAGTTCCTAAAGAGAAGAATTTAATCCTCACTTTAAGAAAAATAATTTCTCCTAACTCTATTTGATAACTCGAGGGTTTCTAAAAAAGAGCCTGGAAACAACTTTGTAAGCAGAATTCTGATATGTTTTTATAAAAATCACCGCCCGAAAATAAGCAATTTTTTAAGGATTATCTATAAAAATCTTACTTTTTTTACCCGATCGGCTAAATTGATTCTTACGATTTTCAGATAAAACTGAATGAAAGATGAGCCAATTCACTATCCGCATTTTCTTTGATCTTTACATTATCGAACAGTTTCATCGATCTATCTGCTTTGGGCAGCTTTTCCTTTAAATTAATGAATCCATTCTCTTTTGCATACTGAAATAATAAGGAATAGAGCATTTTACGAGCGCGATGAAGCCGTGATCTCACTGTGCCAATTGGGCAATCCATAAAATCAGCAATCTCCTCGTAAGTATAACCTTCTATATCGCTTAGAAAAACTATCGTACGGAAATCATCGGGTAAAATTGAAAGTGCATTTGCAAGTTCGTCATCCAGAACATCACTAAAAGCATCGTTCTCATAATGCTGGGTCTTTACATCGTCAGCTTTAATATTCTCGTAAAAATTTTGTACATCCTCATAATCAACTTTGTATGGCTCACGAGTTATTTTACGGTAATTGTTAATGAATGAATTTTTCATGATCTGAAAAAGCCACGCTTTGGCATTGGTCCCTTTTTCAAATTTATCAAAAAATCTGAACGCTTTTAAGAGTGTATCTTGAACTAAATCCTCCGATTCTTCAAGGTCATTAGTAATCTTAAGAGCAAAGCTCTTTAGCGCATTCATTTGTGAAATGACATCTTTATCGAAATCGGCATACTTCCGGTTTAATAACATAGTTGAATCAATATTTTTCTTTATCATCATTCGTACTTTCTTTAGTAGTATAGTTATTTGAATAACTATAAACGCACATTGAAAGTTCATTAATGATGGTTGGTTTTTGAAAGATAATTTGAAGGCAATTATTGAAAGAAGCCCCATTCACAATGAATAGGGCTTCTCGAATATTATTCTGGGAAATGAATATTTGTAAGGTCGGGTTCTAATCTTTTATAAAGTTGAATAACCGATTCTAATTTTAGATATAAGAAATGCTATTTCTCTTTTCATTTCCACTTTTAAATGTTCTGCGTGCTGATGACCGGCTGGCAATCCGGTTTTAAGTTGGCTCTCGGAATAAATCAAGAAACCACCTGATAAGGGTTCTTATTTCATCAGAACAAATTTCTTGGTCGCCATAAAATAGCCGGCGTTTAATTGATAAAAATAAACTCCGCTTGATAATTGATAATTATTAATTGAGAATTGAGAATTATAACTTCCCGCAGTCTTGAATTCATCAACTAGTGTTGCAACTTCTTTACCAAGCATATCGAATACTTTAAGAGTAACATGACTGCCTACCGGTATCTGATAGCTGATGTTAGTGCTCGGGTTAAATGGGTTTGGATAATTTTGTTCAAGAGAATAGCCGGTAGGAACAGTTGCATTTTCTTCAACCGCAGTAACTTTATCGGATGTTAAAATATAGTAGCTGGCAATCTGGTTGTTAGAAAAAGTAATTGTATTTGTAGATTGATTAATTACTGCGTTGGAAATAACAGTCCATTTATTTGTCTGGTTGTTCCAGTATTTTACTTTTAAGCTGTTTCTATCAATGCCGTAAGCTTGAATTTGTTTATTATCAAAATGGAATTGGATATTTCCGTTGGAACCAAAGTTCATCATTCCACCGCATCCGCCGTTTTGCATCATTCCGTTGGAACCGTTGGAATTGAATATGCCGATCTCGTAACACTTAAAAATATTCTCTCCTTTGCTGTTCGGAATATTATACGGATTTAATTCCAACATTCTTGCAAACATAGAATCGGACATCATTCCACCCATATTCCATCCGCTGCCCATCATCATAAAATCTTTTTCATCAAAAGGGTTTGAGATTTTATCATTGGAATTATTTCTGCGCATCCATCCGCCGCCGAAATATTTCCCAATCAATGTTGAATCCCGCCATACCTTGCCGTTTATTTGATAAACAATCACAACGCTTAGACCGTTCGTTGATTGTAATTTTCCACCGACGATTGTTACGTTATCGCCGTTGTTTGGTCTCTTTGCGCCGGTGTTCGATTCATACCACCAAGGACCAAAATTCAAATAGTAATCCGGCTTGCCATCTTTATTCTCATCCAAATAGTATTGATTCATAAAATAGGTTGTATCAACCAATACCGTTCCAGATAAAGTTACATTTTGCGGCGTGGTTCCACTGGCACCGAAAGCATAACCGCTGCAATTGCCTGCGTGCTGTCCCATCATGTGTGTGTTATTTCCGAAGTTATTCCACATCGGGTCGAATGGATCTCTCCAAAGTTTTCCGTTAACTTGATAAACAATAATCATCGGTAGTCCATTCAAATTCATGGAGCTGTTCATCTGTCCGCCAATGACAGTAATTTGATCTCCGTTCTTTGGTCTTACTGCTGTTGAATTATCCGGTGTATACCAGACGGGACCGAAGTTAAGATAGTATTCATTTTTGCCGTCGCCGTTTACGTCGAGATAGTAAATTGGCATTGGAAGCGATGTATCGACAGCAACTTTACCGGAGAGAGTAACTTGCAATAATGTGTCGGGGAACATATTTCCGCCGTAATGCCCTTGCTGAGCATTTGAAGGAACGAAAGAAAGAAGAAACAATGCGAAAATGTATTTTATGGATTTCATAGTATGCCTATTTATTGTTTGTTGATTAATTCTGATTTAATTTTTTGTGAGCGCGCATCAACAGATACTTTTTCAATGTCATTTAGTGTTTGTTCTTTGATTTGTATTAATTCAGATTCAGCTTCTCTGTAAAGTTTCAATTGTATTAACAAATCAACAAAGTAAAGATGATCTTTTACTTTAGTTTTTGTTTCCGGATACTTTCTGAATGTTTCTTTGGCAACAACAATAGCAGATTCCTTAAATCCGTTTTGCGCAAGCTGTTTTGCGCCATTTAGTTTTTTAAAACCAAGATCGCGAATTGAAGCCGGCAAGGGTTTAACCGATGCGGCATCTTTACCGTAAACGGCTGTGTTTCGTGTAGATGGGTTATTATTAGATTTGGGTATGTTTCTAATTTCTTCAGTTGCTAAAGCAAGGAGCAGTTCGTTCAATGTCATTTTTTTGTAACTGCTTAACCTTAAAGCCGAGTTTTCCTGTAAAACAAAATGATTGTTTCTATCCGATACTTGTAGAAAAGATTTTTCTCCTGTAGAGATTAAATCAGTTCCCAGTAATTTTTGTCCGGCTTTAATCTCAGTCCATTTTTCATTTGCTCCAATTAAAGCTTGAACATCGCCGCTTATTTTTTCTACTGTAAACTCTTGAGCAAATAATTTTGCTGCAATTAAAAGCAATACTATTAATAAACTTTTCATAATAGACCTCTAATTAATATCAATTATTTCTACATTGTTTTTAGCCAGCCCAAATTCTTCTAAAGCTTCTTTTTCAAACTTTTCAGAAGCAGCCGACCATGCAGAATCAAAACTCTTGAGCAAAGTTGCTTCGATAGGAATCCAAATTTCATCTTCATTGCTTCCATTTTTCCGAATTACAATTTTTTTATCGTTATTGGTTATAAAATTACTTTGTTCCGGTTTTAACTGAGAGTTAACAAGGAGATTAACATGACCGACCCCGGATTCATTTTTATAATCAACAAATGCAGTTTGAATGCCAATGCTTTCGAGTAATGAACTTAAAAGAACACTTAGGTCGTCACAATCGCCGCCTTTTAGTTGTAAAGTTTCATTTGGAAATTGAACACGATCCACTGAAGAGCGCGGATCGGCAACATATACCATGGTTTTAACAAATTCATTAAAAAGAATTTTTGTCTGGGCAAATATTTTAAGCTCGGTTGATGTTTCTTCTAATTCGCTCTTATACTTCTGAAGGATTGATTTTGCGTAGGAACTGGAAAAATCAAAATCGCGCTTAACAAAGTAGTGAAGATTTGCAACTTTGCCATCCCAGCTGTTGATATCATTTATCAGAATCGGTTTTTGCAAAAAATCTTCCGTTTGAAAGGATTCTGTTGATAAGAAAAAATCCGCCTGGGAAATTTCTCTGCGCTGCGATTTAAATTTTCCTAAATCAATTATGGTGAAAAAGGGAATCAGTGTGGTATCGTTTGCAGCAACAACGATGCTGGGAGAAAAAACTGCCTCCGGGTTCAAGTTTGCAATCAAGCTGTAGGGCTTAACCTCTACCGGTTTTTCAGATAAATTAATTACACGGGCAACCGCAAATGGAGTGTATAAATATTTATCGGACAGGGTAGGAAATATTTCTTCTTTGATCTCAACATCAAGAAATTTAACAAGCTGCTGCTTTGAAAAAGAGAGAGCTAAAGAAACATTCATTATAACCCTATCGTAACTAAAAGAATTATTCGTCAAGTTATAAATTCCGGATTGTTCAAATTCCGTAACTGATTTAATAGAAGCTCGATCAGAAAAATATTTAACACCGGTTAATGATATATTAAAGAGGGCAGTGGAAAAATTTATTTCGGGTTGAATGCCTGCAATAAATGGATTCTGGTATTTATCATGGAAAAAGGAAGCGCCGAAAAATATTTTTCCATTTAAAAGGTTTCTGCTAAATCCCAATGTTCCAATAAACGAACTGTTGGTTTCATATCCGAAATTAAATAACAGATTTTCATTTGGCTGGTACTTTAGTTGAAGTAAAGCGCCTTTCTCATTTCTAAGTGAAAACCGCTTTGCTATTTCGTTGGTCTTATTTTCATTTAGAAGCAACAGATTAATTGATGATAGTGAACCCATGAAGTTATCGGTAAAATTATAACCAATTCCAAAATCACCGCGCCAGAAATTATTATTTGTAATAACCGTTTTTGTTGATATGAAGTTAAGAGTATCGGAAAAAAAGGGGTTCGGCTGGTCTTCACGGAATTCTTGCTGAAAATATCTAAATGAAAAACCGAAAGAAATATTTTTATTAAGAGAATACGAATAACCTAATCCGAATTTTTCTTCGTATCGAATTTTTGTTTTTAATTCCGCACCGATAGGAATAGTATCCCGTACAAGAATCTTAATACCGCTGTTTAAAACAAATTCCTTTAAATAACCGGGTGTGTAGCGTGCATAAAGGAAGTTTGCTCCAATTCTTTTTCCAACTGAAATTGAAAATAAGTTTGTCGAAAAAGATTTTTTGTTGTTAACTCCGGTAAATGATGCGGAAAGTTGCCAATCTTTTACAAGAGAAAAATTAGCCGGATCGGATTCGAACGAATTAAGCCGGAATTTTGAATTGTTCGGTTGTGCGTTGCTAAATAAATCCAGCGACTGCTGTCCGTATGTGTTAAACCATCCAATTACCATAAACCATAAAATTATTAACGGTTTGAAATCAGTTTGGAACTTGTACTTGGATATTGTAAATACTTTGTGCAACAATATAATTATCACCGATAGTCTCGTTAAAAGGAATTTCTTTGATCATTCTTCTGGTTACTGTAACAAGGATACTTTTATTCTTGTCTAATGGAATACTTTGCAATAAATTGGATGGCACTTTCATCTTACCATTATCGGAACCAACTAATTTTAAGCGCGGAATAGTTTGTGTGCCCATCCCCATTTCAGCGAATGTTGCAATAGTAACTTCAATATCGCCTATGTTTTTTGCTTCCCAGTTCAAATCCATCTGAATTGTTTGAGCAGAAAATGAACCGGAGAAGGTTACCTTTGCAGTTATTTCCGGCGGTGTAGGAATATCGAATTGAATGGGTACGCCTTTACCAATATCCAATCTGAAATTGACTTTAGAATTGTAAGGAAAACCGGAATTATTATTGTTGTTATGTCCCATCACCATTGAAGATGATAAAACATATTTTGAACCAACAAGTGTGTCTTTAGATAAATTATTTATTCGATAGGTCAAAACAAATGGTTGAATTTGAGCTTGAATTCCTTTGAAAAAAACATTGCCCATTACTTTTGTTCTATACCCAATTTTGTTCCCGATAGGAATTATAATCGGTTTGGATTTGTCGTTGAATTGCGCGTAATATGATTCATTCGGGGAATACCATCCATAGTTTTTATTCTTTATTCCGCTTACGCTAATGATCGTAGTTTTATCAATTAATTGATTTGACACGCCGGTTGAATCATAGCTGCCGCCGCCAGGGGAAGGAGTACCAATTTTAATTCCTTTATTATCTTGTGAAGCCGTGTCGTCATACAACTCGGTTGGTGCCGGGTTTCCACAAGAAACTAAAAGGGAAATAGCTATTATTGAGAAATATTTTATTGCTGTTTTCATATTACATTCTTAGTCTTATAAATAGTGAGCGGAAAGATTCTCCGCTCACATTAAGTTATTTATTTTACTGAATAAGGAATTCCCCAGGTATTTTCTTCTGCTAGGGCTGTATCATCAAAGATGGAAGTTTTAGGCGCTGCGTTAATAACTGCATGCATAAATCCCATGTTAAAATTTGCCGACCAGAGTTTTTCGTAAGTGCGTACGTATTTTCCATTAACTTGTTTAACATCCTTAATGTCAAATTTTTCTTTTAGTCTGTTGCCTGTATTAAAGCCGGCAAAATTATTTCCGATACTCATTGAATTACCGTTCATCATACCACTGCCGTTATTCATCATTCCATTACCGGCTCCGCTCATCATTGTAGCGCCGTAGGTAAGAGTTATAAAGTCTTCATCAGTATATTCGCTCTCAACAGTGACAGTGATTTTAACTTGTTGTCTTGCGGTGAAAGACATAAGCGAGCCGGTTCCAAAACCGCCCATCATGCCTCCTCTATTGCCATGCATACCATTGCCGCCGCTCATCATGCCATTGCCGTTATTTCCTATTCCGTTATTTCTTCCAAGTTCAAAGAAATACTGGTTTGGATTTGTTATCTCAACAACTTTTCCATCGGTAGTTTCCAATTTAACTTTTACAATATTCACTTTAGGTGCGGCAGTTCCGCCTTGAGGCAAAGATACAGCTATTATTTTCCAGTCAACTTTATCGTCACCGGTGTTATTTACTTTTGCATATTTAATAAATCTGGTAACAGTCGTTTTAATTGGTTTAGTATAAAGTTTTGTTGTTTGCGGCTGACCTTGTGCTGGAGGAGTTCCTGTAGCATAGATTAACAAGTCGCCTTCAAATACTTGTGTCAGTTGGTATAGAGCTTCGGCATCTGTCTTTGAAACCTCAAGAAAATCGCTGCTGACGATTTTGAGTCGCTGCCCTATTTTAACCGGGTAAATTTCTTTTGCTAATCCCTTAAAGAGTTGCAGTGCTTCGCCTTCGTTGTAGTTTGGCTCGAAGGATCGTATTGATTCGTCGTTATCTGCAATTTTCTTTAAAGTTGTATTTAAGCTGCTGTTTTCCGGATTTACTAAATTGCTTTGGTCCTGGCACGCCGCAGCAATAAACAAAAAGAGAAATACCGGGAAAAGTGAGAGAATAAGAGATTTTGTTCGTTTCATTGTTTCCTCCAATGATATTTGAGTGTTAAAAATAATTTCTGACTTTAAGAATGTCAGTATGGAGAAGCAGTTTATGTGCCAAAACCATTATCCTCATTTTTTTGTTTAAATCGCTGTTACCACTGTAATAATTTGCATGAGAATTAGATTCATTTGCCTGGTAAATGGTTTCCAGGCAGATTACCTATCAAAAAGCGTATTGTTTGATCAAGATAGGGATGATATTTTATAGGCAAATTTTTGTATTTAGAATTAAAGCGAACTTTTATTTCATCAAAGGAATCGGATCTGGAGCCGGACAGATCTTTTCTGATGTTTTCGAGATAAGCAGCGCATTTTGAATTTATTCTTTCTAAAATTTCCTTTTCTTCGGTTGCTGCAATTTCTTTAACCGACGCTTCCAAATTAAAAGTGCTATAGACGAATGATCTGAAAAAGATTCCTCTTAGGTTTTCAGAAACTAATGTTCTGCTCAAGTTACCAAGTTCTTTAGCCGTTTCATTTATTGAAGAATGCGAAAAAGTTTTTTTACGAAGCGACTGAAGAATAATGTCTTCAATTTTTGTTCGATCTAATTTGCGGCATTCCTCCGGAAGGTCTTCGATATATACGATCTTTCTATTATTGGCATTAGCAAAAATAATTGCGCGTTTGATAATTGATTCAAGTTCTCTAACATTTCCTTTCCAATCATTATTTATCAGGCTTTCCAAAACACCTTTTGATAATTTCATATCGGGGTCCTCGCGTTTTGCAAAGTGAAGGGCTATTGGTTCAATATCTTCCTTTCTTTCTTTAAGCGAGGGGAGTTGTATTTTAATTACGTTTAGTCGGTAGTATAAATCTTCTCTAAATTTCTTTTGGTTTACAAGCATCTCAATTTTTTTATTTGTTGCTGCAATAATTCGAAGATTTAAGTGCTTAGTATTAGACGATCCGACTTTTTCAAAATCACCGAATTGAATAACTCTAAGGAGTTTTACTTGAAAATTTTCGGATGTTTCGCCGATTTCATCTAAAAAAATTGTTCCGTCATCGGCAAGTTCAAATCTTCCTTTTTTATCTGCCACTGCATTGGTAAAAGCGCCCTTTACATGTCCGAAGAGTTCGCTTTCCAAAAGTGATTCCGGCAAAGCGGCGCAATTAACTGCAACAAAATTATTGTTTTTTCTGCCGCTTAAATTATGAATGGCACGCGCAACAAGTTCCTTGCCGCTGCCGCTTTCTCCAAGAATTAATACGGTTGCATCAGTTTCGGAAATTTTTTTAATCATAGTTACAATATTGTTAATAACTGCACTTTTGTATATGATCCCTTCAAAGTTTGTTATTTCCGTTTCATTAAATACTTGTTGCTTCGGTTCGTTATCCTCATTACTTTTTTTAAGACGCGACACTTCTTCTTTTAACAAAATTATTTTAGCCGTCAACTCATCTTGAAAAGATACCGCACTCGATTTGAGTTCGCGCTGAAGATTTTCCAGCTCTGTTTCTTTGGCATACAAAGCTTTTTTTAGAAGTTCAGATTCGCTAAATGTTCTTGATAGTTCGCGTTTGTTCTCAAAGAGAATGAATCCGAATTCGGTAAAGAATAAGATGAAGATCGGTAAAATGATGAACGAATAATTAATTTCTATGTTGAATAGTGAAAAAAGCAAGAAAGAAACAAAAGTAAAAAATATGAGCAGTATCGTTAGAATTTTATAAAAAGGAAACAGCGTTTTAACTACAATTAATATTATAAGGATTAGAAAAAACGTTCCGGTAAAAAGAGAAGAAAATTTTTCGTTGATTGAACGATGGGTTAAAATATTATCCAGAGCGAATGCGTGAAGTGCGACTCCGGGTAATTCGTTATCGAAAGGCGTTGAAATTGTTTTTGCAATTGATGGATCACTTACACCAATCAAAACAATTTTCCCTTTTATATCTTGCAGTATTGGATCGTCGTCTTCTGCCATTTTAAAAAAATCGAGCATAGAATAGTTCTCGAATCTTTTCCATGAGCTATAAAAGTTTATTTTCATTTGTTGAATGCCAACATCTTTGAGGTCGGCTAATGCAACTGAAAAAGCTTTTTCATGTAATGTGTCAGTCCCTAAAATTGCCGGAACCAGAATCCCGTTATCAAGTATATAGTTTATGTGTCCGGATGCAACGGAAGGAATTTTTAATTTAGGTTGTGAAAAAATTATTGAATCTCTGACAGCAGCGTTATTAATGCTCCTATTCTCTACAATGATAGATGAAACAACAACTTTACCGCTTTCTTTTATCTCTGCGTTTAATAGATCATCATATAACGATTGGTTATCTGAATTTGCAGCCAGTAAAACTTCTATGCCAATTTTCTTTGCTTGTAGTTTTGTTAACTGTTTAATGAGTAAAGCATAATAACTTCGTCTTAATGGCCAGCCGCCAAATTTCTGAATGTCGTTTTCCGTAATATGAACAATAACAATATTGGAATCGAGGCGGGCTTCTCCAGACAGCCTAATAAAAGAGTTGGTTGTAAATCTGTTTAAGGGATTAAAAAATGAGCCGGTTATTAATAAAAAAATAGCGGCAGTAATCGCCAAAGAAACTCGAGTTACATTCTTTTTCTCTTTTATTGAATTAATTATTTGCACTTAAGAACCTCTATTATTTCCGGATAAAATCTAATTAATTGCTGCTAAAAAAAAATAGCTTTTGCATTCCTTTAACTAAAATTTCTTTATTAAGCGGTCAGTATCGCTCTATCTTATCACAAAAATCATCATCACAGCCATTGCCGCTGCACCAACATAGAAAAGCGGTGAGGAGAAAACACTTTCGGAACCGGAATGGGAGTGAGTATTATTCATTCCCGAATTATTTTCTGTCAAGTGTTCAATTTTAATTGGATCGCTCAAAATAGTTGTCTTTATTCTCTCAATAGAAAATGTTAATCGGAAGCTGCCAGTAGACCCAATATTTGGGGCGAAGACAAGATAACCATTCTCAAATCTTGTGTGCGAAATTTTAAAAGAAGACTGTTCATGGGGATGATTACCATGCTCTTCAGTATTTTCACTTAATACTTCGAGATTAACTTCCGCGTCTGTTAGAACGGCGCTCGCATTTTTATCGAAGATTTTTATTCTGCAAATATCAGTATTACCCTTAATACTCGAAGGAAACTCGGCAGTAATTTTGTAATCGTCTGTGTTATATTCTTTGATGATCAACTTATTATTGTTGTAATTATCCATATCCATTCCGTTGTTACCGCCGCCGTGCATCATTCCCATTCCAGCCATCATGCAGCCACTAAGGTAAATAGAAGAAACAACTACGAATATTAATAATGTTACTGATTTGATAATTTTATTTTTCATTTTAGTAGTCCTTTTAATTGGTGGTTTCATTTGCAAAAACAAGAGTAAAGGAGGAGCCCTTTCCCTTTTCACTATTGACAAAGATTTGCACATTGTTTCTTTCGCAATATTTTTTTACCAGGAATAAGCCGAGACCATTGCCATCAAATTTCCGGGTTGAACTTTGATCCTCCTGAGAGAATAGAGTAAAAAGCCGTGGAATATATTCTTGCGAGATGCCTACCCCGTTGTCTAAAATAGTTACTGTGATTTTACCGGCTGATGATTCTATTACATTGATTCTAATTTCTCCGCCGGTATTGGTAAATTTAATTGCATTCTCGACTAAGTGAATCATAATTTGCTTTAGGGAATATTGATCCACAAAAACTTGGGGAACGGCATCAAACGCTGTTGAAATCGAAATATCTTTTTGTTGAGCAAATGAAGATAATTCCGATAGAACCGGCTGCAATACCTCGCGGACAATATCAGTCGACTTAAAATCCAATGTAGTAAGTCCGGAAATTTCGAGAGCAGAGTTAAGAATTAGGTCGATAGTTCTAATCAGCCGATTCAATCCTATCTTTATCGTTGCAATATATTCTTCAAGTTCTGTAGAATGGCTAAATTCTTCCTCAATTAAATTCGTAAACCCAAGAACAATATTAACGGGAGTTCTAATTTCATGTGAGATGAGGTTAAGAAATTCACTTTTAATATTATCGGAGTGTTTCACCAGTTCATTTGCTTTAACAAGCTCTAATTCCATTTCTTTTCTTTGCGTGATATTCGAGACAACAAGAAACTTACCAATGATATTGTTGTTTTCATCAAAAATGAAAGATGGAGAAATGATTGAATATACATTTGGTTTTTTATTTGCTTTCCACGTCAGCTCAGCTTTACCCAGCACAGCATGATCATAATTATTTAATAGATTTTGGAGAATAAAAGAATTTTTTTCATCCAGCAGATCATTAAGCTCAAGACCAACGAGTTCCTCTTTTGGAAAATTGATCATATCGGCAAAGCATTTATTAGCGAATGTGATTATGCCCTCGTTGTTTTGCACAACAAGACCTTCGTTCATGCTTTCAACAAGGTCGCGAAATTTTCTTTCGTTAGCAATAAGCAGCATCCGGGTTTTTTCTCTGGCATCGATCTGTTTTAGCAACGGACGAAATACAAGAAAATATAATAGCGGGAATAGCAAAGCAGTCAGAATTAGAGAATCGAACAACAATTCGATATATGACCGCGTGTAGTGAGAATCGCCGGTGGTCATCATCACAATTATGTGCGATATAAAAATTGAGATGCTCACTATAAAAAGCACAAGAATTGGTGAAATGCTAATATTCTTATTTATATTTTCTTTTTGCACAAGTCCTCTGTTAATTATCTATCGATTTTAGCGATGAATTTCTTAATGAGCAATTACACCGCCAAGGAATCCGGCGGCAAGTATTAGAATAAAAGCGATTAGACCTACTATCCACGCATATTTTTTTAGTCTGTCAATTATTAGAAAGATAGTCCAAACGAAAAAGCTGATGAGAACGGCAATCCCAATGTTTTGATGAAATTCAACAACCCATTCTTTAGCAGTTCCAATAAATGGTTCGGATTGATTTTTGCCAGTTATGAATGCAGCAATTGAGAATAAAAGAGCAATTAGAACCGAGACCAAAATTGATGAATCGAAATTCTTCCATTTCAAGTTGAGCAATGTTAGAAGGAAAGCAAACACGCCAAGAGCAATTGGAAAGTGAACCATCTTGTTGTGCAAGTGTTCAAACATTTGTTCCGATGGATTTAATTTCATCGGCGCTTCTTTGAGTGTTTCCGGTTCAACTTTATTTTTAATTATACTATTAGAGATACCATTAATAGCAATGGTATCTCCGCCAACTATTGTTAACGTATCTTGCTTACCAGCTTTTTCTTTTTTATGATCTTTTCCGCCGTGCGGAAAAACCACAGTTGTTAAAAGCAGCAAAAAAAAGATGAACCTAAATAAGTTTTTCATACAAACTCCATTTTGATTGATCATTCACCAAGAAACCATATTACACCGGTGGAAGCTAATAGACCCGGAGAAAATTTAGTTAATCCTACACCGCCGATAAGTGTAAGTGTTAGTTTTGAACTAAGCTGATGGTTAAGTCCTAGTGATAACTGTTGTGGCGCAGCGTAACCGGAAACAATTTCTGTATAACCTTGATAATAGAGCAGAAGCGATGAGTTACCATCATTAAAATATTTTCCGAAACCAACTCCATAGCTAAAAGGATTATTGTAAGTAATTCCGCTTGGATCGCCAATGTTAATGTATCCCAGATCTGCAATTGCGAGATAAGAATCAAATCCCTTGCGGAGAGTAACGGAGGCGCCATAATCAAGTTTGCCGGTGCCAATGTTAGTCATTCCGCTTGCGGTAGGAAATTTAATTTGATAATTGACCGATGCAGTAAAATTATTTTCATAGCCGGAATAAAATTTATAATTGCCGACAACAAAAATATCACCAAGACCAATGCTTGAGTTCATAGAAGATGAAGAACCGAACATATAAGAATTGGAAGTGCTTCCATTACCGCCCATCATTCCACCGCTGCCTGTATTACCCACCATTCCGCCGGAGTTATTACCGGAAGAAATACCACCAATTGGTAGCATCATTCCACCGGATTAACTTAGTAAATTGTTATTAGAAAAAATAATCGGTGCAGTAACATTCACGCTGAAATATTCCGATTGATAACGCACACCGCCGTAAAAGGAAAAAAGTTTGCTGTAATTATTGTAATAATAATTTCCGCCGGAGTATTGAAAGCCGGTCGAAACTGACCAGCCCTCTTGAGCAAAAGAAACTCCGTTAAAAAGGATGACGGAAAAAATTAAAAGTAACGTGCTTTTAATTTTCATTTGCATTTTATTTTACCTACTTCTTCATTGAGTTTGGAATTTTCTGAATTTTGCCGAGCATGTCGTCATAATCTTTCATCATAGTCTTCATGTTATCGGTCATGCCTTTCATGTGATCCTTCATTTCTTGATTGTCCATCATTTTTTGATCACCCATCATAGTATTCATTTGATCGAGCATGTTTTTCATGTTCTTCGACATATCGTTCATGTTTTGCATCATGCCTGTCATTTGAGAACCCATGTTCATGTTATCTTGTTGGTTTTGCATCATAGAGAGCATTTTACCGCTTTTATCCATGAGTTGATTCATTTGAGCCATCATGTTTTGCATGTCGCCCATTTTAGCTCCCATATTTTGCATTTGCTGCATTTGAGAACCGCTTCCCATTTTGTTGTCGCTTCCGCTTCCGTGCTGATGCTGAGCAGATACTGTAATGCTGAAAATAAACATTACTGAAAGCATCATAGCTGTTTTAGCGAATGATTTTACTGTGTTCATTGTGTTACTCCTTTGGGTTATTGTTGACATTATTTTATTTTGAAACCATGTCTATTTAGATTTTCCTTAGCTTTTTCAAGAGTGACCTCTTTTAATTTCATTCCGCATAACGGGCATTCACCGGCTTCATCAGAAATTACATTCCAATCCATTTGATCTTGAAATACTTTTTGATCTCCGTTTTTATCAATAGCCGTTAAATCTATTTTTCCTTCGCGAACCAGATTGTCTTTCTTCATATCCATTTTATCATGATCAGCAGGCTTCATATCATGGTTCATCATTTTTGAGTGATCCATTTTATGACCGTCCATTTTACTGTGGTCCATCATGCCGTGGCTTTTCTTATTCATAGCTTTTTGAGCATCTTCGATTGATACTTCCTTAAAATCCATTTCGCACTTAGAACATTTTCCCGGTTCATCGGCAATCTGATCAGCACACATAGGGCATTGATATACTTTACCATCTTTATTCTTATCAATCTTTTCCAAATCAATTTTATCTTGTTCATCCATCTCAGTTTTTTCAGATTTCATTTCGTGGTCAGCATGTTCCATTTTTTTACTACAATCCATTTTCTTCATCTGAGTTTGAGTATTCGTATCATTCTTCTCAATAAACTTCTTTACTTCTTCAAGGGTAACTTCCTTTAGTTTCATTCCACATTTAGGACAATTTCCTGGTTCGTCTTTAACGACATCTTTGCACATACCATCTATAAAAACTTTTCCGTCTTTATTTAAATCAATTTTTTCAATATCGATTTTTTCTTCATCCTTCATTTCGTGCTTCGAGTGGTCCATATTTTTACGACAGCCCATTTTCTTCATCTTGGATTTTATTGTATCACTATTGGTTTTATCTTGTGCAAAAGCTTGAGAAGAAAAAGCAAGAATTACAAAAATGATTATGGGTAAGTAATTTTTGATTTTGAAGTTCATAATATTCTCCTTTTTTTATTTTGATATTTTCATTTTTTTTATTTCAGTAAAGCGCCCGGCTAGGATCCTGTAAAAATAAACTCCCGGATACAAACCTCTCTGCATTAAACTCAACAGGGTAACTCCCTGGTTACATTGCAGTTGTTTATTATTATTCTGAAAGCGGTTCATAACTAGTGACTCCCGAGTTCAATCTGGACAATAACCTGGTTTTTGAATAATGTCGACTTTGTCAGAGGTGCATGAAAACCGAACGCAATGAAACCCGAATCAATTACTTTCCATTTTACGGACGGAAGAATGGTGATGTCCGGTCTTGATCCGCCAAACGTGCCGCGCAGGTCCAGCGTAGTAAATAAAATAGGGAAGAGCTTAACCACCGTACCGGTCTCCGCAATGAAGTGCGCAGCAGAAAAATCATAATGGAGAATAATGTCATTTGTCAGAAGGTCTTCCTTTGCAATCCGTCCCGCAAAGCCGAAGAGATAGGCGAGACCGTGATGCTGTCCTTCTTTCTTCGCTCCTGTGGGTATGCCGATAATACCAAGCAGTGAAATGCCTTGAGTCCGTTCCTTATTCCGCCACAACCCGACCATTCCAATAACTTCCGTGAAAGGCGTGGTTTTGACTCCCAGACTTCTCAAGTGAATTCCTCCCCACTCAAACAAGCCGTAACCAAGGTGACCGCTAAGATCATATTCAACACCATCAGTAGTTTGCTGGCGAAGCGCGTTAAGACGGATGTTAAAACTTCCAATTGGATCTGGAATTCCCATTGTCGAATTCACGGGGTGGGGGAATAGATGATTATTCTCCCGGGGTTTCTCTTGCTGTCCATATAATGAAATCACTGAAGTGAGCATCATGATTGTGTAAAGTGAAGATATTTTGGTTTTCATGGGAGTCCGCTTGAAAAATGATTTGACTGCTTCCATATTAGCGCTCTCCTCCGCTTGTTTGAATATTCATATTATCCTTCTCAATTTCATTTCAGGTTTTGATGAATTTGATTTAGCAGTTTCTTGAGCGACAGCTTGAGTGGAAATTGCAATAACGATTAAAAGGATTAGTGAAAGAAATATTTTGATTTGAGAATTCATATTGTCTCCAAGTTATTTTGTTAGCAACATTTTTTTTGTTTGAGTAAAACGATCTGTTTTTAATCTATAGAAATAGATGCTGGAAGAAAGACCCGTCGCATCAAATTTTAGGGAATAATTGCCGAGTGGTAAAAATTCATTGACTAGAGTTTGAACTTGTTTCCCAAGTACATCATAAACAATTAGCGAAACGTTTTGATCTTTGGGTAGAGAAAAAGAAATTGTTGTTGATGGGTTGAACGGATTGGGATAGTTTTGAAGTAAACGAAAATCATTAGGCGTTTCATTCTCTTTCTCAATTCCGGTTGCTGTAGCTACAGTTAACTGAATAGGGATTGATAATCCACCGTGATGAGGATCGTTTAAGGTAATCTGTGTAGAATAAACTCCATCATTCAGATTTGTTGCATCTAAGTTTAGCAACACCGTTATCGTTTGATTACCGCCAACTGAACCGGTAGATGGAGTAACTTTTAACCAGTTTTGAGTAATATTAAAAGTGTAACCTAAAGGAGAAGAGATAGAGTTGCTAATGTGCAACTCTACCGTCTTTGTGCCTCCTCTAACCACCGTTTCCTTAAATGAGGAAGGATGATTAGATAAACTTGCAAGTACGTTCATAGATGTAAAGCAGATTACGAAAAACGTTATTGATTTTATTTTTATCAGTTTCATTCTGTGTCCACATATTTGGTTTTGCTATTTCTACTTTACCTTAAAATCATTCTCTTCAAGATTCTTTTTGGCTTCCTTAAGAGTAACCTCTTTCAAAGTCATTTTGCACAGCGGGCATTTACCCGGTTTATCTGAAATTACATTCCAATCCATCTGGTCTTGAAAAACTTTCCCGTCTTTATTCTTGTCAATAGCTTTAAGATTAATAACACCTTTGCGAACGATATCATCTACTTTTGTAGAATCTTTTTTCATTTCCATTTTGGAATGATCGCCATGTTGATGAGACTGTGCATTAATTTGAAATGATGACAATACAAAAAGCGCAATAACGGCTAAAAATATTTTTATTGATTTCATAATGTTATTCCTTTTCTATTTTGTTGATAATTATTGTTTTGAATTCAAATTTACATTTTCATTCTTTCCATTCCGTCGGAAGAAGATTTCTTTTTTTGCGGCTGCGAAGGTTCGCCGTGTTGATGACCGGTCGGCATTCCGGTTTTAAGCTGGCTTTCGGAATCGATTAGGAAGCCGCCGGTTGCTGCAATTTCATCGCCTTCATTTAAGCCGGAAAGTATTTGATATTTATCTCCAAACCGATTACCAATTTGCACGCTGCGTGCCTCGAACATTCCATCGCCGGCTTTTGCCCATACCACTGTTCTTTTACCGGCAATAATAACTGCGTCTGCCGAAACAAGTAATCCTTGACCACCGGCGTTGATGAATACGGTTTCGCCATACATTTGCGGTTTAAGTTTACCGCCATAATAAGAAAATTCACTTCTTACTTTTACCGTTCTTGTCTGGGAGTTTATCACCGGATAAATAAAAGTAACTCTGCCATTAAACTCTTCACCGGGATAAGCGCGTAAGCGAAGTTTAACCGGGCTACCAACTTTTACATTGGATAGATTGTTTTCATACACTTCAGCAATATTCCAGAGAGTTGAAAGTTCGGCAACATCATAAATTGCAGTTCCTTCATTGACATAGACACCTTCTTGTACTTTCTTCTCAATTACTGTTCCACTTGTAGGTGAGAAGTATGTAAGAACAATATTTATCTCGCGTGTCTTCTCAAGCGTTTGAATTTGTTCTGATGTCAATCCAAAGATTTCCAACTTCTTCTTTGTAGCTTTAAGAAGAGAAGAAGAGTTGGACGGATTGTTCAGAGCAATCAGATATTCATTCTGAGCTTGCACCAAATCCGGACTGTATATTTCAAACAACGGCTGACCTTTCTTAATATAATCGCCGGTTTTATCAACAAACAGTTTTTCAATTCTTCCGTTGAAACGCGCCGAAATTGTTTTGCGGTTGTTCTCCACAAAATCAAGATAGCTGTAAGTTGTAACTTGTTCTTGAAGATTTTCCTTCTTCACAACAACCGTAGAAACATTTGCCAGCACTTGTTTATTTCCCCCAAGAGTAACCATCTGCGCCATATCTTTATCTGAAACGGGCGCAACCTCTTCTTCCACTTTTTTAATCAGTTCCATTTGGCATATCGGGCACACACCGGGTCTGTCGGAAATGATCTGCGGGTGCATTGTGCAGGTCCAATAATCCTTAACGTTTGTTAAAGTCTGCTCGTTTGTTTCCTTTGTTGAACAACCTATTAAGATCACCATAAAGAACATTGCTATGTATAATGGGTAATGGTTAATGGTTGATGTAAAAAATAATTTTAGTGTTTTCATATTATTTCTTCTCTTTATTTTCTTGTGAAGTTAATTTTATTGATGTAAAGATTTTACAAAACTGTTTGGATTCATCTAACAAAATCTTTAATTGTTTTTTGTGATCATTGTCTTTTAATAACTCATTTAAAACTCTTAACCAAAATTTGGACTCTCTTGCTTCTTTAGAAACGATTCCAACCTGCCTGCAGGCAGAGCGTGTTGCACAAAGCAAATTCTGTAAAACACAACCTTCGAGGTTGACACATCGTTGGTGGTATTACAACCTCGAAGGTTGCTTACCGACTTCTGCAACAGACTC
>CAYVBQ010000015.1:6797-82850 GCA_964449775.1 uncultured Melioribacter sp. | reverse complement strand
CTGTCTTTCTTTTCACTTTTCACATTTGACTTTTCACCGGTCTTTTCTTCTTTAACGGGCTCTTTTTCATCCCAATCTGATTTTGTTTTTTCCCAATCATCTTTTTTCAACCAGACAAACCAGATATCATTATTGCGGTTATTACGCGCAGAAGTGAAGCCAAGTTTTGATCCATCTGAACTCCAGAATGGATTTGAATCATCGCGCGGGTGCATACTAATATTAACCGGTTTACTGGAATTATCAACAGCATGAATAAAAACTTCTGTATTGAAATAAAGATCATCAAGAGCATATGCAAGCCATTTGTCATCAGGACTCCATGTGACATTGTTTGGAGAAGCCCAACCGTTGAGAAGTATCTTCTCCCCGTTCAATTTCCCATCCGCAGAAATGTTAGCAACAACAAATTCTTTTTTATCTAATCCTCTTACGTAAGCAATCATTTTTCCGTAGTTGGAAACAACAGGAGAAGATTCATCCTCATCTGTTTTTGTTAACCGTGTTATATCGTGTTTAAGTGATTTGAAAATATTTGACTGAGATTTATCCGAAGATTTGGCAAGATATAATTCAAAGTTATTGTCCAAACGATCTGAAGTAAAAATCAATGTAGTATCGCTCAGCCAAGCAACATTCATATCTCTATAAGGGCTGTTGGATAAATTCACACTTCTGCTTTTTTCTTTATCGGCTTCTTTAACAAAAACTTCACCGCGTATTACGAACGCAATTAATTTTCCGTTTGGAGATACAGAATAATAGTCGGCGTTATTAGTGAAGGTTTTGAATTCAATCGGATCGAAGCGGTCATCGGCGCTAATTTGAACATCAACTTTTTGCGGAGAACCGCCCGAAGTCTTCATCAAGTAAATATTTTTATCTCTTTCGAAAACTATTGTGGTGCCGTCAGCGGATACTCCGAAATATCTAATAGAATAGTCTTTGAAGTTGGTTAGTTGTTCAGGTTTCAATGTTGCCTTTCCATCTTCGGCAATCTTGATCTTATATAAATTGTACTCGCCGCTTACCGAGCTTGAAAAATATATTGTTCTGGAATCGCCCCATTGCGGATTAATATTGTTCGTTTCAAAACCGGGCATCTGAATGTATCTGTTATTTTTTATATCATAAAGCCATACCGTTCTAGCCGAAGGACCACGATAATCTTTCCTATGGATTGGATTAATATCACCACGGACGAATGCTATGAATCTTCCGTCAGGAGATATTATTGGCTCAAAGCCAACTACGTCCATGATGCGGGATTCTGTTCCGCCCTTAGAAGAGATGGAATAAATTTCTTGTGGGCGCTCTATCTGGTTGAATTCTCTTGATGTGCTGAATAAAATGTTGCCGTCTCTTGTCCAGCTGGAAATATTATCTGCAGCGGAGTGAAATGTTAATCGCTTTGGAGTTCCTCCCATTGCAGGCATAACAAAGATGTCGTTGTTTCCATAACGCGCTCCCGAAAAAGCAATCTGCTTTCCATCCGGGCTGAATTGCGGATTAGCTTCGTATGATTCATTAATTGTTAACCGCGTAGCCCTTCCACCCGATGATGGAACTGTCCAGATATCACCTTGATAAGAGAAAGCGATTTTGGTGCCGTCATTGTTTACTGACGGGTAGCGCAGAAGGAGATTATCTTGTGCAAAAATTGTGGAGACAAAAAGTATAACTGAAATGATAAGGAACAGCTTTTTCATTATTACCTCATGATTGTAGTTTGAACAAAAATAAAATTTAATTGAGAAATCAACAAAAAGAATGAGCTTAACATAGACACAAATAGACAAAATAATTTGTGATTTTTTGTTAAGAAATGTTAAAACCAAATCTCATCAGTAAACTTATTAATCAATCAGTCACCTTACGCAAAGTATTGTAATTGTCATATTGAGCATATTCACTTCGTTCAATGTAAACTCCGCGAAATATCTCAAAACAGTTTGAAATCGAGGTGTCGAGATTCTTCACTCCGTTCAGAATGACAATTTTGCGTAAGGTGAGTCAATCACTAATCACTTATAACCAACAGCCGATAACTGATCGCTAAAATGTGTTCTAAATCCTTGCCGAAGCATAAATTAATTTCTAAGTTCACTCGGCAGTTAAATTTTATTAAACAAATAGGAACGAAAATGAATTTCCATCCAAAGCATCTTCCATTTTTCTATACTGCAATTATGGTGTTACTTACCGCGCTGATCCAATCATGCGATATTAAAGAGCCGACAGCGCCGAATTGGGATGTTTCATTAAATATTCCCATCGCAAATAAAAGCTATACAATGCTCGATATTATTGATAATAAATCAAGTTCGATACAACATTACTCCAGCGGAACCAACCAAAATCTGCTATACTATTCTAACGTGCAGCAGATGGATAAGATAACACTGGGAGATAAACTGAAACCGTATCCTAATTCTACTGTTACGCCGGGCGCTATAAGCATAAGTGCCGATTCCATTCAAACGGATATTGATCTTTCATGGATCAGTCCGCCTGTCAATCCTGGAATGCAAATTATAATGCCGGCTGTTCCCGAAACTGATGTGTCCGGAAATTTTAGTTTGGCTGATCAATTTCAAATCATAAAAATTGCATCAGGATTTATTGATATCGAGATTACAAATTATTTTCCCTCACCGGTTAAAATTACTCTAAGAGATTTAGTACTGAAAAATTCCGGTACTGGAGAAATTGTTGCTCAATTATTGGCGCCTATTGAAATTCTTCCTTTGCAAACTGCAACACGAAAATCAATTCCTATAACACAAGGAATAAATGTAAAAAATCAATTGATTTTGGAGTCGAAAATTTCATCAACAGGAAGCAACGGACAGCAAATTACTTTACCTGCAAAATCTTTAACAATAAAAGCTAAGTTTTATGATCTCAAAGTTTCGGAATATACGGGACAGTTAAAACCCACAGTCTTTGAAAAAACCAGAAGCGCTGTTGGACTTGATGTAAAAGACATTCAAAAAAATTTGAAGTTCCAGCAGATCAATCTGAAGAATCCGAAGATCGAACTCCGTTTAAGATTAACTGCTAATGTAGAATTCAGTATTAACGGAAGTGTTGAAGCGCGAAACTCGATCGGGCAGAGAAGCATTATGACTTTAAGTTCGAGAACTTTGAATAAGACACTTATTTCACAAGCAGATTCGATCATTACAATCAATGCAGATAGTTTGAGTAATTTCTTTAAGAATTTTTCTCAGTTCCCGGACTCTCTTATAGTTTATGTTGGAGGAACTGCTAATCCGAATAATAAAATAATTAGTATGACCGGTAGCGACCAGCTAATTGTAAGTAGTAAAATGGAATTTCCGTTTGAGTTCGGTTTGAGCGGCGGAGAATTTACCGATTCGGTTAAAGTTAATTTTAAAAATGATGATCGCGATAAAATAAAAGATATGAATTCTCTCGGTGCTTCTTTGACGATCACAAATGGAATTCCCGCATCGCTGAGTTTTACTGCAAAGCTGTACGATCAGAACAACAACTTTTTAACTTATTTCCCGCCGAAGTATCAAGAACAAGACACGGTTATCAGTGTAAACGGCGCCGGAGTTGATGCAAATGGAAATGTTATATCAAACACAATTCAAAACGTAACCGTGAAAACATTAAAAGCCGAAATAGACAAAATCTCTAAAGCTTATTATATGCGTGTTAAGGTAAGATTAAATACATCCGGTGTCGGCAGCCAAGCAGTAAGATTCAAGACGGATAATATTATTAAGTTCCTCGCTTCCGGTTCAATGAATTATCACATTAATCCGAAGGGGAACTAAAAATGAAAGCATATAAAATATTTTTCGTTTTGATTATCATTCTTTCGGTAAAAATTTTCTCCCAGGCAAGCGGTTCAATCGGAATTTCTGATGCCCGCTCCGCAGCGATGGGAAAGACAAGCGTAACATCATCATTCGGTTTACGCGCACTCGGGAATAATCCGGCGAATCTTTTCAGTGATTCTTCTAAGCACGTAGAATTAATTATTCCGTTTCCGCTTCCAAATTTATCTGGAAGCATCGGAACAAATTTTATGTCGATTGACGAATACAATTACTTCTTCGGTTATAAAACAAAAGATGCCGATGGGAATACTGTCGGAAGATATTTAACTGAAGCAGATAAGAACAGAATGAAAAGTCTTTTTGAAGGCGGCGGAGCTATCACCTCTGATGTTCAGCTTCAGCTTTTGGCGATTTCAATAAAACCAAGTAATAAGTTTGGAACCATTGCATTCTCAATCGCAGATATTTTTTCTTCAAACGTAACTTTTCCTCAAGGAATAGTTAGTATTGCATTAGATGGAAATCCTGTTAACCAGGTTTATAATTTTAACGACACCAAATTAAAAGCATGGTGGCTGCGTAAATATTCTTTCTCATATGCACGCAGCTTAAATATTCTGCCGCTCTTTCAGAAAATTTCTTTTGGTGTTTCGTTCAATATCATTCAGGGGTTTGCTTATGTCGGGCTCGATCATGTTAACACTCAATTAACAACCGGTTCGGGAAATGTTATAACCGGCAAAGGAGATTTTTTAGCTTACGCTGCCTTCTCGCCGGATTTTAATGTGAAATATGATTTCGACAAAAGCACAACAAAACAAGATTCTAAGTTCTCTCCGTTTCCAACTCCGGCGGGCAGCGGGTTCGGTTTTGATTTCGGTCTGAACGCAAAGCTGAGTGATGTTTGGTCGTTCGGCTTTGCAATTACTGATTTAGGAAGTGTTAAATGGAATAAAAATGCCGCTCAATATTCTTCCAACTCGCCGATATATCTTGATGACCTTTCAAACGAAAGCCAACGCGATTCTTTAGTGAAAGCGCTTGTTGGTAAAGACAGCGGGAAATTTATCAGCGAATTTTCAACACAACTTGCAACAGCGCTGCATCTTGGTGCATCCATGCAGCTCAATAATTTATTGTTGGCTTTTGATTACAATCAAGGATTTAATGATCAGCCGCGTAATTCTAAGAAACCGAGATTTTCTGTCGGTGCGGATTGGGCTCTGGGATTTTTTGCTTTGAGAACGGGATTGTCTTTCGGCGGATTTGATAAATTCAATTGGGGAATGGGATTCGGATTTGATTTTGGAATTCTTGAACTGAATCTCGGTACACCGGATTTTCAATCAGTTGTAAGTCCAAATACTGCAAAGAGAATTACCGTTGCTTTTGATTCTAGGTGGAAGTTTTGAACAGTTGGCAGTGAACAGTCAAGGGATTAAGGAATATGAAAAAAGAATCCAAACTAAATGTAAAAGGAACCGAGATTGCGGTTATCAATCTTGGCAGCGAGGATTATATTTCTTTAACCGACATGGTTAAAGGTTACGAAGATGGAAGTGTTTTAATAGAAAAATGGTTAAGAAATAAAAACACAATTGTGTTCATTGGTATATGGGAACAACTTAATAATCCGGATTTTAATTCCCCCGAATTCGAGGGAATTAAAAACGAAGCGGGATTGAATCGCTTCACATTGTCGGTTAAGAAATGGATAGAGAAAACCAACGCGAAAGGATTATTCGCAAAAACCGGACGCTATGGCAGCGGTACCTTTGCGCAAAAAGATATTGCTTTCGAATTCGGTTCCTGGTTAAGTCCGGAATTCAAACTTTATCTCATCAAAGAATTTCAGCGTTTAAAAGAAGAAGAATACCGCACTAAATCTTTGGAATGGAATCTTCAAAGAACTTTGGCAAAAGTTAATTATAGAATCCATACAGATTCAATAAAAGAAAATCTTATTCCTCCGCAGGTAACAAAAGCTCAGATCAATTTCATTTACGCCAACGAAGCCGATATCCTAAATGTTTCTTTGTTCGGTATAACTGCAAAGGAGTGGAGAGATAGCAACCTCAACAAAAAAGGAAACATTAGAGACTTTGCAGTATTAGAGCAGTTAATAGTTATGGTAAATTTAGAAAGTATGAATGCTGAGTTGATTCGTCTTGGTTTATCTCAATCAGAACGCTTAAAAAGATTGAATGAAATTGCCATTAACCAGATGAAATCTCTTGCCAAAAGTATTTCTATAAAAAAATTGAAATAGTTTTTATGTCCCTCAAATCATCAATAGAATGGACTGAATCAACATGGAATCCGGTAACGGGATGCAATAAAATTAGTCCGGGATGTAAGTTTTGTTATGCGGAAAGAATGGCAAAGCGTCTCAAAGCAATGGGCTCTGATAATTATAGAAACGGATTCAAGCTAACACTTCAAGAACAAGCGTTGGAATTACCTCTTACATGGAAAAAACCACAAACAATTTTTGTCAATTCAATGAGCGATCTTTTCCATAAAGACGTTCCAGTAAATTTTTTATTGAACACTTTTGAAGTAATGAATAAAGCTGATTGGCACAACTTCCAGGTATTAACAAAGCGTTCCGATATTTTATTGAAGCTCGATCCGATAATTCCGTGGAGCGAAAATATTTGGATGGGTGTTAGTGTGGAGAGTCAAAATTATACTTATAGAATTGATCATCTACGAGAAACTAACGCACATGTAAAATTCTTATCCATCGAACCGTTGATTGGACCAATTAATAATCTCGATCTAACAAAAATTGATTGGGTAATAGTTGGCGGAGAATCTGGTCCGGGTGCACGCCCGATGGAAGAAAATTGGGTTTTAAGAATTAGAGATATCTGTAAAGAATCCAAAGTACCATTCTTCTTTAAGCAATGGGGCGGTGTACAAAAAAAGAAAAACGGTCGTTTACTAAAAGGAAAGACTTGGGATCAAATGCCGAAGTTGAAAAAAGCAGCTTAAAATTTTCTAATCACCAATTACTAACAACCAATCACTTTTGAATTGCTTTCTCAAGTTCTAACAATCGTTGTTTTCTCCAAAGTCCGCCACCATAGCCGCCGAGATTTCCATTCTTATTAACTACACGGTGACATGGAATAACGATCGCGATTCTGTTTAATCCATTTGCATGTCCAACTGCGCGCTGAGCTTTTGGTGTACCGACTTTTATTGCAACTTCCTCGTAAGACACAGTCTTTCCGGATGGAATTTTTAATAGCTCATTCCATACTTTTTGTTGGAACTGACTGCCGGGAAATACAATCGGCACGGTGAATTGTTTTAATGTCCCTTCAAAATATTTTTTCAATTCTTTACGAAGAAGATTGATATGCTTGTTTTCACCGGGAACGATTGAAGACTTAAAAAGTTTTCTCAATGTAGTAAACTGTGCATCAAGCATTCTGCGGTCGGAAAATTCTAACAGACAAATTCCTTCGTCGGTTGCGGCAGTTACTAATGGTCCCATCGGACTTTCAATCCATGCTGTTAGAATGCAATCGGAAGTTTTACTTTTTCCGGGAGGTTTGCCGAAAGTTTTTACAAACGCCTCGCGGAAACCGCTGTGAGATTGATAACCATAGCCAAGCGCCACATCATCAAGATCTTTTCCTAACCGAATCTGTTCAAAAGAAATTCCTAATCGTCTTCCGCGGCAATATGCTTGAAATGTCATTCCATAATTTTTCAAAAAATATCTTCTTGCTCGTGCCGGATCAATTTCAATGGAACGGAGAAATTGATCATTATAACGTGCCGTGGGTTCTGCTTCAATTATCTTTAGTAATTTTAAAACCCATTCTGGTGGTGTTCCATGAACTTCGAGAGGGCGGCAGCGTTTGCAGGGACGAAAGCCAGCGAATACCGCCTCACGTGCAGAAGGAAAATATTCAACATTTTTAGACAACGGTTTTCTTGCCGAACAAGAGGGGCGACAAAATATTCCTGTACTACGAACAGCTAAATAAAAAATTCCATCGTAAGAATTATCGCTTCTCTTGTAAGCGCGTTCCATCTCGCTCACGGAAGGAAGTGCTGTTGGAATGTTCGGTGTGTTCATTTGATTATCCTATCAAAATTTCGATGAGTAATTATACAATCATTCTAGAGTTGAGTCCACCGAAAATTGAACAGTGATATTTTGAGGAATTGCTTAAAAATAAAAGGTTGGTCGAATAATTGACCAACCTTTTAAGAGTTATCTAGAAAAAATAATTGAATGCCAGAAGCAATCGAAGATTAGAAACTGTTTTTACATTTTCAATCTTACCTTTGTTTAAGCCATTTGGTGTGCCGTAACCAGCAGAAGTAAATTCAACTTCTGTAGAAACTATAGTTTTCTCAGAATTGAATTGAATACGCGGCGATATTCTAAAAATGTTTTCAATATCGGTAGCTCTTCCATAGTAAGCTCCGGTTATATTATCGGAAGCACCTAATGCTTTGGAATAACCAAAGAATAATGCATACTCAGTTTGTTTGCCGGTGGAGAGCTCTCCCCAAACTGTAAAATTGGATAGGGCAGTGTAAGATTCAACTCCGGTTGTAGCATCGGTTGATTTTACAGCGTAACCGCCGATCTGCATTAGATCTGGAATATTTTGTCCGTAAATTCCTTGTGCTTTCAAAGTAACCGGATCCAGGTTCAGTTTTATAAATCCAAGAGCAGAAAATCCGGAAACAGATGCGTCAGTTGCTATATTTTTCGTGGTAACTATTCGAGGTGTCAATTTTTTATAGTCTATTCCCACGCCAGCTAAATGCCCATTGCTTGAGTATTGAACTTGAGCATGAAGATTAGGAATAACGGAATTCCTTAAATAAATCGAGCTGAACCCACCAGGACCATTACTTTGAAAATCTCTTTGAGCAATTACAGCTACAATAAACTTTACTTCATCTATTGCATATGAAAAGCGTATTTGAGGATTTCTTGAAAATGGTTGAAACGGAGCGCCGGTATTAAACGACACTACTCCAGGGAACATATCAGTAACGAACATAGGATGCCATGTTTGTCCAACAATTAAAGAAGTATTTTCCCAATCCAATTTTACAAATGCATGACGAAGTCTGAATCCGTTTATATCTCCATCAGTAGTTCCAAAAAACTCACCTTCAATTTGTCCTGATGTTCTTGCGCCGAATGCATCCGGTGCAATAATTTTTCCTGTTAATCGTGTTTGAATAGAAAGAATATTAAAGTTGGATTTTGCATTTATATCAACATTATTTTTATCCATTAAATCCGGTGAAGGATATAAAAGAAAATGACCTTCGCGGATAGCAACTGTTTGGCGCGTGTCATACATAATATCTGTCTTTACAAAACCGGAAAAAGAAATTCCAAAGCCGGGTTTTTCTTGTTGAGCTTTAACGGAGATATTTAGAAAAAAAATCGTACTTAATAAGAAAAACACTTTTTTCATTTAATTCCTCCATTAGATTATTCTGCACCAATGCCAAGATAGGTTCTAAGTTTTTCGTCTTCGAATTTATTTTGAGCTTCCGTTTCCGGTGTTAATAATGAAACAATTATTCCGACCAAGAAAGATGCTGTCATAGAAATCAAAGCAGGATTTTTTAATGGAAAGATTGCCTCTTCATTTTTAAATATGTCTACCCAGACAGTTGGGCTAAGAATAATTAAAGTAATTGCTAAACCGGCGCCTGTAATAACACTTGTAACAGCTCCTTTGGTTGTAAATTTTTTCCAAACTATTGATAAAAGCAATGAAGGGAAATTTGCGCTTGCAGCAATTGCAAAAGCTAAGCCAACCATAAACGCAACGTTCTGCCCTTTGAATACCAATCCAAGAACCATAGCAAGAATACCGATTAACAGAGTAGCAATTCTTGCAACCTTTACCTCTCCGACCTCATCAGATTTACCTTTCTTGATAACATTGACATAAAGGTCGTGCGATAAAGTAGAAGCCCCGGACAATGTTAAACCAGCTACAACCGCCAAAATAGTTGCAAATGCAACAGCAGCAATAAAGCCAAGAAAGAATTTTCCCCCAACAGATTCAGCAAGAAGAAGAGCCGCCATGTTACCGCCTTTATCAAAGCTGCTTATAACATCTTGACCAACCAAAACCATTGCGCCAAAGCCAATAACAAATGTTAGAATATAAAAGTAACCAATAAGTCCGGTTGCAATGAATACAGATTTTCTGGCTTGCTTAGCATCCGGTACTGTAAAGAAGCGCATAAGAATATGTGGTAAGCCGGCTGTTCCAAGAATAAGTGCAAGTCCTAAAGAAATTGCATCCCAAGGATTGGTAACAAATCCTCCCGGAGATAAAACTTTATCTGTATATTTTGCGGCAGCTTGTTCAATTAATTTTATAGGATTCATGTCGAAATAAGATAATGTCATTATAACAAGTAAAGTTGCACCGCCAAGTAATAAACATGCTTTTATTATTTGCACCCATGTGGTTGCAAGCATTCCTCCAAACAGTACATAAGAAATCATTACAACACCAACAATTAATATGGCGACTTCATATGGTAAGCCAAAAAGAGTTGTAATTAAAGAACCGGCGCCAACCATCTGAGCAATTAAATAAAATACAATTGTCATAAGAGAACCGAATGATGAAGCAATTCTAACCGGTCTTTGCTTAAGGCGAAATGCAACTACATCTGCAAAAGTAAACTTGCCTAAATTTCTGAGTGGTTCTGCAATTAAAAACATAACTAAAGGCCAGCCTACTAAAAAGCCAATAGAGTAGATAAGTCCATCATAACCTTTTAAAGAAACCATACCTGCAATACCAAGAAAGGAAGCCGCGCTCATATAATCGCCGGCAAGAGCTAAACCATTTTGAAAACCGGAAATGCTCCGGTCCGCTGCATAAAATTCCGATGTTGTTTTTGTCTTTTTAGCAGCCCAATAGGTTATAAATAGTGTAATTGCAACAAAGGCGAAGAATATTATTATTGAAGCAATATTAACCTGTCCAAGAGTTGATTGAAAATTTTCCAAAGTAAAATCTCCTTTTAAAAAAGTAAACTAGCTATAGTTCTGATTATTTCTGTAAAACTTGATTTCTTAATTCTCTTACACTCTTATCATATGTTTTATTTGCCCATCGTATATAAACACCGGTTAGCAACCATGCAAATAGAATGATTCCAACACCTATGGGTAACCCGAGTGTAAGATGTTCTCCAATTTTTACAGCTAGAAGTTCTTTGTAGAATGCTATAACCAGAATAAATCCGAAATAAACTACCAGCATTATGATTGTGAGAGTTAAAGAAAATTTTAAACGTTTACTTACCAAATTCTTAAAACTCTCGGAATTCACAATTTCTTGTACTCTTTCTTCATTAATACTCATGTAGTTCTCCTTTGTCTTACTTATTAAAGCACTGATAATCTAAAATGTTGGTGGGAATAAAGACAAGAACGTCCTCATATTCAATAGTGAAAATATGGCTTTTAGATTCAAAAAAAAAGAAAATCTTGATAGCCGCTTTTTTTTGATAACTCCCTTCCGCAAACCAAAGCCCTCCTTGAATATAACTTTGTGTCCATTTTTTAAACATATACCGTTGCCACCAAGTCTCGAAGGCACTAAGAAATCACAAAAGTGCGTAAGGTATGTTAGTAAGCAAAGACTAAAACTATATCGCTGTTGGGTTAAATAGTAATCGTTCCCTTAAAATCGAGGCTAAGTTTGTTTTGCATTTCCTCAATCACAGCCAAAGATTTTTTAAATAGTACAATATCCACATCCGAAAATTCTTGTGGATTTATTTGGTTATCAATCTTAAGATTTCCTGTTAGCATATTTGACTGATGCTCAAACCTTTTCTGCATTAAGAAGCCATAGATCTGCAGTAAATTTTTATAAGCTGGCTTCGTAAAAACTCCCTTTTCATAAACATATTCTAATCGTTCAATTGTATTTCTAATTGCACATTTTTTCTTTAAAGCGTACAAACGAATTAAGTCGACTATCGGAAGCATAACCATTTTAATATCGAAAGATGATTTTAATTTTAGCGCGCTCTCCGGCATTTGAAATTGTGCAATACTTTCGGAAAGATAAACGAAAAACGAATTGTATCCCGCAGTGAGAGAAGCAATGTGGTTCTGCAACTCGTTAACTAAAAACTCATCACCGTAGATTGATCTAAAATCAAAAAATATTTTTATGTCCAGCAAATCCTGAGGGTTAGCAGTTGTAACCCAGTTAGTAAAGTAATTCTTCCATTCCGAAAGAGGCTGACACCATTTAGGATTCTTTGCCATGATCTCACCTTTGCAGAAATCATATCCAATTTGATTTAGATTAGTAGATACAATTTCACCAAGCTTTAAAAAATATTGCTTTGCTAAAGGTTCATTCGCCTTTTCAACGTCTTCAAATATTATAGCGTTATCTTGATCTGTTGCTAAGGTTTGCTCTCCGCGCCCCACGCTGCCAAGAACTATAAATGAAAATTTTTCCGGAGGGACACCAAGTTTTTCTATTGCAAGAACAACAACCCGTTTAAAAATAGAATCTGAAATGGCTGTTATCATTTTTGTTATATCTGTATAATTGGCTTGCCTTTCAATCAATCCCCTAACTAAAAACATTAATTGAGAATGATAAGCGCATAACTCGGAAATTGTCGATGCATTTTTAATTTTTTGAATGAAGAACAAATAGGAAGAATGAAATGTTTTTTGCAGATCGCTTGAATGAAGAACCCCAACGATTTTACCTTGAGTGTTTTTGTATAGTAAATGACTAACCCCGTTATCGTGAAATTTTTCTAAAGCATCAAAGACGGATGAATCATTAGAAATTGTAATTAGAGGAGAGCTCATAAACTCATAAACATGTTTCTCATTGTTTTCCTCCGATACAAGAATACGAGTTCTTATATCAGACTCAGATAAAAAGCCAATCGGGTTATCAGTGAGATCTTCAATTAATAAGCAACTGCTCTGCTCTGTGGATAAACATTTTATTGCATCTTTAACGGATGTATTAAGACTACAGCTTGGTATTGACTTTACAAATTTATCTATTGAATTGTTGAGGAATAATAATGCTGTTTGCAGTTCATGAATTAAATTATCTCTTTCTTTATTTGTTTTATTTTGTTCTGAGATATCTTCAATAACTCCATCAATGTAAATAGGCTCTCCATTTTCGCCCTTAATCAGCACCGCTGATATAGATACAGCAGATTTGGAACCGCTGCTTTTGCTTAGAGTGATAAATCGGTTTTGAATTGATTGATGCATAATGAGATCAGAATAAAAAGAATCAAATTCTCTGATATCCTCAAAATAATCTGCTAATGATGTTTCTAATAATACATCTTTGTTACCTACTTCCAGAAGCTTTAGCACAGCTGCGTTTGATTCAATAAAGCGGCATTCTTTCATAGAATATGCTCTAAAAACTCCAATGGATAGTTGGTTTGTAAGAGCCAAATATTTCTCCTTACTCTGATCGAGCTCGACTTCAATTTTTTTATTAACGCTTATATCTTTAATGCTAAGTACAATACCGCTGTTATTTAAAAAACTAATTGGCGAAACATTTATTAGTACATTTAAAAAAGTGCCATCAACTTTTATTATAACTGTTTCCGCTTGATCCAGTTCGTTGTTTTTAAGAGGAAATATTTTTAGAGTGTTAATGTCAATTGATTTTAGTTTTGGCGGTTTAACAAAAAGTTCAGATAGAACAAGTGCCGGTGCATTCTCTGTATATCCCAAAATACCGTAAAGAGTTTTGTTGTAGAAGATTTGTCCTTCTTCAAGAATCATAATTAAACCTTCGGTGGATGCTTCCACTAAAGTGCGGTATTTTTCTTTTGACTCATGTAAATCACTTTCTGCACGCCGGCGTTGTTTCTCTGTAGATAAGTTTTGATA
This sequence comes from uncultured Melioribacter sp., assembly GCA_964449775.1. Classification (GTDB taxonomy): domain Bacteria; phylum Bacteroidota; class Ignavibacteria; order Ignavibacteriales; family Melioribacteraceae; genus Fen-1258. Next base: position 69,104 of record CAYVBQ010000015.1, on the reverse strand, counting down.
AGCGACAAAAAATAAAAGGACAGAGATGGCAACAGTAATTCCAATCGAAACATTGATAATCTTTTTTTCTAACTGAGTAATTTCATCACGAACATCTTCGATATATATACCCGTGCCAATAATCCATTGCCAAGGAGAAAATGATTTTATGTATGAGAGTTTAGGAACAATTCTGGTGGGATCATCTTTCCATTGCCACATATAATTGACAAATCCATCGCCGTCTTTTTTAGCAGCAGCTGCCATTTCAACAAAAAGTCTTTTGCCATGAGAATCCTTAAAGTCAGATAAATCCATTTTATTAAGCTCTGAACGGTAGGGATGCATGATCATAACTGGTGAGTAATCCGTAATCCAGAAGTAATCTTTAGTTTCTTCGCCATATCTTAAACTCTGAATTTGAGCGGCGGCAATTTCTTGAGCTTTTTCTTTTGTAGTGCTTCCTTGCTCTTCCGCTCTGTGCCATTTAACTAATATACTCCAAGCAGTGTTTGTGAGCTCTTTAATCATCTCTCGTTTTCTATCCATAATTGTATTTTCAAATTGCGGAATGAAGAGAGCAAAAAAGACTGCTATAAATAAAATAATAGTAAGAAACGTTGGAAGAAGAATTCTTATAAAGAAATTTCTTTTAATAGCTTTGTAAGTCCGTTCCATGTTCTTCTCCATATTTGAAAATATAAAACATTGTAAATGATCTATCTGGTCAGAGGAATAATTTTCAATTGCATTTTGTATGAATCAAAGATTAAAACTCCATTCTTGCGGCTAGTTCTTGCAATACTGGGCGCAACAATCCATTGAGGTTCATTTTTTATATCGTGAATTCCAAATCTCAGGCTATATATTTTTTCAGGATTTCCTATAAGACAACCTTCCGGATGACCATGCCCCGAAAAGCTTAACACGCAACCGTTGGACTCGGTGAAGGAAAGATGATTTTTAAGATGAAATCCCTCAGTTGGGAATTGAATGCTTGAACCGGAAAAATCCGGATGACAAAAGTGAGAGATAAAAAATGAATTATTTATAGAATTAATAACAGCAGTTTCACTTAATGAGCTGAGAAATAAAATTGATTCCTGGCTTAGCGTGCATGGAATTTCGCTATCTTCATAAAGCCAAATTTTATTTCTAGAACGGCGGGAGCGAGTTTCGTAATCAAGCGAGTACCAGTTTTCTCCATATTCAAAGCCGGCTTTATTAACAGGCACTTTTTTAATTGAATATAAATCATGATTGCCTATTACAACATGAGAACAATTATTTATTATGCTCTTTACGCAGGCGTCCGCATCTCTAGAAGTTATATTCTTATAAAAAGGAATGGTAAAACCAACAATATCCCCAAGACAAATTATCTCATCACAATTTTCATCATGAAGTAACTCTAACGCATATTCTAAATTAGCAATGTCTTCATGAATGTCTGTTACAAATCCAACTTTCATATCAAGATGTTATAAAGTGGAGTTAAGGTTATTTTGCCAACTGCAAACTATTATTAGCTGATTAGAAAGGCAATAGAGAAACTGAGGAAGCGGAAAAGTGCTTGTGTCTGAAACTGTATTCAAAAAATGATCCCATCAAAATGTCGCTGTGTAATTATACAATCATTCTAGAGTTGAGTCCACCGAAAATTGAACAGTGATGTTTTTTATGGCTGTCAGCTATCGGCATTCGGCTTTCAACTAAGGATTTTTTCTTATTACTGTTTTCTGAATTCTGATAAAAGAGATCCTTCGCTGCGCTCAGGATGAAATGACAAAAAGCGTCATTTCACATACTTCGAAATAAATTCTTCAACTTCAGGCAAACCGCCTTGATAAATTAAATAACCGTTGCTCGGTTCACGTTCTGTTATCTCGCCGGCAATTGATGTAAGCATTATCTCTTTTACTTTTTGTTGATCTGTTGTTTGTCCCAACACCCAGCACAATTTCATGTAGGCAACTTCAGGCAGCATATTTTCTCCGGGAATTACGCCAAGTTCCATCATATCGCGACCGGTATCGTACACATACATTTGAACGTAACCCCAAAGAGTTTGAACAGTCATATAAATTGAAATGCCTTTATCATGAGCGCGTTTGAGTGCGGGATACAAAGGTTTGTTAACATGTCCCAGCCCCGTGCCCGCAATGACAATTCCTTTGTAGTCGTTATCAATCAACGATTCAATAATATCCGGTTTCATGTTGGGATAGTAATAAACTATGCTGACTTTCTCTTCGAATGCAGTATTGATAGTAACATTTTGATCTTTGCGCCGGCGTTTATAATCCTGACGGAGTGGAGTGATTGCATCGCGGCTGACTTTTGCAATAGGTATATCTCCGATAGTTCTGAATGTTGACCGGTAACTTGAATGCATTTTTCGCACACGCGTTCCTCTGTGAAGTAATCCGTAATAATCCGAAGTTGGTCCAAACATGCAAACCATAACTTCGGCTATGTCGCTCTCTGCAGCAGTCTTTACGCTGTGCATCAAGTTGAGCGCCGCATCTGATGAAGGACGGTCGCTCGATCTTTGTGAACCGACCATCACAATCGGGATTGGTGAGTTCTGCACCATGAATGATAATATTGCAGAAGTGTGATGCATTGTGTCTGTGCCGTGACCGATAACAATCCCGTCAACACCTTTTTCAATTTCCCTTCCAATCGCTTCGGCAGTTCCTTTCCATTGATCGGGTCCCATGTTCTCGCTAAACACACCATAAAGTTTTTCTGTTTCAAGATTGCAATAATTTGCCAGTTCGGGAACCGAGCCGTAAAGTTCTCCAGGTGAAAATGCCGGAATAACTGCGCCCGTTCTATAATCCAAACGGCTTGCGATTGTTCCGCCGGTGCCGAGTAATTTTACTTTCGGTTTGTTCGGTTCGTACGGAAAATCTTTTTCCGGAATTTTATAGTGCGCTTCTTTTCGTCCCCTTATTTGAATATCTGTAACTGAATCTGCCGCAATCCCGATGTTGTAGCCGATAGGCATTTTAATTACGATGTGAAGCGAATCGGCAGTTTCCGAGCGGGGAAGAATGATGCCCTTGTAATTTCCTTTTGTAGTTTTGATTTCAACATCGCTCCAAACAAGCGCGTTGAAATTTTTAAGAACCGATAATGCTTTGCCGCGGTAACCTTTGTAATCGTCTGCCATAAAATTTTTCTTTTTCCTTTGCGTGCTTTGCGAAAATCTTTGCGATCTCTGCGGTTAAAAGCTTAAACGCAAAGTGCACAAAGAATGCGCAAAGAACGCCAAGATTTCAATGATTGATTTTACTTGCTACAATTTTTCCTTCCACACACATTCGAACTTTGTTCATTACAAATCCAAGCAAAACTTCTTTTCGTTTTTCGTTATTTAACAATTTAACTTTGCTCAACTCGTTGTTAGTTTCGGAAATAATTTCTTCGAGTTCTTTTGCCGTTACCGGTTTCGGTAATAACTCCGGATAAAATTTTCCCTTTTTGGTTGCTTTTTTCATCGCTATCAAAACACCACTGCGTGAAAGTAATCCTTCTTTAAAAGAGCAAAATATTTCTCTCATTATTTCTTCATCCAACAAACTGATTGCAGTACCATTCTTACTCAGTCTTTTCGGAAATTGAATCAGCGCAACAGCAGCAAATGTCGAATCAATTTTCCACTCTTCAACAACGAACTTGAACAGCTTTGCAAATTTTGAAATGGATAATTCCCTAATTGTATCTTCGGGAATTCCAAGTTCTCTATACCATTTTTCTCTGTCCCAGAAATGTTCGGGGAGATTTAACCGGAATTTTTTCAATCGATCTTCTGTGATTCTTGTCGGAGGCAAATCGGTATCCGGATACATTCTATCTGCACCGGGTAATATTCTTTCAAAACCGTTTGTGCCGTCGCGCAGCGCCTGACGGGTTTCCGATGGAACTCCAATTGTAGCTTCTTTTGCTCGAATAATGATTTCTTTGGAAGCCATGTCGGCATCAACTTCATTGCCCCAAACTAAAACCATTGTATCATTATCAGTTGCACTCACAGTTCGTTTAATGTTTTGCCAATCTGCCGAAGTTAGAGTATCTCCCTTGCTATCGGAATGAATAATGTTTGGAATATTTGTTAAGCAAGCTATAACGCGCACCCGGTCGGAGATTTCTTTTGAAAAGTAAGTATCGGTTTGAGTTTGCCAACGAAGTAGCCCGGCGTAACTACGCAGCACAATACACTTAACAAGTAATCCTTGATCGGTAGCTGTTCTAATTGGTTGATAGTGTGCCTTCTTAACAATGCGCGTAATGTCATCAACTTTTGCTTCGAAAGTTTCTTTTGACATTCCTCTCTTGTGCAGCTCTTCGCGCAGACGCAATAAATTCCACTGACGCATCGCTTCGTTATATGTGAGGTGTGGAATTCTTCCAATCTTAGGAACTCCTTTAATCTCAATTCTAGTTCCGCCTTCAACGCTAACATTTACATCCTCGCGTGCAGCACCAATACCACGGCGGACTTTTCCCGTGCTTCTTACAATATTTGCACAAATCTCGGCAACTTCAGCAACTTCAAAGGGAGTGCGCATGTTCGGTCCGGTTACCGTTTCGATCAGCGGCATACCAAGACGGTCGGTTTTATAAACGCGTAGGTGTCCGGTGTCGGAAACTTCACGGCATGAATCTTCTTCAATAGACATTTGCACAATATCAATCGTGCGGTTCTTGTAAGGAATCTTTCCATCGAGTGCAAAGATTGCAGTGCGCTGAAAACCGGTTGGAATACTCCCATCTAAATATTGTTTTCGTGCGATGTGGAGCTCATCAACAATTGAACATTCGAAAAGTATTCCGCATTCAAGAGCAATATCAAGCGCATCATCATTTATAAGAAACGGCGGTGTATCATCCATCTCGTAAGTGCAAACGCTTTCACGGTTGATTCTGTAAAGGATATCTTTCTTTGTTTTGAATTCCATCAACGCTGTACCGTCATATTCACCCAGTTCAGAAAGGGTTGGACGCATATGGCGCAATATTTCCGCATCATAACGCTCGCTATATTTTCCGGCAGGGCAACGGCAGAAAAGTTTTTTTGTGGTGAATAACTGTTGGTGGATTTCGAGACCGGACTTGAAACCAACGGTTTCGTAATCTTTCTCGGTCATTTCTTCAAATGATTTGAATAAAAAATCTTTCATGATTGTTTTCGTGGCGACTTAAAGTATAGATGGTGAGAAGAAAAGAAGTAAAAATTATTTTCCATATGCACAAAATTAGAATGATTGCCGTTGAAAACTTAAGAGTGTAGAGTTTAGAACGTAGAGAGTTGTAATCCAATTATAAAAATTTGGTTATTGCATTGTTTATCTGTTCAAACTCAATCAGGAATGCGTCATGTCCGTGTATAGAATCAATTTCGAAATATTTTGCATTCGGAATAAGTGATGCAATTTCCTTTTGCTCTGCCACCGGGTACAGAATATCAGAATTGATTCCGATGCATAATGTTTTTGCTTTTATCTTTTCCAAAACTTCTCTTAATAAACCACGTCCACGTGCAACGTCATGTAAATCCATTGCACGGGTAATGCACAGATATGTATTTGCATCGAAACGGCTGACAAGTTTATTGCCTTGATAGTGCAAGTAACTCTCAACTTGAAATTCGGAATTTGATTTAAAGTCTTGGTGACTTTCGTTTCGATTAATTGCTCTTCCAAATTTCTTATTAAAACTTCCAGCGCTTCTGTAAGAAATCATTGCAATCATTCGTGCCGTTGATAACCCTGCACTTGGTTGAGAGATGTAATTTCCATTTTCCCATGCCGGGTCGTCGGTTATAGTTTTGCGTGCTGCTTCATTTAAACCAATGCACCAAGCCGAATGCTGAGCCGCAGTAGCAATGGGAATTATTCTTTCTACATATTCGGGGAACATCAATGCCCATTCCAAAACTTGCATCCCGCCAAGAGATCCTCCTGCGACCGCTTCAAGTTTATTTACGCCGAGTGTATTCAAGAGTTGGTATTGTAGGTTTACCATATCGCGCACGGTTATCTGTGGAAAAGCAGCGCCATATTTTTTGCCGGTGATTGGATTAATAGATGTTGGTCCGGTTGTGCCGTAACATCCGCCAAGAATATTCGAGCAAACGATAAAATGTATTGAAGGATCGAATGCTTTCCCTGGACCTATTAATTCATTCCACCAACCTTTCTGTTTTGAGGAAACGGTATCGGTTGATCTTCCGTTGCCGTTGTAATTGTAATCCGATGCGTGGGCATCACCGGTTAATGCGTGACAGATCAGAATTGCATTTGTCCCGGTGTTGTTTAACTTACCGTAAGTTTCGTATGCAACTGTTACTTGCGTCAGTACTTCTCCGCTCTCAAGTTGAAACGGTTCGAAGAAAGTAATCCTGTTTGCTGGTTCGTCTGTGTTTGAAATTTTCGATTCCATTTTTTTGTCCAGATTTAATTAAGCTGCGTTTGTTGCGGTAGTGGTTTCTTCCAAAGAAATTTCCGAAGCACTTCTACCGGAAGATTCCCAAAAGAATTCATTGTGCAAAACAGTTACTGTTTTCTTAACATCCTCAGAATCAATAATAAAAGAGATGTTCAGTGAACCGGGATCGTTCAAAAAAAGTATACTTCTTATTTCGTTATTCTCAAGAACATCATAAATCCTTCGTGCTATGAGAGATGTGAATTTGCGCCCAACGCCGATTACGGAAATGAGCGATAGATTATTTCTCGAAGTTATCTCACCGATAAATCCTTTTTCAATTTCCAATACGAATTCCCGTTCAATCTCTTCTAGGAATGCGTTCCGGTATTCTGTCTGCACTATGAAAATAATAGATTGGTTATAAGCCGATTTGCAGATCGTTACGATCGGTATTTCCAAACGCGCTATTAAACCAAACAATCGTGCAAGAATTTTCCTTCCATACTTTGACTCTGCCTCAAAAATACTGATTGATGAAAGTCCATTTAGATACGTAATTGTTTTGATCCCGGTATTATTCGGATTGTTTGCGCTGCTAATGAATGTTCCTTTTTCATCCGGTCTGAATGTGTTGAGAATACTAACCGGCACCTGATATTTTTCAACGGGTGAAATTGTTTTTGGATGAATTACTTTTCCGCCGAGTACGGCGAGACTTGAAGCCTCGTCGTAACTCAACTCATCGAGCGTTATTGCCGATGGTACAACTTTAGGATCAGCGCTAAGTACACCGTCAACATCTGTCCAGATTTCCACAACACTTGCCTTCAGCGCACCGCCAATGATTGTAGCTGTAAAATCCGAACCACTTCTGCCAAGAGTTGTAATGTGTCCGTTCACATTTGAACCGGTGAATCCATTTAGAAGTGGAATGTGATTCTTCTTTAATGAATTATACCATTCTTGCACCAACTGATTTGTTACTGAAAAGTTTACTTCAGCATCACCAAAATTTGAATTTGTTATAATAAGTTTTCGTGCGTCATAGAACTCGCATTTTTTACCACACGATCTTAAAACGCCCACCATCAAATTGTTGGAAAGATATTCACCGTAAGTAACTATCGAATCGCTGATCCTATCGGAACATTCGTTTAGAAGAAATACACCTCTTAATTTGTCTTCCAATTGATCTAACAGTTTGGTGATATGTTTTTGTGTTTCTTCTTGATAGTTTGTCGCGACAACTTCAGAAATGAAATGGAAGTGGCTGGATTTAATGTGCTCGAAGGTTTTCTGATATTCTTGATTACCATTAGTTGCAAGTGTAATTGCTTCGAGAAGATTATCTGTAATTCCTCCAATTGCCGAAAGAACAACTATAGAAAATTCCTCTTCCGATTTTCTATAAATTATCTTTGCAACGTTTAAAAATCTTTCCGGTGTACCAATTGATGTTCCGCCGAATTTAATTACTTTCATATTCTTTTCTCCTTATGCAATAACCGGTTCGCCTATCAATTCAAATGCACGTTTAAAATCTTCTATAATATCTTCGATATGTTCTATTCCAACCGAGACTCTTATCATCTCAGGTTTTACGCCGGAATCTTCCTGTTCCTTTTCACTTAACTGCTGGTGTGTAGTTGATGCAGGATGAATTACCAAAGTTTTTGCATCTCCAACATTTGCCAGAAGACTTGCAAGTTTAACGTTGTTGATGAATTTTTTTCCTGCTTCGATTCCGTCTTTAATGCCGAACGTAACAATTCCGCCGAAACAATTTTCTCTAAAATATTTTTTTGCGTTTTCATGGAATGGATGTTCTTCAAGTCCGGGGTAAAGAACCCACTCAACCTGCGGCTGCTCTTTCAACCATCGAGCTAAACGGATTGCATTCTCGCAATGTCTTTCAACGCGAAGAGAGAGCGTTTCCAATCCTTGAAGAAGCAGAAATGAATTAAACGGGCTGATGCACGGTCCAATATCTCGCAATTGTTCAACTCTTGCGCGGATGATGAATGCAATATTTCCGAACGGACTATTTGCACCGAACGTTTCCCAGAAATTTAATCCGTGATAACCTGGACTTGGTGCAGTGAACGATGGAAACTTTCCGTTTGCCCAATTGAATTTTCCGGAGTCAACAATAACACCGCCTATTGATGTCCCGTGACCGCCAATCCATTTTGTTGCTGAGTGTGTGATAATGTCTGCGCCGAAATCGAACGGGCGGCAAATATATCCGCCGGCGCCGAATGTGTTATCAACAATCAACGGAATACCATTTGCGTGCGCAACTTTTGCAATCGCTTCGATGTCAGGAACATTCAGTCGCGGGTTTGCAATTGTTTCAAGGTAAATAGCTTTTGTCTTTTCATCAATTGCATCAGCAAATGCAGAAGGATCATCACTCTCAACAAATTTTACATTTATACCGAGTCGTGGAAAAGTAACTTTGAATTGATTGTACGTTCCGCCATAGAGGTAACTTGTTGAAACAATATTGTCTCCAGCTTCTGCAATTGTGCTGATAGCAAGGAATTGTGCAGCTTGTCCCGATGAAGTTGCTAACGCAGCAGCTCCGCCTTCAAGTGCCGCAATTCGTTCTTCAAAAACAGATGTTGTCGGATTCATTATGCGTGTATAGATGTTTCCGAACTCTTTCAGACCGAAAAGATTTGCGGCGTGATCGGTGTTGTTGAAATTGTAAGATGTAGTTTGATAGATCGGAACTGCGCGGGCGTTTGTTGCAGGATCAACGGATTGCCCTGCGTGCAATTGCAAAGTTTCGAAACGGTATTTTTTTCTGTTATTGCTCATTTTGTTCTCCTTTGATGAATGATTAATAGTTAAAAAAAAGCCCTTCATTCTGTGAAGGGCTTTTAATCAGTTTAAAAAATTGTGATTATATAATCCCTTCACGCATGAGGTCGGACATACACATCATAGCCATCATCATACAGCAAATGGATTGCAGACTAGCGGGTTGGTTATTCTGAAAAGAAATATTTTTTAATTCTGTTGTCATTTTGTCCATCTTGATTTATAACAAAAAAGCCCTTCGAAGTTTTTTCGAAGGGCTTTGACTGATAGTCTATTTCGATAAAGTTTAGCCCTTCGTAATAAATAACATCATGCACATCATCATAGCACGCATATCTTTCATCGGGATGTTATTTGTTGTGAAGAGTTTCATTTCTTGTTTTTCTTTTGTTCGTCATTAACTGGTGGCAAATCTAAGTCAAAAACTTCCACGTGTCAAGAGTATTATCGAAATTTTTATAAAAATCTTTATAGTAGATTACTTGCCAATTCAGCCAACTCTGATCGTTCTCCTTTTTCAAGATTCACATGCGCGTAAAGTTTTTGTCCCATGAAGTGATCGATCAAATAAGAAAGTCCGTTTGATTGCGAATCGAGATAGGGATGATCAATCTGATAAATATCGCCGGTTAATACAATCTTGGCGCCTTCACCGGCACGTGTAATTATCGTTTTTATTTCATGCGGCGTTAGGTTTTGTGCTTCGTCAACAATAAAATAAATTCTCTGCAAACTTCTTCCCCGGATGTAACTCAAAGGTTCGATAACTAATTTATCATCTTTGATCATTGTAGTAATAAGCTGATGATTCTTATCTGTTTCGGGAAATTGATCCTGAATTACTTTCAGATTATCCCACAATGGCTGCATATAAGGTGCAAGCTTACTTTCAACATCACCGGGTAGAAAACCTAAATCTTTATTGCTTAGCGGTACAACAGGGCGTGCGATATAAATCTGCCTATAATTTTTTCTAACTTGAAGCGCACATGCAAGCGCAAGCAATGTTTTTCCTGTCCCCGCTTTGCCGGACATAGAAACAAGAGGAATATCGGGATTGCATAGAGCATCAACGGCAAATGTTTGTTCGGCATTGCGAGGTTTAATTCCGTAAACAATTTGTTTATCAACGCGCTTAAACTTATCCATCTCACTATTCAGGCAAGCGAGAACCGAACGCAAAGAATTACGCATAATAAAATATTTATTGGGAACGGCTTCGGCTTTTAGTTTTTTTAAGATTTGCTTTGATATGACTTCGTACGGCGGTTGATAAAGTTTTTGTAAGATATCATCGTCAAAATCTTCGAGAATAGTTTTGCCGCTATATAGTTCTTCAACATTTAGCACGCGATCGGTTGTGTAGTCTTCAGCCGGAATACCTAACGCTTTGGCTTTCATACGGAGGTTTACATCTTTGCTTATAAGGATCGTTTTAAATTTTCCCTTGCTCTCCTTTGATACTTCCACTGCTGCGCTCAATACACGATGATCAACATTATCCTCACGGAAAACATCGTGAATTTCGGCAGAGAGACCTTTCGTAATAACGATTCTTACTTTTCCCTTTCCTTTACCGAGAGGTATACCGCCGTTGAATATTTCATTCCCGGTAATGGAATCTAATGTTCTAGCGAATTCACGTGCGTTAAGATTTATAACTTGATTCCCTCGTTTGAAGTGATCCAGCTCTTCAATTACGGAAAGGGGAATGATAATATTGTTTTCTTGAAAGTGATTAATACAGGTTGGATCGTGAAGAATGACGTTAGTGTCAAGAACAAAAGTTTTCGGATTAGCTTTTCCCATAAAGAACAATAATTTATTGTGAAATAATTTCTGAGTAATTTTAGTAGGAACATAATAAAATTTCTTTTCTTTGTCGAAGAATAAATGGATTACGATCGGAATTATTATTGTTTACATAGCTACATGAATAAACTTATTAAATTGGAGATACAAGATGTCCATCCAAACAATTAATCCCACAACAGGAAAAGTGGAAAGAACATTTTTAGAACACACACTCGAAGAAGTATTTGAAGCGATTGAAAAATCACATAACGCTTTTCTGAAATGGCGAATGACAGATTTTTCGACACGCTCACAACTAATGAAGAAAGCCGCACAAATTCTTCGATACCGAAAAGAGCATTACGGAAAAATTCTCACACTTGAGATGGGAAAGCCAATCACTCAGGCAATAGCAGAAGTTGAAAAGTGCGCATGGGTCTGCAATTACTATGCAGAGAACGCGCCAATAATCTTAAAAGAAGAAATCGTTAAAACGGATGCTTCAGAAAGTTATGTTCGATTCGATCCACTTGGTGTAGTACTTGCCGTGATGCCGTGGAATTTTCCTTTCTGGCAAGTGTTCCGTTTTGCTGCGCCAGCATTGATGGCGGGAAACGTCTCTATTCTTAAACACGCGTCAAATGTACCGATGAGTGCAATCGCAATAGAAGAAATATTTATTCAAGCAGGATTTCCCTATAACATTTTTAAAACTTTACTGATTGATTCGTCAAAGGTAGAAGAAATTATCAATCACCCTAAAGTCATTGCAGCAACTTTGACAGGGAGTGAATATGCAGGTAAGAAAGTTGCCGAAGCTTGCGGACGCAATCTGAAAAAAACAGTAATGGAACTCGGCGGCAGCGATCCTTTCATAGTTATGGGTGACGCAGACATTGATGCGGCAGTGAAAACAGCAGTAACTGCCAGACTTATAAACAACGGGCAAAGCTGCATCGCTTCCAAAAGATTTATTGTTGTTGAAAATGTTTATGATGAGTTTGAGAAGAAGTTTGTCGATGCTATGAAAAAAGTTAAAGTTGGAAATCCGGTGGAGATAACCACGGAACTTGGACCAATAGCACGCGAGGATCTGTTAAACGAGCTTGATGAGCAAGTAAAACAATCAGTAATGAAAGGCGCCATTATTCTTTGCGGCGGAAAACGAATCGTGAGCGAAGGATTTTTTTACGAACCGACAATTCTCGCAAACTTGAGCAAAGGAATGCCAGCTTATGACGATGAAATTTTTGGTCCCGTTGCATCTTTAATAAAAGCCAAGGATGAGGAAGATGCTCTTCGAATTGCGAACGATTCACAATTTGGTCTGGGCGCTTCATTATGGACTAACAACATAACGAAAGCAAAAGAACTCGCGTGTAAAATTGAAAGCGGCTCCGTATTCATCAATGGAATGGTCAAGTCTGATCCGCGCTTACCATTTGGTGGAATTAAAAATTCAGGTTATGGAAGAGAACTTTCCCATTACGGAATTAAAGAGTTTGTAAACATTAAAACTGTTTGGATTAAGTAGATGCTGGATGCTGGATACTGGATACTAGATTCTGGATAAAAAAAAATATTTTAATATGCGAAAAGGAATGAAATAAATGGGTAAAATAGTAATTAATAATCGAGCATCAAGCATCCAGTATCAAGTATCAAGATGTGCCTGGGCGGGTAATGATTCGCTCTATCAAAAATATCACGATGAAGAATGGGGTGCGCCAGTTCATGATGATAGAAAACTTTTTGAGATGCTTATTCTTGAAGGCGCGCAAGCCGGATTAAGCTGGATTACAATCCTCCGCTTGATTCTGTGTTTAACGCATGGATGAATGTGAACGGTTGTGTGAAAAGAGATACTGTTAAAAACGATCAAAATTATTTGCTTGTTAAATGGAGTAATTGCAATAAAAATTCCGAGATACATTTTTATATGACGCGTGACGGCGGGCATTCTTGGCCAGGCGGTGTTAAATATCTGCCCGGAGATGAGCCGTCAAGAGTTATCAATGCAGATGATTTGATGTGGGAATTTTTTCAAGCTCACCCAATGCCGGATGGCGCTTCAGACGTTGCCGAGCAAAATATACCAAATGAATTTCAGCTCTATCAAAATTACCCCAACCCGTTTAATCCGGAAACAATTATTCAATATTCAATTCCCAAAAGTCAATTTGCAACTCTAAAAGTTTACGATATTCTTGGAAGAGAGGTTTCAACACTTGTAAACAGTGAACAAATTGCCGGACATTATAAAGTAACCTTTAGTGGAAAATCTCTTGTCAGCGGAGTTTACATTTATAGACTTAATGCAAATGATTTTTCCAGTTCAAAAAAATTAATACTGGTTAAATAAAATTTGTCAATAAAAAACCCGGCTTCCAAAAGAAGTCGGGCTTTTAATTATTAAACACTTAGCGGAGAAATAATTTACAAATTAAAAAAATTTTCTACACTGTCTAAATCCTCATTGATTTTGGAAACATCTTTCCCGCCGGCAGTTGCAAGATGTGAACACAGTGTCGAAATTATTTTCGAATTAATTTAGCCACTCAATATAATTATCCGGTGTAACAAGCTTGAAATTAGAATCGGGATATGCCTTTCCCCATGCAGCGGGTAGTTTTACTTTTTGTTCTTTCCATTTGAATTCATATGCAAACAGCTTCCCCCCGCGTTCTTCTACAAAGTCCAATTCTTGCTGATCATAAGTTCTCCAAAAATAATTATTCACAATCATCCCGTCATAAGTTTGTTTTTTTATTCTTTCGCCTATCATGTAATTTTCCCAAAGAGCTCCGACATCATTTCTCAATTCAATTGCCTGGAAGTTGGCAATAATTGCATTCCTTATACCGTTATCATGAAAGTACCATTTGGAATTTTTTACAATTTCTTTTCGCAAATTTCTGCTGAAACCGGTTAATTTATAAACAACAAAAACTTTCGATAATATATCGAGGTAGTGTTCAACTGTATTTTTAGACATAGACAAATGGGAACCTATCTCTTGCATAGATACTTCATTACCAGTTTGATATGCGATAAGTTTAAGCAGATTAAAAATCTTGGAGGAGTTTTTTATTTTTTCCAATGCCAGAACATCTTTAAGTAGGTATGAGTTAATTATTTCTCTTAAGTATTCCTCTTTTTCTTTATTACTGTTTAGATTGATTAATTCAGGCATACTCCCAAATACTAATCTTTCTTTCATGTTATCGAAACGTTCTTCAGGTTTTTCAGTTTGAGCATACTCCTTTTCTGCAAAAGGGAAAATAAGTATTTGGTGTTTCCTTCCGGTTAGCGGCTCACCGGTTAGATTTGTTATATCAAAAGCTGATGAACCGGAGACAATGATTTTTAAGTTTTCGAATGAGTCAACAATTAGTTTAAGAATAAGACCTATCTCCGGAATCTTTTGTGCTTCATCTATAACGAGCAAAGTGTTATTGGCTATAATATTCTTATAATTTTGTACACTTCTTCTTTTCAAAATTTCATGAACTGCAAAATCTTCCCCGTTCCAGAAAATATATTTTTCTTTTACAGAGGTTAGAATTTTTTTGAGAAGGAAAGTTTTACCGACACGCCTCGCTCCTAAAAGAACAACAACTTTACCTGGCGTTAGTTTTTGAAGTATAGTTTTTTCAGTGATTCGTTCAAGAATCATGTAAATACCGTCAATTGACTGACGGAATTTACATTAATTCAGTCAGTCAATCAACCGAATTTTGATTATTGTATCTATGATTATAGGTTAATTGTTCTTTCAATACTTCTTAACGCTTCATCAATCTTTGAAACATCTTTCCCGCCGGCAGTTGCAAGGTGAGGTTTTCCTCCGCCACATATGTAATCTAATTAAACTGAAGCATCAAATGATAAAGAATATAGTCCAGTTTATTGGGATGTTCTGATTTATATATATCACGATGCTGAAATTTTTTGCTATTATCTCTTATTAAACATTGCTCATTTGTAAGAGAGGTTCTAATTCGAGCATTGATTTTTTCAACAATGTTCGCAATACTTCCTTCAACAACATAACCAATCATACAACCTCTTTTCTTGTAAATACCATCAATATATTTTCTCATTCCTGCATCCGAAACATATTCACGGATTAAAGTTGTGGCAATTTTACCCATAAAATAATTTTCTACTAGCAGCTTGGCTTCAACTCCAAATTCAACTCTCGTAAGAGTAGACCAGCTCTCAAAGTACAAGTCGTAACGCTTTGCAGTAATTGTACTCTTTTTACCTTCTCTTATTTCATCAGTATATTCGTGTAGTTCAGAAACTACAAAGCATGGTAAACCTTCTCTTGAGACTATGATTTTTATTGCATCAAATAGTGACAAACTAATCTGAGTTTCATCTAGTTTGTCTAAGAAAGGCTCAGGTGTTCTTATAGTTTTATATGCTTCTCCAATCAAATCGAAAAGTTGTATTTGAAAAGATTCAATTAATTCTTCTGAAGGAATGGCCGGAAAGTGTTTGGCGGCGAGGGCAATATCTTTGTATCCTTTTAAGAATCCCATGCTTCGATTATTGATTTGTTAAATCAAGCAAAATGTTATCAGCATCATTTAATGCTTGCGAAATAGTCCAAAAACGTTTCTGATTAGGCTTAACAAAGTAAATAGTTTTTCCCTTATAATATTTCACAACCTTCCGGTAATAAATACTTTCCGAATGCTTTTCGTAGGTATACTTATTCATTTCTGATAGTAATTTAGAAATATTGCTATCGGAGATAACTTTAATACTGCCATATTCTTGTTCATAATCAAAATGTATTGCAATTATCTGTAATGGGGCTCTACTATTATTACTATCAAGAATTTCAATCCATGCCCCTTTGTTGTTCTTCTTAAGAATTGAGTTGATAGTTTGTATAAGTGTTTTAGCATAAGTCTTCATTTCTTTAACGGGATCGACAAAACTTTCTGCTTTACTGTCTATATATCTGTTATGAAGTGCTATGCTATAATTGAGAGCATCTTCAATTAGGGATCTTTCATTTGAAGAAATTTTCAATTCTTTGTAAATAATTTCATCAATATCTTTTTGAATAGATTCTATTCTTTGTCCTTCATTAAATTCTACTTGGTTACTGTTTTTAATTGCAATTATCTGATCAACTTTTGAAGCTAACTGGTCAACAACTATATCTGGTATCTCAAAAACTATCGCTGGAAGATCAAGTATAGCATTATTTTGATTTCTTCCAGCTTTGTCAATTCCCCAAGAAGAACTAGTCATAAATATATAATAGTGGGCAAACGAAGAATTTAAATAGGCGGTTAATGCTTTATGATAATTTTTTGATTTACCTTTTAACTTAATTCCCAATGTGGCGGCTTTGTAGGCACAATTGAAAGTAATATAAGCCGCACAGATATTTCCATTTTCTGTCCCTTCTTTGATAACAACAACTGGGGCATCAAAAATATCTTTCTTTATTGGGCGGAAAAATTTGTGATGATTTCCAAGGGGGGATAAACCTAGTTTTGAAACGTAATATTGAGTTATAGCATCTGTCGAGAAAAACAAGTAGTCTTTAAGATGAGGATTCCCATTTTTATTTCCCGCTTTGTGCAAAGCGGTTGCGCGATTATCGGAAGGTATAATTTCTTTTAATGTTTTTAGAAAATTAAATTTTTCGATTAACTTTAAATCCCTAACGTTGCCCCACATGGCAATTTTGAAAATCTTTGAGTTTTTTTTAAGAATCTCACGAACTGGGAGAAATTTAACTTCCGAAGCGTCAATCACAATTGATTGGCTACTGTTAATGGTTTCTACACTTTTGGGAATACAGTATAGAACACTTTCATTGTCGTAGCTAACAGTATCAGTATTCCTTTTTCTGTATATAATGACTGCGCCAGGTGAAGTGGCGTTTTTGAAAAGAATATCTCTGACCACTGCTAAATTTATAATCGTATCAACTTTATTTTCAGTAAATAATTTCTTTCTGAAATTTTCATAACCCCCCCCGGTGTTAAATAAAACTTTTGCTGTGCTTATTAAAGAAACAATTCCGGTTGGAGCTAGTTTAGGCATGAAGTGTAAATAAGCACAAATAATTTGCTGCGGTAATTTGTTTTCCTTACAGTATTTTTCTACATCATCGTCCAACTTGCCGAGTTTCCATGGTGGGTTACCAATGATCAAATCAAATTTATTCTCAAGTAACTCAAGGTCTTTTGTGAAAGTACTAAACTGAAAGAGATTATTACCAAGTTTCTTACCTTTCAATTCCGCAAGTTCATTCTTATCTTTCCATCGCACTATCGGATTAAATTTTACTTTGGATAAAATCTTTTTGGGTTCTAAGTAAGATAAAAAAGTGAGATATAAACTAAATGCAGTGACTTTGATAGCTTGAGAATCTTTCTCAATACCGTAAATATTATTAAGTAAAAGTTGTTCAAGTATACTTTGAGTTATGTTTTGATTTTTATTTGAATATTTCCAACGGGCGATTAGACGCTTGTAACATTCAACTAAAAAAATTCCGGAACCACATGCCGGATCCAATATTTTTAAATCATATCCATTATTATTTTCATCTGGCCATGGTAAAACCTCATTCAAAACAAATTCGACAAGCATTTGGGGTGTATAATAGGCGCCCTTTTCTTTTATTATTTCGAAATGCTTTTCATCTTCCTCGCTCATGAATTCTTCATAAATTGAACTAATAAGTTCGATAGGAATGTACTGAAATTGGAATAAGCGCCAATTGAAAGAAAGTTGTTCAATATTATCGGTAAAACAATTTTTAATGGCTTCAAGACATTTTGGAAATCTCATTATTAATTTTTCTTCTTTTGGGGTTACTGGAAAAAGATCGCCATTAAATTTTTCTTTTAGAAAACGGAAAAGTTCTAAAGTAGAACCCGGGTAGCTTAGTAAATCAAAGAAATTGTTGACATTTTCCAGTTTGTTAGGATAATCTTTTGTAGTTAATATTCCCCGATCTTCTAGATACAACGTAAATAAACTTCTACCGAGCAAATCGTGAATGATGTCTAAAGGGAGATCATATTTTTCCTTAAGTGATTCTCTGGTTGACTTTAAATTTTCTACTAGTTTTCTATCAACTCGATTACCTGTTTTAATCTTATAACCGAGCTGACCTTTTCCCCAAATAATCCCAGAATCAATTTTTGATTGATGGAGTAACTCTCCTAATCTTTTTAAATCATCCTCTACATTATTTTGGAAGAACTCTCTTTCCAAGTTTTTAAGATCGTTATCATTTCCAACTGGCGTATCAAAGCAGTCGTATAATCGGGTCTCACTTGGAGTAATTATTGCTAAAAAGGGTATTCTGCCCTGGTTCCATATTTTTCGATGAAGTTCACGAACAACAGTAGGATTGAAATTGCTAAGATGCTTAAAATGAATGAACGGATTATCGCCCGAAAAATAAATTGCGTCAACAGGCTTTTCATTATTGGCAAATGCAATATCAGCAAATTCTTTTTTAATAGGAGTGAGGTGAGGTGAATTGTCTTCAAAATCCTTTTTTGTAATCAAGCCGAAATGCCACCCAGCAGAAGCAGCAATTTTTTTGAGTAATATAGCATTTTGCTCTGGCATGATTTCCCTTAGATGGTGGTAACGGACTTATAACTATATAGAACAATTTTTCAACTGTAAAAAATATGCATTATTTTTTATAAGGAAGCAATTTTATTTTTATAGTTCGTTAATATCTTGCTTATTAGCTATTGCCTAAACGCATGCAATACTATTTTGTTGTAATTATAGAATATTTTTGATTATTTCGTTAACTGATCCCAAAGTTTCATCAATCTTGCTTACATCTTTCCCCCCAGCAGTTGCAAGATGAGGTTTTCCACCGCCGCTTCCGCCAACAATTTTAGCTACTTCTTTAACAATATTTCCGGCAAGAATTTTTTTCTCTTTGATCAGATCATCGCTTACTACGGCAACAATTCCGACTTTATCTTCGATTTCAGAGATTAAAACACCTACTCCGCTCTTCATCTTCTCACGCAGTTCATCTCCCATCGATTTCAATTCATCCATATTGGAAGCTGAGACCTTTCCTTTGAAGACTTTCACGCCATTAACGTCAACCGGAGAAGAAATTATTTGATCGAGTCCTCCGAGTTTATCTTTTAATTTTAGCTCCGCTAATTCTTTTTCTAATTTTTTCTTCTCATCATGCAGTTCATTAATTCTCAATTCGCCATTCTCAATTCTCAATTCTTGGTCTTTAATGAATTTCTCTACACCCGCCCCTGTAATTGCCTCAATACGTCTTACTCCGCTTGCAATAGATGACTCGCTTATAATTTTGAATAGACCGATCTCAGAACTGTTCTTAACATGAGTTCCGCCGCAAAATTCCATTGTAAAATCTCCGAACTGAACAACATTAACTTTATCGCCGTATTTGTCGCCGAAGAACATCAACGCACCCATCTTTATTGCTTCGTCAAAAGGTATGTCGCGATGATGAATCAACGGCAAATTCTCTCTGAGTTTATCATTTATGATTGATTCGATCGCTTCAATTTCAGCATCACTAACTTTTTCGAAATGTGTAAAATCGAAACGCAAGCGATCCGGACCAACATATGATCCTGCTTGCTGTACATGCGAACCAAGAATATCTCTTAATGCCCTATGTAAAAAATGTGTCACCGAGTGATTCCGCATTGTATCCCATCTTCTATTCGAATCAACTTCTGCAATTACAGACACTCCATTTGTTAACTCTATTCTATTTTCGTTTTCAACAATATGAACGGTTTGATTACCAACCCTTACCACATCCAAAACGCGTAAGTGAGTGTCGCTTATAATAAAATTTCCTTTGTCGCCAATCTGTCCGCCGGATTCCACATAAAAGGGAGTGCGATCTAAGTTCACAAATGATCTGTCTTTTTCATTTTTGACACCGATAATTTTAGCTTCACTTTTCAATTCATCGTAACCGCGAAATTCCGTTGGCGCCGCCGATAATAAATTGAAATCATCAAGCTTATCAATAGTTACACTAACAGTTCCTATTTTGTCTTTTGTTGATTTGCGGGCACGCTCCTTTTGCTCATCCATCAATTCGTTGAATCGTTGTTCATCAATTGCGAATCCTTGTTCCCGAGCCATTACGGCTGTTAGATCAACCGGGAAGCCGAAAGTATCATATAACTTGAAAACATCTTCGCCGCTCAACTTTGGAATAATACTTAAAAACTGTTTCGAAAAATTAATATCCCAATCAACAATGCTAATCTCATCCATCTTATGTCGAATTAGATTTTTTTCACGAAACTCTTTAGATATTAAGTTAATTTCAGTTGCGCTTTGGGATGTAAAACCATAGATGACGATATTAAAACTAGTTTCAGTAATAATTTGTTCTGCCTCAAATTTTCCCTCAGTATTTATTTGGTCTATTATTAAATCACTCAATGATTCATAGAACAACCTGATTCCGCGATCAAGTGTTGAGTTAAAGCTTTCTTCTTCGACTTTAATGATCTTTTCAATATTGGATTGATTCGATTTTATTTCCGGAAAGACGTGACTGAAATTATCAACTACAACCGGAACGAGTTTGTATAAGAAAGGTTCTTTCAAATTAATTTTACGCGCGTAACGTGCTGCCCGACGAAGTAAGCGGCGAAGTACATAACCGCGTCCTTCGTTGCCCGGAGTTGCGCCATCTCCGATCGCGAATGTGAGTGTGCGAATGTGGTCGGCAATCACTCGCATCGAAATCATATCGCTTTCCTGTTCATACTTCACACCGGAAAGTTTTGCAATCGCATTAATTATAGGCATGAACACATCAGTATCGTAATTAGATCCTTTCTTTTGAAGTACAGCGCATACACGCTCGAATCCCATTCCCGTATCAACGTGCTTCGAAGGAAGATCGTGCAGTGTGCCTTGTGCATCGCGGTTATATTGAATGAAAACCAAATTCCAGATTTCTATACATAGAGGTGAGCCTGCGTTTACTAAACTTCCGTTTTCTAAATCGTCACTAAGATTAATGTGTATTTCAGAACATGGACCGCACGGACCGGTATCTCCCATCTCCCAAAAATTATCTTTCTCATCAAACTTTAAAATATGTTTCGGATTTATATCGGTTTCACTCTTCCAAAAATTCAAAGCTTCCTCATCGGTTCTATAAACAGTGACCCACAATCTTTCTTTGGGCAGTTTCCAAACTTCTGTTAAGAGTTCCCACGCCCATCTAATTGCTTCTTTCTTGTAGTAATCACCAAAAGACCAATTGCCCAACATCTCAAAAAAAGTGTGATGATAGGTATCGTGTCCAACTTCTTCCAGATCGTTGTGTTTACCGGAAACGCGGATACACTTTTGAGTATCAGCAGCGCGTTTGTATTCACGGCTTCCGCTTCCTAAAAAAACATCCTTAAACTGATTCATCCCCGCATTGGTGAAAAGTAGAGTTGGATCGTCATATGGAACGACCGGCGCGCTTGGCACTATTCTGTGATCTTTACTCTTAAAAAAATCTAAAAACTGTTGTCGTATTTCATTTGAGGTCATAAGTCTATCTTTTGTTTTCTTTGAGCGAAATATAACAAATTTTGTTTTCAGCAGTCAGCGTTCAGCTATCAGCTTTGAAAAAAATTAATCAGATAACAACTTTTTGTCGAGATCAACCAATAACTGAAAGCTTAATGCCGACAGCCGAATGCTAAATGCCAATTGCAATTTTGATTCAGTAGTTATACTTTTGATTAGAGTATTCCAAACAATATGAGTTAATGATTGAGCAAGTTCAGCGATTTGTCGGATATAGATTTAATGAATGAGATAGCACGGTTTGAATCACGTGCGTTGGAAGAATTATACGACCGGTATTCCTCACTGTTGTTCACCGTCATCAAAAAGATCGCACCAAACCAAGCAACTGCTGAACAAATTCTTGTTGAAGTATTTGTTATCATCTGGAGAAAGATTCAGAAATTCGATTTCAAAACAGGAAATGTTTTCAGCTGGCTTATTACCTTAGCCCGCAATAAAGCTGTTGATTCCTTAAGACGTGAAAGATCCGCAGATTCCAATAGTGAATTCTATAATGATGAATATGAAGATTACTATATACTTCCAACATTTACTCATGAGATGGATAGTTTAGATTTCAACACGGCGTTCACTATCAAACCGAAAATTGAAAAATCTTTAGCTAAGCTTACCGATACACAGAAATATGTATTACACCTTGCCTACTACGAGGGTTATACAATTGATGAAATTGCTGATAAACTTAATGTCCCCGTCGAAACGGTTCGTGGAAAAGTAATGACAGCATTGCACAGTTTAAGAGATTTTTTGGTGAGGGAATAGCTGATATGGCAGATAAGATGATACATGAAATGATTGCCGCATTTGCTGCCGGTTGTATGGATAAAGATAACTATACACAATTCAAAGATTATTTGAATGCCGGAGGCGAACTTCCTAAAGGTGAATTAGGAGAGTTACAAAATATTATTTCGATGATTCCCGTTATACTTGATCTTGAAAATCCCGATGCAGCAATCAAAGATATGGTTGCAAAGAAACTAATAGGGATGAAGGAAGAAATCAAGACAAAGATTATTGAAGGAAAGAGAGTAACAGTTGGGACAAAAATAAAAACAAGTTTATATGCCAAAGTTGACAAGATACCCCCTGTTCCCCCAAAACAAAACACATTAACGTTTAAAACCAAAAAAATTTCGACTTCTACTTCGGCTTTTCAATTTTCACCCGATGAACCTTCTTCTACTTTTGCAGCGGAAAAAACATCGGATCCAATCGTTCAGGAAAAAATCAAAACCGGTTCTTCAAAACTTAAAACTCCCGCGGAAGACCCCAGGAGATTGGAGTCGATACCGCCACCATCTCCATTGTTTACAACTCCGTCTGTTGAATCGGAAAAACCGGCACAGCCGGAAAAGATTACTTCCGGAGCGGCTGGCTGGATTGCACTTCTCTTAACAATCATTCTTTTTACAATTCTCGGTTATTTTACTTACAGCTCTATTGATTCAATGAATAGGGAAATTAAAGACCTTCAAGATGATGTGATTAGTTTGAAGAGTGAACTTGGCGCTGCAAATAATTTTATTACAAATTATACTTCTTTGATTGAATTCTTCAATTACAAAGATATTACCGTTGTAAATCTAACAAGTTCTGACGCCAATGAAAAAGCAGTTGTACGTATCTTACTTTCGTTTAACGAAAAGGAAGGATTGATTCAATTTAAAAATGCTAAACAGATTCCGTCGAACCAGGCATTTCAGGTTTGGATTGTTAGTAAAGGGCAGAATTATTCATTGGGAACTTACCAACCAAATGATAGCGAATATTTGAAGATCACCTCATTTCCGTTCATCCCTAAAGAGCAGATTGAATTATTCCGTATTACAATTGAACCAAAAGAAGGAGCTGTATCCGCCTCTGCTATTAATTATTTGACAGGAACTTTTAGCGGAGGAGTTGTTCGGGGAAGAGCTAATTAAGAATTATCTTTTTCTATTAATAAAAATACTTATCCCTAAAACAATTAAAATTGCCGGCAAGAAAACTTCGAATAAATCTCCAATTTTGTTTACGGTTTCGAACAATCCAAGTTTTTTAAAAAATGTTACGGATAAATAGCTCAAGAGAATTAGCAATAAGGCGGAGATAAGAAAGATCCTCTCCTTTATATTCTCGATGAATAAAAGCATGAATGCTGCTCCGCTTGCAAATAGAATTGAAGCAAACACAATCCCACGTGTATCCAGAATCTCGAAATATGATTTGACAATAAAAATCACTCCAACACAGAAAAGAATAGTTGCCCAAACTAATTTTTCTCTCCTCCCACTTTCTAAAGAGATATAAACGGTGGGTAACGAATAGAAAATAATAGCGGTCCCAAACAACTGCTCATTTGAAAGCGAGACAACCCCGAAGTATCTCAATAGTGAAAATACACCGATAAGAAGAAAACTTATTCCTAGGACAAGTTTACTCTTACTCAAATCTTTGTCCCGATTCTAAATGAGTAAAGACACTAAAAAGAAGATAAAAAAGAGAAAACATTCCGAACGTTAAAAGTGTTGCGAGAATAAAAATAACTCTGAGTGCGGTAGAATCAATATTCAAATATTCGCCTAGTCCGGCGCAAACACCCATAATTTTTCTATCTGTACGAGAACGAAAATATTTATCGGGATATAAAACTTCGGACTGACCGAATGCACCGGTGTTTTTTGTTAAGATGAAGACGCCAATTATAATGGCTACTATTGGAAAAACAAATCCGTTCGGGAGAATAAAAAGTCTTTCGCTGCTTCCAATTCCTAAAAAAATAAAAGCAAAATGCAAACCAGTAAGAATAAATAAACCGCTTAATACAGTTCTAAAATTTTCTTTTTGCTGCGCCGATCTTTCTTTGCTGGTTAACTCTCTTGGATTTTTTCCCGCCGGTAACAGGAGAGCAGTGATTAAATAAACCACAACACTCCAACTGCCCAGCAAAAGTGATAGCAATGCAATAAGACGAATATTTGCAACGTCCATTTTCAAATAGTCAGCAATTCCGGAACACACACCGGCTAACACAACATTACTTTTTGAGCGCTGAAGTTTTTTGGATTGCGGATCTGACGGCAGATTTGCCATCTTGTCGAAAAGATTTTCCTCGGTAGGATTTTCAGTTTGTTGTTCTTCAAGCATTGATATTTTTTTTGATTTGAAGATTTCGGAACTTCATTTTTAATTTAATAACGTTGATTTCGATTCGAATATAAAAATTAATGTTGACGGGAACAATAGAAAGATAAGGACGTGCAAGTGCAATTCTATTCCTTTATATTTCTTATAGAATATTGAACAGTTTGAATCATGAATGAGGCGTATCTAAAAAGGTCTTTTATGCAATTTTACTATATGAATACAAACCCAATTCAAAATATTACTACTTTAAATATACCTTTTTAGAGTAGACTCATGAATGAACTTCAGTCAATTGGGAAAATTTTAATTATAAGCGGTGCGTTTCTTCTTGTAGTTGGAATTACACTCATGTTTTGGGATAGAATACCACTCCTTGGCAAACTTCCCGGCGATTTTATTATCAAGGGAAAGAATTTCACATTTTACTTTCCTATAGTTACAGCAATAATTCTCAGCTTAATTCTTTCATTGATCCTTTATCTTTTCCGTAAGTAAATTTTCAGAGCAGAATTTTAGTTTCATGTTTTACTTTTCATTTCTCACGTTTAATACGAGGTTAATATGATAAAAAAATATTTTCATCTTGATGAACTTGGCACAACAGTAAAACAAGAAATCCTTGCCGGAAGCACAACGTTTGTAACCATGGCTTACATCATTATTTTTTATCCATATTGATTTAAAGTTGGCAGTGAGCAGTTTGCAGTAAACAGTTAATAAACGAACAAATATTTGGAAGGGAAATGCAAGATTATAAATCACTAAAAGTTTGGGAAAAAGCACATCAGCTTGTTTTAGATATTTACAAAGCAACTAATAATTTTCCTAAGGAAGAATTATTTGGTCTTGTTAGTCAATTGCGGAGAGCATCAGTTTCAATTCCAACAAATATAGCTGAAGGGTCCAGCCGGAAAAGCAAAAAGGATTTTCTGCGCTTCTTGGAAATAGCATTTGGATCGGCAAAAGAAGTTGAGTATGAATTGTTTCTCTCAAATGATCTTAGGTATTTTCATAATGAAATTTTTACTAAGCTTGATAATCAAGTTAAAGAAATAAAAAAGATGCTTGTTGGTTTAATTCAAAGTATCGAAAATATAAAATGATTTTATTGCTGCAATCTGCACACTGCCAACTATAAACTAATGAGGTCTTTATGATCGATCAATTTATGCAAACAGCAATTGAAGAAGCAAAAAAAGGATTAAGCGAAGGCGGAATTCCAATTGGTTCCGTTTTAGTTGTTGATGGAAAAATAGTCGGACGCGGACACAATCGACGTGTTCAAAATGGAAGTCCGATACTTCACGCGGAGATGGATTGTTTTGAAAATGCGGGAAGACTTACAGCAAAAGAATATCAAAGATCAATTCTTTATTCTACACTTTCTCCATGTGATATGTGCAGCGGTACGGCTTTGTTATATAAGATTCCCAAAATTGTGATAGGTGAGAATAAAACATTTCAAGGACCGGAGGAATATGTTAGGTCGCGCGGTGTAGAATTAGAAATTCTAAATGATGCTGAATGCATAAAGCTGATGGAGGATTTTATTACTAATAAATCAGCTTTATGGAATGAGGATATTGGGGAGTAAAAAACAGATTTTAGTATTTAGTTGTTAGATTTTAGAAAAATCCTTTTTAAAAGATTTTCATCTAATGACTAAATGAACTAAGTACTAATATCGAGGTAGAAAATGGCAACGAAGAAAGCATATGTAAAGCAAATTAAGGGAGTGACGTTTCTTGGAAAAACAGATTCAAATCATTGGGTGCCAATGGATGGTCCGGAAAATTTTGGAGGCAGTGATGCCGGAACACGCCCTAAAGAATTGATACTACTTGCTTTGGCCGGGTGTACAGGAAGCGATGTGGCAGTAATTCTGCAAAAGAAAAAAATAAACCTCGAAGGATTTGAAATTAACATATCGGCAGAGGTTCAGGAAACTCATCCTCAGGTATTTACAAAGATTGATCTCGAATATGTGTTTTATGGAGAGAATATCCCAAAAGAAGCTGTTGAGAGGGCAATTGAATTATCGATGAATACCTATTGCAGTGTTACGGCAATGCTTAAAAAAGCTGTTGAGATTACACACTCACTTAGAATAGAAAAACAAAACAAGTAATCATCCAAGAGAAATGGGTCAATAGTTACATTGTGCCGGTTGCAGATTATAAATATTCATCCGGAATTGGTTTTCTTCCTACAAATCCTTCTTCAAGGCTATGATAGAACCGGATAGCGTCTTCGTCACTGCGCCAGCATAACAAAACATCTTCGCCCTCAATTACTGACGGGAAATCTACAAGACCGATTTGGAAATTCCAATCTTTGAATGAACATCCTAGTTCATCAAGTTCTTTCATAAATGAATCAATCTGCGCTGTAAGTTGTTGGATCTCGGCGCTATCCTCAAATTTTCCACCAAGAGAATCTGCAATGGTTTTTATTTGAGATGCATTATTTAAGATGTCTCTTACTATCTGCCTAACAAGCGGAAGTGTTCTTTGTGCTTCTTGCGGACTAAAATATTTTACTTCTGTATGGGACATAATATTTCCAATTATTGCTTCTATTATCAAATGAAAAATTCGAACAATAAGTTCCCAATCCAATTTAGTAATCTTTGAATGACTTGACAAGTGGTTATCAAAAACTTATTTTGACTTAGAAATATTATAGGTAGTAATAAAAATTTTGAAGACAACAAAAAAATATGGAAAAAGGATTGATCTGGCACTTAGCACTTGGGTCAAATTAGCACGTGCTTATTCATCATTCGACAAGAAATCAAGTGAGAGTATCAAAGCATTCGGTTTAACCCAACCGCAATTTGCAGTTATTGAAGTAATTGGGCATTTAGGACCATTAAAAGTTGGAGAGATATGTACTAAAATGCTAGTTACGGGTGGAAATATGACCTTGGTGTTAGATAACATTGAAAAACTTGGGTATATCGAACGTGTACCCAGTAAAGATGATAGGCGCGCCATTCACATCCAACTTACACCCGCCGGTCGGAAGTTGTTTGATGATATATTTTTGAAACATGCTGAGAATATTACGCGGTCAATGTCCAACTTATCAGCCGCCGAGCAAGAAACTCTCAGCAGCCTGCTTAAAAAATTGGGAACATCCCTTAGTAAACGAAAATAAATTTTTTTATAGTTTTATTACGATTTCGTGATAAACTAACTCGTTGTAATAAATAAAAGCCCATCCCAACCCCTGCCTACCGCAGGCAGGCTTCCCGAAGGGAAGGGCTTTTTAAAACTCGGTCGAGTTATTTAATCCTCGACCCGCGTGATAAAATTATAACCTCGAAGCAATCCGCCGTTGCGGATCGAGGAATTTTTACGATTAAAAATATGGTGCTTTATGATCGAAATAAGAAAAAATAATGAGCGTGGAAAAACAAAAATAGATTGGCTTGAGAGCTACCATAGTTTTTCTTTCGGGGAGCACTATGACCCGTCAAATATTTATTTCGGACCTTTGAGAGTAATGAATGATGACATTATTCTTGCGGGCGGAGGTTTTCCCACTCATCCCCATCGTGACATGGAAATTGTAACAATAGTTTTAGAAGGAACAGTTGCACACAAAGATAGTACAGGCGGTGAAGGAACTATAACCGTTAATGAGATTCAACGCATGACTGCCGGAAAAGGAATTCAACATTCCGAGTTCAATCCGTCAGATGAGGAAGTGCTAAAACTTTTGCAGATATGGTTCACTCCAAATAAGCAAAGTCTTACACCCTCGTATGAGCAGAAAAAATTTTCACACGAAGAGAAACAGAACAAATTGCTGAAAGTGGTAAGTGGTGAGAAAGAAGAAGGAATTATTTTTATAAATCAGGATGCAGAAATATTTCTTTCTAATCTCGATAAAGGAAAAGAGATTAAATATGAAATAAAAGAAAACCGCGGTGTGTATCTGCATCTGATAGAAGGCACCGTAAATGTGAACGGAATTTCTCTCTTGCCGGGTGATGCGGTTAAATTATTTCAGGAAGTGAGCTTTGTTGTTAATTCCGTTGAGAACTCGAAAATTATCCTCTTTGATATGGCAATGAATTTCTAACGAACAAAAACTTCGCAGTTGGTTTTGACGGAAGCGATGATAAATTAGTGAACGAACTCACCTCAATGATTTCTTTGCTTCAATAAAATAAGTTTCTGAGTGTCTGAGTTTCTAAGTTCCTAAGTTTTATAATTAGACTCTCAGGAACACAGGTTCTTAGGCACTCAGATTCTAATTTCTCGCATTTTGCAATCACACCTATAAATGCTAATTTTAATTGGTAAATTATTTGAAACTATGGAGTATTTATGGCTGTAATTCGTCCCTTCAAAGCAGTTCGCCCGTCAGAGAAAGTTGCTCATCTTGTTGCAAGCGTTCCTTATGATGTTGTCAATCGCGAAGAAGCTGCAGAGCTTGCAAAAGGAAATCCGATCAGTTTTTTACGAGTCACTCGTTCTGAAATTGAAATGAAAGAAAAAGTTGATGTTTATTCTTCTGAAGTTTACCAGAAAGCAAAAGAAAATTTTGACCGGTTAAGACAAGAAGCACCGCTCGTACAAGATACGACTCCGAATTTTTATCTCTATAAACTTACGATGGGAAATCATTCGCAGATCGGTATAGCCGCAACATTTTCCGTTGAGGATTATGAAAAAGATGTAATCAAGAAACATGAAAAAACCCGTAAAGTAAAAGAAGATGATCGCACTAATCATATAGTAACAACAGACGCTCAAACCGGTCCGGTTTTTTTAACTTATAAGGCGGTTGTCGAAATTAATAAGGTCGTTAATGAAACAATTAAAAAGTCCGAGCCAGTTTATAATTTCACTTCGAATGATGGAATTAGACATGAAGTTTGGATTCTTCCAAATGAGTACGCAGATATTGTTACTTCTGAAATCGGCAAAGTGAAAAATCTTTATATCGCCGATGGACATCATCGCGCTGCAAGTGCAAGTCGTGCACAAAAAGTTAAGATGGAACAAAATTCAAATCATACAGGCGAGGAAGAATATAATTATTTTCTCGGTGTCCTTTTCCCGGCAGAGCAGTTAAAAATTCTTCCATATAACCGCGCTGTACATGATTTGCAAATGAAGAAAAATGAATTATTAAAAAAGATAAAAATGAATTTTTCTGTTGAAGAAACCGATTCACCGAATCCTCCGGCTTTAAAAACATTTGCAATGTATATTGATAATAAATGGTATTTGTTGAAACCGAACGAAAATATTAAAACGGGTACAACCGTGGTCGATAAACTCGATGTGAGCATTCTCCAAAATTATTTATTACAACCCTTTCTTGAAATTGAAGATCAACGTACAGATACAAACATAGATTTTATTGGCGGAATACGCGGCACTGAAGAATTAGAAAAATTAGTTGATAAAGGTAAAGCAGCTGTTGCGTTTTCAATGTTTCCTGTTTCTGTTAATGACTTGATCAATATTTCGGATGCCGGCGAAACTATGCCGCCAAAATCAACCTGGTTTGAACCCAAATTGAGAGATGGATTGCTTGTGCACGTGATATGAAAAACGGAACGCTGATCATTATGTCCGAAGGACTCCTATGGAGATCGTTTATGATTTTTTAAGATCATAACGAATCATAATAATCATAAAAATCTGCGTTCTATTGAAATGAATTGACACAGAAAAATAAACGGAGTAATCAAAATGGAAAAACGTATTTATAATTTAAGTGCAGGCCCGGCAATTCTTCCGGAAGAAGTATTGCTTGAGGCGCAGAAGGATCTGTTTAGTTACAAAGGATCCGGTATGAGTGTTATGGAAATGAGTCACCGAGGAAAAATATTTGATGCAATAATCAAAGAAGCGGATGCCGATTTAAGAAAACTATTGGGCATTGATGATAAATTTGCAATTTTATTTTTACAAGGCGGCGCAACGCTTCAATTTTCTATGGTTCCTCTCAACATAATGCCGCCGAAGAATAAGGCAGATTATATCGTAACAGGCTCATGGGCTGAGAAAGCCGTCAAAGAAGGAAAGCGTGTTGGAACTGTAAACATTGCGGCAACAACTAAATCAGATAACTATACACGCATACCAAAACAATCCGAATTAAAACTCGATCCCGATGCATCATACATTCATTTCACCTCGAACAACACAATTTATGGAACACAATGGCGTACGGAACCGGAAGTTGGTAATGTTCCGCTTGTTTGCGATGCATCATCAGACTTTCTTCACAAAAAATTAGATATGAATAAGTACGGTTTAATTTACGCAGGTGCTCAGAAAAATATCGGTCCTGCCGGCGTTACTGTAGTTATAATTAGAAAAGATTTATTGGAAAGATCATCTGACAGTTTACATACTTATATGAATTATAAAATTCATGTTGATAACGAATCAATGTATAACACACCAACAACTTTTGGAATTTACATTGCCGGATTAGTTTTTAAATGGCTTCTCAACATGGGCGGACTTGATGAGATGTACAAACGTAACATTGAGAAAGCTAAAATTTTATATAATGCATTTGGTACCAGCGACGGTTACTATAAAGGTACAACAGTGAAAGAAGATCGTTCGCTAATGAATGTAACATATAGATTACCGAATGAACAGTTGGAAGAGAAATTCATTAAAGAGGCATCTGCAAAAGGATTCAGCGGATTGAAGGGCCACCGTTCTGTTGGCGGAATTCGCGCATCAATTTACAACGCATTCCCAAAACAGGGAGTTGAAGCTTTAGTAGAATTTATGGCGGAATTTAAGAAGAACAATTAAAGTAACACAGATTTCTAATCTGTGTTTAATAATGGGAATGAAAAACCCGATCTTTTGCGAGATCGGGTTTTTGTTTTTAAAATGTAGAGACTTCATTCATGAAGTCTCAAGACAAAGAGAGTAACCCAAAAGTAAAATTGGTTTTTGTAATGCGATTCGCCTTGGCGAATCGTTTTACAATCCAAACAATATTTTTGGGGTAACCTTAATACTGAGAGACTCGATAAATCGAGTCTCTACAAATAAAATTAATTAGGATTGACTAAGTGAGGTGTAATTTTACTTACAAGATGTTGTTTTGGTACAGCACCTATAACCGAATCAACAAGTTTTCCATTTTTGAAAATACCGAGTGTTGGTATGCTCATAATACCATATTGACCGGCTACATTACCGTTTTCATCTGTGTTGACTTTTACTACTTTCAACTTCCCAACCATTTCATTCGCAATTTCTTCTACAACCGGCGCAACCATTCTGCACGGTCCGCACCAGGGCGCCCAAAAGTCAACCAAAACGGGTGTATCAGATTTTAAAACTTCCTGTGTAAAATTGGCATCTGTTCCTTCTATCAAGTTCTGCATTTTATTCTCCTTGTTAAATAATTATGTAATGATATGATGCAGAGTATTCAGAAAGGATTCGGAGATGCAGAACAAGAGTAAGAAATCAAAAACATCTTGCTCTTGCTCTTAATCTTGCTCTTGATCGCCTTTCAATAGTTCAATCACTTCGTTATGAATCTTTCCTCCCGTCGCAACAATGCTGTTTCCCTTCAGCGGATCGTTTCCACGGTAATCCGTAATTGTGCCGCCCGCGCCGCGAATTATTGGAATGAGTGCGTACAAATCCCACGGACTCATAATCGCGTCGATCATAATATCTGCGTAACCGGTTGCAACAAGATAATAGCCGTAACAATCGCCCCATTGACGGTAGAGTTTTACTTTATGAGCGAGTTCATCAAATTTTTTAATGTTCTGATACTTCTCGATGTTAATCTGATCTGTAGTCAGAAGAACCGCATCGGAAAGATTGTAACACTCTTTGACTTGTACTTGCTTTCCATTTAATTCGGTTGTGTGGTTATCGCCTATTAAAAACTCGTTGAGTATAGGTTGATTGATAACGCCTAGGATCGGCTCGCCATTTTTTAATAATGCAATTAGCGTTCCGAATGTAACAGTTCCGCAGATATAACTTTTTGTACCGTCAATCGGATCGAGGACCCATTTGTATCCTGCATTCGGATTGTGCTCGCCGAATTCTTCACCGAGTATTCCATGATTAGGATACTTCTTCATAATCATCTCCCGCATAAACTCTTCGGCTTTTTTATCAGCGATTGTTACGGGGGATAAATCGGGTTTGTTTTCAACGCTCATTCCAGTGCGCCAGTAATGCTTAATAATTTTGCCGCTTTCATCAGCGAGCCATTTACTGAATTGCCTAAACTCATTCAATTCGTGCATCTCATCACCATAGTTTGTTTGGGTGTCCGTTTCAAATATATTCGTTTAACAATTAGTTCACAAAAGTTATATTTTGCATGTAGCTCTAATCCCAATCTGTTGGGAGAAGTCTCACAGTCAAATTATTAGTAGGAGATTCTTCGTCGTCCCGATAAAAACCATCGGGACTTCTCAGAATGACATGAACAAAGATGAATATAACAAAAGCAGATAGCGAAAGTATTCAACAAGCAGCCGAGATAATTAAACGGGGCGGACTTGTTGCATTTCCAACAGAAACGGTTTATGGTTTAGGTGCGGATGGTCTTAATCCAATCGCGGTTGCAAAGATATTTGAAGCGAAGAAGCGCCCAGCATTTAATCCGTTGATACTTCATATCTCTGATAAAAGCTGGATCAAGAAATTTTCAGCAATTCAATATGGAAAAGTTGAGCGACTGATAGATAAATTTTGGCCGGGACCATTAACACTGGTTCTGCCCAAGACAGATATCGTTCCGGATATTGTTACATCCGGCAATCCAACAGTCGCCGTGAGAATGCCTAACCATGCGGTTGCACTTCAGCTTATTGAAGCGTGCGGAACACCAATAGCAGCGCCTAGCGCAAACCGCTTTGGACATTTGAGCCCCACAGAAGCATCTCATGTTGCAAAATATCTTGGCGATAAAGTTGATATGATTCTTGATGGCGGAAAATCTTCGGTCGGTGTTGAATCAACAATAATTCAATTTCATGAGAATGAATTTTATCTACTCCGTCCGGGCGGATTGTCTAAAGAAGAGATTGAAAAGGAGATCGGCGAAATAAAGATTGGAATAATAGACCCGGAGAAACCAAACGCGCCGGGACAACTTCTTTTTCATTATTCACCTCAAACGCCGTTTAAGTTTTTTCACAAAAGATATCTTGATAAAGATAAAAAGATAGGCATGCTCTTCTTCAAGGAGAACAAATTGGCTTTTCCGTTTGCTCAAATAAAAATTCTTTCATCAAACGGCGATCTTCGGGAAGCGGCGGCAAATCTTTTTTCTTTTTTGCATGAACTTGAGAAAGAGAATCTCGATCTGATTCTTGTTGAACCGGTTGAAGAGAAAGGATTGGGAAGAGCAATAATGGATAGATTGCGAAAAGCGACTAATAAATATTCATAGTGCACGGAAGATTTGGTAAGCATAAATTGATTTGTACTCCGACCACACGGCTTTATCAGTATGCTATTCAAATAGGAAGAAATGGATGAGGGCAACTACATTCATTCATACATAAAGGGAATTGAAGTGAATTTTGTTATGCGATGAAGAAATTTTTTTTCAAAAAATCGTTCATTTGCTTTAATAGAATCTCTATATTTACAAACAATAAATGTTGTGTTAATTATGGCTAATCTCTCAAAGATCGATCTTTCATCTCTCAAATTTGGCGGTGCTGAAGATCAATCCCTTGCTCAATCAAAATTATTTCTTCATACTCTTAATTCCATAGGTGATTGCATATCCATCACGGATATGAACGACATAATCATTTACGTTAATAAATCGTTTACTGCAACTTACGGTTATCTTGCCGAAGAACTTGTTGGGCAACATATAACGATGTTGCGATCTGATAAAAATGATGCCGCTGTATTGGAGAAAATTCTTCCCCAAACACTCAAAGAAGGCTGGCGTGGTAGAATTTGGAATAAGAGGAAAAATGGAGCAGATTTTTTAATTGAATTGTACTCAACAATTGTCTATGATGAAAAAGAAAATCCTCTGGCTCTTGTTGGTGTTGCACGCGATTTAACAGAACAAATTGAAGCAGAAGAAAAATTAGATGAAGCATATGGCAAATACCGGCATTTATTCCAGGAAATCAAAACGGCTATTTACGAAAGTACTCCAGATGGAAGATTACTTGAATTAAACCCCGCCGGGATGGAGCTCTTAGGAATAGAATCTCCTGAACAGTTAGCAAGCATTAATATAGGTGATGCTTTCTATATGAATAAAGCTGATAGAGAAACTATCAATAACGAAGTAGAGAAAAATGGATTTGTAAAAGATTATGAATTGAATTTGAAAACACTTAATAATGTAGTAATAACAGTTAGAGAGACTTCAACTGCCATAAAAGATAAATCCGGAAAAATTATAGCATATCGTGGAATTTTAAGAGACATCACAGAAGCAAAAAAGAATGAAGACAAACTTAAACAACTAGTAGAGAGATTAGAATATGTTAACACACAACTTCAGCAATCCGAAGAAGAACTAAAAAACACGAATGCAACGAAAGATAAATTCTTTTCAATAATTGCACATGATCTAAGAAGCCCATTCAGTTCATTGTTAAGTTTTTCGGAATTTTTGGTTGAAGATATTGAGACTCTGGAAAAGGAAGAGACAAAACTCTTTGCCGAAAAAATTCATGAAGCTGCTCAGAGTGTTTTTGCGCTTCTTGAAAACCTACTTCAATGGTCAAGAATTCAATCAGGTAAAATTCCTTATAGCCCGATTGGTTTTAACATAGCTTTTAAAATCAATCAAGTTATTACACTCCTCTCTAACAATGCGGTAAATAAAAAGATTACAGTTCTTAATGAATGTTCGAACAATGCAATTGTACATGCCGATGAGGACATGCTTTTCTCTGTGATTCAAAATCTCCTTTCAAATGCTATCAAATTTACTAATAAGGAGGGGGTAATTGTTTTTAGGTGTCTTGTTCTAGATAAGGAAGTAAAAATATCTATAGCGGATAATGGTGTTGGTATGAAAGAAGAAGATTTGAAAAAGCTTTTCCGTATAGATACGCAACACACCACATATGGAACAAACGAGGAAAAGGGAAGCGGGTTGGGATTACTTCTTTGTCATGAGATGATCGAGAGAAACCGCGGTAAAATTACTGCCGAAAGTAAAATTGGTGAAGGAACCACATTTACTTTCACACTTCCAAAAGCCTAAACCGATTCCGGTCTCAATTTTTCAATTGCGTGTTTTAAAAAATTTGGCAGAACTGTTTTTGGGGTGAGCATTATACCCCCTGGTTGTTCGAGCACGTTCAACTTTACACAGTATTTTTTTCCACCGTATTTTGGAACAATTACCTTACGCAAATTAAGTTGATAATAGGGGGCTTGACCAAAATTCAGTTTTGATTGTAGAACGAACCTGTCTGCCGAGTGTGTTGCAGAAGTCGGTAAGCAACCTTCGAGGTTATCATACCACCAACACTGTGTCAACCTCGAAGGTTTTGTTTTACAGAATTTGTGTTGTGCAACAGACTCTTCCGCCAGGTTCGTTCAAATATTCTTAATGCGGAATAATCCGCCGGCGGATCGCTCTACAACATACCTATTCTTACTTTCGGGGCTAAAGCACAATTTCTATAGGGATATCTATACCACGACCTGAAGGAATTCAAGGAACAGTAATCTTGATTAATGATTCATCTTTGGCTAAGTTTCTTTTGAACGATCAACAATAAATGCATGAGTCTAATCTAAAAAGGTTATTATTGTCATTGCGAGGCGTTTTTTGCCGAAGCAATCTTGCGATTCCGAAGTAAATTCTAAAGATTGCTTCGCTCCGCTCGCAATGACCAACATTATAAATGGCTTCTTAGAGTGGGCTCATGCATATCTATTTAATTTAACTCTTGTTTTGTGGAGGCACAATTTATGTCCAAAGAAATGATTCTCGAAAAAATTGATCAAGCAGTAAAGATCTTAAACGAAAAAAATATTGATATGTGGATGACTTTCGTTCGCGAAACCGGAAATATGAAAGATCCAATGATGGATATGATTGTTGGAACAAACGCAACCTGGTCATCAGCATTCATCATCACAAAAAATGGAGATACACACGCAATCATCGGTTCTCTTGAACTTGCAAATATGCAGACTATAGGTACATACAAAGAGATTCATCCGTATTTGAAATCGGTAAGAGAAGATTTGTTAAAAGTGTTAGACATGTATAAACCGGAAAAGATTGCAATTAACTTTTCTCGCAATTCCACTTTAGCAGATGGTTTACCGCACGGTTTGTATCTTGAATTGCTTGATCACTTGAAAGAGACAAATTATTCTAATGCATTAATCTCTTCCGAAGAAATTGTGGCGGCGCTCCGCGGAAGAAAATCTCAGACAGAACTCGATCTTATGAAAGGAGCCATCAAAGAGACGCTGAAAATTTTTGATGAAGTAACAAAATATCTGAGACCCGGTTTAACTGAAAAACAAGTTGCTGCTTTTGTCCATGACCTCACCGAGAAAAGAGGATTTGGTTTAGCATGGGATAAAGAATATTGTCCATCGGTGTTTACCGGACCGGATACAGCGGGTGCTCACTCAGGACCAACCGACCGTGTAATCGAGGCGGGGCATGTAATTAATATGGATTTTGGAATTAAGTACAAAGATTACTGCTCAGATTTACAGAGAACCTGGTATGTTCTTAATCCGCGCGAAGACAAAGCGCCTGCTGAAGTGCAGAAAGGTTTTGATGTAATTGTTGAATCAATTACTCGTTCCTCGAATGAATTGAAACCCGGCAAGAAAGGTTATGAGATTGATGAAATAGCACGTAACTATATCCAAGTACATGGTTATTCAGAATATCCGCACGGATTGGGTCATCAAGTTGGAAGATTCTGCCATGATGGCGGTTGTTTGCTTGGACCTAAATGGGAACGTTACGGCAACGTACCATATCTTGAAGTTGAAGAAGGAAATGTTTTTACGATTGAGCCGAGATTGACGATTCCTAATTATGGAATTGCAACCGTTGAAGAAGAAGTCGTTGTAACTAAAACCGGATGTGAATATTTATCGGAACGGCAGAAAGAGATTTATTTGGTTAGATAATCCGAGGCTCTATTTGTAAATAATATAAAGTCACTGGTCTAAAATATTTCAACAATTGCAAAAAAAATATATTAAGTTGTGTATGAAGTTAGGTTTCTCACTTTATTAGTTTATTCATAATATTTCAAACAGGAGGATGTATGGGACTAAGATTTAAAACTTCTTTCACTTTTACTCTCTTGATTCTATTTATGTTTTCAAGTAAAGCATTTCCCCAGGGGGTAACAACTGCATCAATGAATGGTATTGTAAAAGACATTGCTGGTGAGCCACTACCTTCAGCAAACGTAATTGCAATTCATGAACCGACCGGCACAAAGTATGGTGCGTATACTACTACCGACGGAAGATTCAGTCTTCCAAACTTAAAAATAGGGGGACCGTATTCCGTTGCGGTTACTTATGTTGGTTATAAGAAAGAACAACAAGAAAATATCTACTTAAATCTTGCTCAAAATTTTAGAGTAGAATTTGTACTTCAAGGCGAAGCAGTTAGCATGAAGGAAATCACTATTTCTGCAGAAAA
The DNA here is from genome assembly GCA_964449775.1 of uncultured Melioribacter sp. Classification (GTDB taxonomy): domain Bacteria; phylum Bacteroidota; class Ignavibacteria; order Ignavibacteriales; family Melioribacteraceae; genus Fen-1258. The sequence goes on along the minus strand of CAYVBQ010000015.1, from coordinate 30,662 downwards.
AGATAACACATTAAATAGTAGTCGAACCGGAGCCGCCACATATATTTCTAGTTCACAAGTTGCCGAATTACCCTCTATTAAAAGAAGTACAAGAGATATTACAAGATTAGATCCCCGAAGCGATGGCAATTTTAGCTTTGGTGGAAAGAACTGGCTGTATAACAACATTTCACTCGATGGTTCATATTTCAATAATTCATTTGGATTAGATGATCCAGCTCCCGGTGGTCAAACAAATGCCGAACCTGTTCCTTTTGATGCTGTAGCGGAAGTACAAGTATCAGTTGCGCCGTTCGACGTGAGGGAAGGAGGATTTACCGGTGCAGGTATTAATACTGTAACAAAAAGCGGAACAAATAAATATAAAGCTTCATTGTATAGTTTTATGAGAAATGAAAATTTAGTTGGTAATACTGTTAGTGGAAATAAAGTAGTAGCTAATCCAAGTCTATCTTTCAACCAATCAGGATTTACTGCAAGTGGTCCCATTATTCCAAATACATTATTTGTTTTTATGAATGCTGAAATAGAAAGGAGAGAAGATCCAGGTTCTAATTTTGCGGCAAATCGCGGAACTTCTGCATTCGGAATTTCTAGAGTTAAAGCATCGGATATGGATAGAATCAAACAAAGAATGATATCTGCATATGGATACGATCCGGGTGTTTATGAAAATTACACCAATCGTACAGAAAATGAAAAATTCATCATTAAATTGGATTGGAATATTGATGAAAGCAACAACTTTACTTTTAGATATAATTACCTTAATGCTAAGCGCGATCTACCGCCTCATCCTTTCGCAATTAGTTTAAATGGGGGTAGAGGACCAAATGAAAACACGTTGCCGTTTCAAAATTCCGGATATAGAATGAATAACCAACTAAGCTCATTTGCTGCTGAATTGAATAGCAGAGGTGATAAATGGGCTAACAGATTTTTTGCAAGTTACAACAGATTCAGAGATTTCAGACAGCCAGTCTCCAAAGTGTATCCAACAATTGAAATTGCCGAAAACGGTATTGCTTATACTACATTAGGGAGTGAGCCTTTCTCAATTAACAATATTCTTGATCAAGATGTTTGGCAGTTTACAAACAATTTCAGTTATTTTGCCGGAAATCACGTGATAACAGTGGGTGTGAATTTTGAGTACTTCAAATTCTATAATTCCTTTAACCTTTTCTATGCGGGATACTTTCCACTTGATGCGCAGTTTGGAGGACCAAGATTTTCATCTTTAGATCAATTCTTCCAATTAACCGATCGGACTAATCCAGGCTTTATTGACTTTAATAAAATGGCTTCTGATGCTTCAAAGAATCCGTTTAAAGGTGAAGTTATCAAAGTCGGTCAGTTAGCTTTCTACGCACAAGATGAATATTTAGTTTCTGAAACGTTTACGTTAACCTATGGGTTACGTGTTGATATTCCAATGTACATGAATGATATGGTAGATAATCCATTTTCAAGATCGTTAAATTTGCTTGATGCTGATGGAAAACCAGAAACAGTTGATCAAAGTAAACTTCCAGATACAACTCCGCTTTTCTCGCCACGTGTTGGATTTAATTGGGATGTAACCGGCGATAGATCTACACAACTTAGAGGCGGAACCGGAATTTTTACCGGCAGACTTCCATTCGTATGGATTGGTAATAACATTTCTAATCCGGGGGCTAACCCAAATCTTCCGTCTTATCAACAATCGTATTTTTTGAATGCAATGGCTGCGGATTTTAAATGGCCTCAGATATGGACAACTAATTTAGCAATAGATCATATGTTTCCCGAAGATGTTTTAGGCACTCTCGAAATCATTTATGGCAAAGATATAAATGCAATCTATGTAAGAGATGCAAACATAGGAAAAGTAAAAGGTTATCTGCCTGCACCAGATGGAAGACCGGTCTTTAGCGGCCCTATATATTACTCTATTGGTGGTGCTGATGTAATTGATAATTCGAACGAAGGATATAACTATAGCATTACTGCACAATTTAGAAAGAATTTCGATTTTGGTCTCAATACAAGTTTATCATACACATATCTTGAAGCTAAAAGCTTAATGAAATCAACTGAAATTGCATTGGCAATGTTTGGTGAAAATCCAACCCAGGGAAATCCAAATAAACCATATCTAAGTAACTCAGAATTTGGTAACCGCAATCGTATTGTTGCTTCCTCTACATATCGTCATGAATGGTCAGAAAGCTGGGCTACCAGCGTAGGTGTTTTTATTGAAGTTGCCGAAGGGAATAGATTCAGCGGCGCTGGAGGTAACAGATATTCATATATTTATTCCGGTGATGTTAATGGCGATGGCCAGCCAACAAACGATTTAATATATATCCCGCGAAATCAAAGTGAAATTATTTTTGATCCTTATCTTGATGCAACCGGTAAAACTATTTCGGCTCAAGATCAATGGAATGCTTTTAATGCTTTTATCGAACAGGATGATTACTTAAAAAATAATCGTGGTAAAATTGCAGATCGTTTTGGAGCAATCAATCCATGGTTCAGTAATATGGACTTAAGATTATTGCAGGACTTTTCATTCTTTATGGGAACCCAAAAACATACATTTCAGCTGAGTGTTGATATTCTAAATGTTGCCAATCTGCTAAATTCAGATTGGGGTGTAAGGCAAGTTGCCAATTCGGCAGCAACTTCACCGCTTCAGGTTGTCAAATTCACTACTCAAGGCGCCCCAGTTTTTAATTTCAATACTAATTTGAAAAATACATTTATTGATGATCCTGGAGTGCTCTCTCGCTGGCAAATGCAAGTGGGTATTCGCTATCTTTTCAACTAGTAACCAGTTTCAATATTATTTAAACTCCCTGCGTAAGCGGGGAGTTTTTTTAGAAACTGACATCCAGTCTCAAAATTCTATATCCAACACCTTTGACACTAACACTTAACTTTCCGTCAGCAACATTTATTTTTTCCTTGTTGATCAAATCTGTTACGGATTTTATTCTATAAGCTGCGGGTAGTTGTAACACAATATTCTGTGTAGTTTCATTTTTATTGAGCACAACTAAAACTCTTTCATTCATATCGGAACGGATGTAAGCATAAATATTTTCGTCCGCAGCAAGAGTTAAAAAATCTCCGTGTCGTAATGCCGAATGGTTTTTTCTAATATTCACAATCGAGCGCACATCATCAAGCATTTTTCGTTCATCTATGCTCAATTCATTTCCAAAGCGCATCATTCTTCTGTTGTCCGGATCTGAAGCGCCGGTCATACCGAATTCACTTCCATAATAAATTACAGGCAGACCTGGAATCGTGTTCATATAGGCATAATAAAGTTTTGCTTTATTGTAGTTCACGGGATTGTCAACCTTCGGCGGATTATTCCAACCTTCTTCGATTGCACTCCATTGAGATAAACCCAGGTCGTCATCTGCAAATGCCATGAACCGATTCTTATCATGGCTATCCATAATATTCCCCATCACGTTATTTTCGCCATAAACTAAAAATGATTTCTTCATCTCGGCATCGAGCGGCTTGAATGACATCTTTTTATCAAGAAAAGTCGGAAGTGCGGTATCGTACAAATTAAAATTGAACTGCGCCGAAAGCTGTCCGTTGTTAACATAAGAACTAATCAACTCGTAGCTTCCGAATGTTTCACCAATTTGGTAAACTGAAACATTCATCGGTACTTCAATTTCGGTTTTAATTTTTTGCGTAAGGGTGCGCCAAAATTCATTCGGCATATGTTTGACCGCATCCTGTCTAAATCCGTCTGCTCCTGTTGTTATCAACCACCAAACTGCATTAGACGTTTGAAAATCAACGACTTCTTTTGAACCAACAAAATTAAATTTAGGCAAATACGGTTCAAACCAGGTCGTTAATCTGTACTCATCCCATAATCTAAGATTTAATCTTCCGTCGGAAAGTTGAAGTTTTCCGAACCACTCCGGATGTTGTTTGACAAGAGGGTGAGTTTCGTGAACGTGGTTGGCAACAAAATCCAACAATATTTTTATTTTATATTTATGCGCTGTTGAAACTATCTCTTTTAATTTTTCTATTGTGCCGAATTTTTCTTCTACATCAAAAGAGCTTATTGGCCAATATCCGTGATAACCGGAATACCATCTGTGCGGTGCAGGCGACTCTTTATATGCAATATCCGGATTATCATATACCGGAGAGATCCAAATTGTGTTGATTCCCAATGAATCGAAATATCCTTCATTAAGTTTATTAATAATACCTTGAAGATCCCCGCCCAGGTAGTTTGCCTGTGTAAGCAAAGAATCGTTCTTGATCGGTTTATTGATGGATTTGTCCCCGTCGTTAAAGCGGTCAATCATCAGTGAATATATTATTCCGTCGTTCCAGGTGAAATTATTGTTATTTGCCGGAGAACCATCAATAAGATTTATAGATTGAATGTTGGTTGCTCTTCCGTTTTTAGAAACAGCAACACGTAATAAGTTTATTCCTTTCAACTCTGATTTGGAGAAGTTGAAATTAATTTTGTTTCTGTTGATCTTTATATTTTTTTGTGCAGCCCGGGAGTTGTTCAAAAGAGCAATAATATTTCCATTATTGATTTCACTTCCGTCTTTTTCGTTTTCATAGATGAAAGAGAATTCCGATTGAGCAGTATTGATTTTTTTATTACCTACGTGAAGAAAAAGTTTTCCAATGTTTGGCGCGTCAACATTAAATAAAGAATTGAAATCTCCGAAGCCGTTTGGTTTTTTATCCGGATTATTTAGATCAACTATTTCCGTCCCATCACCCCAGAATTTATATTCATACCGTCCGGGTTCGAGAGGAACTTCGGCTTCAAAAACTCCGTCACCGTTTTCATCTTTCATTGGAAGATTTCCACGATCCCAACCGTTAAAGCTGCCGAAGAGTGTAAGCTTGTTGTACTTTTTATCGGGCTTATAACTGAATTTATATTTTTGTTGAACTCGCGATCGGACAGGAAATGAATAGGTCTGTTCATTGTGTATAAAATCAACCAGAGTGATGCCGCCAAAATTCATATCCGTTTTGAAATAGATCTTGCCGCCGGGTTTATCATAATTCACTTTTATCTTATTGTTCTCTTTGAATTTTACTTCGTAGTTATCGGAATAAAAGAGATCGTTAATCAAAACCGAATCGGAAATTCCCGCGACAAGATTAATTGGTTGAATTATATCGCGGATTTTTGTGGAAGATTTTAATTGTTGGGCATGAGTTGAAATCACCAACAGAAGTGATAAAAAGAAAATTGATTTTAGAACCTTCATTGTTTTCTCCGATGGAAAATATTTATCTATTGTAAAATATAAAATTCTGGAAGGATTAGAGAATGTAATAAAATGATCAATTGTTCTGATGTGCAGCTATATATTTTTCGAGACCGTTGATGCATGTAATGTAATTAACTTTATCATAGACAGATAAGATGTTGGTGTGTCCTTCCAAAAGCGCTTGTCCGCCAATTAAAATTTCTTGTGCGGGAAAGTTTTCATTAATTACCTGAACTAAACTTATTAACCTGTTTATGTTGATATAAAAACCGATGGAGATACCAACAATATCAGGTTGTTTTTCTTTGATAAGATGAATGATATCTTGCTCGGGAGTATTCGAGCCGGCGAAAATAGTATTCCAGCCATTTGCTTCAAAATAACCGGCAACCATTCTCGCTCCAAGATCATGAAACTCTTTGTCAATGCAAGTTATCAACGCAAGTTTACCAATTCTTTTTTCATTCGTAAAAGAGTTTGAAACGAGCTCTATTAATCCCTCGGTAATTCTTGTTGCAATGTGTTCATCGGCAATTGTGCATCTTTCTTTTTCCCACAATAGCCCGATTCTGTACATGGATCGTTGAAAAAGCTCCATAAAAATTTCTTTCATGCCGACATTGTTGTTAATGAGCTTTTGAACAATCTGAGAACACTGTTTTTTATCGCCATCAAGTAGAGCATTGAGGTAATGTAAATAAACTGTTTCCGAAATCATTATACCCGTTTAAGTGGTTATACTCTTTCCTAAACGAAAAAGATTGAGAAATGATTCCAAATCAAGAATGAGGCCGCTCTAAAAAGACATTTACTGTCATTGCGAGGAGCGAAGCGACGAAGCAATCTATTGTTTATGAACTAAATTCTGAAGATTGCTTCGCTCCGCTCGCAATGACATATACTAAAAATACCTTTTTAGAGTGAGCTCAAGAATGATTTATGACTCGATTTTTCTTACGCTTATTTATTAAACGGGAGATGCGGTAACTGGTGTAAGCAAAGAAGGGTGCGGCAATAACATCAATTGTATAATGAACGTGCTGAATCATAACGCAAAATGCAATTAGAATTGTGCAGATCAAAAAGATAGTTTTCAGTTTTTTGCTTTTTGCCGTTAAGAAGAATAGAAACATTGTTGAAGTGTGACCCGAGAAGAAAAGATCGCGCAGCAAAGTTGTACCCCCGCCAAAGAATTCAACGAACGGATCTTCCAGTGGAATGATATGAATGGGTGCATTCAATGGTAAAAAATAGATTGTGATTAATCGCAGCGCAGCAATTAATGTGTATGACTGAAGTGCTACCAACATTCTCGCCGGATGAAAAGCCAAAAAACCAAGAGCTGTAATTAATCCAATATAAATTAAACCGAAGGTTAACCATGTTACATCTACTGCATTGAATGAAGAAAGAAATGGATCGTTAAATGAAAAACCGGGACGCTCCTCATTGTATGCGAGAAATTTCGCTAACAGAAAAAGAATTATTCCAAGAAGAATTAAAGTTATAGCAAAACGTGCTCTATAAGTTTTATTGGCAAATGCTAATTGCCAGATCGATTTTATTTCGGGAAGTTTATTCAATTACTTTTTCGGTATCTCTAAAAAATGACGGCGAAAAAATAGTGAAAGAAAAGAGTTTGTCCAAAAAGTCATCGAATGTCATTACGAGGAGCGAAGCGACGAAGTAATCTCATCATTTTGAATTAAGAATTAGATTGCCTGCCTGTCTGCCGAGTGTGTTGCACAAGTCGGTAAGCAACCTTCGAGGTTAGAATACCACCAACGATGTGTCAACCTCGAAGGTTTTGTTTTACAGAATTTGCGTTGTGCAACAGGCTCGGCAGACAGGCTTCGGCAAAATGCGCCTCGCAATGACTGATGTGTGCCATTGCGAAGTCGAGAGAAATAGACTTACTTCTCTAATCACACTTCTCCGAAGGAGTCTTACGGACGACTTCGCTCAGTGTAACACTAAATTTACTTTTTGGACAACCTCTTCTTTTCTAACTACTTCCGTTAATTCTCCACGCCTCGAGTTATAGAAAACAAAAAATAGATGCGATAATGAATAACGCAATTTATTTAGTTTAGCTTCCCAAATATTTTCATGAAGAAAGCAGCAATCCGGTGGAAAAAGTCAACATCTTTAATGAACATCATCGGGCAGCCGGAGCGGATGACAGATAATCCGTTCTCTTCACCAAGCTTTGCAGCTTCTTCTGAAAAACTCCCGTTACCAAACGAACGATGAAACCAGATCCGTGAAATTCCATTCTCAATACATTGTTTTACCACATCAACCGAAGCCGCGGGATTTGTCGCGATGAATACAGCATCGGCTTTTTTTGGTGTTGCACTTAATGTAGGATAGCACTTATCTCCTTCAATTTGATCTGCAAACGGATTGATTGGATAAACTGTATAACCGGCGGATTTAAATTTTTTGTAGATCGGATTTCCCACATCTCCTTTTGGATTTCTTGATACACCGGCAATTGCAATAACTTTTTGAGCGAGGAAATCATTTACCCTTTGTTCATAAGTCATAATATTCTCCCAATTATTAATTGGAAAACTAAATAAAAAACCCAAACTCTTAATCTTAAAGAGTCCGGGTTTTGAAAAATTGCTGTGAATTTTGCTCGTTATTTAATCAAAAGCATCTTCTTGGATTGAACAAAATTGTTTACGATGATTGTGTAAATGTAAACTCCGCTTGTTAATTTGCTTGCATTAAAAGCTACTCTATAATATCCGGCAGACTTGTTCTCATTTACTAATACTGCCACCTCTTTACCCAGCATATCGTAAATCTTTATTGTTACAAATCCACTTTCTGGTAACTGGTAATTAATTGTTGTTGTTGGATTGAATGGATTAGGGTAGTTGTTAATTGAGTAAACGGTCGGTACCTCATTTGCAACCGAAGCAATCTGATTATCTTCCATCATTGATGCTTCTACTTTTCCAAATGTAGTTTCATAGGCATCGTATGCATACGAATAGCTGCTGTTATAATATAAACGTGCTCTAACATCATAATTAAGCATATCATCTGTATAACCGTCAGTATATACATAATCATAATCAATATAGTATGTTGTTCCGCTGCTAACAGTCGAAAGCAAAGCAGGTGAACCCCAATTACCGTTATGTTTAATTTTTCTCCAAATCTGGTAGCCATCAACACGGTTATCCGGGTGTGTACTCCAATTAATTCTAATATTTGAACCTGTAGTAGGTGATGAGTTATCTGGATTTTTGAATTGTAGATTTCGGTACGTGTTCGAAGGTTTTAAGGGTTTTAAGTATGCAGTATATGTAGCATGAATATCGGGTTGAAAAGTATAAGATGCAGATCCGCCAATAGTTGAACTGTTCTTTTTCCAATGATCGAAAGAATATATTACTGATAAATATTCTTGATCTGAAGCAGTTGCATTAATATTAACATCGCTTCGTCTGTAAACTGTTGTTGATAAGTTTCTCGTTGTGTCGCCAATAACCATATAACCGCTTCTTGCTGTTCCTTCAAATGAGTATTCAAAAGTTAAATTGCATACCCTAGCAAAAAATGCTTTTACTTCATTTGTACTAGGACTGGGGTTTATATCAGATTTTTCCAAATCAAATCCAGCGTTGTTTATTGGAGACTGATTTGTAGTTTGCCAATTCTTAAAATATACTTTGTAATTACTCCCACCAATATTAAATGTATTATCATTAGCAGAAGCATAAACATAATGAGGGAAAGAACTTTCTTGTCTAGTCAACTGTGTACCTGAAGAATATGAAGTTGATCTTAGTGTAATATTTCCGGCATTAATATCATTCTTTAAAGTGAACGTATATATATTCGACCAGCTTGTTGTACCTTTCCATTCCCACATACCGCCATTATTACTAGGTCCCTCAGAGATGGACCCTGTGCCAATATCATATGTTACCGACCAATCTCCAGCAATATCAGGGTGAAATTTAGTTGGGTTTACCTTATATATGACACAATTATTTCCAAAACGAAAAAGATACTGATCTGCATAAGGAACTACGGGATAAGCGGGATTATAATAAGTTTGGGTATATATATTTCCATTATAGGTTCTCTGATCACAAATAATATTGATATCACCGTCAAACCATTTATTGTGTGAAACATCAATTAGATGATCATAAATACCCGTCCCCACATTAAATCCATAAATCTGTACAGTAAAATTAGTGTCGGGTTGACCATTATTGATTATTTTAAAACCAATTTCCCATTCGTGCGCAAAGGAAATTGACGAAAACAAAGTAAGGATCAACACAACAAAAAGACATTTAATGTTTTTCATAATTAAACTCCTTTCCTTTTTTTTATTTATATTTTCTCTGCAAATAAAATGGGCGTAGCCCAACAAACTATGGCGACCAACCGGTTTGTTATTATTTGCAAAAGAGGGAAGGCGTACCAGCGCCTCCCTCATTAATTATTTGTTAAGAACTATTTCTTTAGTGTTTCCTCCGATTTATTTTCCGTGTAATACAATTGTTTTTTCTGGAAATGAATTCCACATATTTCCAACGATGAATAATTCTTTCCCGTCAGTCCATGCTGCTCGAAACGTAATGTCTTTATACTTGTTCCAAATCTTCGCCAAATCAATCCAACTTTCCCCATTGTAATATTCAACACCGCCGGTTCCAAGTGCTAATTGATAATTATCATTGAAAACATAAAACCCCCAATTATAGAGGGATTGATGGAAATTTTTCCATTCTGTTCCAGTCCATTCATAAAATCCTCGTGGACCTTTTGAATATAGTTTACCATTCTCACCCTTTATTATTGCCCCCACGCCCCATCTTTGAATCGGAAGGTCTTGGGTAAAATCCATCGAGTCAACTACCGAAAAGTTTTTAAACTTTCCTTTTATCAAATATTCTCTGGCCCAACTGAACCCTCTTTTTATACTATAAATCCGACCAAGAATAAATACTTCTCCATTATATACTGCAAGTGAACCAAGTTGATAATATGTATTGGCAGGGTGACGTATTTTTACTGTGTCAACAAACCAGTTCCCATTTTTATTATACCAAACAATACCATCTCTGCCACAAGCATAAAACTCATTTGCATTCTCTCCGTCTATTGAATACAATGGCGGGTATGAACTCGCAAGTTTATATTCTGTCCATATGGAGCCGTTGTAATTAAATATTAATCCCTCTGCGTCTCCTCTGTCTCCAACTCCCCAAATGTTATTTCTGCTGAAAGCAATCATCTTTAGTACATTATAACCGCCAATGTATTGTGTTAAGTCGTACACTTCCCATTTATTTCCGTTGTAATGATATACTTTACCTTTGGTAATAAAATTATGTCCGTAAATAAAAATATCTTTAGAGTTGAACGCTAAGATATTACTCATAAGAGTTTGGATACTTTCCGGATAAGCGAGCGTATCTGCTGTCCATGTCATCTCACGCGGGTCTTTTGGTTGTTCTGTTGGCGGGTTTGTGCCTTGCTCGGTACAAGAAAGAATTATTAAAAACACGAAAAGAAGAGTTAAAGTCTTGAAGAAGGTTTTCATATTACCGCCTAACTTTATTTTTGTTAAATCACAATTATCATTCCACTTAAAATTTTAAGAATGCTGCAAAAAATTACTGCTTTATCGTAGTAAATTCTTGCGTATAAAACATATAAATAAGAATCAAAGGTTTTACCTGTCATTGTTACCCATTAAACTCTATAACCCGCACTTTTAAATTTTTTGTAGATCGAATTACCAACTTCCATTTTTGGGTTTCGCGATATACCCGCAATTGCAATAACTTTTTGTGAAAGGAAGTCTGCAACTGTTTGATTGTATATGCACATAGTATTTTTTTGTAGAGACTTCATTTATGAAGTCTCCCTTTTTAATGAGACTCGATAAATCGAGTCTCTACATTATTAATTACAATTTCCTCGCAATCACAACAGGCGTTTTAATAACCTCAACATATCCCGAACCTTCCGCTACGGTTTCGATTAATAAAATGTAAATTCCAATGCGCAGCGGTTTGTTGCTGTCATCCAATCCGTCAAACACAACGGAGTTGTTTGATGAAGAGGGACGGTTCTCTGCCAATGTTCTTACAATTCTGCCCTGTCTATCAAAAACTTTTATGCGCACTTGTGAAAGAGGGTGTGTTAAATCAAAATTTATTACTGCGAAGTCTTCGAAACCATCGCCATCCGGAGAAAAAGGATTAGGGCTGATTGTTACTTTTGATTCATGGGAAAGGTTTTGTACAAAGATAGAATTTTGTCTCCCGGGCGTTCCTCCTTCAACACTAACACAAGTATTCCAATTCGAGCGTTTATTGGAATCGAATGCCGGGTTCAATCTTTCTAGAGATTTATTTTTTGTTGTCACAACATTTTTGCTGTGCCAATCCGGTGAGTAGATGAGTGAATCCAATGTAGTTTTTCTAAAATCTTTCAGCACAAGCATCGAACCCTCATTCGATAAGCTTAGAGAGGAACTTCCCGCAACTCTATAAATAGACTCTCTTTTCAACCATGAATAATTTTTATAGATTACTGAATCAGCCGCCAGCACAAAATAGTTTTTTGGAGGCAGCATTAAGTATGTATTTGCCAATTTGAATTTGTATGATGTGCCAACATTAATTTGCATACCTCCAACTTGAATTGAATCTTCCGAAGTATTGAAAAATTCAAGATACTCCGAGTTTCCTGTGGCGGGATCGAACATAATTTCATTTATCACCAACGAACCAAAAGGATACTTCCGCGCATTGACCACAGAATTACGAACACCCGGTGTTCCACCGTTCGGACTAAGCGATATTGCCCAATTTGTTGAATCATTTGTCGCTTCGGTTAGGGAAATTCGTTCAAGCGAAAAACCTTTTGCGCCGCCCCATGTTGAATTATATTTCAAACTATCAATCACAGCACCGCGGAAATCATAAAGGATAACTCCATCAGTCGAACTTAGTACACCAAATTTTGCCTGTAAAAATTTTTTCGGAGGCACATAACGATAACGGAGTGTATCGTATGCTATGATTGCGTACTCACCCGTAAGTAAATTCACATCTTTAACAGTTATAGTTGCTTTGGTTGGTGAAGTCAATAAATCGCTTACTTGCCAGTTTTTTAAATTTATTGAACTGGCAGATGCATTCACAATTTCAATCCATTCGGTTTCGCTGGTAAGAGGATCGTGCATTACTTCGTTGATAAGAACCGCGTTAGGTTTTGAGCCGGGGTTGATCTCAGCCACAAGAGAATTGTTTAGAGTATCTTCATCCGCGCTGAAAAGAACTTTGCACATAATGGTCTTTGTTTCATCAAGTTTTAATTTTGCTTTTGAAATGATAAACGTTGAATCGGATGGAGAAAGATTACTCCCGCTTTCTTCGGTAAAGAAATTCCAAGCATCATTTGATAGAACAAAAAATTTAACTGTGAAGTTACTTGCCGGATTGATGCCGAGGTTAATAACTTTCGAGGCAAGATTTATCTCCTCGCCAAATGAAGGATAACGTGTTTGCGAAGAAATTGATTTAATGGAGAGATCAAACTTTTTTATTGCAACACTGTTTATTCTTCCCGGTGTTCCGTGAAATTTGGAAGAGTTTTTCCAGTTTGATGCATCATTGTTTTTGTTGAGAATTAATTTTTCGTCCGAATATCCGGCTGAATTGTTTGCGGAATATGTATAAGTGTCTATTGTTATATCTGCGGCGTTAATCAGTAATAGAGTATTGCTGACCGTGTTATTCATTCCGGCAGAGCCAAAATTATTCGAGCCGGTTTTAAGAATTAGCGCATCGGAGAGGATAAGCGTTTTATAAATGCCGCTATTATAATCGTAATTCCCCTGGAGTATAACAGCAAATTTACCGGGACCCAGTAACATTCCGCCAATGAAAGCCACAATATTATTGCTTGATGCCGTAGAATACTTGAATTTATAATTGGTGAGATCTATAGTCTCTGTTGCGGAGGTATTGTGTATCTCCACGAACTCGCCGTTCGCTTCGGAGGGACTAAACATTATTTCACTAAATGTAAGAACCGAACCGGATTGTCCAAAAAGATTTGCTGTGTAGAAGAAACAAAGAGAAACTGCAATCAAAATAAACACTTGAAGGAATTTCATATTGATTTGATTCTTAGTGAGAAAGACTGTTCAAAAAATAGAAAATTCCCTTTCTAAAATCATAATTAGAATATTTAGTTTAAAATTGATAGAAAAATTGTTAGGTTATGTGCGGGATGAATAATCTTGAGAATAAATACTCCTTATTACTGCGCCAGCTAAGAGTTAGTACTGAAAAAATAAATTACCTTTTCCCTAAAACAACAATCCCGCTATTAGCTTGTAAAGTTTGGGATTGACCAACCGGAGGATTATTCGGGAGGATGAATTATGAAGAAAGAGTTTATTGCACATGTTAAACAAAATAATGATGGTTCTTGGAAGAGACCGCATTTAGTAGTAGAGCATCTTAATGAAACTGCAAATAAATCAGGTAAGTTTGCTTCAGAATTTGAGAATAAAGATTGGGCAGAATTGGCTGGCTTTTTGCACGACCTCGGGAAATATCACCCTGATTGGCAAAGTTATCTTCGCAGAAAATCAGGATACTATGATACCGAAGCGCATATCGAAAATACTGGAAGCAGACCTAACCATAGCCAAGCTGGTGCTGCTTTTCTCTTTGAATTGTTTAAAAATTCAAAAGCTGCCAGAATATTATCTTATGTTATTGGAGGACATCATTCCGGTTTGCCAGATTGGGAACCGCAACTTCATTCAAGAATAATGGATGAAAACGATTGCCTAATTAAAGATGACTTAGAGAAAGTTAAACAAGTTGATGAAGCAAAACAATTTTTAGATAAGTCAATACCATCGTCAATTCCCGCTATTTACAAAAACTCAATTGATAAAAATTCTAACGAACAAATTCATCTTTGGATAAGAATGTTATTCTCTTGTTTGGTTGATGCAGACTTCCTTGATACAGAAAAATATATGGATGAAAAAGAACGAGGAGGTTATTTATCTATTATTGAACTAAAGGAGAGATTTGATAACTATATGTCAGAAAAAAAATCTGATAGTGAATTAAACAAAAAAAGAAATGGAATCCTTAAACGATGCAGAGAAAAAGCCGAACTTAAGCCGGGATTTTTCTCTTTAACAGTTCCAACCGGCGGAGGAAAAACTCTTGCTTCAATGGCTTTCGCGTTAGAACACGCAATTAAATACGACAAGAAAAGGATCATTGTTGCTATTCCTTATACAAGTATAATTGAACAAACATCAAAAGTTTATAAATATGGAACTGACATAGATGAAGAAATTGAAAAGCTAAAAGAAGATGGAAAATTTCTCTTTGGTGAAGATCAAGTAATAGAACACCATAGCAACCTTGATCCAGAAAAAGAAAATCATAAAAATCGTCTTGCTTCAGAAAATTGGGATGCACCGATAATTGTTACAACAAATGTTCAACTGTTTGAATCATTGTTTGCAAGCAGAACTTCCGCTTGTAGAAAACTTCATAACATTGCTAACAGCATAATCATTCTTGATGAAGCTCAAATGCTTCCACAGGGATACTTCAAATCAATTCTCTCAGTGTTAAAAGGATTAGTAAATTATTTTGGTGTGACGGTTGTCTTGATGTCAGCCACACAACCGGCACTTAAAGGAAAAATAGGTTCTGATACTAATACGATTGAAGGATTGGATAATGTTACAGAAATAATTGATAATCCCGATCTACTTTCTCAAGAATTTAAAAGGGTAGAAATAAAATTACCTTTAGAGTTAAATAAATCGAAAAGCTGGGATGAAATTGCAGAGGACTTAAAAAGTTACGAACAAGTTCTATGTATTGTTAATACAAGAAATGATTGCAGACAACTTCATTCTCAAATGCCAAATGGAACAATCCATCTTTCCGGTTTTATGTGTGGCGAGGAAAGAAGTGGAATCATTTCTGAAATCAAAATAAAACTTAAAAAGCACGAACCGGTTAGAGTTATAAGCACACAACTTGTTGAAGCTGGTGTTGATATAGATTTTCCGGTTGTTTATCGTGCATTAACCGGTTTTGATTCAATTGCACAAGCTGCCGGAAGATGTAATAGAGAGAACAAGCTGGAAGATGGAGGTAAAGTTGTTGTCTTTGTTCCTCCAAAACCTTCTCCATCTGGTTTCTTAAGAAAAGCTGAAGATGCAGGAAAAGCTATAATTCGCAATCATCCCGATGAAGAATTTACGCCAAGTCTTTATTCAGAATATTTCAAATATCTTTACTCAAATCTTAATTCTTTTGATGAAGTTGATTTTTATAGTCATTTGATTCGTGATGCTTCTTCTTTTGATTTTCAGTTTAGAAGTTTTGCAGAAAAATTTAATATGATAGATTCATCGAAGCAGTTCAGCATAATCGTTTGGTATGAAAGTCCAAAGTCCGGTAAAGGCAGTCTCAAGTTGATTGAACAATTAAAATACGCCGGCGCCTCAAAAGACTTGTTGAGAAAATTGCAAAGATATATTGTGAATGTTCCTATTAACATTTTCAATAATATCAAAAACGCAAATTATGTTGAAGATATAAATGGTTATTGGGTTCAGTCCGATCCAATCTTGTACAGAACTGGACTTGGATTATTAGGAAATGAATCTGATTGGATTCAAGGTGATTTTGTACAGTAAAATTTTCAAAATTTATTCAAGAGGTATTTATGCAAATAAACAATCACAAACCATTTTGCCTTGAGGTATGGGGAGATTATGCTTGCTTCACGCGACCGGAAATGAAAGTCGAACGAGTAAGCTATGATGTTCCCACTCCATCAGCCGTTAGAGCTGTGTTTGAATCAATCTTTTGGAAGCCGGCAGTTCGCTGGCATCCCACAAAGATTGAAATTTTTAATCCTATAAAATGGATTTCGGTAAGAAGGAATGAAGTTGGTGCTGTCGCATCAAATAAAACAGGTATTATTATTGAAGACAATCGTCTTCAACGTGCGGGTTATTTTCTACGTGATGTTAAATACCGCTTTTATGCCGTCCTCGAGTTCATTCCACTTGCAGAAAGAAAAAATAACAAGCATAGTGTCGTTCCCGAATTTCTTTGGGATCCGGAAGAAATAGAATTTGTGCTCCAGGAAATTAAAGATTGGGAAGAACAAAAAGATGCTTACCGCAAAGATGAAACGCCGGGGAAATATCTTGCAATATTTGAACGTCGAGCAACGAAAGGACAATGCTTCAATCAACCATATCTCGGAACAAGAGAATTTAGCTGCAATTTTAAATTCATAAAAAATCCAGAAGAAGAATCCGCACCATTACTTAATGAAACAAGAGAACTTGGCTTTATGCTTTATGATATGGATTTCACAAACATAAAAGATCCAAAGCCAATGTTCTTTCCGGCAAAAATTGAGAATGGTGTTGTTAAAATTCCACACTATACAAGTGAGGAGATAAGAAGATGATACTTAAAGCATTGTATGATTATTATGAAAGAAAGCCAGAAATTCATGCGCCCATTGGTTATGAAAAAGAAGAACTGGATTTTACGATTGTTATTGATGCAGAAGGCAAATTTGTGGATTTACAGAATAAACGAGAAGGTAAACGAGGGAAAATGTATTTCGTTCCAAAAGGGGTTATAAGGACGGGGGGAATTAAATCAAACTTTCTTTGGGATAAAATCGAATATGTTACCGGATTAAGTAAAGATGAAAAAAAGGCCACACAGGCAAATAAATACAATGAAGCATTCATTGATAAATTAAAGTCTCTTCCGGGTGAATTGAAGGAAGATATAGGAATTAAGGCAGTAATTAATTTTTATGAATCAAATCAAACACAAGAGTTACCAAAACATCCAAACTGGGAGGAATGCCTTAAGGTTAGCGGTTGGATGTCGTTTCAGTTAGATGGGGAAAATGATTTAATTGCAAACAGAAATGTTATTAAAAAATATCAGGGGGAAGAATTTCTTTCAGGAAAGAATGAAGAAGATGATATTAAAAAATTGAAGGAAGGTGTTTGTCTGATTACAGGAGAAAAGAAAATTATTAAAAGACTTAATACTGAACTTAGACTTCCCGGTTCTGATAAAAATGTAAAGATAGTTGCATTTCAGAAAAATTCAGGTTTCGATTCTTATGGTAAAGAGCAAGCTTATAATGCACCTATTTCAATATTAGCCGAAAACAATTATAGTGCTGCACTTAAACATCTTATCAACTCAAAAACAAATAAAAAAATTGTATCCGATACCACCATTCTTTTCTGGTCTGAAAAGAAAACTGAGGAAATAAATCCCGAAGAAGTTTTCTCTTGGGTAATAGCTGCACAGAAAGTTGACGAGGATAACCCGGATAAAGGAGTAGATACAATTGAAAAATTTATCAATTCAATTTTCACCGGTCAACTATCTTCTGCAAGATCAAATCATTTCTATGTACTGGGGCTTTCACCAAATGCTGCAAGAATTTCGGTAAGATTCTGGAAAACACCTTCGGTAGAAGATTTCGGGAAAAACATAAAAAAACATTTTGCTGATTTTGAAATTACTCATCGAGAATATGAACCCAAATATCTTTCTCTTTACGAAATCTTATCCTCTGTTTCGATTGTAACCAATAAAAGAGACAAACCAAATGTCATCTTTTTCAGAGGTAAAGCTTATGATGTTATTCCAAACTTATCTGGTCAATTCGTTGAGGCAATTATAGATGGTTCACAATATACTCTTACGTTGGTTCAGCAGTGCATTATTAGAATCAGAGCAGAAGCTTCTAAGAAAGACAAAAATGGTAAATCTATTCCTAATGTTACACACCCTCGTGCTGCAATTATAAAAGCATTCTTAAACCGTTTTAACAGAATTCATAAACAAAATCAAAAGGAAATAACTATGGCACTCGATCCCAAAAACACAAATGTTGCTTATCGAATCGGGAGGCTTTTTGCTGTATTAGAAAAAATTCAGGAAGAGGCTAACCCGCGCATTAACGCAACAATCAGAGATAGATTTTATGGCTCTGCTTCCAGCAGTCCCATTACAGTTTTTCCGCGATTACTAAGTTTGAAAAACTCACATCTTAAGAAACTAAATAATGGAAGAAAAATCTATTTCGAAAAACTAATCGGAGAAATTGTCAATGAGATGAAATCTTTCCCAACAAATCTATCTTTGAATGAGCAGGCAAATTTTGCAATAGGTTATTATCACCAGAGACAGGACTTTTTTACCAGTAAGTCAGAAAAAACTGAAACAATTAACAATCAAACAAATAAAGGAGAATAAAAATGGAAACAATCAAAAATCGTTACGACTTTGTTTTTTACTTTGATGTAAAAGACGGTAACCCAAACGGAGACCCCGATGCAGGTAACTTGCCACGTATTGATGCCGAAACAGGCAACGGATTAGTAACTGATGTTTGTATCAAAAGAAAAGTTAGGAATTATATTCAGTTAACTAAGTTTAAAAGTGATGTGGCAGAGAAAGGTTTTGATATTTACATAAAAGAAAAATCTGTATTGGGCAGAGCACACGTAGAAGCTTTCAAGCAACTAAAGATTAATTTAGGAGAGGGAGCTAAAATAGAAATTCCCACTGAGTTATTAGAATTAATTCAATCTTATGAATTACCCGAAGGGACGGCAATAGTAGAGGGTGAAGATGATAAAATGTTTTTTGTTGTCTATGAGGGTGCTGATTTAAGAACAATTAAAGAAACATTAAAAGACAATCCACCAGAAGATAGTAAGTTGAAAAAATTTATTAATGATGCTATTAAAGGTGTTAAAACTAGACAACCAACCCAAGCTGAATCTGAAAAAGGACGTATTCAAATGTGTGAGAATTTTTATGATGTACGAGCTTTTGGAGCGGTAATGTCACTTAAGTCAGCACCAAACTGTGGACAAGTACGGGGACCAATCCAATTAACATTTGCTCGTTCAGTTGATCCTATTGTAGCCCTTGAACATAGTATTACCAGAGTTGCCAAAGCAACCGAAGAAAGGGCATTGAAGGGTGGTTCAGAAATGGGTAGAAAATATACAGTTCCTTATGGTTTATACAGAACACACGGATTTATCTCAGCACATCTTGCCCACCAGATCGGCTTTAATGAAAATGATCTTAATTTATTCTGGGAAGCAATGAAAAATATGTTTGAGCACGACCGCTCTGCAGCACGTGGCGAAATGAATACAAGAAAATTAATTGTGTTTAAGCATAAAACTGCTTTAGGAAATCAATCTGCACACGAGTTGTTTGCAAGAGTATCACATAAAAAATTAAGTGAGGGGTCGGCTCGTGAGTATTCCGATTATGAGATTTATCTCGATGGAAAAACTTTTCCCGAAACATTTAAGATAGTTGAGTTATAAAATTTTGTAGAACAGATTACTAATCTGTTCTACATGTTTTATTGGATTGTTTAAAAGAGATACTATGGCAAACATAAAACTTTTTGAAAGTAAAAAAATCCGTTCCATTTGGAATGAGCAAGAACAGAAATGGTACTTCTCGGTTATAGATGTAATTGAAGTATTAACCGAAAGTAATAGACCAAGAAAATACTGGAGCGACCTAAAGAAAAAACTGCATACGGAAGGATATAATCAGTTGTCCGAAAAAATCGGACAACTAAAGTTAGAAGCCGATGACGGGAAAAAATATTTAACCGACGTAACTAATGCAGAAACTCTGATGAGATTAATCCAATCAATTCCTTCTCCCAAAGCCGAACCATTTAAACGTTGGCTTGCAAAAGTTGGGCAAGAACGATTGGAAGAAATCGAAAACCCCGAACTTGCACAAACGCGTATGCGTGAAATATATAATGCAAAAGATACCACGACTAAAATCAAATTTATCTATATGGTTCAGATGATTTTCCTTATTCCATCCCTAAAGGGATTTTGGTGTTTGGCGCAGATCAGGTCCTATAAAAATTTCATCCCTATCGGGATCATGTTTTTCAGACGAAAATAAAATTCTATTCACCGTGTTTGGGCGTTGGCTGTATTAGAAAACATTGAGCGTTTTTGTTAGTCCCGTTAGTCCCGTTAGGGACGGTAATAATTATAGAAATAAAAATGAAAGACAAATTCCAAATCCCTTTAGGGATGACATAAAATTTGTTGAATCAAAGCCAACAAAATGTGAATCACTATTCTGTCCCCAGTGAATTCTGTTCTCTGGCTTACTTAAATGTTCTATATAAATTTAATCCCTAACGGGATTATCAAATGATGGGAATTTTTTTTAGTCCCGGTAGGGACGATATGTTTATAGAAAAACCTAATGCACACATAAACCAAAGTCCCGTAGGGACGGAATAGAGGATGATATGGCTAACACATTTACACAAATATACCTGCATCTTGTTTTTGCCGTGCAGAACAGGATCTCCCTTATTCAACCCGAATGGAAGGATGAATTATATAAATACATAACAGGAATTATCCAAAACAATGGTCATAAATTAATTGTGATAAATGGCATACCTAATCATCTGCATATTGCTGTTGGTTATAAACCTCATCAATTAATCCCGGATTTATTACAAGATGTAAAAGCCAATTCCTCAAAATGGATAAATGAAGAGAGATTTAATAAAGGTAAATTTAACTGGCAGGCTGGATACGGTGCGTTTTCTTTTTCACACTCACATATAGATAGGGTTGTAAAATATATTAACAATCAAGAGCAGCATCATGGAAAGAAAACGTTCCGTGAAGAATATATTCAATTGCTCAAAAAATATAATATTCCTTATGATGAAAAATATATTTTAACGGATGTTACATAATTATTATATCGTCCCTACGGGACTTGAGCTTGCTTTTGATTTTCTCTTCTATAAATATTTTGTCCCTAACGGGACAGGCGAGTAAGAAAAATGATGTTCAACGAAGACGATTTCATAATGATAAGCGCATTACAGCATTACGTGTACTGTCCCCGCCAATGCGGATTGATACATGTAGACGATGTATGGCATGAGAATCTTTATACCGTTCGAGGAAATATTTTGCACGAAAAAGTTGATACCGACACATATGAAACGCGGGGAACAAAAAAAACCGTACGCGGACTTCGTATTCACTCATTCCGTCTTGGCATTACCGGTAGATGTGATGTTGTTGAATTTAAGGAAACCAAAAACGGCGAAGTGATAATGCCTGTTGAATTTAAATCCGGCGAACCTAAAAACGACATTAGCGATAAAGTACAACTTTGCGCACAAGTGTTTTGCCTGGAAGAAATGCTCAATACAAAAATTACACACGGCGCATTTTTCTATGGAAAGATTCGTCGAAGAGATGTTGTAGAGATTGATAACGAATTACGTTTACAAACCGAAAGCATCATCGCGTCTGTTAGAGAAATCGTTTCAAAAAAGATTTTGCCTGCTGCGGAATATACTGCTAAATGCCGCAACTGTTCTCTACAGGATATCTGTCAACCGAAAGCAATGAATAAACGAAAACTGCAGCAGTATATAAAAGGATTATACATACCATGAAAAAACATTTGAACACACTTTACATCACATCGGATGATGCATACGTCCGCAAAGAGCGGGAAACATTCGTCGTGGAAATTAACAACGAAAAAGTTTTTCAAGCGCCAACCCATTCGATTGAGAACATAGTTTGTTTCGGCTTCAAATCTCTAACACCTGCATTGATGGCATACTGTACAGAAAACAATGTTGGTATAAGTTACCTCTCGGAAACCGGAAAGTTTCTTGCCCGTGTGTACGGTGCGCAACATGGGAATGTGCTTCTTCGTAAAGCGCAGTATGCTATAGCTGATGACGAATTTCAATCACTCGCAATTGCCCGTCCGATAATTGCTGCAAAGGTGTCTAACTATCGTAGTCTGCTTCTTCGCCATCAACGAAACCACCCGGATAATTGTCCCGATGAAGTTGTTTCCGTTATAACAACTATGGGCAGACGATTAACAAATATCGAAAAATGCGAAGGACTTGATGAGCTGCGCGGTTACGAGGGTGAATGTGCAACGTTATATTTTGGAGTGCTCACAAATCTTATTACTGCTCAACAGGAAGATTTTATATTTACTCAGAGATCAAAACGTCCGCCGCTCGATCCTGCAAACGCTCTACTTTCATTCTTATATGCAATACTCGCTAATGATGTTAGATCTGCATTAGAAACTGTTGGACTCGATCCGCAAGTGGGATTCCTTCACCAGATGAGACCGGGGCGACCAAGTCTTGCATTAGACGTCATGGAAGAATTCCGCGCATATCTTGGCGATAGAATAATGCTGAATCTAATCAACTTGAAACAAGTAACGAAAAAAGATTTTGAGATAAGAGAGTCGGGCGAAGTGCGGATGTCCGACAGTGCGCGAAAAGCGTTATTGAATGCATATCAAAAACGGAAACAAGAAGAAATTACGCACCCGTTTCTTGGTGAAAAAATGACGATCGGGCTTTTACCACATATTCAAGCTCAACTGCTTGCGCGCTATATACGCGGAGATATTCCCGACTATCCGCCGTTTTACTTAAAATGAAAAATCAAAGGTGAATAACAATGCTGGTTGTTGTAAGTTATGACGTATCCACAAAAACAATGGCGGGAAAACGCAGATTGCGCAAGGTAGCTGAGACTTGTTTGGATAACGGATTGCGTGTTCAGAATTCGGTATTTGAATGTAATGTTGATCCTGCACAGTGGGAAGAATTTAAGGAAGAATTGCTCTCGATATATAAGAAAGAAGAGGACAGTTTGCGTTTTTACTTTCTTGGATCTAACTGGCAAAGACGCTTGGAACACTACGGCAAGGAAACAAATTTGAATATCGAGGACTTGCTTATTATTTAAGATGATACGGCTTTTAAGTTGATTTGAAAATTAATGATTCGCTAACCGAAGCACACATAAAAACACCGGGAGGTTAGCAGTGGAAAAATTTGATAGAAACAATATTATTGAAGGAAATATTTACATTTATCTCAGCCATAGCATCGATCAGCGTTTAATGCATGTTAAGGTTTGGATTTTACTGTAGTTAGAAATATAAGCGTCGCGCCTCGTGCAGGCGCGTGGATTGAAACAATTTATCTTCCGCAAGAACACCCGCTTCCGTAAGGTCGCGCCTCGTGCAGGCGCGTGGATTGAAACCAATTTTCTATGAAACGGTCCGCACAAAATAGAGTCGCGCCTCGTGCAGGCGCGTGGATTGAAACTTGGAGATCTCGCAATTGCAACAGGTCCTTTCAGTCGCGCCTCGTGCAGGCGCGTGGATTGAAACATTTGTTTCGTTTGGAAGTCTAATTTCTGCATTCGTCGCGCCTCGTGCAGGCGCGTGGATTGAAACAAATGTTTTAGTATCGGTTATCGCTTTAATTTTCGTCGCGCCTCGTGCAGGCGCGTGGATTGAAACTTGCTTTGTCATTTTCTCTACTCCTTTTTATTAGGTCGCGCCTCGTGCAGGCGCGTGGATTGAAACTTGCTTTGTCATTTTCTCTACTC
>CAYVBQ010000015.1:0-6697 GCA_964449775.1 uncultured Melioribacter sp. | reverse complement strand
CTTTTTATTAGGTCACGCCTCGTGCAGGCGCGTGGATTGAAACTTCCAGCAGGTGCGATGGGAGCGAACGAGTTTGAGTCGCGCCTCGTGCAGGCGCGTGGATTGAAACATAAATAAGAAAGGAAGTATAATTTAACTAAAAGGTCGCGCCTCGTGCAGGCGCGTGGATTGAAACGATAATAAATCCCTATACTGCCCTCGCCATCAAGTCGCGCCTCGTGCAGGCGCGTGGATTGAAACTCTTTCCTTATTAGTTTGTTTGTAATTACCGCCAGTCGCGCCTCGTGCAGGCGCGTGGATTGAAACTTAATCATATCAGTTAGTCTGGTTAAGTCTGTCTTGTCGCGCCTCGTGCAGGCGCGTGGATTGAAACATCAACAAGATATGTTTGCAGATTCATTCTCTTTTAATTGGTTTTAATCTCTTCATGTTGAATTCTCCATTAGTGAATGCCCGATTAAAATCCCGCTTTACGGGATGCCGAAAGGCAGCACATTCGGGCATGACAACGTTAATTCAGATTTTGCTAAACATCGGTCAATTAATTTTAATTGTTTCAATCTCCTTAAAATTTTCTTCTCCCTTTTTTGATTGAACAACACGCGCGAGCACTTTATCCCCATCAATTAAAAATTGGACAACGGTAACTTCACCTTCTTTAGAATTTCCGGCGCCGCCGGCATCAATCTGGTATATCCCGTCTTCTTCAATTGGAAATTTATCTTTATCGGTTGCATCACCTTTCACATCTCTAATCTTCATTTTGTAATAATAATGTGTGTGCCCTACTAGTATTGCTCTCACTTTATTTTTGTATTGCAGAAGCATATTCCAAAACTCGTCTCGTTCTTTAGGACAAGCATCAAAGGAATTACCAACATGTCTATAGCGCGGAAACGCGGGTTCGTGGAATGCAATGAAAACATGTTCAGCCGTTGATGATTTAATTTTTTCTTCTACCCATTTAATTCCGGCTTCATTTATGCAGCCATTATTAAAGCCTGTTCCTTGATATTGATCAACAACAATTACACGGCAGTTATTCATGTCAACATAATAACTAAATGAGGAATTGTCATATTTGTTGAAAAGTTTTTGATCGTCAAACATTTTTTCTTTGATAAAGAAAGTGTAATCCAAATCATGGTTGCCAATGACAGGTAAAAATATTGAAGATGAGTCGGAATTTGGTGGAAAGACTTCGTTAAATATTCTAAAATTTGTTTCGGCAGGATCAAAATCTCCCGTAACAACAACAAATTCCGATTTCTGAATTTTGGGTTCCGGATTCGCAGTTATTTTTTTTATCTCTATAAGCGCTCTTTTAAAATCATCAAAACCCGATCTCGGATCAGCAACAACTGAAAATGACCACTGTTGTGAATACAATAGGGAAGAATTAAGAAGAAGAAAAAAGAACAATTTAGTAAAAGATATTTTTTTCATTTAGCATTGTCCGGATTTTTTTGATGAACTAAAATCCGAATAAATTCTTTCTGGTGAAAGACTTTTTTCCTTAATTTGCATTCAATCATTATTCACTAAAACAGAGTTCTCTTATGAAACGGTTACTCGTGAAATTAATCTTTACTCTTCTTTTTCTAACTACAATCATACTCCCGCAGCAAGATCCCGTTGTTCTAAAAATTATTGAGATCGGAAAAAGAGATAATCAAACAATGGTTCATCAGGATATTCTATGCAACCGAATTGGCGGACGAATCACCGGATCTGATGCATACCTTGCCGCTTGCATTTGGGCAATGGGTGAATTGAAAAAATGGGGAGTGGATGTAAAGTTGGAGGAAGTTGGTGAAATCCCTGCTGGCTTTAACCGCGGCGCCTGGTTTGGGAAAATGATCAAGCCAATGGAAAAAAATTTAGAGTTTGTAACACCATCATATACAGCAGGTACAAAGGGAATTCAACGCGGGCACGTTGTTATTATGCCTCAGACGGATGCACAATTCGATTCTATAAAAAGTAAAATGAAAGGCGCTTGGATCTTAATTGACGGAGAAAACGCCGGTTTGCCGCGCGACCGTGATTCTGTAGTGTCTCTAACAAAAAAATTGACCGCAGCCGGAGCGCTTGGAACAATTCAACTTACAAAAGTTCCTATGCGTTGTTTGGATTCTCGTTGCGTTAACTCTTGGGATGACCTTCCGACACTTTGCGATATAAAATTACTCGATACTCAATACAACGAAATAAAATCTCTTGTTCAAAAAGGTGAAGAAGTAATTCTTCAATTTGATATCCGTAACTTTTTCAGACAAGGACCAATTAAATATCAAAATGTTGTAGCAACTATTCCGGGCAAAGAGTTTTCGGATGAATATGTTGTGCTTGGCGCACATTTGGATTCTTATGATATTGCAACTGGCGCAGTTGATAATGCCTCCGGTGTTAGTCCAATGATGGAGGCAGTTCGGATGTTGATGAAAGCGGGTGCAAAACCGAAAAGGACTATCATCCTTATTCTATTTGCAAATGAGGAACGCGGATTAGTCGGTTCAAAATCATGGGTGAGCAACAATAAAGATATTCTTGAAAAAATTTCGGTGATGATTAACAAAGACTTCGGCACAAATCCAATTGTTGGAATTTCCGTACCCAAAGTTATGGTGAATGATTTCAAAAAAATTATTGCACCAATTGAGAGCGCTAATTTGAAGTATCCGTTATCCTTAACAGACGGAGCTCCGTATAGGAAGGCAGGACGCGGCGGAACAGATAGTTATTCATTTATGATGGAAGGAGTACCCGCACCCGGATTACGTTCTCAAGGTCCGCAAGTTTATGGAAAAACATGGCACACTCCGGCTGACACATATGATGAAATAATTCCGGATGCACAGGAAGATGCCGCAATAAAAATTGCTTTGCTCGCGTATGGAATAGCAAATCTAGATCATATGCTTCCCCGTGAAGGCGCTTTCTTGCCCGATGGAATTTATGCTGATCTGAATACGAACAAAGGAAGAATCACACTAAGCTTAGATTATCAAAATGTTCCGATGACAGTCGCAAATTTTGTAGGACTTGCAGAAGGAACAATTAAAAATAATGCAGTTGAACCGGGCAAACCATATTTCAATGAAAGTAAATGGCACAGAGTTGTTCCGGGACATGTAATCCAGGCGGGTATGCCCGTTAGTAAAGATACATTAGAAGGTCCGGGCTATGAATTTCCGAATGAAATTTATTACGGATTAAATCACGGTAAAGCCGGGATGTTGGGAATGGCTAATGCGGGTCCTCATACCAACGGCAGTCAGTTCTATATTACTCTCGGCGACCGATCATATCTTGACGGCAACTATACTTTGTTCGGTTCTGTTGTTGACGGAATGGATATTGTAAATAAAATAGTTCAGGGCGATACGATTAGAAGTGTGAGCATAACGCGAATTGGTGAGAATGCAAATAATTTTAAAGTTACGGATGAATCATTTAGAAGAATGGTTGAAGAAGTAAAAATAAAGGTAAAAGCTGATGACGAAAAAAGAATTAAAGATGTAGCAGAGAGGATAAAAAGTGATTTTCCCAATGCAACAGAAACACCGGGCGGTTTGAAATATATTATTCAGAAAGAAGGGATTGGCAATAAACCGGAAAGCGGATCGGTTCTAACTATAAAATATAAAGGGAAGTTCTTATTGAACGGAAAAGAATTTAATAGTACAAGTCAGGAAGGTAAACCGGATGCTATTGAAGTACCTGAAGTTTTTGAGTACACAATCGGTAAAACAAAAATTAATCCGGGTATTGACGAAACACTCGCTGATATGAAATATGGTGAGGTTAGAACAGTTGTTGTCCCGTCATCTGGTGCTTATGGACTGAATGGATTCTATGGCAAATCTATTCCCGGGAAAAAACGGTTTGTAATTTTTCCAAACACTACTTTGGTTTATGAAATTGAAGTAATGAAATAATTTTAGCTGAAAGCTGGTGGCTGATCGCTGTCAGCTTTTTTATCCGTGATAAATATTTCTTCTGTATTGTTATATTGCTGCTAAATTAAACAGAAATCTGCTTTTTATGAAAGAACCTTTAATCAGCATTGGTGTCCTTACAGTAAAGGAAGGAAATGAAACGGTTACAAATTGTAACCAACTGAAAACGGAAACAACTGAAGAAAAATTTATAACAGCATAAAGAGAAAAATAACTATGAGCAATATCAAATTATTTGAAAGTAAAAAGGTAAGAACACACTGGGATAGTGGAAAAGAACAATGGTTCTTTTCGGTTATTGATGTGATTGAAATTTTGACTGATAGTCCACGACCACGGAAGTATTGGAATGCCTTAAAAGCCAAGTTGCAAGCCGAAGGAAATGAAGTGTCCCAAAAATTGGGACAGTTGAAAATGGAAGCTTCTGACGGCAAGATGAGGGAAACGGATGTTGCCGATACGGAAACATTGCTGCGCATCATTCAATCCATTCCATCGCCTAAAGCCGAACCATTTAAACAGTGGTTGGCAAAAGTAGGCTACGAACGAATGCAGGAAATAGTTGACCCATCGCAAAGCATTGACAGGGCAAGAGAAAACTGGCAAAAATTGGGAAGAAGCGAAAAGTGGGTCCAGCAACGCATGACGGGACAGGAAACCCGAAATAAATTAACGGATTACTGGAAGCAAAGCGGAGTAGAAAAATCGGATGAATTTGCTTTTCTCACCAACATTATTCATCAGGAATGGACAGGCCTTACGGTAAAAAAGCATAAAGATTTAAAAGGCATAAAGTCTCAAAACCTTCGCGACCACATGAGTGAGGCAGAACTAATTTTTACTGCCCTTGCCGAACTTTCAACAAGACAAATAGCTGAAACAGAACAGGCTAAAGGCATAGCACAAAATGCCACAGCAGGTAAGAAGGGCGGCAGAATAGCCAAAAATGCACGGTTGCAATTAGAATCTAAAACCGGCAAAAGTGTAATAACCAATGAAAACTTTTTACCACCGGCAAAACAGAAAAAGAAAATAGAAAAAAAGTAAAAGCCAATATCAGAAAAACTATTTCTATTTCGTGAGGCAGAATTAAATGTTGGCTTAAAGAATTTAATAGTACAAGTCCGGAAGGTAAACCGGATGCTGTTGAAGTTCAGGAAGTTTTTGAGTACACAATCGGTGAAACAAAAATTAATCCGGGTATTGATGAAACAATTGACGATATGAAAGCATGTGAAATTAGAACAGTTATTGTGCCGTCATCCATTGCGTATGGAATGAATGGATTTTATGGCAAATCTATTCCGGGTAAGAAAAGATTTGTAATTTCTCCAAATACTAGATTAATTTATGCATTGAATTACTTGAAATAATTAATTAAAATGTGGATGCCAATTAGCGATTAGACCGATTAAGTGTTTTTGAATAAATGGAGAATCAAAATGAAAACTAATTCATTCATTGTTCTTCTGGCTGTAAGCATAGCGTTTATTTCGTGCAGCGACAATCCGAGCAATCCCATAGTTGATCCGCCGAGGCAATTATCTGTATTGGAAAAACAACTGGTTAATTCTGCGGATGACTTTTCTTTTAAGCTGTTCCAAAAGATTTACGATACTGAACCCGGTGCAAATCTTTTCGTCTCGCCTTTAAGCATTTCTATGGCGTTGGGCATGGCATTGAACGGAGCCGACGGAACTACTTATGATGTGATGAGATCAACGCTCGCTTTAGATCCATTTACAAGACAGCAGGCAAATGAAACGTATCAATCGCTTATGGCGCTGCTTAGCTCTATCGACCCAAAAGTTACAATGATCATAGCTAATTCGATCTGGTACAATAAGGATTACACCTTCCAAACAGATTTTATAGAGACGAACAAAAAGTATTTCAATGCTGTTGTAAATGCCATGAACTTCAGAGATCCGGCAACGGTAGCGGTGATCAATAATTGGGTTAAGACTGCTACAAAAGAGAAGATAGATAAAATTGTAGAACAGATTTCCGCAGAAACAATTATGTATCTAATCAATGCCGTTTACTTCAAAGGAACATGGAAGTACCAGTTCGACCCGAACAAAACAAAAGATGATTTCTTTACAACTCAGGCAGGCAAAAGAGTTGCCATAAAAATGATGGAACAAGAGAGTGATCTTTCCACGTTTTCCAACGAACTCTTCACGGCGGTCGATTTATCTTACGGAAGCGGCGCTTTCAGCATGACGTTGTTTCTCCCAAACTACGGCAAGAATCTGCAAGAAGTTGTCTCTTTTTTAACCAGAGAGAATTTCGATTCTGTAATTGGTCAACTGCCGAGTTCTAAAAAGAAATTGTTTCTTCCCCGCTTTAAGCTTGAATACAAGATAAAATTAAACGACGTACTAAAAGCAATGGGAATGGATATTGCGTTTGATCCTGACAAAGCTAATTTCAAAAAACTCTACGATGGGGCGGGCAATGCCTACATCAGCAGTGTGGACCACAAAACGTACGTTGATGTAAACGAAGAAGGCACAGAAGCAGCAGCGGTTACTTCAGTTTCGGTTGGTGTTATATCCATTGGTGGTAACAATATTAGATTTGATCGACCGTTTTTGTTTTTGATTCGTGAGAAAAACAGTGGTGCCATTATTTTTATCGGCTCACTTAATGATCCATCTTAATAGAGCTATTAGCCATTAGCTGACAATAAGCAGAACATCGGTAACAGAAAAAAAGCATAAGATCGTACA